>NZ_JASSZH010000004.1 GCF_030271165.1 Psychromicrobium xiongbiense | reverse complement strand
ACCCCCCGCCTCAGTGTCAGTGGTGAGCCGAGGCTCCCTGCTGGATCGTCCTGCTACGCCGAAATCTGGCGCAGCACGTACTGCAGAATGCCACCGTTACGGTAGTAGTCGGCTTCACCTGGCGTATCGATACGGAGCACCGCATCGAAGGAGGCGGTGCTCCCATCCTCTGCGGTGGCCGTGACCGTCAGGGTCTTGGGCGTGGTGCCGTTATTGAGTTCGGTCACACCCTCCACCGAGAAGGTCTCGGTTCCGGTCAGGCCCAGCGTCGCAGCGTTCTCGCCAGCCGGGAACTGCAGGGGCAGAACACCCATGCCGATCAGATTGGAACGGTGGATGCGCTCGTAGCTTTCAGCGATGACGGCCTTGACGCCCAGCAGCGCGGTGCCCTTGGCAGCCCAGTCACGCGAGGAGCCGGAGCCGTACTCCTTGCCAGCCAGCACCACCAGCGGCGTGCCGGCCGCCTGGTAGTTCTGGGCGGCATCGTACACATAGGCCTGGGGGCCTTCCGGCTGAGTGAAGTCGCGGGTGAATCCGCCTTCCACGCCAGCCCCGTCATTGAAATCAGCCAGTAGCTGGTTCTTGATGCGGATGTTCGCGAAGGTGCCGCGGATCATCACCTCGTGGTTGCCACGGCGCGAGCCGTACGAGTTGAAGTCCTTGCGGTCCACGCCGTTGGCCAGCAGGTACTGTCCGGCCGGGGTATCCGACTTAAAGGAACCTGCCGGGGAGATGTGGTCCGTGGTGACGGAGTCGCCGAGCTTGAGCAGCACGCGCGCACCCTCGATGTCACTGACCGGCTCCGGCTGCGCCTTCATGCCCTCGAAGTACGGGGGCTTGCGGACGTAGGTGGAGTCCTCCGCCCAGGCGAAGGTGTCACCGGCGGGGGTATCGAGTGCCTTCCAGCGGTCATCACCGTCGAAGACGCCCTCGTAACCCTTGGCGAACATGGCCTCGTCGATCGAGGAATCGATGACTTCCTGGACCTCGACCGGGTTCGGCCAGATGTCCTTGAGGAAGACGTCGTTGCCAGCTTCGTCCTGGCCCAGGGCATCGGTATCAAAGTCGAAGTCCATGGTGCCAGCCAGGGCATAGGCGATGACCAGCGGCGGGGAGGCCAGGTAGTTCATCTTGACGTCGGGGTTGATCCGGCCTTCAAAGTTGCGGTTACCGGACAGCACTGCGGTGACTGAGAGGTCGTTGGCCTGAATGGCCTCAGAGATTTCTGCGTCGAGCGGACCGGAGTTACCGATGCAGGTCGCGCAGCCATAGCCGACGATGTAGAAGCCGAGCTTCTCGAGGTACGGGGTCAGCCCGGACTTCTCGTAGTAGTCGGTGACGACCTTGGATCCCGGAGCCACAGAGGTCTTGACCCACGGCTTGGACACGAGACCCTTGTTCACGGCGTTGCGCGCCAGCAAGGCAGCTGCCAGCATGACCGAGGGGTTGGAGGTGTTGGTGCAGGAGGTGATCGAGGCGATGGAGACCGCGCCATGATCCAGCTCGAACTTCCGGCCATCGGCAGCGGTCACCACGACCGGCTTGGACGGGCGGCCGTGCGAACCGTTCGCCGCGGACACCACCCGGTCCGTCTCGCTGGCATGCGAGTCGGCGTGGGTGAAGGTCGGCGAATCCGAGGCCGGGAAGGACTCATCCAGCGACTCGTCCACGCTGCCCGCGGGAAGAGAAACGTAGTTGTGGATGTCCTTGCGGAACTGCTCCTTGGCATCGGTGAGTTCGATGCGGTCCTGCGGACGCTTCGGGCCGGAGATGGAGGGCACCACGGTGGAGAGATCGAGCTCCATGTATTCGGAGAACCGGGGCTCGTGTGCCGGATCGTGCCAGAGGCCCTGTTCCTTGGTGTATGCCTCCACCAGGGCGACGTTCTCCTCGGAGCGGCCGGTCAGGCGCAGGTAGTCCAGCGTCACCTCGTCGATCGGGAAGATCGCGGCGGTGGAGCCGAACTCAGGGCTCATATTGCCGATCGTGGCTCGGTTGGCCAGCGGTACTGCGGCTACGCCTTCGCCGTAGAACTCGACGAACTTGCCGACCACACCGTGCTTGCGCAGCATTTCGGTGATGGTGAGCACGACGTCGGTCGCCGTGGCTCCGGCGGGAATGGAGCCGGAGAGCTTGAAGCCGACGACGCGCGGGATGAGCATCGAGACCGGCTGGCCGAGCATCGCGGCCTCGGCCTCAATGCCGCCCACGCCCCAGCCCAGGATGCCCAGGCCGTTGACCATGGTGGTGTGCGAGTCGGTACCGACGCAGGTGTCCGGGTAGGCCCGCAGCACGCCGTCTACATCACGGGTCATGATGGTTCGTGCCAGGTATTCAATGTTGACCTGGTGGACAATGCCGGTCCCCGGGGGCACCACCTTGAAGTCGTCAAAAGCGGTCTGGCCCCAGCGCAGGAACTGGTAACGCTCACCATTGCGCTGGTACTCGATCTCCATATTGCGCTCCAGCGCGCCGGAGTTGCCGAAGACATCGATCTGCACCGAGTGGTCGATGACCATCTCAGCGGGTGCCAGGGGGTTGACCCGCTTGGGATCGCCGCCGAGGTCCTTGATCGCCTCGCGCATCGTGGCCAGATCCACCACGCAGGGAACACCGGTAAAGTCCTGCATGATGACGCGGGCCGGGGTGAACTGAATTTCGGTGTCCGGCTCAGCACTGGGATCCCAGCCTGCCAGGGCACGAACATGATCTGCGGTGATGTTGGCGCCGTCCTCGGTGCGCAACAGGTTTTCCAGCAGGATCTTCAAGCTATAGGGGAGGTCCCGGGAGCCCTCAACCGAACTCAGCCGGAAAATCTCGTACTCGGCCCCGTTGACGTCCAGAACGCCTTTGGATCCGAAGCTGTTTACATTACGCGCTGTAGAAGTCACTACAGCCTCCTCTCGCCTCAGTTTCATCTTGGTCTCGCGGGAGTTCAGGTGCTAGTTAGGCAACCCTAAGGCGCAGTTTTTCGCTCATGACATGACCAGAGGAACCGATCAAACCCGCACGGAAACGGCACCGCGACGAAGGAGGATCCGGTAGAGGACCTCGACCGCCGCACAGCCGATCACCGCCGCTCCCATAGTACCGAGCAGCAGGGCACCGGTGGGCAGCTGCAAGGCAAAAAACTCGCGCCCAAAAGGAACAGCCAGCACCACGGCCAGCGCCAGGACCATGGCGCCGACGACGAGTGCGCGCCAACGATCGAAGGGCCGGGCCAGGGTGCCCAGAATCCAGAGCGCCACCAGGAGAAGCACCAGAGTGGCCGCCGTCTGGCTCGCCTGGACCTGCTGTTCGGCGCTGAGCGCCGCATCCGGCACCGTCCGCGCAAAGGCGTACAGCCCCAGCACACAGGCCGCCGCAATGGTGCCGGCCGGGATGGAAAAGAGCAGCACCCTGCGCAGGAATCCCGGCTGGTAGCGACGTTTATTGGGCAGCAGCGCCAGGAAGAAGGCTGGGACACCGATCGTGAGCGAGGAGACGATGGAAAGCTGACGGGGCAGGAAGGGGTACTGCCAGAGCAGCACGCCGATGAAGAGCGCGATGAGCACCGCGTAGGCGGTCTTGCTCAGGAAGAGGTTGGCCACCCGCTCCACATTCGCAATCACCCGACGGCCTTCGGCCACCACCCCTGGCATCCGGGAGAACTGTCCGTCCAGCAGCACCAGGCGGGAGACCGCCTTGGTGGCCGCCGCCCCAGATCCCATGGCGATGCCGATGTCCGCGTTCTTCAGAGCGAGGGCATCATTGACGCCATCGCCCGTCATGGCCACCACCCGGCCCCGCTTCTTCAGCGCCAGCACTATCGACTTCTTCTGCTCCGGAGTCACACGGCCCAGGACCTGCTCCCGCTCCAGTACCTCAGCCAGCGCATCCAGATCGTCCGGAAGGTCACGGGCATCGAATCCTTGCCCTACACCTTCAAAACCGACTTCCCGGGCCACAGCAGCCACGGTGCGTGGGTTGTCACCGGAAATGATGCGCAGCTCGACTCCCTGTTCGCGGAAGTAGCTCAGTGTCTCAGCAGCATCTGAGCGCACCTTCTCGCGGAAGGTCAGCAGCGCCACCGGCTGCAGTGCGGCTGGCAGCACGGTCTGGGAGGTGACCGTCTCCACCACCAGATCCCTTTTACTGTGCGCCAGAATGAGTGACCGCAGCCCCAGTTCCGCCAGTTCACCGGCGCCGCGGAGGGCGCGCTCATGGGCCGCGTCCTCGGCATCGAGCACCATCTCAGGTGCACCGAACACCCAGCTGCCCGAGGGCTCGTCGCCGGCGTCGGGCACCGATACTTCCAGGGAGCCCGTGAAGGAGACTGCGCTCCATTTCCGGACGCTGTTGAAGGGGACCACGTTGAGCCAGGCATCCGGTGCCGGCAGGGCGGTAAAGGCCGACTGCAGACACACGGCGGTGGCATTGCCCTGAGGATCCGCTCCGATCCAGCCCAGGACCTTCCGCCACCCCTGAACCTCCGTGAGGGTATAGACCCTGTCGAAGATGATCTCGCCCTCGGTGAGGGTTCCGGTCTTGTCCAGGCAGATGATGTCCACGCGCGCCAGCCCTTCCACGGCCGGAAGTTCCTGGACCAGGACCTGACGCCGGGCCAGGGTGAGCGCGGCCAGACCGAAGGAAATGGAGGTGAGCAGCACGAGCCCCTCCGGGATCATCGCCACAATGGAGGCCACCGCGTAGACCACCGCCTGCTTCCAGGCACCGGTCTGCCAGGCATTCTCCCAGCCGCCCGCCGCCTGCATCTGACCATTGAGGACCAGGATCACGATCGGCACCAGCGCCCAGGTGATGTACAGCACGATCCGGTTCACCGCATGGCGGATCTCCGAGTTGACCAGCGAGAAGCGTTTGGCCTCTGCAGTCAGCCGTGAGGCAAAGGACTCCACGCCGAGATGGTGTACCCGCGCGGTGCCCGAGCCGGAGATGACGGCGGAACCGGAGAGCACCCGGTCTCCGATGGCCTTATCGATTGCCTCGGACTCACCGGTGAGCAGCGACTCATCCACTTCCAGGCCCTGCACGCTGAGCACCACGGCATCGGCGGGAATCTGATCGCCCGTGCTCAGCACCAGCACGTCGTCCACCACCACCTCAGCCACGGCAATCTCCGCGGTCCGCCCTTCCCGCAGAACCCTGGCCCGGGGCGCATTCAGCACCGCCAGCCGATCCAGGGTCCTTTTGGCCCGGTACTCCTGCACCACACCGATGGCGGCGTTGGCCAGGACGATGAACCCGAAGAGGGCGTCCTGCCACTTGCCCACCAGCAGGACCACCACCAGGCACAGACCGAGCACGATATTGAACAGGGTCAGCAGATTGGCCCGCAGAATCTGACCGATGGTCCGGCTGGTCTCATCCGGAATCTCATTCGTCAGCCCCAGCTGCATCCGCTCAGCGACCTGGGCCTGGTTCAGTCCCTGCGCACGGAGCATCTCCTCGTTCAGCGGGGCAAGGTGCGCACGGGCTTGGATCAGGCTGGCGCGCCTGGCCTCGTTCCTGAGCTCGGCGCGGCTCTTCACTTCGGTGCGACTCTTCGTCCCGCCGCGAAGGGGCGCTTTCGTGTGGCTGCTCATGATGAAGAACACTCTATGTGCACAGGGTTCCCGGTGGCTTCCGTCTCAGGGATGAGCCACCATCTTCAGGGGACCTGGGGGCGCAGGAGGGCCACCGTCTCCAGATGGTGCGTCTGTGGATAGAGGTCAAAGGCCCGCAGCCCGGCCAGTTCCCAGCCCTGACGGGTGAAATACCCCACGTCGCGGGCAAAGGATGCCGGATCGCAGGAGACATAGACTGCCGCCCGGGCACCACTGTCCACCACCTGCCTGACCACGCCTTTCCCGGCGCCGGCCCGCGGCGGATCCAGAACGACCAGGTCAAGCTTCCCCTGCCCCTGGCGCGTTGCGGCTGCGAGCACACGGTCCACCCGACCGGGGATGACCGTCACCTGCGGCATCCTGGCGAAATTGCGGGCCGCGTCCTTGCTGGTGACCGGAGATCCCTCCACCGAGAGCACCTGACCGCGCTCCCCCACCCGATCCGCCAGCAGAGCGGTGAACAGGCCCGCACCCGCATAGAGGTCTGCGGAACGCAGTCCCGAAAGCTCATCGGCTTCCAGAAAGGCATCAACCGCGTCGGTCAGGGTCTGCGGTGCCAGACGATGGATCTGCCAGAAACCTTCGCCGCTGACCCGGAAAGTACGCTCGAGCGCCGTCTCGCTGAGCCAGCTGCGTCCGCGGAGTGCGGCCACACGCCCGGAGGGTGGTGCCCAGTGGACGGCCGAGGTTCCATCCGGCAGCTCGCGGGCGAACCGCTGGCTGGCTGCGCGGTCACCGGCCAGCAATACCAGCGGGCCATCCCCGTCGGCGGGGGCTGCGACGTCGATCCGCTCCAGTCCGGCGGCATCGAGGTCGAAAAGGCCCAGAGAACGGATCGCCTGGGTGGCCAGGGGCATGTCCGCCACGGCCCGCACGGTCTCCGAACGGTGCGCATGCATACCGACCCGGCCGCCATCGGTCACCGCAAAGCCCACCCGGGTGCGCCAGCCCAGGCCGTCCGCCTCGCCAGCCACCTGCTCAACGTCGGTCGATCGGTGAATCCCTGCCAGTCGTTCCAGTTGCTCGGAAAGCACCTGGGCCTTGAGCCGGCGCTGGACCGGCTCCGTCAGGTGGCCGAATTCTGCCCCACCGATGGGCACCGCTCCAGCCGCGTAGGCTGCGAGCGAGTCCGCCTCAGCCCAGAAATGGGGGCGCCGGGCACCGGGAAATTCCGCAGATTCCTCCAGCACCTCCACCACATCGGCCCGCCAGAAGGAGCCTTCGGCGGGTTCTTCGGTCACGACGGCGCGTACCTTCTCCCCCGGCACGCCGTGCCGGACAAAGATCACCCGGCCCTCGTGACGGGCTACGAAATGACCGCCATGGGCTGGCTTGCCGAGGTCCAGAATCAGTTCAGTCACGCCCGGGCCCTTCAGCTCAGTTCCTGGAACCGGCGTGCCGATTCGGAGGATTTGAGCTGCCAGGGAACCGAGGCGACCATCACCCCGGGCTCGAAATGCAGGCGCGTCTTGATCCGCAGGGCGGTCTGGTTGTGCACCAGTTGCTCCCACCACTTCCCCACCACATATTCAGGGATGTAGACCACCACCAGGTCGCGGGGGGAATCGCGGCGGATGTTCTGCACGTACTCCATGATCGGCGTCACGGTCTCCCGATACGGACTCGCCAGAACGGTCAGCGGCACCGGGATCTGCAGCTTCTCCCAGGCGGCCAGGGTCTCCTGGGTCTCCGCCGGGTCGTTATCCACTGTGATCGCATCCAGGCGTGACGGCCTGGAAGCCCTGGCGAAGGCCAGTGCGCGCAGCACGGGCTTGCGCACATGGGAAACCAGCAGCACCGCGTGCACCCGGGTGGGCAGGGCGCGCGGTGAGGAGTCCTCATCCACGGCGAGTTCCCGAGCCACATTGCGGTAGTGCGCGTGGATGCTCCACATGATCAGGAACAGCACGAGCATGGCGAGCAGGGCGATCCAGGCCCCCTGCTCAAACTTGGTGATCAGGACCACCACCAGAACACTCAGCGTCATGCAGAAGCCCAGGGTGTTGATCGTGCGTGACTTATAGATCCGTAGCCTGTCCGCCTTGTCCTTGACCAGCTTCAGCGCCCGGCCCCAGTGCCGGATCATGCCCAGCTGGCTGGCCGTGAAGGAGATGAACACGCCCACGATATAGAGCTGGATCAGCTTGGTGACGTCCGCGTTGAACGCGATGATCAGCACCAGGGCACCGATGGCCAGCAGGATCACGCCGTTGCTGAAGGCCAGTCGATCGCCACGGGTGCGCAACTGGCGCGGGAGGTAGCCGTCCTGCGCCAGAATCGAGGCCAGCACGGGGAAACCATTGAAGGCGGTGTTGGAGGCGAACACCAGGATGACGCCGGTGGCTGCCACGATGACGAAAAACGGAAGGGAGCCGGAACCGAAAACCGTCGCCGCGATCTGGCTGATCGTCGGGTTCTGGACATAATCAGCGGGCGCCGGTTGTCCGTTGATCAGGAACTCCCGTGCCGGATCCTGCACCATCTTCACGCCGGTGGCATTGGCCAGATACAGGATGCCGGCCAGCATGGCGGCAGCGATGGCGCCGAGCAACAACAAGGTGGTGGCGGCGTTCTTGGACTTCGGCTTGCGGAAGTTCGGCACGCCGTTGCTGATCGCCTCAACACCCGTCAGCGCCGCCGCACCGGAGGAGAAAGCCCTCAGCAACAGGAAGGCGCCGGCCAGACCGGTCAGCCCCTGTTCATACTCCGGCACCGGAATGATCTCGAAAGCCGCGCTGGGTGCCCGGGCCAGGTTCCCGGTGATCGCCTGGAAAAGACCCACCGCAGTCATGCCCAGAATGCACACCATGAAGATATAGGTCGGAACGGCGAAGACGCTTCCAGCTTCCTTGATGCCGCGAAGGTTGACCAGAGCCAGCACCACGACGCCGATGGTCGCCACCCAGGCCTGGGTGCCGTGCATACCGGGGACCGCGGTGGCCAGGTAGTTGGCGGCGGAGGACATCGACACCGCAACGGTAAGCACATAGTCGACCAGCAGGGCCGAGGCCACCGTGACGCCCGCCGTCCTGCCCAGATTGACGTTCGCGATTTCATAGTCGCCGCCACCGGAAGGGTAGGCATGGACGTTCTGGCGGTAGGACGCCACGACGGTGATCAACACGACCATGACGGCAAGCCCCACCCAGGGAGACACCGTGACCGCAGTGGCACCCGCGAGGGCAAGAGTGAGCAGGATTTCATCCGGCGCATAGGCCACCGAAGACAGCGCGTCCGAGGCATACACGGGCAGGGCAATGCGCTTGGAGAGCAAGGTATGCGCAAGCCGGTCGTTGCGGAACGGCTTTCCGACGATGACCCTTTTGAGCGCGTTGAGGAAGGTCAGCACAATACTCACTTTGCGTAGTGTTGACTCCAGAGCCAACACCCTGAAGCCGAACGACACGGAGCCGCAGGACGTTCCGGCCCACGACCGCCCCAATCTACCACCGCGGGCAATGCCCTTGCGTGCCTGCATTCGCACCTGCAGGTGTGCCTACAATTGGCTCCGACGCGGAGTGTTCTGGCAACAGCCTGTCACCGCCGACCTGGGCGTCAGAAAAGCATCAGACCAACAAAGGAATTCCAGTGGCACATTACGTGATCATGGGTTGCGGCCGCGTCGGAGCCACCTTGGCGCATGCTCTTGAGGATTCCGGTCACACCGTGGCCATTATCGACCAGGACGACCGGGCTTTCCGACGTCTGCGCAACGGCTTCTCCGGACGCAAGGTGACCGGCGTCGGCTTCGACCGGGAGACGCTCAAGCGGGCTGATATTGAAAACGCCTACGCCTTCGCTGCGGTGTCCAGCGGTGACAACTCCAATGTCCTGGCCACCCGGGTGGCCAGGGAGACTTTCCATGTGGAACATGTCGTGGCCAGAATTTACGATCCGGGCCGAGCCGAAATCTTCCAGCGATTGGGCATCCCCACAGTGGCCGCCGTGCGCTGGAGCGCCGATCAGGTGCTGCGCAGAATCCTGCCGGAACAGAGCATCGCCGGAGATTTCCGGGAGGCCTCCGGCCGGCTGATCCTGACCGAGGTTGCTCTGCACCAGGGCTGGATCGGTCATCATCTGTCCGATATCGAGAGGGCCAGCGGTGCCCGGGTGGCCTATCTGACCAGGTTTGGCGAAGGGACTCTGCCCGGCCCGGAGACGAGCTACCAGCAAGGTGACACCGTCCACGTCATGCTCGATGTCGCCAAGGCCACCGAGGTGGAACGGGTCCTCGCCAGCGCACCAGCCAAGGAGTCCGAATGAAAGTCGTCATCGTCGGGGCAGGAAGCGTGGGCAGCTCCATTGCCCGGGAGCTCCTCTCGCACGGACACGAGGTACTGCTGATCGATCCGAAGCCGGAAGTGATCGGCCGTAGCGGTCTGCGCGGTGCTCGCTGGCTGGTCGGGGATGCCTGCGAAATCAGCACCCTTCGTGAGGCCCAGCTTGATGAAGCGGACGTTGTGGTGTCAGCGACTGGCGACGACAAGGTCAACCTGGTGGTCTCCCTGCTGGCCAAAACGGAGTTTGGCGTGAACCGCACCGTGGGTCGGGTCAACAACCCCAAGAATGACTGGATGTTCGATGACGCCTGGGGCGTCGATGTGGCCGTCAACACCCCTCGGCTGATGACGGCGCTCGTGGAAGAAGCCGTGGAGGTAGGCGATCTGGTCCGCCTGCTGACGCTGCAGACTGGCGTTTCCGCCCTGGTGGAGTTCACTGTTCCGCAGGGTTCTCATGTGATTGGGTCGACCGTGGGTTCGATCGACTGGCCCGCCGATGTGGCACTGATGGCGATTGTCCGCGACGAGATCCCGATCACCCCGAGCACCGATGATGTGATCGATGCCGGCGACGAGCTATTCTTCGTCGCAGCGATCGCGGCTGAGGACGCACTGCGAGACCTTCTGGGTCCGCTGACGGAAGACGCTGATATCGAGACGATCGAGGACACGGAGAAAAACTCTGAGGACGCGACGGCCGATCAGGCCTGATTTTCTGTGGACTGGTCGCCGGTAGCTTGCTCTGCTGCGGATCGCGCAGCGGGCCTGGACACCATCCATGCCAACCAGAGCGCCAGCGCATACAACGGCACGCCCATCGCCAACCGGGTGGCACCCAGCGCGGCCAGATTCTGCGCGAAATACAGCGGCAACTGGACGACCAGGCGTAGCACGAACAGCGCCGCAACCACCCAGGCCGCCAGCGTATAGGCGCGCAGGCGGAGCGGTTGCTCCCGCCACTGAACATTCTCGCCGCGAATGAACCCGAAGACCAGGCCAGTGATCGGCCAGCGGAGCACAATGGTCAGGACCACCACGACAATGCTGACCACGTTGGTCCAGAAGCCGGGCACATAGTAGTCCAGCGCGTTTCCTGTGGTGCGGGCAAAAATGGCACAGATCACGATGCCGACCAGGCCGGAGAATGCCTGAAGGATCGGCCCCCGCTGCAGCAGGCGCCAGACGGTGAAGACAGCTCCGACCGCCACCGCACCGATGAGCGACGGTGTCAGATCCTGAGTCGACACAAAAACCACCAGGAAGACCAGCCCCGGGAGAATGGTCTCCGCCAGACCACGCCATCCTCCCACCGCTTGGCGCAGGTCCAGATGACCGTCATCGCGGCGTTCAAGGCCCCGGCTCTGCGCCATGCTCTGGGCAATCTGGGCAAACCCCGGCCGGTCCTCGGGTGAGTCGCTCACTACTTTTCAATCTCCTGGAACTCTGGCTTGCCCACAATTTCATACCGCGGGTTGAACATGGTGGGTAGCCCGTCACGCGGGGCCACCATCCCTTCGAGGCGAACCTCGGTGCCTGCCTCGATGCCGGGCACGGTGCGCTGGCCTAACCAGATCAGCCGAAGCCGGTTCTCGTTACGGGGGCGCTCAGCATCAGCCGATGGCGTGCCGGGCTGTACCGCCTTGGCTGTTTTTTCTACCTCATCGGTGGGAGCATATTTGTCCACATCGGTAACCACCGCGGTGAAGGTTGGCGCAGCATTGCCCGGTTGGATGGTGATCGAGGAAATATACCCCCGGCAGACGGCACGTCCCCGCTCAGGCAGCTTGCCGATGCGGCAAAGCTCCCCCGGGTGCGGTTGTGCCGAAAAACTACCCAACTTCGGTGATCTCCGGTCCGCGTTCGACGCTGGGCAACGACGCACCCTCTGCCTGAGGTCTGGCCTCACTGGCTTCCACAGCATCCTTGGGCAGCCTCAGGGGCAGCAGATCCCGGGGCGGCATCGGAACCTCGCCGCGGATCACCACGACCGAGCGGAAAAGGTCCTCCAGTTCACTGGCTGCTTCCCGTTCCATCGCTGCGGTACCGCCAAGCACCCCGCGCAGGAACCAGCGCGGCCCGTCCACGCCGATGAAGCGGGCCACCCTGAAGCCACGGGATCCGTCACTGGCCTCGGCGGGAAGTTTGGCCAGCAGTTCCGGACCGAAGGTGCCTTCCAGCGTCTCCGTGGTTCCACCCTGCGAGCTGACCGATTCCGCGATCTGATCCCGGATGTCCACCCAGAGGCCCTCGGTGCGGGGCGCAGCGAATCCCTGCAACTGCAGGCTGGATCCGTGCAGGTCGAGCGTCACGGCAACGATGCGCTGACTGCTCTCCTCCACTTCGAGGCGCAGTTGCATGTCGTCGTGCGGGTGCAGCAGGAGGGCACCGAGATCGATGTACCCTTCCCGCTCATCCACCTCGTCGATATCGAACGGCCCATGCGTGGCCCGGTCATAGTCGATGACGTCATCGGCTGCCTCACTGACGGCGTCCGCGTTCTCCGCCTCAGCAACGTCAGAGTCTGCACTGTCCTCGACCACAGCGTCTGCTGCCAGATCCTCCACGGGCGAGGTTTCCTGAGAAACGGTGCCCTTCTTGCGGCGTCCAAATACCATCATGTGCTCCTGAGCTACTCCGCTGCTGAAGGGTTAAGTGACGAGTTAAGAGAGGGGCGAGGTGTGGCGAATCCGCCGGTTGATCCAAAGCCACCGGTGCCGCGTACCGAATCGGGCAGTTGATCCACCGGAACGAAATGAGCCCGTTCCACCCGCTGAATGACCATCTGTGCAATTCTATCGCCGCGCTTGAGCCGGATGGTCTCCGAGGCATCAGTATTGAGCAAGGTCACCGCGAGTTCGCCGCGATATCCCGCATCCACCGTTCCGGGCGCGTTCACAATGGTCAGTCCATGCTTAGTAGCCAGCCCGGAGCGAGGATGGATCAGGGCGACAAAGCCTTCCGGAAGTGCAATAGCGATGCCGGTGGGCACCAGAGCGCGCTGACCAGGGGCCAGCTCAACGTCCACGCGCGCCCGCAGATCTGCTCCGGCGTCACCGGGATGCGCGTAGCTGGGCGGCTCCAGCTCCGGATCGAGCTGAAGCAGGGCAACGGTCAACGTCGGCTCAACTGCCGGTGGAATGGATGTCGAATCAGCCACGTGGGCCCTCCCTCGATCTGCTGCGCACGGTCCGCCGTCCACTCTATCGGGTTCCTGCGTGCCACCGGATTTCCCTACCGGGCACACGGATGAGACGCTATTTCCATGTCCTCCGCCGAAGTACCCTCCTCTTCCGCCACACCCTCTCCCGCCGACTCTCCGCGTTCAACGGCTACCATCGGCGGCATCGAGTATTCGGAAAAATTGTGGCCCACGGTGTGGATCTGGCTGGTGGTCGTCCTGCTTTCTTCTGCGGGAATTCTGATTCTCGCGCCGATCAGCATCTTCGCCGGCTACACCGCCGCCGTCGTGCTGCTGATTCTTCAGGTGGGTTTCCTACTGCTGAGCATGCCGCGCATCGTGGTCGACGCTGACACTCTGACCGTGGGCCGTGCCCGCATCGAACGGCAGTATGTGGGTGCCGTGCAGGGATACCGAGGCGAGGAGGCGGCTGCGCAGCGGGGGCCTAAACTTCATGGACTCGCCTACCTGTGCCTGCGGGGATGGGTCTCCCCCGTGGTGAGGATCGACATCACTGACCCACAGGACCGGACTCCGTACTGGTTAACCTCGACGAGGCGACCAGAACAGCTTGTCGCCGTCCTGACCGCCTCGCATTAGTCGTTCTGTTTAGCCTTCGCAGTCCTTGCAGTACAGCAGGCCGTTCTTCTCGCGGGCAATCTGCGAGCGGTGCCGTACCAGGAAGCAGGAGGAACAGGTGAATTCGTCTGCCTGGGCCGGGAGTACTCGCACCAGCAGTTCTTCACCGGAGAGGTCCGCACCCGGCAGCTCATAACTGTCCGCGGCTTCCGCTTCATCCTCGTCGACCACGGCCGACTGCTTGTCGGTCCGGCGGGACTTCAATTCTTCAATTGAGTCCTCACTGAGTTCGTCGTCAGTCTTCCGCGGCGCATCGTAGTCAGTCGCCATAATTCTTTGCTCACGCTCCGCTTCTTGTGCTCTTCAGTCTTCAGGTTGCCTGGGGGTCCCGTCACAGACACCCCTGCTCGCCTCACATGCCCAACGTCGTGAGAGCTCATTTTGTGCCCGGCAACGGGGTGATTTTTCCGCACTTTCTTCCCAAACGCCAATCCGTGCCACACAATGTCCCACGATTCACCTCACAGCGGAAGCCACACGGGTTGCCGGGCCGAGTAGAACTCCCGTGAACCCGCGCCACGCCTGGGCTGGTCGTAGGTTTTCCGGCTCGTTGATGGCAAAGTTTTGGCTGAGTGTTCAATTCCTGGTATTTCGTCCTGTGACCCCGCAACAGGCAGACCGACAGGGGCTTGAACTGTCAGCGTTAACGAACAGGCAGGTGAGAAACCCACAATGCAGGATCTGCGACTCTTGGGCGTCCACGACGATGGCACTCATCTTCTGCTCAGTGCAGAGGGCGGCGAAATCTACCGGCTACGGATTGATGAGGCGTTGCGAGTTGCGTCGTCCCGCACCCCGGGGCGTTTCTCCCCGGTGAGCACCACCCCTGCAACCGAGACCTCCCTCTCCCCGCGTGATATCCAGCAGCGGATTCGCGCCGGAGCCAGCGCTGAGGAGGTGGCCGAAGCAACCGGGCTGTCCGTGGAGCATATCCGCCGGTATGAGAGCCCGATCCTGGCCGAACGCGAGCACATCGCTCAACGCGCCCGCGCGGTCGAAGTTTCTGAGGCCCTGCCCCACCACGATGGTTACCGCTCTGCTTTCGGCGACCAGCCGGCCAGCCTCGCAGAGATGGTCTCTTATCGACTGTCCGCCCTCGGCATCGACAGTGAAACAGTCCGCTGGGATGCCTGGCGTCGAAGCGATGGTCAGTGGACCGTCATCGCTGAGTTCCCTGAGAGTGCTGCAGCTGCTCAGAATGTGGGCGAGACCGGACCCGCACAATGGATCTTCAACACCACCACTCGCAGCCTGACTAATGCCAACCGCTGGGCGCAGGTACTCAGCGAGATGGGACCGGTGGATTCTCCGCTGCCGGCGCGCCGTCTGAGCGCTGTGGCTGACCGGCCTTTCGATGTGGAGGCTGAGGCTGCTCCCGAGGAGGATATTTCCACCGAGGAGGAGAGCTCGGGCTCGGACAATCTGCTGGAGCTGCTGCGTTCACGGCGAGGTCAACGACTGGGCATCGATGAAGACAATGATGAGACGCTCGCCCTGATGCTGACCGAGCAGACGGATCGCACCGTCGCGGAGTCATCGGAGAGCGAAGAGAGCTCCGAAGAAGGGGACACCGAATCCGGTACCGGTCGACTCTTCTCCTTCTTCCCCCCGCTGTCGGTTGCGCCTTCGCCAGAGACCGGAGACAGCGAGTCGGACGATGCCGCCGCAGACCAGGGGTCTGAGGATCAGCGGCACGAGGATAAGACTGAGACATCAGCCAGCACGGCATCGGACGATGGCGCCCTGATCGACCGCCCGGAAGGCACCGCGGAGGAGCCGGCCGTGGATCGCCGGAATCCGATCCGCCCCAAGCGTTCAAGCATCCCCAGCTGGGATCAAATCGTCTTCGGCACCAAAACCGACTGACATCTCGGGCGCTCAGCGACGCCGACTGGCGGAAGCGCGGCCCGGGCTCTTCCCGGTGGGGATTCGAATCAGTGGGACAACCCGCTCGGCTTTGGTCAGCGAGCCATGCTGGCCTACGAGTTCCAGTGCCCGGGCGGGCGAGGACCGCATGTCATAGAACGCGACCGGTTCCCGCGCGGCCACCAGCACCTGACCGATCCGTGGCAGGACCTCCGGGCGCATCTCGCCGTAGAATCCGGCCTCAATCGCCTCATCCCGCTGCAGGATCCAGGCCTGATGACCCCAGGCTTTCCGCCAGGCCTGCACCAGCGCTTCCGCGTCGGCATCGGGCTCCAGATAGAGCTGGCGGAGACGTGGCTCCCCAGCCGTATGACGAACTCCGGCGACCAGCGCCGGATCGGTGGAAAAATCGTAACGGTGCTCCGGCGCGACGTCGACCATTCCGTGGTCCGCCGTGAGCAGCAGCAAAGTATCCGGGGGAAGCTGGGCACTCAGGGAACGTAAGGCGCCGTCCAGCTCCGCCACCTGATGTTCCCATTGCGGCGAATCCACACCGTAGCGGTGCCCGGCTTTATCCACCTCAGACCAGTACCAGTACAACAGAGTCGGTTCCCGGGATGCCAGCGTCTCCGCCGCAACCCGCACCCGGGCTTGCGGGGTGGTGGCGGCCAGGAACTCGCTACCTCGAAGTACGGCCCGGGTCAGCGGAGAATCCTTGAAACGAGGGAGACTCACGGTCACGGTGCGGACCTTGCCCTGGAGCTGCTCAAAGACGGTCGGATAGGGCTGCCAGCGTAGCGGATTCACCGCAGGGTCCCAGTCTCCCAGCAGATTGATCACGGTATCGCGATCCGGATCCAGAACCTCGTATCCGACCATGCCATGAAGACCGGATTCCAGCCCGGTCCCCAGGCTGGCCAAGGATGCGGTGGTGGTGGAGGGGAAGGCTGACTGCAGGCTGCGACGGTCTGCCGCCGGGTCGGCAAGAACCGTCCGCAGAAACGGCATATGCGCCAGAGCCCGTTTGAGCTGGGCGGACCCCAGGCCATCCACCAGAGCGACACACACGGACCGTGCGGCCGGGAGCTGAAGCTCGTTCTGGAAACCAGGCACCTTCAGTACTGCCGCCGCGCTGGTCAGCACCCGGGACAGGCTGGGCAGGTTCGGTTGAACCAGAGCTTCGTGAGGGGAAAAAGTCATCGGAAGCAGCAGTCCGTCCGACTCAGCGATAATGCGTGCGCCCGCGCCGAGCCGGCCCCTGAACCCAGCCCGCAGCCTCGACCGGTGCCGGAGAGGCAGGGACCACACTGGCGCTGCGCAAGGTGCGGGCAAACACCTTGGCATCGTAGACGGCCTGCGGGCCATCTGCTTCGACGCTGACCCGCATGACCAGGTCCTCCTGTGCCATCGTGCCGGTATAGCCGTGATCAGCCTCGCATTGCGGATCGCCACAGCTGGCAGGGGCAAGATCGAGACGCTGGCTGCCCGCCCAGCCGATGGAGAGCGAGAGCTCCCGAATCGGGTCGTTGCCCTGGTAGTCCTGAGGCTGTGCGTAGACGTAGCTGAGGATGACGGAGCGGATCTGGCTCACCGGCACTGATTCCGTGGAGACCTGCGCCACCATCTGAGAGCCCTGTTCGTCGAGCTGCTGGTCATCCACATGCGCCACCACCAGGAAGTCCCCGGTCAGCGCAAGCACCGTGATGTGACGGTGCACCTCGTTCTGTTCAAAATGCGTCTCCACCTGCACCAGATGGCTCAGGCACTCCTGCCCTTCCAGGGCGTCGGCGACGACGTCACTGACCAGGCGGGGATAGAACCCGGCCCGGTCGAGGGCCTGATCAAGGCTTTGGCTTTGGGATCGCGCTGCGGATCGGGAAGGAGCCATGTCCTTTATCTTCGCAGATCCCGCAGAAGCACACCAACGGCAGACCTCATGCCCTGTGCCGCTTACTGCTTCTTCCGGGCTGCTCCTTCCGGGCGGGGGAGCCAACCGGTGCCTGAAACCATCCGGTCAGTGCACGGCGAGCGCTGTCGATCCGTTGGTCCGGATTGCCCAGTTGAATGGAGGCTGCCAGAACCGTGGCTCCCTCTTCGCTCACCAGCACCGGGGTGAACTCGATGACGGCAACCTCGGGCAGGGCTTCTTTAAGTGCGGCAAACCGGCTCACCAGGTCCTCCAGCGCGGTGATGTTCACCGCGGGCAGCCCCTGATACCCGAAGAGCTTCGCCGCCGCTTTGGGCGCGCGGATCAGCTCCGCAACATCGGAGCTGGAGAGCGGCGGGACTCGGTGTGCCCAGTCCTGAAGCAGATTGATGGCATCCCCAGTCATCCCGAAGGACACTACCGGCCCCAGCAACGGATCTTCCATGCCACGCAGGGTGCAGGACTGTCCCAGCGGCGCCATCGCCTGCACCTCCAGATCGAACTCGCCCCAGGCTGCCAGCGAGGCTCTCATCTGGGTGATGTTGTTTCGCAGAGAATCCTCGTCCGCAATATTGATCCGGACGCCGCCTAGATCCAGACGATGACGCAGTGTCTGGTCCATGGTTTTCAGCACCACCGGCCAGCCCAGCCGCCGGGCGGCCTGGACCGCCTCATCGGCGCTCTGGAAAGGGACGGACTCCAGCACATCAACCCCGATGCAAGCCAACAGTTCGGCCACCTGCGCCGGCGTGAGCTGCTGCAGGTTCTCCCCCGCCAGCCCCTGAAGCCAGCCGGAGACCAGGGCCTGGGCCTTGTCCAGCTCCAGACCTGGCACACCCTCAAAGGTTCCCTGGTCCCGATCCAGCCATCGTCGGTAACGGGCCAGGCCGGAAAGCGCAGCGATGGCCTGCTGCGGGCTGAGGTAGACCGGCAGACCTCCATGCCCGGTGGACATCAGCTCGGCACGGGGAGCGTCAGCTTCCGTCATCCCGCTGACCGTGAGCACCACGGGTTTTCCGCTCACAGCCCCGACCCGGGTCAGCACCTCGGCCACATCTACCATCACCAGGTCTGCCTCCGCCATCAGCGTGACCACCACGGAGTCCACTGAACCCTCGGCCATGACCGCCGTCAGGCCATCGGCCAGGGCGCAAAGCCTCCGCGCCGGGTCCGGTTCCGTGACGATGTCCTCGCGTTCGACGCGGAAGCCGTGCGCGGCAGCAGAGTCGGCCACCACCCGGGCGAGTGCCCTGGAATTGCTCACCACCGCCATGCCGCGGCCGGCCGGAAGCGGCTGGGCAACGGCCAGCTGTGCGAGATCCGCCAGCTCCTCCGTCGAATCCACCCGGATCACCCCGGACTGGCGCAACATGGCATCGAGCGTCCCGGGAAGCGCCTGGGAGGCCCGGACGGCATGGCCGGCCGGAAGGCTCAGTCCGAGGGCCTCAGATTTGGCGACGATCACCGGTTTGGTGCGTGCCAGCCGCCGCGCCAGCCGGGAGAACTTCCGCGGATTGCCAATGGATTCGAGGTAGAGGGCGCATACCGCCGTCTGCGGATCGTCCTCCCAGAACTGCATGAGATCGTTACCGGAAATATCGGCGCGGTTACCGGCGGAGACGAAGGTGGACAGACCCATCCCCCGCTGCCGGAGGGAAGCATAGACAGCGGTACCCAGCGCCGCAGACTGTGTGAACACACCCAGGGTGCCGGCCGGGGGCAGGCCCGGTAACCGCGAAGCGTTCAGGGAAATATCCGGATCCGTCCTGATCAGACCCAGAGAGGCCGGGCCGATGAGTCGCATCCCTGAGGACCGCGCCAGCCTCACCAGGGCGTGCTGGCGTTCCAGACCCCGTTCGCCATCGTCGGCAAAACCTCCGCTGAACACCAGAGCACCCCTGGCTCCGGCTCCGGCGCAATCCGCCACCGCGCGCTCGACGTCGTCATACTCCACCGCGATCAGCACCAGATCCACGGGCTCGGCCAGTTCACTCATCGACCGCGGGCCTTCAACGGCCAGCGGATCGATTACCTGGACGATGCCGCGATATCCGCCCTGATGGACCTGACGCACCAGCTCTGCCGCCAGAGTGGCGGAACCGGGGGCACCGGCTGAGCTTGCGGCCCCCGGTCCAAGGACGGCAACCGACCGGGGGGCCAGCAACCCTGCCACGCTCCTGGCCTCCGCGCGGTGTTCGCGTGACTCACGCACCGCCCGGGACTTCTCGGTGGGATCAAGGTCAAAGCTCAGGCTCACCACGCCGTCATCGAAGTGGCGGTTCACCTCATACCCGGCTTCCGAGAAGACCGTCAGCATCTTGCGGTTACCCGGCAGCACCTCAGCGCTGAACCGGACGATGCCGTTCTCCCGTGCTGCAGCAGCGAGATGTTCGAGCAGGATCGAGCCCAGGCCACGTCCCTGGTGAGCATCAGAGATGTTGAAGGCCACCTCGGCGACCTGTGGATCGTCCAGACGGTCGTAACGGCCCACACCGATGATGCTGCCCGCGACCGTGATCACCAACGCAACCCTGTCGTGATAGTCCACCTGGGTGAATCGCCGCAGTTCCCGATCCGAGAGCACCGACTTATAGGTGAAGAACCGCATATAGACGGAGTCCTCCGACTGCGAGCGGTGAAGATCCTGAAGAGCCTGGGCGTCCTGGCGGGCGATCGGGCGAAGGTGCGCGGTAGCACCGTCGCGCAGCACCACATCGGCCTCCCAGTGATGGGGATAGCCCACAGCCCCGTCGGCCGTCGAGTTCGCCGCCCCGGCAGCATTCAGCGCAGCCGTGCCGCCATCCGCTCCCCGGTCCACCATGGGTTCATGCTACTGCCCGGACGCCTGGCCCGGGATTTTGCCGGACTGCTGCCCTTCGAAGGCCCCAAATCCCCGGAAATAGCACCCCCACCACCTAGAATCGCTGAAGGAAGCCATCCTGTGGAGCTTCCGGCACGCCGCGGTGTGCCTCCAGTTTTCCCGTTCGAAGGAACACCTCACAGTATGGCCAGGCGCACGCCACCCCAGTCCTCCGCCGCAGACCGCCCCCGGGGCGGAAAAACCGGGGACTTCACGGAAAATATCGTGGACATCGACGTCTCCCAGGAGATGGAGGGCTCCTTCCTGGAATATGCCTACTCGGTGATTTACTCCCGGGCTCTGCCCGATGCCCGCGACGGGCTCAAACCGGTGCAGCGCCGCATCCTCTACATGATGAGCGAGATGGGCCTGCGTCCGGACAAGGGGCACGTCAAGAGTGCCCGCGTGGTGGGCGAAGTGATGGGCAAACTACACCCACACGGCGACACTGCCATCTATGACGCCATGGTGCGCATGGCCCAGGACTTTTCGCTGCGCCTGCCGCTGATCGACGGGCACGGAAACTTCGGATCGCTCGATGCCGGTCCGGCGGCACCGCGCTACACCGAGGCCAGGCTGGCCCCGGCGGCCCTGTCGATGACCGACCATCTGGATGAGGACGTCGTCGACTTCGTCCCGAACTATGACAACCAACTCACCCAGCCCGACGTGCTTCCCGCGGCCTTCCCGAATCTGCTGGTCAACGGCGCCTCCGGCATTGCCGTGGGGATGGCCACCAATATGGCCCCGCACAATCTCGGTGAGGTCATTGCTGCCGCCCAACACCTGATCGCTCACCCCGAGGCGACTCTCGATGATGTGATGCGCTTCGTGCCGGGACCAGATCTGCCCACGGGTGGGCGAATCGTCGGTCTGGACGGTATCCGCGACGCCTACGAGAGCGGCCGCGGCTCGTTCAAGACCCGGGCCAAAATCGACGTCGAGCAGCTTAGCGCCCGGCGGACCGGGCTGGTGGTCACCGAGCTGCCCTATATGGTCAGCCCGGAAAAGGTGATCGAAAAGATCAAGGATGCGGTCAACGCGAAGCGGCTCCAGGGGATCGCTGATATTGCGGATCTGACCGACCGCAATCACGGCCTGCGCCTGGTGATCGAACTCAAAAACGGCTTCAACCCACAGGCGATCATTGCCCAGCTGTACAAACTCACCCCGATGGAAGACTCCTTCGGGATCAACAACGTTTCCCTGGTGGACGGTCAGCCACAGACCCTGGGTCTGCTGGCGCTGCTCCGGGTCTACGTACAGCACCGGATTGAGGTGGTCCGGCGCCGCACCGTCTTCCGTCTGGGCAAGAAACAGGACCGGCTGCATCTGGTCGAGGGCCTGCTGATCGCCATTCTGGACATCGATGAGGTCATCCAGATCATCCGCAGTTCGGACGAAGTTGCCGTCGCCAGAGAGCGGCTCGTCGTGATCTACGATCTGAGCGAGGTCCAGGCCAATTACATCCTGGAGGTGCGCCTGCGCCAGCTCACCCGCTTCTCCCGGATCGAGCTGGAGAAGGAGCAGGAGCAACTCAGACAAGAGATTGCAGAACTTCAGCGAATCCTTGGATCGGAAGAGGTCCTGCGAGCCCTGGTCTCCGATGAACTCGGTGAGGTGGCGGCCAAGTACGGCACCCCCCGCCGGACGATCCTGCTCGAATCTGAAGCGATCACACCCAGTGTGGCCAAGGCCATCGCCGCCGCCGAGACCGGGCGGAAAGCTGTTCCGCTGGCGCTCGAAATTGCCGACGATCCCTGCTGGGTCCTGATGAGCAGTTCCGGTCAGCTGGCCCGCACCACCGGCAGAGAGGCACTCACCGACGGCGGTTCCCGGGTCAGACACGATGTTTTCACGTCCGTCGTGGCGGCCACCGCCCGGGGTGAAGTCGCCGCGCTGACCTCACTGGGACGCATGATGCGTCTCCAGGTGATGGATCTGCCCGCGCTACCACCCAGCACCGGCCTGCCCAATCTTGCCGGCGGTGTGCCGGCCAAGGAATTCCTCACCCTGGGCAAAGGTGAGGCACTGATCGGGCTGCTGCCGCTGGACGCCGTGATCGCCCTGGGCACCGCACAGGGCGTGGTGAAGCGGGTGACCCCCGAGTATCCGCTCAATCGTGAGGACTGGGAGGTGATCAGCCTCAAGGACAAGGACCGGGTGGTCGGCGCGGGAGTGGCCACCGACGCCGATGAGCTGGTCTTCATCACTGCTGGCGCCCAGCTGCTGCGTTTTGCCGCCGATTCAGTGCGTCCTCAGGGACGGACAGCTGGTGGGATGGCCGGCATCAAACTGGCAGCAGGCGACACGGTGCTCAGCTTCACCGTCGTGGCGGCCGGGGACCCAAGCGCCGTCGTGGTCACCATTGCCAGCTCCACCGGGTCCTTGCTGGGTACCGCCGCGGGCAGCGCCAAAGTTACTGATTTCGCTGAGTTCCCGGCCAAAGGACGGGCAACCGGTGGTGTGCGGGCGCACCGATTCCTCAAGGGGGAAGATCTCCTGCTGCTGGCCTGGGCCGGGCATGGGCCCGCCAAGGCGGCCTCAGCAGCCGGGGTGGCCCGTGCGCTGCCGGCGGAACATGGCCGACGCGATGGCTCCGGAGTTCCGCTCAGCCAGTCGATCGATGCCCTGGGGCCGAGTGTTTTCAGTCCCGGCGTTCTGAGCGCTGAGGCCGCCCGGGCTTCTGCACCGGAACCGGAGCTTGAACTCCCGGCGCATGGGCAGGATGGTCTGACCCTTCCTGCGCCCAGGAAAGGACCGTTGACGGCGGTCGCCTCGGGAAGCAGACGCTCACGTCCCTTCGAGAACGGCCCGCTGGTGACGGACGACCCGGATGACGGTCAGGACCAGCTGCCTCTGCTGTAGGCGACCCTTCTGCCGGTGACCGCTGGCAGGTGACGGATCGTTCTTTGTGCTGGCCGTAGAATCGCGATATGGCGATTATCCCCGAGACAAAAGACTGGACCTGGGTCCTGGAGCGGCCCTGCCCCGAGTGCGGCTTCGAGGCCGGCCTGCAAACCCCAACCTCCACAGCGGCGACCTTGCCGGGCGTCATCGAGCGCTGGGAGGCGGTTTTGCGGCGAGCGGATCTGACGGTGCGTCCCGACGACGCCACCTGGTCACCCCTGGAATACGCCTGCCATGTGCGTGACGTGTTCAGCGTGATGGATACCCGCCTGCACACCATGCTCACACGGGACGAACCCACCTTTGCCAATTGGGATCAGGACGCCACGGCGGTTGACTACGACTACGCCCATCAGGTGCCCCAGCAGGTCAGCGATCAACTGACCATCGCCGGAGGGCGAATCGGCGAACGATTCGGTGCCGTTCCGCCCGAGGACTGGGAGCGCTTCGGGCACCGCAGCGATGGAGCCACCTTCACGGTGCGGAGCCTCTCCGGCTATTTTCTCCACGATGTGGTTCACCATCTGCACGATGTGCAGGGCTGAAGGTCAGTCCGCGACGAAGATTTCAGGTTACTTCAGGTTAACAGCGTGAGGGCCCAGCTTTTCGGTGGGCCCTCACGCTGTTCTGAGCAGTGTTGGATCAGTCGCGGGTGAGTTTGCGGTAGGTGACACGATGCGGTCGGGCCGCGTCGGCGCCCAGACGCTCGATCTTGTTCTCCTCATAGGCTTCGAAGTTCCCCTCGAACCAGTACCAGCTGGCCGGGTTCTCCTCGGTGCCTTCGTAGGCAAGGATATGAGTGGCCACCCGGTCCAGGAACCACCGGTCGTGCGAGACGACGACGGCGCAGCCGGGGAACTCCAACAGGGCGTTCTCCAGGCTGGACAACGTCTCAACGTCCAGGTCGTTGGTGGGCTCATCGAGCAACAGAAGGTTTCCACCCTGCTTGAGTGTCAGCGCCAGGTTAAGCCGGTTACGCTCACCACCGGAGAGCACCCCCGCTTTCTTCTGCTGGTCCGGTCCCTTGAACCCGAAGGCGGAGACGTACGCACGCGAGGGCATCTCCACATTGCCGACCTTAATGAAGTCCAGCCCGTCAGAGACCACCTCCCAGAGGTTCTTCTCCGGATCGATCCCGCCACGGCTCTGGTCCACATAGGAGACCCGGACTGAGTCGCCGATTTTCAGGTCGCCGCCATCGAGTGGTTCAATCCCCACGATGGTCTTGAAGAGCGTGGACTTGCCCACACCGTTCGGGCCGATCACGCCGACGATGCCGTTGCGAGGCAGCGAAAAGCTCAGGCCGTCGATCAGGATGCGATCCCCGAAGCCCTTCTGGAGATTCGTCGCCTCCAGGACCAGCGAGCCCAGACGCGGTCCCGGCGGGATCTGGATCTCCTCGAAATCAAGCTTCCGGGTCCGGTCCGCCTCGGCTGCCATTTCCTCATAGCGAGCCAGACGGGCCTTGGATTTGGTCTGACGACCCTTGGCATTGGAGCGCACCCACTCCAGCTCTTCGCTGAGGCGTTTAGCCTGCTTGGCATCCTTCTTGCCCTGGATCTCGAGCCGTGCCCGCTTCTTTTCGAGGTAGGTTGAGTAGTTGCCTTCATAGGGGTAGAGGTGACCGCGGTCGACCTCGGCGATCCACTCTGCGACGTGATCCAGGAAGTAACGATCGTGGGTGACGGCCAGCACGGCACCGTGATAGTTGGAAAGATGCTGTTCCAGCCACAGCACGCTCTCCGCATCCAGATGGTTGGTCGGTTCGTCGAGCAGCAGCAGATCCGGCTTCTGCAACAACAGCTTGCAGAGGGCGACCCGGCGCCGCTCACCACCGGAGAGCACCTTCACATCGGCATCGCCTGGCGGGCAGCGAAGGGCATCCATGGCCTGTTCCAGCTGGGAATCGAGGTCCCAGGCATCGGCAGCATCGATCGCCTCCTGAAGCTTGCCCATCTCCTCCAGCAGCGAGTCGAAGTCGGCATCCGGGTTCGCCATTTCTTCAGAGATCTGGTTGAACCGTTGAATCTTGCCGTAAATCTCGCCGACGCCCTCCTGGACGTTGCCCAGAACGGTTTTATCCTCGTTCAGCGGTGGCTCCTGAAGCAGGATCCCGACCGAGTACCCTGGGCTGAGCCGGGCCTCACCGTTGGACGGGGTGTCCAGGCCCGCCATGATCTTCAGGATCGTGGACTTGCCAGCCCCGTTCGGACCCACGACGCCAATCTTGGCACCGGGGAAGAAGGACATGCTGACATCGTCGAGAATGACCTTATCGCCCACTGCTTTGCGGGCCTTGGTCATGGTGTAAATAAATTCCGCCATACCTCAAGGCTAGCCGGTCCGCAGGAGCCCCTGTGACCGTTGCCCGGCCACGGACGCACCCGCAACGCAAATGCCGCCGCCAAAGGTCAGCGCTGATCGCCCACGAAACAATGCCCGGTGGAAAGAACAGGCAGGATGACGGTGCTCACCGCGCCCGCGCGAACCTCCCCCACCACACAGGACGCCTCCAGCTTGACCGCGCCCTGCACGGCGTCGGCATCCAGCCCGGTGGGCGTCTTGGAGAGTGACACCTCCACATCGGCAGGATTCGCCGCCAGCGCAGCGAGCGCCGCGCGAATGTCCTCCCGGCTGGGTTTGGCAGACTTCGCTGCGACGTCACTGAGCGCCGCTTTGACTTTGACCTCCAGGGCCTGAGCCGGGGTGGGTTGAGTGGGCGTCGGAGAAGCGACTGCTGCAGTTGATGCCGGTACGGTGCTGGACGCAACAGTGCTCGAAGCAGATCCCTGGCTGCTGTTGCTGGCCGCACCGTTACCGGGGGTACAGGCAGCAAGCGCCACGATGAGCACTGCGGTGCTGGCTGCTGCCAGCGATGAGCGAAGGGACACCCTCGATCTGCGGGTGAAAGCCGGTGCCTGTGATGCAGCGGCGAAACGGGAATGCTTCACCGCTTCATTGTGCCACTTCACAGTGGAGCGCACCGGCTTCCGCCCTGAGGTCCCGGGACAGCTTGAGACGCTGGGCAGCCTGAGGTCCCTGGACAGGGAGCACGCACGGCTCCCTCACGCAAGGAACACCCTCAGAATGGCGGCTCCGAGTCGGTCCCACCGAATCCACCCGCTGAAACACCGACCAGCATCGACTCCTGACCGGGATTTTCTTCCCGCTCCGGTGCCGGTGAATCGGATTCCTGATCCGGTCCCCGATCCTCTGGCCCACCCTCCGTGGGATCTGCGCCCGCCTCGGCCTCCGACGGTTCCGCCATCGGCTGATGGGCAGGCCCCTGCACCGCTCGCCGGAAGTTCGCGGTGCCCCAGCCCAGGTCGTGGCCTACGGCATCGGCCTCAATCTCCGGAGCAATACCGCGCCGGCCGTCGTCGTTGACCCATTGGCGGAGGCGAAGTTTCCCCTGTACGATCACTCGCTCGCCCTTGCTGATGCTGGCAGAGGCGTTCTGGGCCAGCGCTCGGAACATCGAGACGGAATACCAGTTGGTCGCCGCATCCACCCATTCATTGCGTTCCCGGTCGAATCGGCGTTCCGTTGATCCCAGTCTGAAATTCGCCACTGGGAACCCTGACTTGGTCACGGTCATCTTCACCTCGCTGGCAACAAAACCGCGAATCGTCAGTACGTCCGTCATCATCCTCACCTTGCTTTCCTTGACCCTCTCACGGAGGGGTTGGCAGCAAGTCTTCGTCAGACGGAAGAACCTCACCACCACGACTGCTGCCGTTGTGGGGAAATGAGCCGAAGTCCTGGCCTGTGCAGGAGAACTCAGTGTTGCACCGGGGAAGAACCCTAGTCCGTGCTGCGCACCGACTCCCGGCTGACCGGTCCAGGCTGGGCATCGGGCTGGACCGCAGCCGGCCGCCCCACCTTGACAGCAGCGAAACACAAAGCCGTCACCACGCCGATCAGCACGACGCTGGCGGGCAGGTACATGGACTGACCCATAGCGGAGGCAAAGGGCCCGTGCAGGAACTCCGGCAGAGGCCCCTTGGCGGAAGCACTCACTCCCGGCGGGAGTGCCGGAAAATTGGCGCTGATCCGGGACTCCATCAAAGCGGCGATGGCGGCCGAGCCCAGCACCGCGCCGATCTGGCGCGTGGTGTTGTACACCCCTGAGCCAGCGCCAGCCAGTGCCGGGGCGAGGTTACGGGTGGCCGTCATCGACACGGGGGCCCAGATCCCTGCACTCGCCAGGCCGATCATCGCAATCGGAAGTTCCAGCTGCCACACCGGCACGTCAGGACTGAGAATGGAGCCCAACCAGAACAATGCCGTTGCCATGATCGCGAATCCCGCCACCGCAAAGAACCTTGGATCGAAGCGGCCCAGAAGCTTGCCGATGAGCGGGGCGAGAGCGCCGCTGATGACGGCCATCGGAACCAGCAGCAGCGCCGACTCCGTGGGGCTGAACTGACGGACGTTCTGCGCGTACAGCATCAACGGCAGAGCCATGGCTGTGACTGTGAACCCCATGGCAGAGATCGCCAGATTGGCCAGGGAGAAATTGCGGTCGGCAAAGAGCGTGAGCGGCAGCAGAGGCTCGGTGCGATTGAACCGCTGCCACAGCACGAAGGCTGCCATGAACACCAGCCCGGCAATGATGAGGCCCCAGACCGAGATCGGCCCGGCGATGGTGCCCCAGTGGTAGGTCTCCCCCTCCTGGATGCCGAACACGAGGCAGAACATGCCGATGCCGCTCAGTGCGACACCCAGCCAGTCGAAACGATGCGACTGGGTCGGCAACATCGGGACCAGGCGCCAGGCGAGGATGAAGGCCACGATTCCCACGGGGACGTTGACGTAGAAGATCCACTGCCATCCGGCGGCGTCGACCAGCACTCCGCCGAGAATCGGGCCGACCAGGGTGGCGACTCCGGCCACCGATCCCCAGACGCCCATCGCCGCCCCGCGCCGTTCCGGCGGGAACACTCGGGTGATGACCGACATCGTCTGCGGGGTCATCAGCGCTGCTCCGAGGCCCTGCACCACACGTGCCAGAATCAGCATTTCGATGCTGCCGGACAGTCCACACCAGGCTGAGGCAGCCGTGAAGACCACCAACCCCGCCAGATACAGGTTTTTGGGTCCAAAACGATCGCCGAGCCGTCCGGTGATCAGCAGCGGTACGGCGTAGGCCAGAAGATAGGCGCTGGTGACCCAGACCGCCTGATTGATGTCCACCACGTGATCCGCCGTGGAGAGGCCTTGCATGATGGAAGGCATGGCGACCGAGACGATGGTCGAATCCACCAGGATCATAAAAAAGCCGATGACGAGTGACCAGAGTGCCGGCCAGGCGCGCTCATGTTGATTCATGGGGTGTCCTTGAAAAGATTCAGTGAAAATTCGTGGGGTGGTCGGCCTGGTGCACCGACGGTGATGAATCAGTCGGTGCTGACTCAGAGGATGGTACTGATTCAGGAAGGCACTGATGGATGCCCCAGACCATTCGTCCGGCACGGAGTTCGTCGATCAATGTAGAGGTCCAGACGTGCTCGGCGTGCCAGAGCGCCAGGCTGTACTCCACGTGCAGTAGAAACTGGCGGGTGGCATCAGGAATTCCCTCGCGCAGCCTCCTGAACTCGTCCAACTGCTCACGGAGGGCCTGCTGGCGGGCTTCCAGCAGGCCGATCACCTCATCCAGCGGCAGATTGTGCGCCTCCGCGATCCCCCGCCGAAAAGCCGGGTAGTCGTTGGTCACAGTGGAGAGCAGGCTGCGCAAATGCGCCTCGTGCGCGGCCACACCGTCCGGGAGCATCGAATAGACGGTGCGCTCCGGCCGGTTACCTTCGCGCCCGGTCCCCTGAGCGACGATCAGCCCCTGTGATTCCAGGCGCGCCACGGCGTGATACACGGAGGCCGGACGAATTTTGACCAGGAAATCTTCCCTGCGCTCCGCCATGAGCTGCAACATTTCGTAGGGGTGCATAGGGCGTTCGGCCAGTAGACCTAGCACCGTGGCACCCAGAGGCGTAATCGAGGTATCCACCCGGCCCCCTCCCGATCGATTATTCCATCCGAAATATACCAGATCGATCAGACATCGTCCCCATCATCAGAAGCTGGTCCCCCGGGGCCACCTCTTCTGCCCGATGCGTGACCAGGAGCACCGCACGGTCTGCCAGCGCCCGGCGAAGATCCGCCATCAGCGATCGCGCCCCGGGCAGGTCAAGATGCGCAGTCGGCTCATCCAGAAGAATCAGCGGAGCCGGTGTGAGCAGCGCCCTCGCCACCGAAAGCCGCTGCCGTTGCCCGGCCGAAAGGTGCGATCCCTCTGCACCAACCCTGAAATCCAGACCGCCAGGCAGGTCCTCGCACCACTGACCGAGGCCAACGGCTGCCAGCACCTGAAGGAGCTCAGATTCCATCGGAGCTTCCCCCCGGGACCGGGCGATCGCCAGATTGCCCCGTAAGGTGGAGTCGAAGAGGTGCGCTTCCTGAGGACACCAGGCGATCCTCGTGGCAGTGGCGAGTGTGCCGGACAGCGGGGGCGTGAAGCCCTGAATGGTGGCCAGAAGGGTCGATTTGCCGGAACCACTCGGCCCCATGACGGTAAGCCATTCGCCGCGACTCAGACTCAGCTCAAGGCCCTCAGCCACCTGGACCCGTCTGCCATCGGCGGCTCTCCAGCCCACCGCCAGATCCCGGGCCTGAAGAGCGTGGCCTGGCTCCGGCGGGAGCGGAGCTGCGAGGGGCCTGGTCTGTAGGGATCCAGCCAGTCGCGCAGCCAACCGGCGCAACAACCGCGCCTGGGGTGCCGCAGCAACCACCGAGGCAAAGGCATCCACCAGCCCCAGATTCAGCAGCACAACAGCCGTCAGGACCGGAAGACTGGTACCTCCGGCCCCCACCTGCGGGGCCGCCAGCAGCAGCGTCCCGATGGCGCCGCCACTTGCGCAGAGCACCAGAAGCCCCTGGGCCAGCCCCTCCGCCCAGGAAGCCCGTTGCGCAGCCCGCGTACTCTGACGATCCTGAGCGGCCAGCCTGCTGAGTAGTCGCGGAGCCAACTGGTTGATACGCAGGCCTGCACCGGCGTCCAGCACGGCGGAAAGGCGTTCCACCAGAAGGCGGCGGCTCTGATGCTCCTGCCACCGTGCTCGACGATCCGTCCACAGTGCGACGGCCGGACACAGGACCACTACTGCGAACACCACCCCGAGCTGCCACCAGAAAGTGGCGGGCATCAGCAGCCCGCCAGCAACCAGGACCGCGGCACCGCCGAGGACTGCAGTGGCAAGCTGAGGCAGCACTCGGGGCACGGTGTCGCGGAGTGAGTCGACATCAGCCACGAGCGTCCCCAGCACCCCCTCACCGCGCCGCCATTCGCGCCGGGCGGGCAGTGTGCTGCTCAACGAAACCCAGAGGCGCTCTCTGAGCCTGGCAGCTGCGGAAAAGACGCTCGCATGGGTCAGCAAGCGCTCCACATAGCGCGAGACCGCTCGCACCAGGCCAAAGAACCGGACCCCGACCATGGCCGTCAGCAGGTACAGAATGGGCGGTCGCTCAGCGGCCCTGACAATCAGCCACCCGGATAGTGCAGCCAGCGCCAGGGCGGCCAGCACCGTCACTACGGCCAACACCATTGAGCCAATAAAAGCCGCACGCCAGGGCTGCAGGAGGCCCAGCCACTCGCGTAGCGACGACCTGGACGACGACGGCCTGGCGGGATCCCGTAGCGTGTCATTGTTGTTGCTGGTCGGGGCTGAGCTCACTGGTACCGCATCGAGAACCGGCAGCACGCCGGCAGCCAGTCCTGTATCGACAGCCATGCCCTCGACGTCGACCTCCTCCCAGGAGGCGTTACCGGTACGCAGCGGCAAGGCGAGGTGTCGGTCGGCGAGCGCCAGCACCTTCGGGTCATGGCTGACCAGCACGATGGCGGCACCCTCCTTCTTCAGCGCGACGAGGCGCCTTGCGATGAATTCGGCGGTCTGCGCGTCGACGTGGGCCGTCGGCTCATCGGCGACCACCAGCGTGGCCCCCTGACAGACGCGCGCCAGCACCTGGGCCAGACCCAGTCTGCGGCGCTGCCCCGGGCTGAGGCTCACGGGATGCTGAGCCAGCCGATCGCCCAGCCCCACCTCAGCGGCCAGAGTCGCGGGCTGCCAGCGATCGACGTTTCCGGCCAGCCCCGGTCCAGCGAGCCAGAGCCTCAGCTCAGCCTCCACACTTACCTCGGTGGTCCGCGGCTCAGCGGGGAGCCACGCCACCGAGGCCAGCGCCGCACCGCGCATCGTGCCGCTGGCCTGGGCCAGCCCGGGGCCGTTCTGACCAACCAGTGCCGCCAGAACCGTGGACTTACCCGAGCCGCTGGGGCCAGAGATGGCCAGGACCTCGCCCGGTTCGCAGTCCAGGGAGATTCCTTCCACCGCCGGAAGGGTGCGGCCCGGGTAGCAGACTGTCAGGTCCCGAATCCGGATCCCTCGGACGACGTCCCGGGCGGCGGCGCTCCTGCGATTCGACTCAGCGGTACCGTGGTCATCCGCCAGCGGGGCACGTGCTGGTTCGTCCAGAACTGCCCGGACCCGGCGCAGAGCCTCGCGCCCGTCATCGCTGGCGTGGAAGGCGGTCCCGACCTCACGCAGTGGGATGTAGCAGTCGGCCGCCAGGATCAGGACGACCAGGCCTGTGCCGAGATCCAGACTGCCGCCCACCAACCGGACACCGATAGTGACCGCCACAATGGCGACCGAGAGGGTGGCGATGAGCTCCAGGGCCATCGCCGAGAGGAAGGCCACGCGAAGGGTCCTCAGGGTCCGGTCCTGGAAGCGGCGATCCAGCTCGCGCAGCGCTGCTCCCTGTTCTGCGGCCCGGCCCAGCCCGATCAACACCGGAAGACCACGCGCCATTTCCACCAGGTGGTGGCTGATGGCCAGTAGTGCGGCGGTGGATTCGGCCACCTTGTCCCTGGTGGTCTGGCCGATCAGCACCATGAACAGCGGAATCAGCCCAACGGTCAGCACGATCACCAGAGCACTCACCCAGTCGGCCAGGAGAATCCTGGCCCCGATGATTACCGGCACGGTGGCGGCGGAGACGAGTGCGGGAAGGTACTGAGTGTAGAAGCCGTCCAGGGCATCCAGTCCGCGAGTGGCCAGGACGGGGGCATCCTGGGGGGCATGCCCCCGGTCCACCCAGTGGGCCACGAGCTCTCCGCGTAGCGCCTCCTTGCTGCCCAGAGCCGTCCGTCGTGAACAGATATGAACCGCCCAGACAGAGCCGCTGCGCAGCAGTGCACCGCAGCCCGCCAGCAGCACAGCGATGCGCAGCTCCGTGGCACCGGCTTCCGCGGAGTGCCCACTCAGGGCGACCAGCCCACGTGCCAGTCCCTCAGCCAGCAGCACCATGGACAGTGCTTTGATGACGCAGAGCACCCCCAGCAGATACAGTCCGCCCCGGGCAGCCTGTGGCACCTGCGGCCCAGCAGGCCGTCCGGTGCGGAGAACTCCGCTCATACCGGGATGCTGGCCAGGCTGATCCGCTTGCGGAACACCCAGTAGGTCCATCCCTGATAGGCCAACACCAGCGGAATCCCGAAGGCGGCCACGACCGACATCAGTCCCAGCGTGTAGGGCGAGGAGGAGGCGTTGGTGACCGTCAGATCGAAGGCGGAGTCGAGAGTCGAAGGAAGCACCACCGGGAAACAGGCGCCAAACAGCGAGCCGATGGCAGCCACCAGGTAGCTGCCCAACCCCAGGAATGCCCATCCCTCACGATTTCCCCGGGCAGCCAGCCACACACCGCACAGGGCCAGGGCCGCCACGACAAAGCTCAGCCAGCTGAGCCAGCTGCCGCTGCGAATCTGGACCAGCAGCACCCAGGCGAGCAACGGCAGGCCGGCTGGAATCACCCAGCGGACCACCAGTGCCCGCGCCCGGTGTCGCACTTCCCCGGTGCTCTTGAGCGTCACGAAGGCACAGGCATGGATCAGCGCGAAGGAGACCACGGCCACCCCGCCAAGCATTGCTGGCCAGCTGAACCAGGCGAAGGCGCCACCGACCCGGTCACCGTGGCCGTTGACCGGCAGGCCTGTGGTGGTGGTACCGAGGACGACCCCGATGCCGAAGCTCGCCACAAAAGAGCCGATGGCGATCGCCAGGTCGGCCACCGCACGCCACCGTGGCTGGTCTACTTTTCCGCGGTATTCGAAGGCAACAGCACGGAAGATCAGTCCGAGCAGCACGATAAAGAACGGCAGGTACAGCGATGACAGCAAGGATCCGTACCAGAGCGGGAAGGCGGCGAAGGTGGCGCCGATGGCAGTGATCAACCACACTTCGTTGCCGTCCCAGACCGGGCCAATGGTGTTCAGGAGCAGGCGACGCTCCCGGTTGCCGCGGGCGAAGGTCGTCATCAACATCCCCACACCGAGGTCGAATCCCTCCAGGAAGAGGTATCCCACCCAGAGGACGGCGATCAGTACAAACCAGAGAATCGGGAGGAAATCCATCGTCATCAGTCCTTAGGTGTACGTGAGTTCTGCGGTTCTACGGTGAAGGAGAGCCCGGTGTCAGTAGGCGAAGGCCAGAACATCTTCTGCTTCATCTGGCGCTCCCTCAGGGTGCCCTGTCGGCGCGTCACCGGGCGGAGGGGGCGCCCCCAGTTCCGGCATGGCGGAGGGGACCCCACCTCGGACGTAGCGGAACAACAGGAAGACCTCCACCACCAGCAGCGCCGCGTACACAGCAGCGAAGCCGACGAGCGAGAAAATCAGCTCCCCCGCGCTCACCCCGGGTGACACCGCAGCTGCGGTGAACATGAAGACCTGATCCACACCGCTCAGTTGTGGGTTGGGCGCCACCACAAAGGGTTGTCTGCCCATCTCGGTGAAGATCCAACCCGCAGAGTTTGCTCCGAAGGGTGCAAGAATGCCGAACAGCGCCAGGCGGGTCAGCCACTTCGAGGACGGAACAGTGCCGCGCCGGGTGATGATGAGCGCAACAAAGGCGGCGAAAGCGGCGAGGATGCCGAGCCCGATCATGATCCGGAAACCCCAGTAGGTCACCGGCATCACCGGGACATACTGGATCGACTGCCCCGCCCGATCGCCATAGGCCGGGTTATTGGGCACGGTGCTGCCGTATTTCGCCTGATATTCGGGCAACAGCGAGTTGACTCCCTTGACGTCGGTGGTGAAGTCACCGTGGGCCAGGAAGGACAATAGCCCTGGCACCTCGATCACTGCGGCCACATCGTTGCAGTTCCGGGACCCGACGTCGCCGATCGAGAGAATCGAGAAGCTGGTGCCGTTCTGACAGGCTGCCTCTGCAGCCGCCATTTTCATGGGTTGCTGCTGAAACATCAGCTTGCCCTGCATGTCGCCACTGAGCGCGGTTCCGGCGAAGGCGATCATGGCTACCACAGCGCCGATCCGCAGCGACCGGATCCAGACGGAGTAATCGGCCTTGTCCCGCCCGGGGTGCTGCCTAACGCCATCGACCATGACGCTCTCCCCGACGACCACGCGCTTTTTCGCATCCACCGTGTCGATGCCCAGGCTGCGACGCTTCCACAGGTGGTACCAGGAGATGCCGAGCAGGAATCCACCGGCCACCGCCAGCGCGCCGAAGATGGTGTGCGGGAAGGCCACCAGTGCGGTGTTGTTGGTGAAAACCGCCCAGGCGTCGACCATCCGTGGCCGCCCATTGACCATTTCGACCCCCACCGGATGCTGCATCCAGGAGTTGGCCACCAGAATGAAGTAGGCACTCACCACAGAGCCCAGTACGGCCGCCCAGAGCGTTGCGCAGTGAAGGGCAGGTTTGAGCTTCTTCCAGCCAAAGATCCACAGGCCCAGGAAGGTGGATTCCACGAAGAAGGCCAGCAGGGCTTCCATGGCCAGCGGGGCACCGAAGACGTCACCGACAAAACGGCTGTACTCACTCCAGGCCAGACCGAACTGGAACTCCTGAACCAGACCGGTGGCCACACCGAGCACAAAGTTGATCAGAAACAACTTGCCCCAGAATTTGGTCATCCGGAGGTATTCCGGCTTCCTGGTCACCACCCATCGGGTGTTCAGATAGGCCACGAGCAGACCGAGCCCGATCGTGAGTGGAACCATCAGGAAGTGGTACACCGTGGTGATACCGAACTGCCATCGGGCGATGTCCAGAGCTTCCATCCCAACCTCTTCTACACGTCGTAGAAATATTCTTCTACACAGTGTAGAACAAGTTCTACTGTGCGTAGAAATCCGGAGCCAAACACGCTATTCTGGAGAATCCAGCAACAAGCACTGTATTAAGGATAGCTATGGCGACATTGGGCGAACTGGAGCGGTCCGTGATGGACCTGCTGTGGCGTCAACCCGAGCCCCGCACCGCCAATGAGCTGCGGGACATGCTCTCGCACGCCTCATCCGATCCGGGAAAAGAACTCGCCGTCACCACTGTTCTGACCGTGCTCTCCCGCCTGGAGAAGAAGGGTCTGGTGGAGCGCGAACGCGATGTGCGCCCACACCGTTACCAGGCCATCACCACACGCGAAGACCACACCGCAGAATTAATGCATGAGGTACTTGGCTCCGCACCGGATCGCGAAGCCGTTCTGGCTCGATTCATCGGGACGGTCTCCGCTGATGAGGCCGCCACCTTGCGCAAGCTCCTGGGGCTGGGCGGAGTCTAGGGCCTCCGGACTCCTCCAGCGACGAAAGTCTGCGTCGTGAGCATCGATGCCCTGTCCCTCACCGCCTGGATTCTGGCCGCCATCGCTCTCGCTCTGGCGTGGCCGGTTCCGGTTCTGCTCTCGCGGGCGCGGTGGCCCAGCCGTTCACCAGCTATCGCAATGATTCTCTGGCAGGCTGTAGGCCTGGCAGGCGGGCTCTCCATGATCGGTGCCATGCTGACCTGGGGTTTGTCCCCCCTGGGCAGCACGCTGCTGGAAGCTGCCCGGGGACTGGTCGGCATCGTCGTGAACAACGCCCCAATGGGGGGCTTGCACTTCTGGCACCTTTTCGCCCTCTCTGCCGCAACCTTGCTGGGTGCCCATCTGGTGTTCACCCTGCTGTTGACCTACCTGCGCATCGTCCGCCAGCGCCGTCGTCATCGTGATCTGCTGACCCTGCTGTCCTCGCCGTCTGCCGAGCAGCCGGGCACCGTGCTGATCAGTCACGCGGCTCCGGTGGCATACTGCCTGCCCGGCGGTGCCCGCTCGGTCACCGTACTTTCCGAGGGCCTTGTCCAGTTGCTTTCCCCCGAGGAGTTGCGTGGCGTGCTGACCCACGAGGGAACTCATCTGGCGCAACGGCATCACCTGCTGCTCTGGGTTTTTGCCGCCTGGAAATCGGCGTTGCCCTGGCTGCCGACCTCTAAACTGGCCCAGCAGTCGGTCAATGAATTGATTGAAATGCTGGCCGATGACGCCGCGCTCAGGGTCGTCGACGAGGCTACCCTGGTGCGCTCCATCGCCCTGGTGTCCAGTGGCACAGCGTTCGATGCCGCTGAGCGCCCCACCGAACCTGAGTCTCCTGCCTGGGAGGATGCTGCGGCTCCTGTCACCGAGTCCAGCCAGACGACCGCTGCGCGGATTCTGCGGCTGTTGCATCCACAACCGCCGCTACCCCTGGCTCAGCAGATGCTGATTCTGCTGGCCGCAGGGCTGCTCCTGCTGGTGCCGACGGCTTTTCTGGTGCTACCGTCTCTGCTGGCCTGAGCTGCACCCGCCGCGAGGTGTGGCTGAAATGAGCAGGCTCAGGCGTCGATCCGTTCGCGATCCAGCGATGCAGAACCGGCAATGATGAATTCCTTACGAGGGGCCACCTCCGAACCCATCAGCAGCTCGAAGGTCAGTTCCGCCGCCTCGGCGTGGGCAGCCGTGACCCGACGCAGCATCCTGAAGCGGGGGTCCATCGTGGTTTCCGCAAGCTGGTCGGCATCCATCTCGCCGAGTCCCTTGTATCGCTGGATCGGTTCCTTATACCGGCGCCCCTCCTTCTTGAGCCGGGCCAGCAGAGTGGCCAGCTGCTGCTCCGAATAGGTGTAGATCAGCTCATTGGCTTTCTGCCCCGCATGGACCACCTCCACTCGGTGCAACGGCGGCACCGCGGCAAAAACCCGCCCGGCATCGATCATCGGCCGCATGTACCGGAAGAACAGGGTCAGCAGCAGGGTGCGGATGTGCGCACCGTCGACATCGGCATCGGTCATCAGGATGATCTTGCCGTACCTCGCTGCTGAGAGGTCGAAGGAGCGCCCGGATCCGGCCCCGACGACCTGAATCAAGGCAGCACACTCCGCATTGGAGAGCATGTCCCCCACGGATGCTTTCTGAACATTGAGGATCTTGCCGCGAATCGGCAGCAGTGCCTGAAAATCTGAGGAGCGGGCCAGGCGCGCCGTTCCCAGGGCGCTGTCGCCCTCGACGATGAACAACTCCGTGCGCTCGGTGTCCTCGGAGCGGCAATCAGCCAGCTTTGCGGGCAGCGAGGAGGTTTCCAGCGCGTTTTTACGCCGTTGGGTCTCCTTGTGCACGCGCGCTGAAATGCGGGACTTCATCTCGGAGACGATCTTCTCCAACAGCAGTGCCGTCTGCGCCTTGTCATTGCGGTTGGTGGAGTTCAGCTTCGCGCCGATCTCCTGTTCCACCACTTTGGCCACGATGGCGCGCACCGCGGGGGTGCCCAGAATCTCCTTGGTCTGTCCTTCAAACTGGGGCTCGGCCAGGCGCACCGTCAGCACCGCCGTCAGCCCTGCGAAGACATCGTCTTTTTCGATCTTGTCGTTGCCCGCCTTGAGCTTACGGGCGTTGGTCTCCACGGCCTTCCGGAAGGTCTTCAGCAGCGCCTGCTCAAAGCCCTCCTGATGCCGGCCGCCCTTGGGCGTAGCGATGATGTTGACGAAGCTACGAATCGTGGTGTCGTAGCCGATACCCCAGCGCAGGGCAATGTCCACTTCGCAGTCCCGCTCCACTTCGGCGGGCGTCATATGCCCGTTCTCGTCCAGCATGGGCACGGTTTCCTTGAAAGTGGATGTGCCGTGCAGGCGCCAGACATCGGTGACCGGCGGATCGCTGGCCAGGAACTCGACATACTCGGAAAGACCGCCGTCATAGTGGAAGACGTCCTCGTGGGTGCCGAATTCCCCCGGGGTGCCGGGAAGTCTTCGTTCGTCGCGAATCGTGATTTTCAGGCCCGGCACCAGGAAGGCCGTCTGCCGGGCCCGGGTAATCAGCTCCTCCGAGGAAAACACCGCATCCGTGGTGAAGATCTGCCGATCAGCCCAGTACCTGGTCCGGGTACCGGTCACGCCTCGTTTGGTGCTGCCGATAACGGTCAGCACCGAGTTCTCCACAAAAGGCTCGAACGCTGCAGCGGGGCTCAGCGTGCGTCCGGCGTCCTTGAAGATCCCCGGCTCCCCGCGCCGGAACGACATCTGATAAGTCTTGCCTCCGCGATCCACCTGAACGTCGAGCCGGGACGAGAGCGCATTGACTACCGAGGCACCGACGCCGTGCAGGCCACCGGAGGCAGCATAGGAGGAGCCACCGAATTTTCCTCCGGCGTGGAGCTTGGTGTGGACTACCTCAACGCCGCTGAGGCCCGTCTTCGGCTCGATGTCCACCGGGATGCCGCGGCCGTCATCATGGACTTCCACGGAGTTGTCCTTATGCAGGATCACCGTGATGCTCTGCCCGAACCCCGCCAACGCCTCATCCACCGAGTTATCGATGATTTCCCACAGACAATGCATGAGCCCGCGGGAGTCTGTCGAGCCGATGTACATGCCGGGACGCTTCCGGACGGCGTCCAGCCCTTCCAGAACCGACAGGTGCCTGGCGTTGTACTCGGATTTCGTGGGGACCACGTGACTTACTCCTTGTTTCTTTGCTGACGCTGCCCCAGCCGCCAGAGGGACTCAGCCACCACATGATGCCGCCGGAGATGCTGATTCAGCCTATCTCCCCAGCCGATGCCCGACCGGAAGCCATGCCGCGCGATGCCGCCCACTCCCTGCTACGCGGTCAGCGAAAGGAGGTTCAGCCTGGGATAGTTTTCTGCTCCGGGATGGTTGGATAGTGCATAGAGCACCACAGGACGGCGTTTTCGGAGGCCGGATCGGGGTGCTCTGGATGAATCAATCCCCTTGGGGACGTAGAGGAGGACCGATGACAACCGCAACCACGAGTCGTGAACTCAATGCCCTTGATCGTTGCGATCGGTGTGGGGCACAGGCATACGTTCGAGCTGTTTTGGGTTCTTCCGGTGGGGAGCTCCTTTTCTGCGCACACCACGCCCGCGCCGTTGAGGCTCAGCTAAGGCCGATGACGTCGCAGTGGCAGGACGAGAGCGAACGGCTCTACGACAAAGACCCAGTTCTGGTGAATGACTGACCTCAGTCGTCACGGAGACAAGGAAGGCGCCGCATCACCCAAGTGATGCGGCGCCTTCTCGTTACGTGGTTACGTGATCAGTCCAGGTAGTCCCGGAGCACCTGCGACCGCGAGGGGTGGCGCAGCTTGGACATCGTCTTCGATTCGATCT
>NZ_JASSZH010000039.1 GCF_030271165.1 Psychromicrobium xiongbiense | reverse complement strand
TTCTGAGCATTGTCACCTTCGGCATCGCCGGCCTGTGGGGATTCATTGAAGGCATCCTGATCCTGTGCGGCGTGGATGGGTTCAAGACGGACGTCAACGGCGTCCCGCTCAAAGACTGATTCCACGGGTGTACTGCACCTCATCGAACACGGGGAAGGCCCCGGAACTCTGCTCGATGTCGAGCAGAGTTCCGGGGCCTTCCCCGTGAGCAGGACTACCTCTTACTGGGCTCCCGGACCCAGGACCACCATCAGCGGCAGCGCGGCATCGGTGGCCTGAACCACCTTGGCGATCCCCAGATCCTTGGCCACCGCCTCTGCCGTGGCCTGCTGAGCGGCGCTCTGGTAGTACACCGCCGAGGTGGACTGCGCCGCGCCGCTCCAGTTACCAGCCTGGGAGACCGTCCAGCCCAGTGACTTCAACTGGGTGGACACCTTGTTCGCCAGCCCGGTGACACCGGAGGCGTTGAACACGCCCACCGGAATCTTCTTATCCGCCACCGGAGCCTGAGTGGTGGGAGCTGCCGGAGCCGTCGACGACGCAGGTGCCGGGGCGCTGGAGGTGCTCGGCGCCTGCGTGGAGGTCGATGCCGGGCTGGAGCTCGAATGCTGTGCCGCCGAGTTGGCCACCGGAGTCGGGCTGGGAGTGGTGAAGAGCTTCGGCAGGATCAGGAAGGCCGCGAGGCCGATGACCAACGCCACCACAGCAAAGGCAATAAGTGGCCCGAGCCCACGGCCCGCGGGCGCTCCTGCCGTTCGATGGACGCCCTGTCGGGAGGAGGATTCAGGGATGTTGTCAAACTCATCCCTCGGGTAGGTGCTCATCGGCTAGGGCGTCCTTCGGTTCCTCAACTGGGCGATGTCTCAGTCAGCAGCCTTCTCAACCGGCAAGATCCTCACCTGGCTGATTCCGCAACTGGCAGAACACGCCAGTTGTCCCGCCCGGAGTTCAGCTACCCAGGCGTCGAGCCGTCCTGGCTCGCTGGCGCGTTGTACGTAGTCTACGCAATCTCTTGACCAGCATCGGATCGTAGGCCAGGGCATCCTCGGTGTCGATCAGCGTATTGAGAATCTGATAATAATGCGTGGTCGTCAGATCGAAGAGATCGCGAATCGCCTGCTCCTTGGCCCCGGCGTACTTCCACCAGTGCCGTTCGAGGGCCAGAATACGTTGATCCCGCTCGCTGAGGACGGTCTGACCCTGGGGCAGGCTCGCGTCGAGCTCAGCCAGGGTCAACGGGGCACTCATGGGCTTCCTCCAGCGTTTTTTCTCGATGCGTGCCTCCATCATAGAAGCGAATCACACCATTGTCATTTGCCCCCGTCCGCCTCTGGGCCCGGGGCGCGCATGCCAGAATGGGCCCGTGCCTCAGACTTCACCAGACGCCACTTCGCCAGATGCCCCGGTTTCCAGCGAGCCGGCGCCCAGCGACTATGCGCCCAGCAACCACGCGCCCAGCAACCGGGAAGCGCTGGCCCTCCTGCAGACCGATCCACTGCGCCTGCTCAGTCCCGACTGGGCCAGGGCACTGGCCCCTGTGGAGGAGCAGCTGAAGTCCCTCGGCGGCTTTCTTCAGAGTGAATTCGAGGCAGCCCAGGCACACGGCGGCGGCCCGGGCTTCCTCCCCGCCCCACGCCAGGTGCTGCGCGCTTTCGCCCAGCCGCTGAATCAGGTGCGGGTTCTCGTCGTCGGCCAGGACCCCTACCCCACCTTCGGCCACCCGGTGGGTCTGTCCTTTTCGGTGGAGCGCGATGTCCGACCGCTGCCACGCAGCCTGAGCAATATCTACCGGGAATTGCAGGACGATCTGAGCCTGCCTCCCGCCGAGCATGGGGATCTGAGCAGTTGGTCACGTCAGGGCGTGCTGCTGCTCAACAGGGTGCTCTCGGTGCGCCCCGGCTCACCGGCATCCCATCGGGGCAAGGGCTGGGAACAGGTCACCGAAGCCGCTATCCGCGCCATCGTGAGCCGCCGACGCCCGGATGGTGGCCGGGTTCCCCTCGTCGCCGTCCTCTGGGGGAACGATGCACGCTCCGTACTGCCCCTGCTGGAGGGCGCACCGACCGTCAGCTCGGCGCATCCCAGTCCGCTCTCCGCCTCCCGCGGGTTCTTCGGCTCCCGGCCGTTCAGCGCGGTCAATGCCCTGCTGGAACGCCAGGGGGCGACGCCGATTGACTGGACCGTAAGTTGAAGACCGTCAGCTGAGGACCGGTAGCTGAGGACCGGTAGCTGACAACAGGCTCCGGCCATCGACGGTCTAGAGTGGTTAGGTCACCCTAAGGAGCTACATGTCTGATTTGCCCCCTGCCGCCGCCAGTACATCAGCTGGAAGTACACCAGCCGCCAGTACACCAGCCAAAAAGCGCCCGGAGCTCACCCTCGAGGTACTGCGCACGCAGACGCTGAGCCCGCATCTGGTGCGTCTTGTCCTGGGTGGTCCGGGCTTTGCGGCCTTCGTGCCGAATGCCTTCACCGACAGCTACGTGAAGATCCTGTTCCCCGCGCCCGGCGTCGACTACCCCAAGGGAATGGATCTGCTCACCGCCCGGGAGGTGCTGCCGCGCGAACAGTGGCCGGTCACCCGCACCTATACAGTGCGGCGGGTGGATCTGGAGGCTCGGGAGCTGAGCATCGACTTCGTCGTGCACGGTGACGAGGGACTTGCCGGCCCCTGGGCGGCCCACGCACAACCCGGTGATCTGGTCCAGGCCACCGGCCCCGGCGGCGCCTACTCCCCTGACACCAGTGCCGACTGGCACCTGTTTGCCGGGGATGAATCGGCACTGCCCGCCATCGCCGCCGCGCTGGAAGCCCTTCCGGAGGATGCGCAAGGCCTCGCCTTCCTGGAAACGGACGATGCCGCTGGCCAGATCGAGCTAAGCCACCCCACCGGGGTTCGGGTCCAGTGGCTGCACCGGGAGGGAAGCCCCGCCACCTCACGTGTCCTGGCCCGCGCAGTATCCGAGGCTCAGTGGCCCGAGGGGCGGGTACACGCCTTCGTCCACGGCGAGCGCGAGTCGGTCAAGGCGCTTCGGGACGTCCTCTTCTCTGCGCGCGGACTGCAGCGATCAGAGGTGTCGATCTCCGGGTACTGGGCGTACGGTCGCACCGAGGATCGCTTCCAGGCCGAGAAAAAGGACCCCGTAGGGAAAATCTAGGAAAATCTAGTCATCGAGTGCTGCGTTGTGTACCGAAAATCGCGGAAAACCGGCACACAACGCAGCACTCGATGCACCGAATTCGAGGCAGAATGAATCCATGCCAGAACTTCCCGAATTGGTCGGCCTGAGCAGTTTTCTTCAGGAGCAGTTGCGCGGTCAGTTGCTGACCAGCCTGCAGATCAGCTCCTTCACCGCGCTCAAAACGGCGCAGCCAGCACCGCAGGATGCGCAGAGCCGCCCGGTTCAGGCGGTGCGCCGGGCCGGAAAGTTTGTGGATCTGGTGCTCGGAGCGTCCCCGACGGATGACGTCGGCCTGCACGTGGTGTTCCATCTGGCCAAGGCTGGCTGGGTGAAGTTCAGACTCGAGGACAATAGCGGCCAGAGCGCCAGTCCACTCAAACCCGGTGGCTATCTCACCGCCCGGCTGCGCTTCGAGGCGGCCACGCTGGACCTGACCGAAGCCGGGACCCGGAGGAGTCTGGCGATCTATGTGGTCCGCTCGCCTCAGGACATTCCAGGCGTGGCCACTCTGGGTCCGGACCCGCTCTCGCCCAGTTTCACCCTGGACCTACTGCGCGGCATCCTGGGCACCCGGCGCGCCCAGGTCAAAGGGGTTCTGCGAGACCAACGGCTCATCGCCGGCATCGGCAATGCCTACAGCGACGAGATTCTGCATGCGGCCCGGCTATCGCCCTTCGCTCCCAGCAATGGGCTCTCCGAGGAGCAGCTTCAGACCCTCTTCGACTGCATCGGCTCGGTACTGGCGGAGGCGATTGCCGGCGCCAGTGGAAAACCCGCCTCCGAATTGAAGGATGCCAAGCGTTCCGGGATGCGCGTGCACGCCCGCACCGGGGAGGCCTGCCCAGTCTGCGGAGACACCGTCCGGGAGGTCTCCTTCGCGGATAGATCGCTGCAGTACTGCCCCACCTGTCAGACCGGCGGGAAGCTTCTGGCGGACCGCCGGATGTCCCGACTGCTCAAATAAGCCGTCAGATCCGTCGCCGGGGCCGCCATCGGATCGGTCGGGCCAGGGTGTCCCCGAGCACCACGCCAGCCGCCACCCCCAGCACCACGACCAGCGCATTGAACAAGCCCACCACGCCATCGAGCGGCGCGTCCGGAGCCACAGTCACGGCGAACATGGCCCGGAAAATCGAGAGCCCGGTCAGCAGGAACAGGATCGAGGGCACCGTCATGACCAGTGGTGGTGCGCCCAGGCGCAGGGACACCAGTCGGACGATGACGCCCACCGCCGTGGCCGCGATGGCCGGCGCCAGCCGCGGCCCTACCCCCACGGCCAGCATGAGCAGGAACACCGCATAGCCCGCCAGCCCGCAGCAGGCGGTCGGCAGGAGCAACCGGGGCAGCGTCTGCTCGGTCACCGCCGCCAGTACCGTCGCCCCGGCCACCAGCAGCAGGACGACCGGAATCGGCGGAACCACTCCGGTGAACTGACTCACCGTGTCCTTCCCCACACCCCACTGCACACCGAATGCGGTGGCCACCCCGATGCCGGCCACCAGCGCCGTGAAGGTCAGGAACGCGGTCAGGAATCGCCCGGCGGCGGTGACCGGGAAGCCGTTGATGCCGTCCTGCACGGCGGAAACCAGCCGCGCCGTGGGCAGCAGAAGCAGAATTCCGCCGGTGATCACCGTGCCGGGCGGCACCGGGACCTGCAGCCAGAGGAAGAAGAGCGCGATGCCGGTCACCAGAGCAGCGGCGAAGGCGGTGGTGAAGAACTCGGGCACCCGCCAGCGTTTGCAGGCGCGGTCCACGAAGCCGAGTGCCACGGCCGTTCCTGCGGCGATCAGCGCACCCCACGGTCCGCCACCCAGCAGGGTCACGATGCAGCCAGCGAAGACCGCGCGGGCCGCCTGGACGAGCCAGCGCGGGTAGGGCTTGGGCCGGATCAGCAGTTGCTGGAGCCGCCGCTCCGCCTCCGGAAGGGTCACGGAGGCGGTAGCGATCTGAGTGACCAGCCGGTGAAGCTCCACCAGCCCCGCGTAATTGGTGGAGGAGGAGCGCACCACCCGCAGCACCGAGATCGGCGTCGCGTTCTTCGGCGCGTGGTTGATGCTGACCGACTGGTTGGTCACATCCACTTCCACCGAGCGCAGGCCAAAGGCCGCAGTGACGGCGATGACGCTGGTCTCCACCTCCAGTGCCCCGGCACCGAAGCGGAAAAGCGTTTCCGCGAGGCGGAGGGCGAAATCGATGGCGCGCCGGGCCGAGGCGTCCGGGCCGCCGACCTGGATAGTCGGGTTGGCATAGGGACTGCCCGCCAGACGGTCCACCAGACGCATCGGCTCCGTGGGCGGCAACTCACTGCGCACCAGACGCCGCAATCCGCGGCGCGGCGCCGAGCCTTCAGGGAATGGACCTCCCGTGTGCTCCGTCATGGCTGATTAATCACCCCCGGCCGCTCATCTGCGCAGCAGCTTCCGGGCCAGCCCCCGGCCCGCAGCCAACCCCGCGCTGACCGCGGACCGTACCCGGGCCGCCATCGGGCGTGGGGTGAATACGAAGTAGCCGATCTGTTCCTCCACCACGCCGCCGAAGCCGCGTTTGAAGCGATAGACACCCTGTTGGTCCGGGTTGCCGCTGAAATCACCCTTGGTACCGTAGAAGTTGTAGCGCTTCACGCCACGGCTCAGGGCGTGCTGCATGGCTTCCCAGTGCAGGGCATAGCTGGCGTAGAACTGCGAGTAGTGGTCATAGGAGCCGCCTGCCAGGAACACCGTCTCCCCCGCGAAGGTGATGAACACCGCGGCGGCCAGCACGGCCCGCGGGCCGTCTTCGCGCAGCCGGTCCAGCTCAGCCAGCTTCGACTGCGAGCTGTCCCAGGCCTGCTGAGCGGCGGAAAGTTTATTGACCAGTTTTTTGTGTGCACTCTCTGCCAGGGCATCATCAGCAGCATTCAGTGCTGCCTGCGCTTTGGCCAACGCGGCGGTATCAGCGTCCGCCTGACGCTGAACGTCCTTCTCATACCGCGGAACATCCAGCCGCGCTGCCAGGAAGGTGATGTGCTCCGGACCGAAGAACCGGGCCAGCGTCCGGTAGTAATCCTCATCGCGGTAGTCGAAGCCGCGGCGCTCGCCGGTGTGACGCATGACGGCGAAGAACTCGTCGAGCTCATCCTCAGCCAGGGCTGCCACCTCGATGCCGGTCTTGAGGTTTTTACGCACCGAGCGGACGGCCTGCTGGTCGAAGCTCGCCATCAGCTGCTCGGCATCGTCAATCCCACTCAGATCCTTGGCAAAGTACCAGCGTAGGTAGAGCGGGTTCGCGTCCACCTCGGCATTGTCCAGGTGCCGGAAGCCCAGGGATTCGAGTAGCCGGACGGTGCCCTCACCGGAGTACCCGTCGTCCACAATGTTCGCGTCGGCATCGCGATGATTCGCCAGAACCTTCGGATTGAAAACAAAACTCAGCGCTTTGTTGAGCGTGAGGTATTTCACTAACTCCGCACAAAAGAAACGAACCAGTTCCGGGTTGTTGTAATCCATCACAGGACCCTGCAGGCACTCAACATCGGAATATCCGGCAAAAACCACCCGGGAATTCAGCAGGGCTGCGGCGCGGACCGTTCCATCATCTTTAACGCCCACCCGATGTGTGCTCCAGCCTGAAGTGGTGCGGCGGCGGCCCATGGCGGAGGACTGCAAGAAGCTGCCTGTCTGCTGACTTTCCACGAATTCATCGAATTCCTTATCGGTCAGTTGAACAAATTCCATGGCCTAGCCACTCCGATCATTCACTGTCTGGGTGCCGGGGTAATTTCCCTGCCGATATTCTGCGCCAACTATTAGTGCCGATACACTGAAGAGACTACTCATGGTACCAAGAAGGAATCGCATGCCAGTTCTCAGCAGTGAGCAGCAATTGAGTTTCGTCACCCTCGGCGACGCCGAGTTCGACGACTTCTCGCGGACCCACCCGCTGAACAACTTCATTCAGTCGCTGGACCTTGCACTCTCCCAGCGCAACCGCCGGATCCCGGTGGAGTTGCTGGGCGTCCGCCGCGGTTCTGAGCTGGTAGCGGCCGGGAAAGTGACGCTGAATTGCGGCCGGGGTGGCTACACGGTGGCGGCCTGCCAGAAGGGGCCGCTACTGGACTATGCGGACCAGGAGTTGCTGGAGTTTTTCACCACAGAGGCCACGGCGTACCTGGCCGGGCGCGGCGTCCATGAACTGGTGATCTCCCCCTACCTGCCGTATGTCCACCGGGACGCCGATGGCGTGGAACACCCCGAGGTGGAGGACAACTCCTCCCTGATCCCGCGACTGGCGGAGTTGGGCTACCGCCACCATGGCTTCGGGATGGACTTCGCCAATATCAACTGGATGTTCGTCAAGGATCTGGAGGGCATTGCGAATGCCGATGAGATGCTGATGGGCGTCAGTTACCGCACGCGCAAGGCGGTCCGCAAGGCGGAGAAGAATGGGGTCTTCATCGAGGAGGCCACCGAGGATACGCTGCAGGAGTTCTTCGACACCATCGAGAACGCCGGGGATGAGAAGGGCTTCACCAACCGGCCACTGGACTACTACCGCGAGCTGATGACCACCACCCGGCCCGGATTCGCCAGGATGATGATGGCCAAAATCGATCTGGAGGCCTTCCGCCGCGATACCCAGGCGGCACTGGAGGCTGAGCGTACCGTTGCTCAGGGCCTGCGCGAGGAGATCGCGGCCACTGGCTCCAAGAAGAAGATCAATCGACTCAAGGTCGTTGACGAGGTGGTGGAGAGCTACGAGCGGGCGCTGGCAGACACGGATTCTCTGCGCCCCGAGAGGCCGGTGGTGACGCTGGCAGCCATCTACTTCACCCGGTTCGGCTCCGAGGTGGTCTGCGTCATCGGTGGTTCCCGCGCCGAATACGTCTATTTCAACGGCGCCACCGCGCTCTACTGGCACATGCTGGTGGAGGCCCTCGAGGAGGGATACCGCCGGTACAACTTCTACGGGACCTTCGGTATTGAGGGCGACGACGATGCCGGCCACGGGGGCTACGAGTTCAAGAAGGGCTTCGGTGGCACGGTGGTGCAGCTGATCGGCGAGTTCAGCCTGCCGGTCAGGCCGCTGGCCTACCGGGCGTTCCGCGTGGTCAAAAAACTGCAGAAACTGGCCCGCCGCAACCGCTGAGCCCTGGGGCCCCGCGGCCGAGGGACCCGGAGCGAGGTACGAGCTTCGGGAGGGCGTGGGTGGGGCCCCGGCAGCGAGGGGCCCCGGATGAGCTTGCGAGTCCGGGGAGCTGCTGGGGATAGAGTTCTTCCATGAACTTGGAGATCGCAGTCACCGGCGTACAGGGCGTGCGCGCCGCTCAGAACGGCGGGGCCAACCGGGTGGAACTCTGCGTCGGCCTGGAACTCGGCGGGCTGACGCCATCGTACGGCCTGGTGGAATCCGTTCTGGAGGCCGCCACCATCGGAGTACACGCGCTGATCCGTCCGCGCCCCGGTGACTTTGTCTACGATGCCGATATGCTCGCCATCGCGGAGCTGGAAACGGCCTCGATCGTGCGCCAGGGCGTAGCGGGCGTCGTCGTGGGCCTGCTGGATGCCAGTGGTGCGATTGATCACGAAGGCACCGCCCGACTGATTTCAGTCGCACGCTCGATCAACCCGGAGGTGGAGGTGACCTTCCACCGGGCCTTCGATCAGACGCCGGATCCGCTGGCCGCTCTGGCCGTCATCGCCGAGCTGGGTTGCACCCGCCTGCTGACCTCCGGTCAGGCCGAGCGCGCCGGTGATGGGCTGTCTGTGTTGTCCGCGCTGACCGCCGCGCAGACCGGAGTCCAGATCATGGCTGGTGGCGGTGTCACGCTGGAGAGCATCGATGACCTCCTGGCTGTGGGCGTCGACGCCGTGCACTTCTCCGCCAAGCGCGCCGGCGAAGAGGTGGCGCGGAACACCGTGTCTCTCGGAGTGGCGGACGATACCGACGGACCCGGCTACTTCGTGACCGATGAGCAGCTGGTCCGCACAGCGTCCCAGCTGCTCACCCAACTCCACGTGGCCTGAGCCGAGTCCGTCGTAGGCCAGCAGCCTTACTGGCGGTAGCCTTCGACCTCGGCAGCCGAACGCACATGAGCCTCCGCCGGGTTCTCCCCCGCATGAATCCGGGCACGGCGCTGGCGGAGCAGGTCCCAGCAACGGTCCAGTTGGACTTCCAGGTCCTTCAGCTGGGCGGCGCGTTCGCTGGCATTCTCGGGAGAGCTCTCTTCACGCAAGGCGTGCTCGCGTTCAACGAGGTCTTCGATCTGCAGATGGATGTCTTTGCTGTTCATGGTCTCAGCGTACTCGTGCCCGCAGTGCGCCAAATCCATCACTCGCCATCAGATCAGGTGGGTTAGCGGGCTCCTATGTCGCATGATCTGACGGCACGTGGGCCAGAACAGGCTCCTGGAAGGCCCGGACGCCCGCGACGAGCAGCGGCACCAGGACGCAGGCTGCCAGAACATTGATCGCCAGGAAACCGCCCCACGCCAGTACCGGCCCGGCCAGGGCAGCCAGCGCGGCAGCGCCCAGATTCATCAGGGCATCCACCGATCCCTGCAGGGTAAGACGGGCACTGCCCCGGACGGATTCGGTCAGTAGCGTTGAGCCGCCGATCAGACAGGCGGACCAGCCCAGCCCCAGCAGCACCAGTGCCACGGTGATCCGCAGCATCTGTGAGTGTTCCGCCGTGGCATCAAAAGCGCCGAAGGCGAAGGCGGTGACGAAGAGCGCCGCCCCGAGCATGACGACGATCCTGGCCCCCAGTTTGTCCGCCAGCCAACCGAAGACCGGGCTGAGCGCGTACATGCCCAGAATATGCGCGCTCAGCACCACCCCGACCAGTTCCAGCGACATTCCGTCGTGGTTCATATGCACCGGGGTCATCACCATGACGCAGGTCATCATCATCTGGCCCGCCACAATGGCGATCATGGCAAAGAGTGCGCTGCGGTTCCCGGCTGCCATCCGCAACGAGGCCAGAGCGCTCAGGGGCTTGCTCGCAGGGACGTCGGACGGCCCCTCGTCGGCCGCGGCATCACCGGCCGAGGCCGGCATCGTGCCGATCCGCAGGGTCGAGACCACCAGCGCGGAACAGATGAACGCCACGATGGAGAACAGATACGGCCCGGACAAGGCATTGAGGCCCAGCGCCGCGCCCAGCCGACTCCCCGGCTCAGACAGATTCGGCCCCGCCACCGAGCCGAGCGTCGTCGCCCACACCACAATGGACATGGCGCGCGCCTGCCGACTCGGATCCACCAGCTCGGTGGCCGCGTAGCGGGATTGCAGGCCGGTGGCGGTGGCGGAACCGAAACACATCATGCCGATCAGCAGCAGCCAGAACTGAGTGCTGGCCACTGCCAACAGCACGATGACGGCACCCGCGGCCGCTAGCGAAAAGCCCAGGGTCAGCGAGAAGCGGCGTCCTCTGGCTGCGGCAAGTCGGGCCAGCGGCAAGGCCACCAGCCCGGCGCCCAGCACGGAGGCCGTCTGCCCGAAACCGGCTGCCGCCGTCGAGCCGGCGACCTGCTCGGCAATCAGGCCGCCCACCGCCACTCCGGAGGCGATGCCCACTCCGGAGAAGAGCTGGGCACAGATCAGCGCCGCCTGATTTCGCCGTTGGTTCCGCACGGGTGGTGAACTCCTCGTAGTGGGTTGCTGCGTAGTGCCCCTCGCGACCTACTGGTGGGTCCGGTGAGCGGTCGCATAGGGTTGGAACGCGGTGCGTTCAGTGTACGTGGGCAGAACCGCCCTGAGCTGGCCGGATTCCGGCAGCCTGGATCTACGTCAAGGAGCTCATGATGACGTCACCGCGAGCCTACGACTCCATCACGGAGCAGGATCTGCGTAGCATCGGCGGGCTGAAATGGTCCTCCTTCCCGGAAGCGACGGGCGCCTTTGTGGCGGAAATGGACTTCGGCGTCGCTCCGCCCATTCATGACGCCATCGAATCTGCGGTGGCCAAGGGTTTGTTCGGCTACCTGCCCCCCGCACTGGGGGCAGCCATGTCCCAGGCCTGCGCCGACTGGCAGTCCGCGCACTATGGCTGGGAGCTACCGGTCGCGAACATCCGCCCGCTTCCGGATGTGCTCAAAGGCCTCGAGATGACCATCGAGCATTTCACCGAGCCAGGCTCCGCCATCGTGCTCCCTACCCCGGCCTATATGCCCTTCCTGACTATCCCCGCCATGCTGGGCCGCAGGATCATCGAGGTCCCGATGCTGCATCAGGATGGTCAGTGGACCATGGACTACGACGGCCTCGATGCGGCGTGTGCCGATGGCGGCGGCATGATCATTTTCTGCAACCCGCACAATCCGATCGGCAAGGTGTACAGCCGTGAGGAGATGACCCGGCTGGCGGAGCTGGTGGACCGGCACCAGGTGCGCGTATTTGCCGATGAGATTCATGCACCACTGGTCTATCCCGGGGCCCACCATGTGCCCTACGCGTCGATCTCGGAGGTCACCGCGGGCCACACCGTGACCTCGGTCTCCGCGTCCAAGGCCTGGAATCTGCCGGGTCTGAAATGTGCCCAGATCATTCTGTCCAATGAGGCGGATCTGGCCCGCTGGGACCAGGTCGGCATGATCGCTGAGCACGGTGCCAGTAACCTCGGCGTCGTGGCCAATACCGCGGCCTTCACCGAGGGCGAGCCATGGCTGGACGGTGTGCGGGAGTACCTGGACGGCAACCGTCGGCTGCTCGCGGAGTTGATCGATGAGCATCTCCCTGGGGTGCACTACGACCTTCCGCAGGGCACCTATCTGGCCTGGCTGGATTGCCGCGAGCTGGGCCTGGCGCCGAATCCTGCCGGGTTCTTCCTGGAACACGCCCAGGTGGCCTGCACCGATGGTGCCCTTTGTGGCCAGGTCGGCACCGGATTCGCCCGCTTCACTTTCGCCATGCCAGGCCCGGTCATGGTGCAGGCCATCACCCGGATGGGTGCGGCCGTACGGTCCCAGGCGCACTGAGCATTCAGCTCAGTGCGGTACCTCCGGTGGCCAGGCGCATCAGATCCGAGTTGAGGTCGATGCCGAATTCCTGGCCACCGGCGCTGCCGAACTCGTGCTGGTAGTGGTTCCAGCTCTCATCCTTGACCTTCTGCTCAAAGCCGCTCTCCATCAGCAAGAACAGCTCGCGGGCAGCCCGGTCGATTCGCTTGGCCAGCGCCTTGTCCTGCCAGTCCTCCGTGGAGGCAAACAGGGAGGTCGGCACCGTCATCGTGCGCAGGTAGGCGAAGAGCGAACGCATCTGTTCATCCACCACCAGTGCATGGCGCGCGGTGCCCGCCGTTGCGGCGAGGACCACCGGTTTGGCGATCAGCAGATCATTGTCGAGCACCTGGAAGAAGGAGGTGAACAGCCCGCTGGGCCCGGCCTTGTAGACGGGTGCGCTCGCGATGATGCCGTCGGCGGCGCCGAGCTCCTCGATGGCCTGGTGGAAGCGCGGGCCGAGCAACCCCGAGGCGAGCGCACCGGAGAGCTCCGGGAGCAACTCGCGCAGATCGATGAAAGACACCGTGACGGGATGTCCGGATTCGGTGGCCATGGCCTCCACACGGGCTGCGACACGGTCGGCCAGCATCCGGGTGGACGAGGGGTCGCTGACGCCTGCGTTCACCACCGCCAGGCGGAAGGGCCTACGGTCTGCGTCCGTAGAGTGGTCTGAAAAAGTCATCGCAGAACTCCTCTCTAGAGTGCCGGATAGGTGACGTCGGTGGCCGTCTCGGAGTCCTGATACGGCGAGGACCCGGTGACGTTGTCGCCGCGGTTGGCATTCGGGCGAGGCTGCCGTGGGGCGGCATCGCCGTATTTGGCAGCCACCAGGCTGGCGTGCGTGGGCGCCTCAGGGGCTGCGGGGTCCTTGAGTTTCGCCGTCTCGGCGCGCAGCACCGGCAGAACTTCTTCACCCAGGATGTCGAGTTGCTTGAGTACGGTGGCCAGGGGCAGGCCCGCATGGTCAATCAGGAACAGCTGACGCTGGTAGTCGCCCGCCCAGTCGCGGAAGCTCAGGGTCTTCTCGATGACCTCCTGCGGGCTGCCCACGGTCAGCGGCGTCATTTCGCTGAATTCTTCCAGCGACGGTCCGTGGCCGTAGACCGGAGCCACATCGAAATAGGGCCGGAATTCACGCTTGGCGTCCTGGGAATTCTTCGCGAGATAGATCTGACCGCCCAGGCCGACCATCGCTTCCCTGGCGGTGCCGTGACCGTAGTGCTCAAAGCGCTGGCGGTAGAAGTCGATGAGGCGCTTGTAGTGTCCGGTGGGCCAGAAGATGTTGTTCGCAAAGAAGCCATCGCCGTAGAACGCGGCCTGCTCAGCGATCTCCGGGGTGCGGATGGAGCCGTGCCAGACGAACGGCGGGACGTCATCGAGCGGGCGCGGGGTGGCGGTGAAGCCCTGCAGGGGCGTACGGAACTTGCCCTCAAAATCCACCACGTCCTCGCGCCAGAGTCGGTGCAGCAGGTTGTAGTTCTCCAGCGCCATCGGCAGGCTCTCCCGGATGTCCTTGCCGAACCAGGGGTAGACCGGGCCGGTGTTGCCACGGCCCAGCATCAGGTCCATCCGTCCCTTGGACAAGTGCTGGAGCATCGCGTATTCCTCAGCGATGTGCACCGGGTCGTTAGTGGTGATCAACGTGGTCGACGTCGTCACGATCAGCCGCTCGGTCAGCGCAGCGATGTGTGCCAGCAGGGTGCTGGGCGCGGAGGAGAAGAACGGCGGGTTGTGGTGCTCGCCGACGGCGAAGACGTCCAGGCCGACCTCTTCGGCATGCTTGGCGATAGTGACGATGGCCTCGATCCGCTCCGCCTCGCTGGGCGTCTGACCGGAGACCGGGTCACGGGTCACGTCGCTGACTGAGAAAATACCAAACTGCACGATGCTCACTCCCTCATAGGAACGCCATCCGATCCGGATGACGCTTTCGATCTACTCTAACTTAGATGCGTTTGCATCTATTCCCACGAGAAGTCATCGCTGCGAGGGCGGCCAGGTTGTTGTTATACGTCCACGGGCACGCCTGTCTGTCAAAGTTTTAAGCACTTACGGACAGCCACTCCCAGCAGATCCGCGGAATTCTGCCTCACAGAGTCCGCAGTCAACATCTATGTGCTTAAAACCTTGACGCCCACAGACCCTCGCGGCATCGCATCGCCGGCATCAACGTGTTCACCTTCCTCGTAGCGGCGGTGATACTGATCTTTCGGGTCCGCCCGTCCCCCGGATCGCCCAAGGAATCGGCCGTACCTGCTGCCCCAGCCAAGCGAGTTTTCAGGGACCGCCCCCACTTTGCCTTGATCACCGTCACGTTCCTGATCATGCTCAGCGTCGATCTTTTTATGGTCGCGATGCCGATCTACGTTCACGAGAGCCTGCGCGCCCCCGGGCTCTCAGCCATCCTTGCCGCCATCGCACCGGCTGAACGCAAAGGTCAGTACTTCGCCTACTTTATGCCTTCACCGCCGCCCAACTGGCCGCTCCGCTTCTGGCCGGGCTACTGAGCGTTCAGGCATGGCTCGCCTGGGCCGTCAATTCCCTGGCCCTGGCAGGCGCCCTCGTCCTCCTGCGATGGTTGAAGCGTCATCGGCCAGTCCGGGCACTGGATGGGTCGGCGGAGTGGTTGCCGCTGTTTACCGCAGCGCGCGCAGATAGCGGCGACGAATCAGGCGTTGAAGCAGCAGGAGCACTGGGAAGAGGGCCCGCCAGGGTTGCGCTGTGGATGCCCGGGTCAGCGAACGGATGGTGAGCAGCACCTCGGCGCCGCGCCGATGCACGATGAAGGCCTCCTCACCGCTGACCGGGTGCCCGGGCAGTGTGCGGTAGGCGAAGCCCACGCGGTCCGGTTCATGCACAACGGCAACAACCTCCACCGGCTCGCGAACGATGACGCCAGGGAACCGAGCCGTTACGGTGAGCCGTTGCCCGCAGGCCACCGGGCCTGTGGTGTTGACCGTGAAACCACTCCTGGTCTTGACCTGCCAGTGTAGAACGCCTTCCGCAGCCCGTTCCCAGACGCCTTCACCGCGGCCGATGACGGCGCTCACCTCCGAGCGACGGTAACGGGAGGCGCTGTCCCCCGGCGGGTCGCTGGGCCACCAGACAGAGTTGGGATGCGTCATCGACCCACCTGTCTGTCAAAGACCTGTCTGTCAAGGTTTTAAGCACTTACCGACAGCCACTCACCCCAGATCCCCGGAATTCCGCCTCACAGAGTCCGCAGTCAACATCTAAGTGCTTAAGACCTTGACGCCCACGGACGCTCGCGGCACTACGGCACGGCTTAACACCACCGTTAAAAACATAAAGAGCCCCCTGTCAGATTCGAACTGACGACCCCCGCTTTACAAGAGCGGTGCTCTGGCCAACTGAGCTAAGGAGGCGTATCCCGAAGGACCGCACACAAGTTTAGCCCAGAAACTGCCCCTGCCGCACAGAAGCAACAGCACCGCCACGCGCACCCACCACCACTGTCGCGTCCAGCTCCTCATCCCGGTGCACCGATACCTCCAGTCCTGCCTCTTCAAAGGCCCTCACTGTCAGCGGCTCCTGCCGCTCACTGGTCTCGACCAGCAGACAGCCACCGGGACGCAGACGCGCCAGCGATTCCCCTGTGGCCCTGCGTTGCAGATCAACACCCTCTGCTCCGCCATCGAGCGCCATCCGCGCCTCATGCAACCGCGCTTCGGCGGGCATGAACTCCACCTCCGACGTCGGCACATACGGAACATTCGCCAACACCAGGTCAAACCGTAACCCGGCTGGCACCTCCCCAAACAGGTCACCGCCGTAGACGGGGGCCAGCCCAAGATTTCTCTGCGCACAGGCTACCGCCGCCGGGTCGAGGTCTGCAGCGTAGAGGTCCACCCCGGCCACCCGGTGACTCAGGGCCAGACCCAGCGCACCGGTCCCGCAGCACAGGTCCATCACGCGTGCACCTGGACGGCAGAGCTCAGCCGCCACGGAGACCAGGAACTCGCTGCGCCGTCGCGGCACAAAGACCCCGGGATCCACTAGCACCCGGAGGCCGCAGAACTCCGCCCAGCCGAGCACGTGCTCCAGCGGATGACCCGCACAGCGGCGCGCCACCATTGCGCTGAGTTCCTGCGCCGAGTCAGCCTGAGACACCAACAGCGCGGCTTCCTCCTCGGCAAAAACGCAGCCGGCGGCACGCAGCGTCAGCACGGTCTGCGCCAGAATGCCGGAATCCTCCACTACTTCGCAGCAGCCTTCGCGTCGATCAGCGGCTGGGCGAAGGCCTGAAAGTCCTGGCTGGTGGCGGGCATCTGCTTCCCATCCACAAACACGGACGGCGTCAGGCTGATCCCATGTGCCCGCGCCTGAGCATTCGCCCATTGCACCCACGGCCGGAAGGTGCGGTTGTCGATGCAGGAGTCCACGTTCACGCCGGCATTGCGCGCCATCGTTTTGAGCTGGTCACTGCTCAGGCCGCCGGATCCTTCTGCGGGCTGCTGGGCAAAGAGCGCGGTGAAATAGGCGTCGTATTTCTGCGGAGCCGCATCCAGCACGCAAGCGGCCGCCGCGGCAGCGCGGGAAGAGTACAGGCTTGTCGACATATTGTCCAGCACGCCGACCACCCTGTACTCCACGGTGATGGTCCCCGCCTCCTGAAGCTTCTTCAGGTACGCTCCGTTGGCACCTTCAAACTGCTTGCAGAACGGACAGATGAAATCCAGGTACACCACCACCGGCACAGGCTTCCCTGCGGCGGCCGGCGTGATACCGATGCCGGGCAGATCCGTCATCTCGGTGGGCAACGGGTTGGGCTGCGGGGCCACCGTGGATTTATCGATGGTGCCAGCACCCGTCGCGGGCGGCACGATGACGCCCTCGGCCCCTAGCACGACGCCACCGTAGGCGTTCGCCTGGGCTGGCGCAGGGCCCTGATCAGCGATCGGCGGGTTGCTGGCCAGACTGTTCACCACCACCAGCGCGATCACCACGGCCACCACGATGGCGGCCGCGACCACCCCGCCACGCAGCAGCCACGAGTGGCGGCGCTGGCGGAGCTTCGCGGCTTCTTCCGCCTGCCGTGCAGCCTCACGGGCGGCAGCAACCCGCTGGTTCTTGGACAGTTTGGGGTGCCCAGCCGCCTGCGATTTCTGCATTACGAACCGGCGGGCTTGGCCTTTGCGTCGATGATGCCTTGGACGAAGGGCTGGAAATCGCTGAGGTCTGGCGTCTTCCACTGAAATTGCTGCCCGTCAACGAAGATCGATGGCGTCCCTGAGATTCCGTGAACGGCGGCTTGCTGGGTCATATATGCAGCCAACGGGCGGTAGGTCTTGTCGTCCACGCAGCTATCAATGTTCGCACCGAGGTCCTTGGCATACTGCTTCAACACGTCATTCGTCAAACCAGCACCATTTTCTGGCGGCTGGTTCGCGTACAGCTTCGCCGCAAAATCCAAATACTTGTCAGGGGCCGAATTCGCAACGCAGGCCGCCGCCGCTGCGGACCTCGACGAATAATTTGTAGTGGAGTGATTGTCAAGCAGGCCAGCCGGTCTGTATTCGTAGGTGATCTTGCCTGCATCGGCTAGGTCCTTCAATACCGAAGCATTGGTAGTTTCGAAGGCTTTGCACACTGGGCAGATGAAGTCGAGGTACACGACTACCTGTACAGGCTTGCCAGCACCCGAGGCTGCAATCCCGAATCCGGACAGATCGGAGACTGCCGTAGGCGGAACAGTCGGTGCCGGCGGTAGCGTTCCCCTGTCGACAGCCGAGGCGCTTGCCACGGGCGCCTGCACGGCACCGTTCTTCCCGACGACCACGCCGCCATAGGCATTGGTGTTGGCGGGCACCGGACCACTGGCAGAAATCGGGGCACCAGCCTTGAGGCCGTTCACCACCACCACGGCGATGATCGCGATGATGGCCACGGCGACCACCACCACCCCGCCACGAATCAGCCAGGCATTGCGCTGACGCCGCTTCTGTTCTGCTTCGCGAATCAGGCGTGCCTGCTCGCGCGCGGCAGCAGTCCGCTCCGCTTTGGTCTGCTTTGGCTGGTTCTGGGGGCTCATCCGTACCTCAAAGTGTCGGGGACGTCGGTTGATCGCCGCAATGTTCACACAGGTTCCATCGTGACGACAGTCAGCAAATAGTCTACGGGAGCGTGACACTGACTAGGCTGGGAAGACATCGGCAACCCCAGGGAGCACATTGTGTCATCACCGAAAGCTGCTCAGATTCACAGCATTGAACCGGCCAGCGCGACCTTCGATTTTCTCGTCGTGGCCAACCGCCTGCCCGTGGACCGGGTACAGAATCCGGACGGAACAGACAGCTGGCGTCGGTCCCCCGGCGGCCTCGTCACAGCGCTGGCTCCTCTGATGAGCGATGCCGATGGCGCCTGGGTGGGCTGGCATGGCGCCCCGGATGAGGAGGTGGAACCGTTCCTCAATGACGGCATGCAGCTGATTCCGATCGAGCTCAGCGCGGATGAGGTTGAGCTTTATTACGAGGGCTTCGCCAATGCAACCCTGTGGCCGCTCTACCACGATGTGATTGCCCAGCCTGAGTTCCACCGCACCTGGTGGGATGTGTACCGCCGGGTGAACCGCCGTTTCGCGGAGGCCACCGCCCGTTATGCTGCGCCGGGTGCCACCGTCTGGGTGCAGGACTACCAACTCCAGCTGGTCCCCCAGCTGCTGCGTGAGCTCCGCCCGGATCTGCGGATCGGGTTCTTCAACCACATCCCCTTCCCACCACTGGAAATCTTTGCCCAGCTGCCCTGGCGACGCGCCATTCTGGAAGGTCTGCTGGGTGCCGATCTGATCGGTTTTCAGCGTGCCAGCGACACCAGCAACTTCCTGCGCAGCGTGCGCCGCTTCGTCGGGGCGCCCACTCATACTCATCGGGTCGACTACCAGGGTCGCGTCATCGGCGCCCGCCCCTTCCCCATTTCCATCGATCTGGCACAGATCACGGAGCTTTCCGTGCGCCCGGAGATCCAGGACCGCGCCCGCCAGATCCGTCACGATCTTGGCGATCCGGACGTCGTCCTGCTCGGGGTGGACCGGCTCGACTACACCAAGGGCATCCGGCACCGGCTCAAGGCGTTCAGCGAACTTCTGGAGGAGGGAAGGCTCGATGTCGCCAGGGTCACCCTGATCCAGGTCGCCAGCCCGAGTCGCGAACGGGTGGCCACCTACCAGCAGCTCCGCGGCGAGATTGAAGGCATCGTGGGCCGGATCAATGGCAGTTTCGACACTATTGAGAACACTGCGGTGCGCTATCTGCACCACACCTATCCGATTGAGGAGATGGTGGCCCTGTACCTGGCAGCCGATGTCATGCTGGTTACCGCCTTGCGGGACGGCATGAATCTGGTGGCCAAGGAGTACGTTGCCGCCCGTGCCAACAACAACGGCGCGCTGGTGCTCAGTGAGTTCACCGGCGCAGCCGATGAACTGAAGCAGGCGATCCTGGTGAATCCCCACGATATCGACGGGCTCAAAGACGCCATCATGGAGGCCATCCATATCGACAAGCCGCAGGCGAGCCGCCGGATGCGGGCCATGCGTCGGCAGCTCCGTGATCACGATGTGCTCCGCTGGTCCCAGGAATTTCTTCAGGCGCTCAGGGAACAGGCATGAACACGACGCGCCATGAGGCGAACCTCGACTCCGCACTGATCGCAGCACTGGAGAGCCTGCGCAGCACTGATCATCTGCTGGTCGCCCTGGACTTCGATGGCACTCTGGCACCTTTTGTCAACGATCCCGCCGAGGCCCGCGCGCTTCCGGCAAGCGCCGCAGCACTGGAGCGCCTCGCTGCCCTGCCCTCCGTCACCACGGCACTGGTTTCCGGCAGATCGCTGGCCTCCCTGCGTGAGGTGGCTTCCCCGGGACCCCGCACCCTGATGATCGGCTCCCACGGAGCAGAGCAGTGGCTGGGCCCGAATTCGCAGCCCCTGATCCTCGATGCCGGCCAGCAGGCCCTGTTGGCGGCGGTCACCGCCGCGCTCCAGAAAGTGGCAGCGCGGCATCCGGGGAGCGTCGTCGAGGTTAAGACTGCGGGCGTCGTGCTGCATACCCGCGGGGCCACCCCGGAGGTCGGCCGGAGCGCACTGCAGGAGGGTCGGATCGCCGCCACTGAGGCCGAAGCCTCGGTCGGAGGCCCACTGTATGTGCAGGATGGCAAAGAGGTGCTGGACACCACGGTGGTCCGCGCCGACAAGGGTGAGGGCCTGGAGGTGCTACGCGCCCACACCGGAGCCACAGCAGTATTTTTCGCCGGCGACGACCGGACCGATGAGGATGGCTTCGCGGCTTTGGGCCCTGGCGACATCGGGCTGAAAGTGGGCGAAGGCGAGACTCTGGCCGGATTCCGGATACCTTCACCGGAGGAACTTCCCGCAGTGCTGGAGCTGCTGCAACGAGTGCGGAGCGAACAATCCGAGCCCGGACAACCGGGGAGCGAAGCATGATGCCCACGGTTCTGCGCCAGGTCCGCCCCTGGGGCGGTGACGTCAGTGATGTGACCCTGACCGACGGCCAGATCGAATCAGTCGTCCCCCATGATCCTGCAGTCCGTCGCGAGGCAGCCACAGTGGTGGAGGGACGCGGACGGCTCCTGCTCCCCTCGTTCTCCGATGTGCACGTTCATCTTGATTCCACGCGGCTGGGTCTGCCATTCCGTGAACACACCGGTTCCCCGGGTGTCTGGGCCATGATGATGAACGATCGCAAGAACTGGCGCAACGCCGAGGCCTCCATCACCGAGCGCACACACACCACCTTGCGGATGATGATCGAACGCGGCACCACCCGGGTGCGTGGCTTCGCCCAGGTGGATTTGGACTGCGGGCTGGAGCGGTTCGAGGCTGTGCAGGCTGCCCGCGAGACGTATCGTGATCAGGCCGACGTCAAGATCATCGCCTTCCCTCAGGCCGGGCTGCTACTCGAAGACGGGACTGCCGCTCTCATGGAAGAGGCCCTGCGGAATGGCGCCGATGTGATGGGCGGCATCGACCCCTGCACCCTGGATCGGGATCCGGTGCGCCACCTCGACATCGTCTTCTCTCTGGCGGAGAAATATCAGGTGCCGATCGACATCCATCTGCACGAACCGGGCGAGCTGGGCCACTTCAGTGCTGAGCTGATTGCGGAACGCACCCGTGCACTGGGTATGCAGGGCCAGGTCACCATCTCGCACGGCTACCCCCTGTGGGGCGTCAGCGAAGCGCATACCCGCAGGCTGATCGAGACCTGGGCCGAGCTGGACATTTCGACGGCGACCATCGCCCCCGGCGGGCGCTTCCAGCTGCCGCTGGCCGAACTGGCGGCCGCCGGAGTCCGGGTCGGGCTCGGCGAGGACGGCCAGCGTGATTACTGGTCGCCCTACGGCAACGCCGACATGCTGGACCGCACCTGGCAGCTGTCTTTCGTCAGTGGCTTCCGTCCGGATGCGCTCATCGAACATGCCCTCGCGGTGGCCACCGTCGGCGGTGCCTCGATCCTGGACCGTGACGTCCCGCGACTGCGCTCGACGACGGACCGGCCAGGTCTGGAGGTCGGCGACCCGGCAGAGCTTCTGCTGGTGCCCGGCGATACGGTCAGCGCAGCCGTGATGGACCGCTCTGCTGACCGGACAGTGATCCACCGGGGCGCCATCGTCGCCGATCAACTGCAGTTGATCTGACCTTTTCGCGCGGTGGTGTCTGTGCCCTGCTGCGTCGTCACATGAGCCTCTGTGAGAAGAATCACTTGACGACCATGAGATGATGGATCTTGATGTGCTTCCTGAAGCCATCCGGCAACGCCCCCTGTGGGGCAGGTCACCAATTGAATAATCACCATTCACTACGGATCGTTCGGCACGTACCTGCCGATGAAGGGATTGAAAACTGTGGCTACAGTTACATTCGACAACGCTACGCGTTTGTACCCGGGCACCGATAAGCCCGCTGTTGACAAGCTCAACATTCAGATCGCCGATGGCGAATTCCTCGTTCTCGTTGGCCCCTCCGGCTGCGGTAAGTCCACCTCGCTGCGGATGCTCGCAGGCCTGGAAGACGTCAACGCCGGCCGCATCCTGATCGGCGACCGTGACGTCACTGACGTTCCGCCGAAGGACCGCGACATCGCCATGGTCTTCCAGAACTACGCGCTGTACCCGCACATGACCGTCGCGGACAACATGGGCTTCGCCCTGAAGATCGCTGGCGTTTCCAAGGAAGAGCGCGCCACCCGCGTGCGCGAAGCTGCCAAGCTTCTGGACCTTGAGCAGTACCTGGACCGCAAGCCGAAGGCACTCTCCGGTGGTCAGCGTCAGCGTGTTGCTATGGGCCGCGCCATCGTGCGTAATCCCCAGGTCTTCCTCATGGATGAGCCGCTGTCCAACCTTGACGCCAAGCTCCGTGTGCAGACCCGCACCCAGATCGCTTCGCTGACCCGCCGCCTCGGCGTCACCACCGTCTACGTGACGCACGACCAGGTTGAGGCCATGACCATGGGCGATCGCGTTGCGGTCCTCAAGGACGGCCTGCTCCAGCAGGTTGACACCCCGCGCAACCTCTACGACCGTCCGCAGAATGTCTTCGTTGCCGGCTTCATCGGCTCGCCCGCCATGAACCTGCTGGAACTGCCCGTCGTCGATGGCGGCGTGAAGTTCGGTGGCGCTATCTACCCTGTGCCGCGCGACGTCCTCGCTGCTGCCCACGGTTCCACCGTCACGCTGGGTGTTCGCCCGGAGGACATGGAGATCGTCGGCACCGATGAAGGTCTCTCGGTCGAGGCAGACGTCGTCGAAGAGCTCGGTGCCGACGCCTACGTTTACGGCCACACCTCCATCGATGGCGCAGACCGCGACATCGTGGTGCGCGTTGACGGCCGCCGCCCCCCGTTGAAGGGCGACAAGATCTACGTCCGCCCGCAGACCGGCCACGTCCACCTGTTTGACGCGACGTCCGGTCTCCGCCTGGGCGACTAGTCATTGTCTGGTGATCGCCGGTTGCCCTCAGGGGTGACCGGCGATCGCTGTTTCCAGCACCTTCAGAGCTCTACACAGGACGGATCATGAGCGAATCTACCGGCGCCCAATGGTTGGACGAACCAACCGACTTCGAACAGCGTGGCAAGTTGCCACGAGAGAGTGCCCCGCGGGATACGGCTCCCCCGCCCTCCGTGCTGGGCTCACTGAGCATTACGGCTGCCTCCGCAGATCCCGAGCTGCTGGATCTGCCCTGGCACCTGCGCCTGGAGGACTGGCCCAGCGAGTACCTTGCCGCGCTGCCACGGGGCATTTCCCGCCACGTGGTGCGCTTCGCCCATATGGGTGGCTCCGTCATCGCCGTCAAAGAGACCAGCGAGCATGTGGCACGCCACGAGTACCACATGCTCCGCAAGCTGCAACGCCTCGATGTGCCGTGCGTGGAGCCGGTCGCAGTCATTACGGGCCGCACCACGGTCGACGGCGCCCCGCTGGATCCGGTGCTGGTCACCCGGCATCTGAAATTCTCGTTGCCGTACCGTGCGCTGTTCTCGCAGATGCTGCGCAAAGACACCCTGACCCGCCTGATTGATGCCCAGGCGCTGCTGCTGGTGCGCTTGCACCTGATCGGTTTCTACTGGGGAGATGTCTCGCTGTCCAATACCCTGTTCCGCCGCGACGCCGGCGCCTTTGCCGCCTACCTGGTCGACGCAGAGACGGGTGAGCTGTACCCGGACCTGTCCACCGGCCAGCGCGAATATGATCTGGAGATCGCTCGGGTGAACATCGCCGGGGAGCTGATGGACCTGCTTGAGGGTGGGTTGATCGATGAAGAAGTCGATCCGGTGGCCACCAGCGAACGCATCATGGAGTCATACCGTGGTCTGTGGGCCGAGCTTACCGAGAAAGAATCCTTCGAACTAGGTGAGCGTTGGCGCGTGGGCGCCCGTATCAGGCGCCTCAACGATCTGGGCTTCGATGTCGAGGAATACGCCATCAAGACCAATCCGGAGGGCTCCACCATTCAGTTGCAGCCCAAAGTCGTCGACGCCGGGCATCACCAGCGCCGCCTCCTGCGCCTGACCGGCATCGACGCTCAGGAGAACCAGGCCCGACGCCTGCTCAATGATATGGACAGCTACCGGGCAGACAACAACCCGGACCTCGATGAGGAAATCAGCGCGCATGCCTGGGTGAGCCACGTCTTCGAGCCCATCGTCCGGTCCATTCCGCGCGATCTGGGTGGGAAGCTCGAGCCCGCCGAGGTGGTTCACGAGGTGCTGGAGCATCGGTGGTACATGTCAGAGAAGCAGGACCGCAATATTCCTCTGGCTGAGGCAGTGCAGTCCTATCTGGACAGCGTGCTCCGGCATCGCCGTGATGAGGCCGCCCTGATCATCACGGCGGACACCGACACCCTGAAGATTCTCGAAGGCGGCGATCTTGGTGCCGGCCCCGATGACGACGATGAGTTCTTAGACGACGAGCTGGAGTCCGAGGACGAGTAGTCGATTCTGACAGCGAAAGGCGCTCAGCGGTCCGTCAGGGACTGCTGAGCGCCTTTCGTATACCTACCGACGTTGGGGTTGCCTGTACCTGTTTGGGGGTGCCTGGTGTTCATTGGTGGGTGGGTGGGGTGTTAAAGGGGTGTGG
>NZ_JASSZH010000038.1 GCF_030271165.1 Psychromicrobium xiongbiense | reverse complement strand
CCCGGCAACCCAGGAACACCCGGCGTACCCACACCCGGCAAACCAGGCAACTGACCGGCAATGCCATTGACGGCCCCCAACAGACCAGTTGCAGCAGGAACTTCAGGGAGAGTGGGAAGAACAGGAACTCCGGGCAGCTTGCCCGTCAGATCGTGCACCACAGAGGTTACGGCACCAGTCACGCAATTCGGTCCTTGCGGATCCTGGTGAGTGACACTGTTCAGCACTCCGCTGACAGTGTTCACCCCGCCGTTGGCCGTATGAATCACATCGGTCACGATGTCGGTAGGGCTGCTGTTGCCACCAGGAAGAGCGCCGCCCGGCAACGTCTGGCTGCCCAGAATGCCGCTGACCGTGTTCAGCGTGCCATTGGCCTGATGAATGACGTCGGCAACAATCCCACTCGGAGCGTTGGTGCCACCCGGCAGCATGCCACCGAGCAGATTACCCGTCGGTGCAATCCCACTGACGATGGGCGCCACTGCGTTCGCGGCTCCTCCGACCTGTGAAATTCCGTTATTCGCAACGGAGCCGGCTGTGTTGACCGCGTTGTTGATCACGCTCTCACCCGGAAGAGTAGGGCTGCCGCATCCGCAATCTGGCGCTGGAACCGCTACCGGCGCAGCGGGAGTGGAAACAGTTGCAGCCGTCGGCGCCGATGCCGCCGCGCTCGGTGCCGCCTGGACTACCGGAGCAGGTGCGGGGGCAGGTGCCGGCGCGGCAACATTCACCGGGGCAGCTGCGGCTGCAGCGGGAGCGGTGGAAACGCCAGCAGTACCACTCGGAGCCGGCGTGCTGGGAGCAGGAGTGCTCGTAGAAGTTATGGGGGGAACAACGGTCCGAATGACTCCGGAGAGGAGGTGCTGAACCGTTGAAGTGACATCCGTCGTCAGATTGGTCGCCGCAGCGAGGGGCGGATGAATTTCAGTAGTAGTTGAGCTGGAGGAGGGGGAAGGCGGGGGCGTCAGAAGATCAGTGTGATCTGCTGCCTGTGCTGCTATTTGCCCAAGTCCCAACAAACCGCCAGCCATGAGCGTGCCATATAGCGCTCGGCGAACATTGTTGTTCACGGGAATTACTCCTTGTGTTGAGTTGGTTGATCCGCGCTGTGCGCGGTCAGTGGTGATGTGCTGCCACAGGCAGTCCTCACCCCTACTCAGTCAGGAGTTGAACCTGGATCGAACGTCGGCGCGGCAGGCGTCAGCCGAGAACTGACAGCACCGCGCCCGTTCTGGACGTCAAACAGGAGGAAGAAGTCGTTGGGTACAGCAGCGAAGGATGAAGTACCACCCGAGCTGCCATTGTTGGCACTGCTGCTGCTCGAGGTCGATGGCGCCACCCACGGTGCGTCGGGAGCGCCGCGAGGCGATGGATACAGTGGCACCTGAGTGCCCGACGCTCCGTCCTGAGCCTCCAGGTGAGCGGCGGACGCGAGCTGAGGAGCAAAGCTGGAAAGACGGGAAGTCGCCATCGCCTGGATGGAGTCCGTCGAAGAAGCCGTTGGCGTCAATACCTTGGAATCACCAGGCACTCCGGCCGCCGCCGATGCCTGCGGCACTGAGCCACTGGGCACTGAGTTGACGGGTAGCGTGCCGGTCTCGCCCTGACCCGCAGTCGTGCCACCCGGTAGCAAGGAGGAGACAGTGGGAATCGTCGATGGAATCTGAGGCAGCAATCCGCTCACCGACTGACTGGTGGAACCGAGCAGTCCATCAACGGTACCGGTGGTCACCGAGACCACGGGCTGAAGAATCGTTCCCTGGGTCACCGGCTGCAGTGCGGTGGTCGTCGAATTGAGAACGGTGGTGACCGCCGAGGTTGTCGCGCTGACGGTGTTGCTGGCCAGATGCGTCGTGCTGGTGACCAAGGTCTGGACACTGGCGACCGTGGGAGAGCTGGCTATCTGCGCAACCTGCTGAATCACCGGCTGTACCGGCGGCGCAATCGTCTCCATCCGGGAAACCGTCCCGGAGACCACCTGGGTGACGGGCGTGACAGCCCCACTCACCTGGTGGATCGTTGAGCTGAGGGTTGAGCTGATATCCGGGATGAGGCCATCAGTGTGATCTGCCGCGTTTGCGGCCTGGCCGGACAATGCGAACCAGGCAATACCGAGGCCCAGACCCAGAAGGGAGCGGCGGAGGATTTTCGCGACATGGGTACGGCGGGGCTTCGGCAAGCGCATGTCACTCCCTCCGGATAGCGCCCCACTGAATGCTCAGTCCCCCCCGGGATAACAGTCAATTCACAAGAAGCGTACGGCTCACATTTTCAACCCACAAGGGGCTCTCAACGAAAAATCGTTTCCACGGATTAATTCTTTGAAAGAAGAATCCTGTCGCGAGCTAAAACGCTCTATCTGCGGGCCCGGGGCACTCTTCGCGGTCGTCACACAACGCCAGGAAATCGTCATATAGCGAGACGCCGGGACACCGTGCCCTCCCTCTTTATACCCCCTGGGGGTATTTGACAGGTACCCCCAGGGGGTATATCGTCCAGCTATGGAACATGGATACACCGAGGACAAGGAAGCCTATGCCCGGCGACTACGTCGGGTGGAGGGCCAGGTCCGGGGCATCGCCAAGATGATTGATGACGATAAGTACTGCATCGATATCCTGACGCAGATCGCCGCGGTCAATAAGGCACTGCATGCTGTCAGCATCGGCCTGCTCCAGGAACACATCAACCACTGCGTCGTGGGCGCGGCCGAGGAGTCATCCCAGGCCGGGGACCCGACCATCGTCCAGGAAAAAGTGGAGGAGGCCACCGCGGCCATCTCCCGACTGCTGCGAAGCTAGGAGCCATTATGAACACCACCACCGTCTCCATCTCCGGAATGACCTGCGGGCACTGCGTTGACTCGGTGACTGAAGAGCTCTCCAGCCTGGCAGGCGTCGAGTCTGTCGCCATCGAGCTCAATCCCGGAGGAGTCTCCACGGCCACCCTGACTTCCGATGGTCCGGTCAGCCCCACCTCCATCGGTGAGGCTGTGGCCGAGGCGGGCTATCTCGTCGTCTCCAACGACGCCTGATTCTCCTCAACTGGCCGGGCCGCGCAGCCCGGGGTTCCAAATACTTTCCACGCGACGATCGCGCAGCCCCCTTCGGTGACCCAGACAGGGCCGTCGGCAGCCAGCCGTTCGTGAATCGCACCTCACACGTACCATCCCGGGGCGGGCACGCACGCCGTCCCCCGAGGCGCGGAAAGGACCACTGTGATGACAAAAACCATCCCGACCGACGACGCCCCACGCATGGTCGACCTCCAGATCCAGGGCATGACCTGCGCCTCCTGTGTAGCCCGGGTCGAGAAGAAGCTCAACCGGATCGAAGGCGTCCAGGCCTCGGTGAACCTTCCGCTCGAATCGGCCAGGGTCCAAGTCCCGGCGGGGGTCAGTGATGAGGAGCTGCTGGCCGTGGTCAGGGCGACCGGCTACGGGGCAACCGTAAAAAGCGCCCCGCGGCCAGCAAGCAGCCAACCTGCGCACCAGGGCATGGAGCATGGCATGGACCACCACGAGTCGATGGATCCACAGGACCATATGGCTCACGGCGGCACGGCCTCCAGCCTGTTGCCCCGACTGCTCATCGCCGCGGTGCTGACTATCCCGGTCGTGCTGATCTCCATGATTCCGGCCCTGCAGTACCCACAGTGGGGCTGGACGGTTGCCGTGCTCAGCCTGCCCGTGGTCACCTGGTGCGCCTGGAACTTTCATCGCGCCGCCGCCATCAACGCCCGGCACCTCGCCTCAACCATGGACACCCTGGTCTCGATCGGCATCATCGCCGCCTACGCCTTTTCCCTCGTGACGCTGCTGCTCCATCCGGACCTCACGGCCAGCCCGGAGATGGCGGGCATGTCCGGCCAAGGGGATTCACACCCGGCGCTGTACTTCGAGGTCGCGGCCGTGGTAACCACCTTCCTGCTGCTGGGCCGCTATCTGGAGGCGCGCGCCAAGACCTCGGCTGGCAATGCGCTCAAAGCCCTGCTCAGCCTCGGTGCCAAAGAGGCCAGCGTGATGCGCGATGGCGTCGAGGTCCCGATCCCGGCGGACCAGCTACAGGTGGGCGACCGGTTCGTGGTCCGCCCCGGGGAGAAACTCGCCACCGACGGCATCGTGGAAGAAGGGCGCTCCGCAGTGGATGCCTCCCTGATCACCGGCGAATCGATGCCCGTCGAGGTCGGCCCGGGCGATGCCGTCACGGGGGCCACGCTCAACACCTCCGGTCGTCTTGTGGTGGCCGCCACCCGGGTGGGCAGCGAGACCACACTCGCCCAGATGGGCCGGCTGGTCAGCGATGCACAGAGCAGCAAGGCGCCTATCGCGCGGTTGGCTGACCGGATCTCCGGCGTCTTCGTACCCGTAGTGCTGGGCATCTCGGTGCTGACCTTCCTGCTCTGGTGGATCTTCTCCGGAGATCTGCAACAGGCCTTCGTGGCCGCCGTCGCCGTGCTCGTCATCGCCTGCCCCTGCGCGCTCGGTCTGGCCACGCCGGTGGCTCTGCTGGCCGGCACTGGACGCGGGGCACAGCTGGGGATCCTGATCAAGGGGCCTCAGGTGCTCGAAGACACTCGCACTGTGGACACCATCGTGCTGGACAAAACCGGGACAGTGACTACCGGCAGGCTCACCGTGGCGGAGGTGCGGGGCTTCAACGGGGCCACTGAAGCTCAGGTCCTGCGCTGGGCCGCTGCGGTGGAACACGGCAGTGAACATCCGATTGCAGCGGCGGTGCTTCGCCGGGCCACCCAGAACGAGGCCGGCCAGAAGGATTCGCCCCAGGCTGACCCTGCGCCGCTCCCACCGGTGACCGACTTCCGGGCCACTCCCGGCGGGGGCGTCCGTGGCCGGGTGGACGGGGAGTTGCTGCTCGCCGGGACCCGGGAGTTTCTGATCGGTGAAGGCGTGTCCGTGATGGAGCCCAGCCTTCCGGGCACCCAGGTCTGGCTGGCCGTCGACGGCACGTTGCGCGGCGTCATCGTGTTGGAGGACGGACTCAAACCCGGCTCCGCGGCCGCCATCGCACAACTGCGGGCCCTGGGTCTGCGCCCCCTGCTGGTGACCGGCGACAATGCCGCGGCCGCCGCACTGGTGGCTGCCGCGATCGGGATTCCGCCCGAGGATGTGCGGGCAGAGATCCGTCCCGAAGGGAAAGTTGAGGTGGTCCGGGCGCTGCAGGCGGCCGGTGCCACGGTGGCCATGGCGGGCGATGGCGTCAACGACGCGGCGGCGCTGGCGCAGGCCGATCTGGGAATCGCAATGGGCTCCGGCACCGACGTGGCCATTGAAGCCGCCGATCTGACCGTGATGGGCAACGACCTCGGCCAGGCGGCGACCGCCATAGAGCTCTCCCGGGCCACCCTGAGCACCATCAAGGTCAACCTGTTCTGGGCCTTCGCCTATAACGTGGTGGGGCTGCCGATTGCGGCTCTGGGCCTGCTCAACCCGATGATCGCGGGGGCGGCGATGGCGGCCAGCTCGGTGCTGGTGGTCGCGAACTCGCTGCGGCTGACCCGGTTTGGCCGCTCCTGAGGATCAGCTAATGGGCGTCAGCTGATCCTCAGGACTGCTCTCAGCGGCCCGCGACCAGTGCGCGGGTCGCTGCTGCTTTTCCGGGCTCCGGAATCTCCACCGGAGCAACCACCGAAACCGTCGCCGGAACCACCTCGCGTGACTGGCGGATCTCGCCCCAGCGCACCAGCACCACGCCCAGAACGATCAGCGCCCCGCCCACCAGCTGCACCTGACGCGGCACCTCGCCCAGCAGAAGCCAGGCCCAGACCACCGCAAAGAGAACCTCGACGAGCGCCACAAAGGAGGCGAGACGGGAGCCAAGCCGCTGGGCGGAGAGAATTCCAGTCAGGTAGGCGAACACCGTGGTCACCAGGATCATCCCGAGCAACGGAACCCACCAGGCCGTGCTCTGGCCGAAGAAGACGACTTCGCTGCCTCCCACGCCCATCGGCATCAGGCCAGTCAGGCCCAGGACGCCGATCAGCACCGAGCCCACCAGCAGACCGCCGCCGGTCATCAGAACCGGCGGGACGACGTCGTCCGCTTTGGCCGCCATCGCGAAGTACACTGCCGAACACACCGCAGCCGCGAGTCCCCAGAGCACGCCCACCAGATCAACGCTCTGACTGCCGGTCACATCCAGTACCAGCACCAGGCCGGCCACGGCACTCAGGCCGCCGGCCATGGTCAGGAGGGCCGGGTGCCGTTTAGTCCGGGCCCAGGCGTAGAGCACCAGCAGCACCGGCGAGAGGTATTCCAGCAGCAGGGCGACGCCCACCGAAAGATGCTGCACGGCGTTGAAGAAGAACAGCTGGCACAGCGCCATGGGCACCACCCCGTAGAGCGCGATCCGGGGCAGGGAAGATCGTACCGTGGGCCAGTGTTTCATCAGCAGGATCAAGGTGGGGACCAGCAGTACCAGGGCAGCGCCGCCCAGCCGAGCCAGGGCCGCCGCACCAGTGGACCATCCGGCCTCGAACAGAGATTTAGCGAAGGAGCCAGAGAACGCAAAAGCGGCAGCCGAGGCCAGGGACAGGCCCAGCCCGGATAATGGAGTAACTGATAAACGTGTCATTAGTAAACAACATTACACTAATGACACGCCTCGAGCAGCGGAGCACCGATGATCTTCACCCCAGACACTGAACTGGCCCTCAACTCTGCCGTGGCACTGATCAACACGGGCGCCACCAAGGCCGGAGTGCGCACCGAACTGCTGGGCACGGTGGCGGAGCTGGATGCCTTTGTCGATCAGGAAAAGTTCAGCGGCTCCCGCACGCACGATGCCGCCGAGCTGGCCGGGGTGCAGAAGGTCCGCTCCCGCTTGACGGCCTTGTGGGGTGCGGAGGAGGACGTTGTGGTCGCCGAGACCAACGCGATTCTTCGAGAGGCCTCCGCCCTGCCGCAACTGGTCCGGCACGATGGCTTCGACTGGCACCTTCACGCCACGGCACCGGAGGCGGACCTGGGCGTCCGCATGGCGGTAGAGGCGGCCATGGCACTGGCGGATGTGATCCGTTCCGGCGAACTGGGGCGGCTGCGTCGCTGCGCCGCAGAGGATTGCACCGCCGTGGTGGTGGATCTGTCCAAGAACCGCTCCCGCCGGTTCTGCGCCACCGGAAACTGCGGCAATAAAACACATGTGGCGGCCTACCGCGCACGGAAGGCCGCCACAGAGGCGTTCTGAAACTGTTCGTTGAGATGGACTACTTGGACGTGCCCGCGCTGACCGATCCCTGCAGCTGACGCTGGAAGATCACATACACGATCAACACCGGGATCACGGTAGTCACCACGGCGGCGAACAGAGCGCCGAAGTCCACCGCGTAGCCCGCCTGCCCGGCAAAGGCTGCGAGCGCCTGGGAGAGCACGCGGTTCTCCGGGTGGCTCGCATTCAGCGCCACCGCCAACAGGTACTGATTCCACAGACCCACGAAGTTCAGGATCGCCACCGAGGCCAGACCCGGCTTGGCCATCGGCAACATGACCTGGAAGAAGGTCCGCCATTCGCCTGCACCGTCAATGGACGCCGCCTCCCCGATTTCAAAGGGCAGCGCCTTGAAGAAGGAGAAGAGGAAGAACACCGTGAACGGCAGGGCGAAGGAGACGAACACCAGGATCAGGCCCGGGAGCGTGCCGAGCAGGCCCATCCCCTTGAGGATGCCGAACAGCGGCACGATAGCGAGAAAGGCCGGGAAGGTCAGGCCCGCCAGCAGGCCGATGTAGATGGCGCGGCTGCCGGGAAAGGTGAACCGGGCCAGCACATAGGCGCACATGGCGCCGAGCAGCATCACCAGAACCAGCGAACAGCCCACCACGATCACCGTGTTGATGAAGGAGGAGCCGATCCCGGAATCCGTCCAGGCCCGGGCATAGTTGTCGAAATGCCAGACCTGAGGCAACGCGAACGGTGAAGCGAAGATCTCCTGGCTGGTCTTGAAGGAGCTCATGATGGTCCACAGCAGCGGAACGATCACGATGACGGACCAGATCACCAGCACGGTATGTGAGACGCTGGCGACGACGCGGTCCCCCGTCGTCGTCTTCGGCTTACGCAACGGCAGCGCGGCTGCCCGGGATGAGAGTTGAGTCGCCATCAGTACGAGGTATCCTTCCCTGCGCCGGTGAGCCGATTGATCAGGAAAACCAGTCCGGCAAAGGCGAGTGTGAGCACCGCGGCCACCACGGCCATGGCACAGGCCAGACCGAACTGACCCTTGGCGAACGCAATCTGCAGAATCTCCTGAGGCATCACCCAGGTGGCGTTGTTCGGCCCACCATTCGGGTTCAGCGCAGCCATGTAGGTGAAGGCATCCAGCGCCATGATGCCCAGGTAGACGAAGGCGGTCTGCACATTGTCGCGGATCAGCGGCAGGGTGATCGAGGTGATGATCCGGAAGCGCCCGGCACCATCAATACGGGCGGCCTCATAGATCTCGGCTGGCACACCCTTGATCGCAGCGATGAAGAGCACCATGTAGAAGCCCACCATGCCCCAGACGATGACGAAGATGCTGACCGGCATGGCCGTTGCCTCATCGCCGAGCCAGTTGATCTTGTCCACGCCGAAAAGACCCAGCGCACCATTGAGCAGGCCACCATTGGGCACGTAGACCTGAGCCCAGATGAGGCCGATGGCGATGGCCGGGATCACGTACGGGAAGAACGAGACCACGCGGTAGAAGCTGGAGCCGCGCAGACCGCGGATCTGCCCACGGCTCGGCCCACCCACCGTGACGAGACTGGAGAAGACCAGCGCGATGACCACGGTGACAATGGGCACGATGACGGCCAGGATGAGGTTGTTCATCATGGCCTTGACGAAGTTGTCATCCTGGAAGACCTTGGCGTAGTTGTCCAGCCCGATAAAGGTGAAGACGTTGTCAAAGCCCTTCCAGCTGGTCAGGGAGTAGTAGATGGCCTGCAGGAACGGCGAGACGACGAACACCAGGTACAACACCATCGGGATGCCCAGGAACACCGCGAAGAAACTGACCTTGTCAAAGGTCAGCTTCTTGCGCCGACCGCGCCGGGCGACGGCATTGCCGTCACCCGGGCGCGAATCGAGGTTGACTGCGGTCACTTCACTTCGACCTTCGTGATCGAGCTATCAGTGCGGATCTTGTCGAAGATCCCCTGCGAGGCGGAGATGACAGTGGCGGCATCGGACTTGCCATCGAGGAAGGTATTCCAGATGGTCAGGAAGTCCTTGTTGGTGCCGTAGAAATCGTTGAAATTGGTGGTGAAGGTGTTCTTGCCGGCAGCGTCGATCATCTTGGTCTGCGAGACCAGTGCCGTGGAACCGAAACCATCCGCAGGAACGGTGCCCTTAACGATGGTCGGCGCCAGCTTCGTCTTGGCGAAGTTGGTAGCCGCTTCCTTGGAAAGCATCACGCGCAGGAACTCCTTGGCGCCAGCGACGTTCTTGCCCTTGGTCGGGATCATGTAAGGCTCACCGGCAGCACTGTGCACCGACTCGTACGGCAGCTTGGGGCTGGAGGTGACCGTGAAGGCCGGCATACCGGTCATCTTGAAGCCGTCCTTGGTCTGCTTCTTCATCTCGTTTTCGATCCACGAGCCCGAGGGGTAAAGCAGGGCGTCCTGGTTGTTGGACCAGGAGGCCTGAGCCTGCGTGAACTGCGTACCCGAGCCACCGGGGATGAAGTAGCCGGCCTTAACGGCCTGCTCGATCTTGCCCAGCACGGTCTTGATGGCGGGGTGGCTCCAGGCATCCGCCTTGAGATTCTCCAGACCCAGGCGAACCTCGTCGCCACCTTCCTTGATGGCCGAATCCATGGCGAGCGTCATGTAGTAGGTGGCCGCTTCCTTACCCCAGACGAAGAGCTTCTTGCCCTTGGTCGCGGCCTGAGCACCGAGGGCCAGCGCCTCGTCCCAGGTCTTGGGCGGGGTCCAGCCGTTGGCCTCGAAGAGTGAGGCGGAGTACCAGACACCGAAGACGGTCAGCACGTAGTTGAGCGCCACGAACTTGCCGCCGAAGGTGCCCGGAGCTGCGACGCCTTCAAAGAGCGTGTCCTTGATGGTGGTGCCTTCGAGGTTCTTGGCGCTCAGCAGCGGGGTGAGGTCCTCCAACTGATCGAGGATGGTGTTGATGCCGATCGACTTTGCACCGGAGTTATCAAACACATCCGGCGGGGTGCCACCGGCGAAACGCGGCTGCAGCTCACCGGAGATATCGGTCGAGGACTTCACCGTCGCCTTGACCGTGGAGAGGCCCTTGGACAGCGCGGTAGCAGCGAATTCGGCATAGTCGATGCCGTAGCCACCGTTGAACACGACGATGTCGACAGTGGAGTTATCTGCCACACCGAAGGGGTTCTTGTCCGAAACGGTGCCGGTCGGGCCAGCAGCGGTACCGCCGCCACCGCCCGCGGCGCAGGATGCCAGCGTCCCACCCAGGGGAACAAGGACGGCCGCAGCGAGGGCGCCGCGGAGGAATCCGCGCCGTTCAAAGGTTTTGGTGCTGATGGTCATTTCTTTACCTTCCGTTGTGGTGCATTGGGTGATTGCAGTGCGAATTCTTGTGGCGCGTCGTCGCCCCACAAGGGGAAATGAAGTCGAGCTGGGCCTTTAGCCACCTTGGTGGATTCGACCGTCATAGAGTGCTTCGAGGGCGTGGTTGTGGGCATCACCCTCCGGTATGTTCGCCGAGATGTAGACCGGCGGGATGGCCTCACTCGCAGCCAGTCGCTGCGTCGTGGCGATCGTGAGAAGCTGCGCGATATAGGCCGCAGTGATGGAGGAGACCGCCCCGACGCCGATGCCGCCGGGTGTGGTCACGGTGGCGTCCCCATAAGGGGCCAGATTGTCGATCACCACGTCTGCAACCTCACTCAGCCGCTTCCCGGAGGAGTGCTTGGGATGCACCGCAGTGGTGTGCTCCAGGCTCGTGACCGCAATGAGTTGGTGACCGCGCGCCTTGATCTGTTGTGCCAGTTCCACGATGGACCCGTTGACGCCGGAGTTGGAAGCGATCAGGAAGACATCCTGGGGTTCGATCCGGAATAGATTCAACAGGTCGGTCACCACGTCCGGGTTACGTTCCAGCTCTGAACCGCTGAGCACGCTGGCGTCGTAGCCTCCGCGCAGCACGAGGGTGCGCAGCGTGATCCGATTCGTCGGGATGAGGCCACCGGCACGGCCTGCGATCTCCATGGCGAAGGCTTCCGAATGCCCGGTACCGAAGGCGTGGATCACGCCACCAGCTGCCACAGCCTCGGCGAGGATCGTCACGGCCGGGTCGAGGCCGCCATCCTGCGCGAACTGGGCCAGGCGCGCGAGCCGGGAGCTCACGTTCTGACCGAATTCGGCCATCAGGGCCTTCTCCTCCACGAGTCCCGATGACGTCTGAGGTGCTTCAGGCAAGACTTGTCCTCTTCCGTTCAACCGAGTGCGGAGTGATCTGGGCGATCCGTTCTGCTGCCGACTGACTCCTGGTGGGCCGGCGGTGCGGGGCCACCGCCACCGCCGAGGCGGAGAGCGTTGCGGTGGTCCGGGCAAAGTTTTCCTGGGCCACCAGAAGGTACAACAGGTCGATGGCCAGAAGCTGGACGTGTTTGGCGGAGAGATCATCGGGCTGCAGGAAGCGTTCGTAGGCGCTGGTGACCAGATGAACCTCTGCGGACTCAACCAGCGGCGAGTGCGGATTGCTGGTCAATGCCACGGTATAGGCTCCCGCCTGACCGGCCTGGCGCAGCATTTCGATGGTTTCTTCGGTGCGGCCGGTGTTGGAGATCCCGATCGCCACGCTGTCCCGGTTACGGAGGGAGGCGCTGGCCAGTCCGGCATGTACTTCGGTCCAGTAGTAGGCGGTGATCCCGATCCGGTAAAGCCGGTTCTGCAGTTCCATCGCCATAATGGCGCTACCGCCGATGCCGTAGATATCCACGTGGGCGGCCAGCGCGATCTTGCGAGCCACCGCCTTGAGCACCGTCAGATCGATGGTGGAGGCTGTTTCGACCAGCGAGCGCGTGTGAGCGTTGAGCAGGCTGCTCAGCACGTCGCGAGGTGAATCGTCGGGTCCGAAGGCCCGCCCAATGTCCGTTTTCCACGCCTCTCGGGCATCTGAACGTCCGGAATCGGCAGCCACTCCCACCCGGAAAGGCGCATAGCCGCTGTAGCCGATGATCCGGCAGAAACGCGTCACCGTTGCTGCGGAGGTCCCTGTCTCTGCGGCCAGTTCTTTGATGGACAAGGTCAGTGGCGCCTGCGGCTTCTCCACCAGGAAACGGGCGATTTTCACCATCGCACCACTCATCTCCGGCATTCGTGACTGAATCTTCTGGGCGATGCCGACCACCGAGTCAGCGGCTGTATAGGCTACAGCGTGCTCAGAAGTCCCCATGTGAAAATCCATTTCTTGTTTGCAGGCGTTGCAAGAAAACTATTCTCAGCTATCCTGTGTGTCAAGTCACAGAATGTAAAAGGTTGATTACGGTTGAAAAACTCACTCCAGCTCCTGGCCCTCGATGCCGGCGGAACCTCCACTCGGGCGGTGCTCCTGGACCTCAGCGGCCACTGCCTCGGCTACGGTCGTTCGGGGCCAGGAAACCCTATATCTTCGGGGATTGAGAAGGCATCTGCCTCACAATTGGAAGCGGCATCTCAGGCCATCCAGGCTTCCGGCCAGGAGAAAGCGGAGATCTCCACGGTGACCATCGCCATGGCTGGCGGCGCTACCGTCTCGGTCAATAAAACGCTTCAGCAGCAGTTTTCACACCGCAATTTGGGTCAGAACATGGTGATTGAATCTGATCTTTTAGCGACTTTTTTCTCAGGAAATCATCACAGAAGTGGCTACGCAATGGTGGCCGGAACCGGCGCTGTGTGCGCCCGGATTGTCGACTACCGCATCCACCAGGTGGTCGACGGACTGGGCTGGCTTCTGGGGGACGAGGGATCGGGATTCTGGATCGGGCAGCATGTTGCCAGGGCTGCCCTCGCCAGCATGGATGGACGCGGAGCGCCAACCAGCCTCGCCGAACTGCTGCTGGACAAGGTCGCCATCACCGCGCCGGTCGCCAGGATCGAGGGCCGGCCCGGACAGCTCCAAGCACTGATCACCGCGCTCTACCGACTCCGACCCATTGACCTGGCGACCCTCGCCCCACTGGCCTTCCAGGCGGCTGCGGAGGGCGACGACGTCGCACGTCAGATCCTCGCCGAGGCTGGCGCCGCACTGGTGCACAGCCTGGGGGCCCTGGAGGGGCCTTCGGACAGGAAGGGGCCGGGAGCCGGCGATACGCTGGTGCTCGGTGGCAGCATTCTGGGTCTGGGCTCACCGGTGGCAACCGCGGTGGAGCAGGCTGTAGCCGGAGCCACGGTGGTGCGCGTGGAGGACGGCCTGGCCGGTGCTGCACTGCTCGCATTGCGCACCGCAGGCGTTGAGGTGGATCTGCAGGTATTCGAGCGGATTGCCAACAGCCTGGCGGCACTACGCGGGGTGTGATCACCGCCGTGTGGCCTGATCCTCCCCGTTTTGCGAGGCAGGCGGCAAGTCAGGAGCTGGCGGGGTCGCCCGGATCTGTCTCTGGCCTGTCCTGGGGATCCTGAGCCGACGGGCGCGTTCCCCGGACGGGCTTGCGCTGACGGTCCGCCGAGCGCAGATTCACTCCGGAACCTGCGCCGAGTTCCTCGTCATTTTCCTTGAAACTCATCATGAGCACCGCGCACACCACGAGCACCACCACAAAGGCAATGCCGAAGGCGATCAGGCCCAGATCAAAGCGGACCATCCGCATGGTCCCGTTGCTGGTCTGCGGACCCGTGCCGCCGGTGGCGGCCACGGTCGTCACCACCCCGGCGACCAGTGCCAGGACGGTAGCAAAAATCAGCGGTCCTTTGACCGAGGTGCGCAGCTTGCTGCCACGCCCTTCTCCGTCGTCATAGGCCACGTTCATCCTCCGATGTGCTCAGTACAATCCTCAACTATTCTACGCCCGGTAGAGAACTGTTGTTTCCCGACTGCTTCACCGGTACTGCCTCGCTACGGGCATCGTGCCGATAGCTCAGCGCTGCCAACAACAGCACCACGCCGATCACCACGGCCACTCCGCCCAGCACACCGATCGGCGCGCGCGCCGCAGCATGACCGAGCAACAGCAGGATGACGCCACCCAGCAAGCCGACGGTTCCGGTGATCAACCAGTCCCGGCCCAGAACCGTACGCTGCCGGAATTGCAGGCCCAGCAGGAATTCCATGACCCCGGCTGCCAGGAGCGTGACCGCGGCCAGCACTATGAACAGCTCACCGGACCAGGCGAGGGCCACGGCGATGCCGCCCACCAGCCACAGCGCAGACTCCAGCAGCAACCAGGGGCCGAAGAGCGTCCGAGAGGAGGTCCGGGAGCGCTGGGCCGTCCGGTGTAGCGTGAAAACCGCCAGACCGCTTGCCACGAAGTACACCCCGGTGACCAGGCCACGAATCAGCTGCGGCATATCCGGCCAGAACACACTCAGCAGGCCGAAGAGGAGCGCAACCACTGCCCTGAACAGCACAGGTTTCCACAACTCGAGCTCCGGAGTGGGCTTCGCCGCCTTCGGGGAAGACGTCGGGTGCGACGCCGATGCGCTCGACACGTGCGCTCACCGTTCCTTCTGTTGGGATTGACTGGCCATGGGTCCGGTAGCCGGTCAGTGTTGGCTGGTCGGCAGTGGCTGGGCCGGGCTCGCCGAGAACCACGGCCTGTTCCAGTCTATGCGGCGCCAGCAGCCACCCACGATTTACCGGATAGGCACGATTTACACAGCACCCACGCGCTGCCAACGGGTACCTCGCGCCCTCAGACCCAGGCTGACCGCCCTCGCGCTGAGATATCCCAGGGCCAGAGCCACCCAGACCCAGGCCAGCGCTGCCGGGTGCCCGCCGGCATCGTGCATCCCACTCACGGTCACCGGCGGGAACGCCACCGTAACTGCCCAGAGCATGGCCAGATAGGCCACCAGACACGCCAGCCCGACCACCGCTAGATACCGGGCATCCCCGGCGCCGATCAGCACGCCATCGAGCACAAAGACATATCCCGCCACCGGCTGACCCGCTGCCAGGACAAGCAGCGCCGCAGTCAACGCCGATTGCACGCCGTGATCGGGGGTGAAAACCCATCCGAGCCAGGGGCTGGCAAGGGCCAACAGCGCACCGGTGACCACGCCGAAGCCCAGACCCCACCACACCATGCGGCGCATCAGCGCGCGGACCAGCGGCAGGTTGGCCGCACCCAGCTCCCGCCCGATCAGGGCCTGAGCAGCGATGGCGATCGCATCCAGCGCCAAGGCCAGCAGGTTGTAGAGGGTCATCGCGATCTGGTGCGCGGCAAGGTTGACGGGCCCCTGGCCGGTGACCACGAACACCGTGGCGAGCAGGGCGATCCGCAGGCTCAGCGTGCGCAGGATGAGCCACCCACCGACCGAACCCAGAGAGAGCAGCGAGCGCCAGTCCAGCCGCAGGGCCACCCGGTGCTCACGCGCCGCACGGACCACCACCAGAAGGTAGGCGATCGCCATCGCCCATTGCGCCAGCGACGTTCCCACCGCGGAGCCGACCACCGAAAGGTTCAGCGGATAGACCAGCACCCAGTTGAGCAGCGCATTGAGCGCAAACCCGGCCACGGCTACCACCAGCGGCGTCCGGGTGTCCTGGAGGCCGCGCAACACACCGGTGGCCGCCAGAACCATCAGCATCGCCGGGATACCTGGCAGTGAGTAGTACAGGTAGCTCACGCCGTACTCCAACACCGGTCCCTGTGCGCCCAGAGCACTGAGCACCGGTCCAGCCGTCAGCATACCTACCGTGGCGAGCACAATACCCAGGATCGCGGCCAGCCAGATGCCGTCCCGGCCTGCCGCCACAGCCTCAGCCCGCTTCCCCGCACCGAGCAGCCGCGCCACTGCGGGCGTAGTGGCGTAGGCAAGAAAGACCATCAGGCCGATCGCCGACTGCAGCACGGTGGAAGCCAGGCCGACGCCCGCCAGCTGGTCCACTCCCAGGTGACCCACGATGGCGGAGTCTGCGATGACGAACAGGGGCTCGGCAATGAGGGCGCCGAACGCAGGAATGGCCAGATGCAGGATCTTGCGGTTGAGGCCAGGCAGTTTGAGTGACGCGGGTGCGTCAGTTGACGTTGGTCTGGAGGTCATCCGATGCCGTCCCTAGTAACCTTGACCGCCTTCGGGGGCCATATTGCTGAATCGCGAATAGTGACCCTGAAAGCCCACCACAATGGTCTTGGTGGGACCGTTACGGTGTTTGGCCACAATCACATCGGCCTCCCCGGCGCGGGAAGATTCCTTGTCATAGATGTCTTCGCGGTGCAGCAGGATCACCATATCCGCGTCCTGCTCAATGGAGCCGGATTCACGCAGATCGGAGACCTGCGGCCGCTTATCAGTGCGCTGCTCCGATCCGCGGTTGAGCTGCGAAAGTGCGATGACCGGCACTTCCAGCTCCTTGGCCAGCAGTTTGAGGGCACGGGAGAATTCGGAGACTTCCTGCTGACGGGACTCCACACGCTTACCACTGGACATCAACTGCAGGTAGTCAAGGACCACGAGCTTAAGGTTGTGCTGCTGCTTGAGCCGACGGCATTTCGCCCGGATTTCCATCAGCGACATATTCGGGCTGTCATCGATGTACAGCGGTGCCTCGTTGAGCGGCCCCATCACCTTCGCGATTTTGGCCCACTGCTCGTCCTTGACCGTTCCCTTACGCAGATCCTGAAGCTGGATGGTCGCCTCCGCACTCATCAGACGCATGGCGATTTCGGTACGGCTCATTTCGAGCGAGAAGAACACCGTGGCCATCTGATGTTTGATGGCGGCAGATCGCGCAATGTCCAGAGCGAAGGTCGACTTGCCGACGGCCGGACGGGCGGCGATGACGATCATCTGACCACCATGCAGACCATGCGTGAGCTCATCCAGATCGTAGAACCCGGTCGGCACACCAGAAAGGCCCTGGCCACGATGACCAGCCGCCTCGATCTCGTCCATAGCAGCTTCCATGACATCACCCAGCGGCACATAGTCTTCCGCGGAGCGACGCTCGGCCACCGCGAAAATCTCTGCCTGCGCGGCATTGACGATGTCCTCCACCTCGCCATCGTTGGCATAGCCGAGCTGGACAATCTTGGTCCCGGCATTGACCAGACGGCGCAGCACGGCGCGCTCAGAGACAATCTGGGCATAGAAGCCAGCGTTGGCGGCGGTCGGCACGGACTGGATGAGCTGGTGCAGATAGGCCGGGCCGCCCACCTTCGTGATTTCCTGCCGCTTGGTCAGCTCATCGGCCACCGTGACGGCGTCGGCCGGTTCTCCCCGCCCATAGAGATCCAGAATGGCCTCATAGATGCTTTCATGGGCCGGGCGGTAGAAATCCTGACCGCGCAGCACTTCCACCACATCGGCAATGGCGTCCTTGGACAGCAACATGCCACCGAGCACGCTCTGCTCTGCCACCAGGTCCTGGGGCGGAGTCCGCGCAAATTCCGGCTCTCGCAATGATCCGACGGAAGAGTCCGCGCTCGTCATGGACATACTGTGGGTCCTTTCCCCATCCTGGACGCACCGACGTGCTTCGATCATGCTGTCAATACTGGTTTACCGGCAGGCACCGACAGTGAGTGTGACCATGAGTGCCGGGGTGCCGTCCCGGATGGAGCGCACCCCATCTCAGCACCGCCGAATGATGCTCTGCGGCAACGTTAGACGGTGGGCGAAAACACACCAAGTGTTCCTTGTGGATAACGTGTGGATAGCAGGCCGCCGGCTTGTGCACAGGTTGGGGACAAGGTTGTGGATGAGAAACTATTTTTCCGAACTATTCCGCCTCTGACCTGCACCGATAATACCCACAGCGAGTGGGTGGAAAATTTGTCAGCGGCAACCTTCATCCACAGCTTGCATGTTGACAAAGTATCCGGAACCCCTTAAGGCAGGGTTCGAAAACACGGTTTTCAGACCTCCCTGAAAGAAATACTCCTGAAAAGCGTCAAATAGTTTGCCTGTCCACCAGCGCAAACGTCGAGCCAGGGGCTTCTCCCGCTCCACCGGCCACCAGAGCGACTACACTCAGACCATGGTTACCTGGATCATCGTGATCGGCATCGTGATCGTTGGAGTGATCGTCATTGTGTGGGCTGCCAGGGGTGGCAGAAGCTACGATCCAGGGCTCTCCGATGCGGATCGTTACCTGCAGATTCTGCATGGCAAGGAGCAGGAGCAGCGCGCTCAGGCCCTCAACCGCGTCCACACTCTGCGGGTGGGGACGCAGTCCACCATCAAGCCTTACCAGGCCCAGCAGGGCCAGTCGTACCCCAGCCAGTCGTACGCTCAGCCTCAGCAGCCCGGCGGCTACCCGGCTCAGCCTCAGCAGCCCGCGATCATCCCGCCGCAACTCACTCCAGAGCTCCTCACCGCCGCCCAGACGATGATCCGCCAGGGGCACAAGATTCAGGCCATTGCGCTGGTGCGGAAAGTCACCGGTGCCGATCTGCGCAGCGCCAAGGACCTGGTTGACCGGATGAGCTGACTGGCCTTCCCTCACCCAACGATCGGGAGCGTCACGACCGTTGGCGAGAATGCGAAAGGCCGCCCCACCCGGAGGTGGAGCGGCCTTGAGTACGCGAAACTACTTGCTGACGACGTTCAGGTCGATCACAGCAGCAACATCCTCGTGCAGACGGACGTTGGCCTGGTACTTGCCGATGCTCTTGATGTGCACCGGGATCTCGACCTTGCGCTTGTCGATGGCGCCGAGACCGGCGGCCTCGACGGCGCGGGCGACGTCCTCAGCCTTGACGGTGCCGAAGAGGCGACCGGATTCGCCGGCCTTCACTTCGAGCAGCACCGAAGTGGAGGACAGCTTGGCTGCCTGAGCCTGAGCAGCTTCAACCGAAGCGTGCTCGCGGGCCACGCGAGCGGCCTTGATCGACAGGACCTGCTTCTCGCCGCCGGGAGTCCAGGTCAGAGCGAAGCCACGCGGCAACAGGTAGTTGCGAGCGTAGCCGTTCTTGACCTCAACAACATCCCCTGCAGCGCCGAGTCCGGTCACTTCCTGGGTCAGAATGAGTTTTGCCATGGTGGTTATTCCCTTCCCTTAGCCGCGGCCAGCGCCGGAGTACGGCAGCAGGGCCACTTCGCGGGCGTTCTTGATCGCCTGAGCGATCTTGCGCTGCTCCTGCACGGTCACGCCAGTGACGCGACGGGCGCGGATCTTTCCACGATCGGAAATGAACTTGCGCAGCAAGGCGACGTCCTTGTAGTCGATGACGGTAACGTCAGCGGCCTTCAAGGGGTTGGACTTTGGTTTGGGCTTGCGAATTTCAGCCTTAGCCATCGTGGTGCTCCTTTGTTTTCTGGAGCCCGTGATTTTTCACGGGATGGAGATTGGGGCAGGCCCTTTCGTGTCGGCTTCGCCGCCACGGAGGGACCCTGACTGCCCCACTCTATTGTGGTGGTGTTCAGGCCCGGCTGTGTCGGCTTCGCCCCCACGGAGGGACCCTGACTGCCCCACTCTCTTTGGGTGTTGGTCAGGCCCGGCTGTGTCGGCTTCGCCGCCCCGGAGGGACCCTGACTGCCCCACTCTATTGTGGTGTTGTTGAGGCCCGGCTGTGTCGGCTTCGCCGCCACGGAGGGACCCTGACTGCCCCACTCTATTTTGGTGTTGTTCAGGCCCGGCTGTGTCGGCTTCGCCGCCACGGAGGGACCCTGACTATGAGTGGTGTTTAGAAGGGAGGTTCGGAGGAATCCGGACCGGCACCCCAGCCGCCGCCCGGAGAGGACGGGCTGGCCCAGGGATCGTCAGCGGGAGCCGACTGGCCACCCCAGCCGGAGTTTCCTCCGCCTTGGTTGCCAGAGTTCCCACCGAAGCCACCGCCGCCACCGAAGTTCCCGCCACCCTGACCGCCGGAGCGCTGGGTGCGGTTGACCTTGGCGTTGGCGTACCGCAGCGAGGGGCCGATTTCATCGACCTCAAGCTCCATCACGGTGCGCTTCTCCCCTTCTTTGGTTTCGTAGGAGCGCGACTTCAACCGACCACTGACGATGACGCGAGTGCCCTTAGTGAGCGACTCGGCGACATTCTCAGCAGCCTCCCGCCACACCGATGCGCGCAAAAACAGCGTTTCGCCGTCTTTCCACTCATTGGACTGGCGGTCGAAGGTGCGCGGCGTGGACGCAATGGTGAAGTTGGCGACTGCCGAACCGGAGGGGGTGAATCTCAGTTCCGGATCGTTGGTCAGATTACCGATAACGGTAATGGTGGTCTCGCCTGCCATGTCTTCCTGCTTCCTACGTCTGAAGATCTAGCGTTCGCCGGAATTACTCGGCGGACACTTTCTGATCCTCGGGGCGGATGATCTTGGTGCGAAGGATCGTCTCGTTCAGGCTCAACTGGCGGTCGAGCTCCTGAGCGGTTGCCGGTTCAGCGGTGAAATTAACCACTGCGTAGAACCCTTCGGACTTCTTCTTGATGTCATAAGCCAGTCGGCGACGGCCCCAGAAATCCACCTTGTCAACAGTTCCACCGTCGCCGGTGATCACTTTGAGGAACTTCTGAAGGGACGGCTCGACGGTACGCTCGTCGACCTCGGGGTCGATGATTACCATCAGTTCGTAAGGACGCATATGTGAACCCACCTCCTCTGGGCTAAGCGGTTGCGGTCTCTCCGCAACAGGAGGTTCGTGTGCGTTGATCCGGGCCCACAGGCTCCCCAGAACGATACTGGGGTGCGGACGCGACGGATCGATGCCGTGCAAACACGGACCCATCCATGGTAACGGATACGCCTGCCGGGGGCCACCTGAGAAACTCAGCCGATCAACAGCCCTGGAGGCTGCTCTACCACTTCCATCCTGTCGGTGCTCGGATCTACGCTCAGGGTAGATCGCCTTGGTGTTCCGCCGGGCGGCATCTTCAAGCGGCTCTGCCCGCTCTGAGTCAAGGAGAAATTATGCCTACGCGTGACGAAGCCTGGCCCGAGGGAACCCCGAACTGGCCTGATCTGGCTGTCAGCGATCCCGCTGCTGCCGCCACCTTCTACGGATCGCTTTTCGGCTGGGATGTGCCTGAGGGCGACGAGTCCATGGGCGGCTACCGCCTGGTAACCAAGAACGGCCGCGCCGTGGCCGGCATCAGCCCTCTGCAGAGTGAAACAGACCCTTCGGTCTGGACCACCTTCTTCGCCGCCGACGATGCCGCAGCAACCGCAGCGAAGGTCGTCGATGCCGGTGGCGCTGTATTCTTCCCGCCCACCGCAGTGGCAGAGCAGGGCACGATGGCCGTCGTCGCTGACTCCACCGGTGCGGTGTTTGGCCTCTGGCAGGGTGGAAATCACCTGGGCGTTGGCCTGTTCAATGAGGATGGCACCCTCTGCTGGAACGAGCTGCACACCCGCGATTACGCGGCGGCCCGCGCCTTCTACACGGAGGTCTTCGGCTTCAACTACCGGGACATCAACAGCGATGAGTTCATCTACTCGACCTTCCAGCGCGCCTCCGATGGCGAGGACGTCGGCGGAATGAACGATGACCCCTCGATGCCCGAAGGTCACCCGAACTACTGGCTCACCTGGTTTGCGGCCGATGACGTGGATGCCACGCTGGCGAAGGCCGTCGAGTTGGGTGCCACTGCGTTGATGCCCGCCTCTGACAGCCCTTTCGGCCGGATGACCATTGTCCGCGCACCGCATGGTGAGGCCTTCGGCCTGATCACGCTGCCCGCAGAACAGTAGGCCCAGAACAGTAGGCCCAGGACTGTAAGTCCAGAACACCAGTCCCAGTGGCTGGCCAGCTCGCTTCGCCCGGGTCACCGAGCGGAGCGAGCTGGCTCACTGCGACGAACTGGCTCACGACGTCGGGCCGCCTGCCAGGCGCAGAATGCCCCGATAAGCGATACCGCAAAACCCACCGGCATCAGCCAGGTGGCGACGCCATGCGCCGCGCCCGGTGTACTGCCCTGCTCCCAGGCCATCGAGGTGCTACCCACCAGACCCAGCAGCGCCGCGCACACCACCACGGGTGAGCCCCAGAAGGCGCGGCCGAATCCGCTCAGCACGGCAGCGCCAAGCAACAGCAGGGCCAACACCAGAACCGCCCCGCACACCCAGAGGGAATCGCCGCCCAGATTCACCAGAACCACCAAGAGCGTAATCGCCAGAATCGCCACGCCGATGGCACCCAGGCCCTGCAGAATGGCACCGGCAAATCGCTCAGCACGCCGCGTCCCCAACCCCACGAACGGGCCAAGACCGAGCACCAGAATCACCAGGACGTACCAGCTCTGGGCAAAGGCGAGGCTGAGCGGCCAGGCAGAGCCCTCGTCGAAGCTCGTGTACCGCCAGCCCAGAAAACTGCCGCCGTCAACCACCCCGGCCGCACCATTAATCGGACCATAGGGCAGCACCATGGCGCTCAGAAACACCAGCAGGGCGCCGAGCAGGCCACCGAGCCATGCCGCGATTTTCATGGGCTCAGCATACCGACGCCATCGGCGGCCAGAATCCAGCACCTAAAATCGGACTATGACATCCTCGCGGGAACCACACCGCACCTCAGCAGACCATCCAGCCCTGAGCCACCGCGCACGACTGGCCCGCCGACGTTTTCTGACCATGGGAGCCGTCGCCGTCGTGGTCGGCTGCGCCGTGGGATTCCTGGACTCCTGGCTCCACGCACCCGCCGCCGCCTGGGCGGCCGCAGCAGCCGTCTACGACATCTGGATCTGGCTGAAAATCAGCCGGATGGACACCGCCCGGACGGCCGCTCATGCTACCGAAGAGGATCCCCGCCGACCCACCAGCAACCTGCTGGTCACCCTCGCCGCCGTCGCCAGCCTGGCTGCCGTCGTCGTCGTCATGATCGACGGGAAGAGCGCCGGTGGTGGCGAGCGTCTGGCGCTGGCGGCGCTGGCCCTGATCACCACGGTGCTCTCCTGGCTGATGGTCCACACCCTGTTCACCTTGCGCTATGCCGAGCTGTACTACACCCACCGCCCCGAGCCGGGCGGCATCGAATTTAACCAGAAAGAACGCCCCAACTACAACGACTTCGCCTATATGGCGTTCAGCATGGGCATGACCTACCAGGTCTCTGACACGTCGATCACCAATTCGGTCATGCGGCTGACCGCGCTCCGACACAGCCTGCTGGCCTTTGTTTTCGGCACCGGAATCCTGGCCACCACGATCAACCTGGTGGTCAGCCTGGCCTCCTGAAACCCGCTGAGCCCCTCTGAACCCAGGTCAGCCGGCGAAATCCGCCAGCACGGTCGAGCGGAAAAATGCGCCGGCAAGGCGGCTGAGGTGATAGGGATCGGTGACCGAGCACATCTCCCGCGCCGAGTGCATGGAGAGTAGCGGGACGCCGACATCCACGGTCCGGATGCCCAGCCGGGTGGCGGTCAGCGGACCGATCGTCGAGCCACAGGGCACATTGTTGTTGGACACAAACTCCTGATAGGCAATGCCCTGCTCGGCGCAGAGCCGGGCCACCAGAGCAGCACCCACCGCATCCGTGGCATAGCGCTGGTTCGCGTTGATCTTCAGCAACGGCCCGCCGCCGAGCAGCGGATGGTTCGCCGGATCATGCCGCTCCGGATAGTTCGGGTGTACAGCGTGACCGGCATCGGCAGAGAGGCACACCGAGGAGGCCAGCGCCCGGTGCCACTGCTCGCTGCCGGCACCCAGACTGTTACTGATCCGCGCCAGCACATCAGCCAGGAACGGCCCACTGGCCCCGGAGGGCGTGGCACTGCCCACCTCCTCGTGGTCAAAGGCCGCCAGCACAGCGATCGGTCCACCGGTCAGACCCCCGGCACCGGCCTGATGGTGATCCAGCAGGGCGCGCAACCCGGCGTGCACCGAGCTCAGGTTGTCCAGCCGGCCGGAGGCGAAGAACTCCTGCGCACCGCCAAACACTGCCGGCTCCTGGCAGTCGGCAACGACAACGTCGTAGCCACCGACCTCCTCCGGATCCACACCGGCAGATTGGGCCAGGACCGCCAGCACATCCGCCTGAGCCGGATCTCCCAGGCCCCAGACTGGCTGCAGGTGCTGCTGCTTATTCAGGGTCAGGCCCTCATTGACTGCCCGGTCCAGATGCACCGCCAGCTGGGGCAGGCGCAACAGCGGCCCGGTCGCCGCCAGGACGGTGCGTCCGGAGCGCAGTGCCAGCCGTCCGGCGAGGCGGAGCTCCCGGTCCAGCCAGGAATTCAGCAGCGGGCCACCATAGACCTCGACCCCAGCCTGCAACCAGCCGTGCGCGCCGATCGTGGGCTTGGGCTTGAGCTTGAACGACGGCGAATCGGTGTGCGCGCCGAGCACCGCAAAGCCGGTGGTCGGCTGGGCGTCCTCGGGCAGCACCCAGGCGATCAGAGCGCCATCGCGCTGCACAAAATAGCTCCCCGGGCCTACCGGCCAGTCCTGATTTTCCCGCGCCTCCCTGAACCCGGCAGCCTTCAGGCGCGCAGCGGCCTCGGCGACGGTGTGAAAGCTCGATGGCGAGGCGGAGACGAAGCTCCCCAGATCGTGAATATGTTCCAGAGCGGCGGATTCAGCAAGCGCAGACATACGCTCATTCAATCAGGTTCCTTCAGCGCCGCCGGATTCTCCCGGCCTCATTCGGCTCCCGGGACGACGACGCCGCTCTCATAGGCCCAGACCACCACCTGCACGCGGTCGCGCAGGTCCAGTTTGGTCAGAATGCGCCGCACATGGGTTTTGACGGTCGCCTCAGAGAGGAAGAATTTCGTGGCGATCTCCGCATTGGACAGCCCCTCAGCGAGCGCCCGGACCACCTCCACCTCGCGGGCGGTGAGTCCGGCCTCGGCACCATCACTCGGTTCGCGCGTGGGCTGGATGCGGACAAAGCGCTCCAGCAACCGCTGGGTGACTCTGGGGGCCACGACAGCATCCCCACTGGCCACCAGCCGCACCGCCTGGACCAGCTCCTCGGGTGCCACGTTCTTGAGCAGAAAGGCACTGGCTCCCGCCTGGAGCCCCTCAAAGGCGTACTCGTCAAGATCAAAGGTGGTCAGGATGATGACCTTCGATGCCGCCCCGGAGGCCACGATGCGCCGGGTCGCCTCCAGCCCGTCCATCACCGGCATCCGGACATCCATCAGCACCACATCGGGCTCCAGCCCGGCTACCTGGCTGAGTGCCTCCACCCCGTTGGCAGCCTCCCCGACGATCTCGAAATCGTCCTCACCTTCCAGGATCAGCCGGAACCCCATCAGGAGTAGCGGCTGATCGTCCACCAGCAGAATCTTCATGGAGTGCCTTTCGAGGCTTTCAACGCGGCAGTGTCCCGGGCGGCGGTGCGCTCCGGAACGAGGGCACTGGGAAACCGGGCGCTGGGAAACGGGGAGTCCGGCACCAAGGTTTCGGGAACCGCAACCTCAGGAACATCCTGAGACTCCTCGGAGGCATCCGGGCAGTGCAGGCTGGCGGTGACCAGCCAGCCGCCCTGCGGTTGTGGTCCCGCACTGACCCGGCCGCCATAGGCTGCTGCCCGCTCGCTCATACCGATCAGTCCCTTACCGCTGCCCGGAATTCCATTGCCCAGAATCTCCAGCGACCCCTTGGAACTTGCTGCGGACGGCGGCCGTCCGTCATCGGAAATTTTCAGGGTCACTTCGGGATGCTCATGGGCAATCAGGGCGTCGACCCGGGACACGCCACGAGCGTAGCGCAGCACATTGGTCAGCGACTCCTGCATGATCCGGTAAACGGCCAGACGGAAGGCCGGATCAGCCGGCAGCGGAGGCCCGGAGGTGGCGAAAGAGAGCGGCATCCCGGCCTGGCGGAAACCGTCCAGCAGCGATTCGACATCGAGCTCACCGGGCATGGGCTTGCGCTGATCCTGCTCCTCGGTGCCCTCGCGCCGCAGCACCCCGAGCATCCGCTGCATATCGGCCAGGGCCCGTCGGCCGGTTTGCGAGACATTGTCCAGCGCCTGGCCCGCCTTCTCCGGAGAGCGTTCCATCGCCAGCCGGGCACCATCGGAGAGCGCGATCATGACGGAGAGCGAGTGGGCAATCACATCGTGCATCTCCCGGGCAATGCGGTTGCGCTCATGCGCCGAGGCCAACTGCGCATTACGCTGCGCCCAGGCCCGCAGCTCCAGTTCGTGGTGGCGGTCGCGCCAGACCGAGACCCCGATGCCGGTGGCGATGACATTGCCCAGGACCAGGAAGCCCGCGGCCACCAGCCAGAACACCTGGGCGGACATCGGCGAGTTATTTGCCGCATCGGAGCGGTGCGGCTCCACCAGAATCATCACGGCGATCAGCGGAAGACTCGCGACGGCGGCGCTAAGGAAGCCGATCCGGCCACCGTAGGCCGCGGCCACCGCGTAGAGGGCAAACAGCACACCCAGGCCGACGTTGCCGGAGTATCCGGCCACCGCGTTGAGGATCTCCAGAGCCACGACAATACCCAGCACGATGCGCGGATAACGGCGTCGGAACATCAACGCGGCCGCAGTGCCGACCACCACGACCACCATCAGCCAGTTCCCCTGAGTGGCATCCACCACGGCGGTGGCACCCATCAGGAGCAGATAGATCAGGGCCACCACCGCGTCCATCGCGAGTGAGTGTTCGTAGAAGAAGCGCCGGATAGGACCTCGGCGCTTGGTGGTGAATTCGGTGAGGGCGACGGTGACCGCGTTCGCTCGGTCCTCCGTCGCCCTCACCGGGTCGTGACGGCTCATATCGACAGCTTAGACATCCCGCTTCTTGAGCAGGACGAGCGCCGGGATGGCCGCGAGCAGAATCCAGCCCAGGTAGACCAGGCCACCCTGCCAGGCGTCGAGCTTGCCGTTGGTGTGATCCAGGGCAGTCGCCATCCGGGCGCCCGCCTCGGAGGGGAAGTAGTCCGGCAGGTACTTCCAGAAGTCGCCGGGGATCAGGCCGAGGAAGTTTCCGGCAATCGGCAGCACGAAGATCAGGCCCACCAGAATCACGATGGCGCCCGCGGAGTTGCGCAGCAGCGCACCGAGCGCCAGTCCCAGCAGGACCGCACCGGCCACATAGACGCCGGTCAGGAAGATGGTGGACAGTGTCCCCTTGCCGCTGAGTGAGACATCAAAGCCATAGGCCTTGAAGATCGCCGCATCCAGGGCGAAGGAGGCGAAAAAGGCCACCACGGACAGCACATAGCTGATCACCACGAGGATGATCGCCTTGGCCCAGAAGACCGGCAGACGCCCGGGGACTGCGGCGAAGGACGAGCGGATCATGCCGGTGGAGTATTCCGAGGCGATGAACATGACGGCCAGCGCGCCGATCACCGGCACTCCGAGGTACTGGCCCACCGTGGCCACCGATCCCATGATGCTGTTGGGATCCGGCAATTGGGCAGCGGTCGGACCGAAGCGCCCTGGGTTCTTACCCATCTCGCTCATCCCGTAGGCGTTGCCCCAAGCCCCGAAGGTGCTCAGGCCGATCATGGCGACAAAGCTGATCACCAGGAGCAGTTTGGTGGACATCAGGGACCAGAACTTGATCCATTCGGAACGCAGAACGCCCACGAAGGTCAGACCGTGTGTTCCAGCGGCCGAGGCCCTCAGCGGAGCCTGAGATGCCGGAGCGGTTGCCGTGAGGTGCGACATGGAAGTCACTTCCCTTCCGGGGTGTAGTTGGCAGCCCCTGCATGAGCGGGCGCTCCCGGGGCGGCCCCGGGGTCGGCGCCATCGTAGGAGGAGTGGTATTCGACCTCGTCCTTGGTCAGCGCGAAGTATGCCTCCTCGAGCGAGGCATTCAGCGGAGCTAGCTCATACACGAGCACCCGCTGGTCCAGGGCGATCTGGGCGATCTGCCGGGAGTCGATGCCGGTGACCTCCAGGGTCTCCGGTTCACTGGTGGTGACAGTGACTCCCTGGCGAGCCAGCAGCTGGCCCAGCTGGGTGGCCTGAGGTGTGCGTACCCGGACCCGGGAGACCCGGTTCCCGGCGATGAACGCCTCCACCGGCATATCCGCCAGGATGCGTCCCCGGCCGATGACCAGCAGATGATCGGCAGTCTGCGCCATCTCGGACATCAGATGCGAGGAGAGGAAGATCGTCTTTCCCTCACCGGCCAGATAGCGGACCAGGTTGCGCACCCAGAGCACGCCCTCCGGATCCAGGCCGTTGACCGGCTCGTCCAGAATCAGCGTCTGCGGGTCACCCAGCAGGGCCACCGCGATGCCCAGTCGCTGGCCCATACCCAGCGAGAAGCCGCCGGCCTTCTTTTTCGCCACGGGGCCGAGCCCGGTCATCTCGATGACCTCATGGACCCGTGAGAGCGGAATGTTGTGAGTGGCCGCCATCGCCCGCAAGTGGTTGTAGGCGCTACGGCTGGTGTGCACTGCCTTCGCGTCCAGCAGAGCACCCACCTGATGCAGCGGGTCGCGGTGCCTGGCATAGGGACGGCCGTTGACGGTGACCGTACCGTGGGTCGGTCGGTCCAGGCCCATCACCATGCGCATCGTGGTGGATTTCCCGGCACCGTTGGGGCCCAGGAAGCCGGTGACCTTGCCAGGCTGAACGGTGAAACTCACCCCGTCCACCGCTTTTTTGGGCCCATACTGCTTGGCCAGCTGCCGTGCCTCAATCATTGATCTGGCTCCTGTTCGCAAAACATCCTGTGTGCCACCGCGACCGGTGGCAGGCTCAGCTTTTACGCTACGCGGACGCGGGTGTTGGCGCGCCCCACCTAGGGATGAACTCGGGCATCCTCCACAGGGATGACGGGCTTCAGCGGGCGGGCAGCCGGAACCACCGCAATGGAGGCCAGCATCACGACGCCGATCACCAGCAGTGCCGGACGCAGACCCCAGTGATCTGCCAGGAAGCCGATGAGCGGCGGGCCGCCCAGGAAGGCCAGGTAGCCGATGGTGGAGACGACGGACACGCGTTTGGCCGCACGGATCGGATCATCTGCCGCAGCCGACATGCCGGTGGGGAAGCCCATGGCCGCACCAGCTCCCCAGAGGATGGCACCCAGAGCCGCGATCCAGACCGAATCGCCCAGCACGAAGACCACCAGGCCCAGCAAGGCTGCTGCCAGAGAGCTGTAGAGCATCACCATCCGGCCCCAACGGTCGGTCAGTCCGCCACCGGCAAACCGGAACAGTGTCATCGCTGCGACGAAGATCGCAAAAATCAGCGCACCCATCCACTCTTCCTGATGCAGGCCATCCACCGTGGCTTTCGCCATCCAGTCATTGGCGGCACCCTCGGTGAGTGCGGCACCGAGCACCACCAGGCCGACCAGCAGGGTGCGCGGCTCGGTCCAGGGATTGCGCTGCTTCGTCGTGTTGGCGCTACGTCCGGCATCGCCCGGGCTGCTTTCCGAGGAAGTGCTCGCGGCATGAGCCAGCGATTCGGGCAGGAAGCGGCTCGTGGCGATGAACAGGCCAGCCACCATCACTACGGCCAGGGCCACCAGATGCCAGGTCATCGGGACCTCCAGGGCGGAGAGCTGCGCCCCGATCAGCGCACCGAGCAGAGCCCCCCCGGAGAAGGCGCCGTGGAACTGCGGCATGACGGTACGGCCGAGCAGGCGCTCCACCGCGGCACCCTCCACGTTCTGCGACACGTCCCAGAGCCCAATGCCAGCGCCCATCAGGAACAGGCCGATGACGACCGGCATCACAGAAGGCAGCGCCAGGCCCAGCGCCATCAGCAGCACGCCGGCCCCGGAAATCGCGGCACCCACCCGGACGGTGGAGGCGGTTCCGATGTGCGAAGCTACCGTTCCGGCCAGGGGCAGTGCGACCACCGAGCCAGCGGCCATGGCAAGCAGCACGACGCCCGTCTGCCCGGCGGTGAGGTCCAGAATCCTGGTCACCGTGGGAATGCGCGAAGCCCAGGAGGCAAAGGCGATGCCATTCAACGCGAAGACGATCATGGCCGCCCAGTAGGCTGCCCGGGGGTTGGTGCTGCTCATACGGTGTGTACCTCTATTCCGGCAGAAAGGGCAAGACTGTGTTCCTCAGCGCTGAGGGTGTAATCGGTGACCAGAAGGTCCACCTGGCGCAGACCACCCAGGAGTACGGGGGCGCTCCGGGCGAATTTGCTGGCTTCACACACCACCATGGTGCGGTGAGCGGAGGTCATCGCCGCGCGCTTGATGGCAGCATCGGCCAGGTCATGAGCCAAGGGGCCTTCCGCGAAGGTGAAGGCACAGGGGGTGATGATCGCGGTGTCGAAGCGCAATGACGCGATGTTCTGTTCCGTCAGAGGCCCGCGCAGCGCCAGTTCGCCGACAATCACCGAGCCCCCGAGCAGCAGCACCTCGGCACGGGCGCCGGTGAGTTCCCGGACCGCATGCAGATTCGCAGCGGCAACGCTCAGATCCCGGGAGGCCAGCACACTCGCCACCGCGGTTGCCGTGCTGCCGCTGTCCAGAAAAACGAATTCCTTGTCATGGATCAGGGCCGCGGCGGCCCGGGCCATCAGCGCTTTGGCCTGGCTGCTCTCCAGGGCGCGTTGCTCATACCCCGGCACGGCGCCGCCCAGCAGGAGCGAGACCGCGCCGCCGTGGACGCGCCGCAGGACGCCGCGCTTTTCCAGCACATCGAGATCGCGGCGGATGGTGGCCGGGGAGGCGTCAAAATCCGCTACGAGCTGCTCGACCTCCACCCGTTCGTGATGGCGCAGCAGATCGGTGACGCGGCGCGCGCGTTCCTCACTGTTCATGATCAAACGATAACACTTTTTGATTGTTTGATTGTTTTGGTGGACGTTTCTCTCAGGTGCCTGGCGATGCCCACGGTGACTGTCGAGATAACGCTGGAATGTCGCGTGTTTCCAGCATGACCTCGACACTCGGCGGAGGAGTCGGCGGAGGAGATGGAGCCCGAGGGCGCTACCGTTTCCGGACCACGCGCCGTTCATCCCAGACCGGCTCCGGAGCCTCATACACGTCTCCGGAACTGCCAAAAACAAAGAACCGGTCGAAGGAGCGGGCAAACCAGCGGTCATGGGTCACCGCAATGACCGTGCCCTCGAAGGCATCGATACCCTGCTCCAGGGCCTCCGCGGAATGCAGATCCAGGTTGTCCGTGGGCTCGTCCAGCAACAACAGCGTGGCGCCGGAGAGCTCCAGCAACAGGATCTGAAACCGCGCCTGCTGCCCGCCGGAGAGCGAGTCGAAAAGCTGCTCCGCCGCCCTGGCCAGGCCATAGCGGTCCAGTGCCCGCGCAGCAGGTTCCTGGGGCAGGCCATCCCGGTGCTCATCACCGCGGTGCAGAATATCCAGCAGACTGCGGCCCTGCAGGTCCGGGCGGGTGTGCGTCTGGGCAAAGAACCCCGGCCGGATCCTGGCCCCGAGCTTCACCGAGCCGGCGTGCGGGACAGGGGCGATGACGGCATCAGAGACCGGCAGGTGCTCTCGGTCCGGATCGCTGCCCCCGGCGGCCAGTAGCCGCAGGAAGTGAGACTTCCCGGAGCCATTGGAGCCCAGCACGGCGACCCGATCGCCGAACCAGAGCTCGGCATCGAACGGCTTCATCAGGCCCGTGAGTTCCAGGCGCTCAGCCACCACCGCACGCTTGCCGGTCCGGCCGCCCTTCAGACGCATGGTGACGTGTTGTTTCAGGGGTGCCGCCTGGGGTGGCCCCGCCTCCTCGAATTTGGCCAGGCGGGTCTGCGCCGCCCGGTAACGCGAGGTGAAACGGTCCATCACCGCGGCCTTGACCTTGAGCCGCTGAACCAGCTCGCGCAACTGGACGTGGTCCTCATCCCAACGCCTCAACAGCTCCTCAAAACGGGCATTGCGGTCTTCGCGTGCCTGGTGGTAGCTGGCAAATCCACCGCCGTGCGTCCAGGCGGTGGCCCCGGAGATGCCTGGCTCCAGCGTGACGATGCGGGTGGCGGCCTGCGCCAGCAACTCACGGTCGTGGCTGACGAACAACACCGACTTGGGGCTGCTGGCCAGCATGCCCTCCAGCCACCGCTTGCCAGGAACGTCCAGGTAGTTGTCCGGCTCGTCGAGCAGCAACACCTCGTCCGGACCGCGGAACAGCGCCTCCAGGACCAGCCGCTTCTGCTCACCGCCGCTGAGTGTTGCTGCGGAACGGTACTGGGCCCGGTCGTAGGGCACACCCATGGCGGCCATGGTGACCTCGTCCCAGGTGATTTCCGCCTCGTAGCCGCCCGCCTCCGCCCATTCGGCGAGCGCGTGGGCGTAGCGCAGCTGGGTGGGTTCGTCATCGTGCTCCATCATGGCCAGCTCCGCGGCATCGACGGCCCGTCCGGCATCGCGCACCGCCGGGGACGCCACCGAGAGCAGCAAGTCACGGACGGTGGATTCATCCCGGACCTGCCCGATGAACTGACGCATGACGCCGAGTCGCCCGCTGAGGGTGATGGCGCCATCGTCCGCCGCGAGATCTCCGCAGAGGATGCGCAGCAGCGTCGTCTTGCCGGTACCGTTCGGCCCGATCAGGGCGGTTTTGGCACCTTCGCCGACCCGGAAGCTGACGCCGTTGAGAAGCTGGGTGCCGTCGGGGAGGAAATAGTCGATCTGAGCGACTTCGCAATGTGCCACCTGCTCAGTCTGCCAGTACAAGCAGCGGGCGGCTCGCGGAACGGGCCTGGGACGGCTTCAATGGTCGATGCAGCGGTCTCTGTCAGCTCTCGGCGCTGACAGAGACCGCGTCCGAGGCTTTCGCCAGTAGCTCGAATTCGGTGACAGTCGCCGGGCTGCCGTCCCGGGTGGCTGTAACGGTCAGCCGGTACCGACTGAACGCCGTGGGCGTGGCGATCTGGAACGGCCGGGTCTGCAGCCTCCAGTTGAAGGTCACGCCCGTCCGGCGGTCCAGCACGGTCCAGACTTTGCCATCGTCGGATCCTTCCAGCGTCCAGGCGCTCGGATCGGATCCCGGCGACGTGGAGCCCGAGGTGAGGGTGTAGAAGCCCACCTTCTGTCTGGATGCCCGGTAACCGACCGTGATGACCGGCGTCGCCGTGCTGAAAGAAACCTGGCTGGCGGAGCTGTTGTCGCTCAGGTGGCGCAGATCCTCGCCACCGTCGCTACTCAACTGGGCGTCGCCCGTGGTGTCCATCAGCGGTTCGCGCACCGGCACCGTGACGGCGTCGCTGGTTCCCCAGCTGGAAGGAGCCGGTCCCATGACGAAGTCCAGGGTGCCGCCGTCGGCGATCTCCGACTGGCTGAGGACCGTGGAGGGGTGATCCTTGCCGTTGACCATCAGTGACTGAACGTAAACATTCTGCTGCGAGTTGTTAGCAGCGTTGATGGTCAGCGTCTTCCCATTCCCCCAGTGAATCGTGGCCCGGGTGAACTGAGGCGAACCGATGGAGAAATAGGGGGAACCGACCTGCAGTGGGTAGAAGCCCAGGCTGGAGAAGATGTTCCAGGCGCTCATCTCTCCGTTGTCCTCGTCGCCGGGGTAGCCCTGACCGATCTCGGAGCCGACAAAGAGCCGCTGCTGGATCTCACGCACGACCGCCTGCGTTTTGGCTGGCGCCCCGGCGTAGTTGTAGATGTAGGGAATGTGGTGCGAGGGCTGATTACTGATGCCGAGCTGGCCCATCCGTACGTCGCGAGCCTCCAGCATCTCGTGGATGACACTCCCATAACCTCCCGGGTGGTTGGCCGTCTCCGGGGTGGCGAAGAAGTCGTCCAGCGTCGTTTCGAGCCCCTTCGGTCCGCCATGAAGCGCTGCCAGACCGGCACCGTCATGCGGGGCGTGGAAGGCAAAGTTCCAGCCATCCGTCTCGGTGAACAAGCCGCCCCAGACGAGCGGATCCAGGCCGCCCTGGAACTCGCCGCTACGGCTGCGTCCATTGAAGAAACCCCGTTGGCTGTCAAACATGTTCACGTAGTGCCAGGCCCGGTTCAGGTAGTACGCCGAATCCTCGGTCAGCTGCGCCCGACGCGCCTGCGGAGTCATCGGGTCGGCGGCCAGTTTCGCTGCCATGTTTCCCAGGCCGAAGTCGTTGATATAGCCTTCCAGGCCCCAGGAGACACTTTCCTCGGTGGTGGTGTCCGTGTACCCGGTGAAGATCGAGGTATCCAGACCCTTACGGCCCACCGCCGCGTTGCCGGTCGAGGGCACCGTGGCATTGCGCACGGCGGCATCGTAAGCTCCCAGTGGGTCCGGCAGTGGAACCCCTTTGAGATAAGCGTCGGCGAAGGCGACATCCGAGCTGGTCCCGGTCATCAGATCCGCATAGCCCGGCGAGGACCACCGCGCAATCCAGCCGCCATCGCGGTATTGCTGAACGAATCCGTCGATGAGTTCGGCAGCCTTCTGTGGATAGAGGAGGGAATAGGCCGGCCACGCGGTCCGGTAGGTGTCCCAGAACCCATTGTTGACGTAGATCCTGCCGTTCACGACCCTCCCCACACCGCTGGCATTCTGAGACACCGGGCTACGGTACTGGTGGACGGGCGCCTGGGTGGAGCCGGTGTTCTCGAAGCCGGAATTCGGGTAGAGGTTGAGCCGGTAGAGATTGGAATAGAGCGTGGTCAACTGGGAATCGTTGGCCCCCTGGACGTCGATCACGGCGAGCCGGTCATTCCACTGCGCCCGGGCTGCCGCACGCACCTGCTCAAAGCTCTGGCCAGCGATTTCCAGATCGAAATTGTGTCTGGCCTGATCCGCGCTCAGGAAGGACGTCGCGAAACTCAGGTTCACCATGGGATTCACTGCGGTAGTGAAGCCCGCAAAGCTCGGGCCCGAGTTCTGGGTGCTGCTCGGAGCCTGGTCGAAACTGCCATAGACGTACATGTCCCCTTGACCCGAGCCTCCTTGCGCCGGGACGGTGCCGGTCACGGTGCTCCCGGAGAAGCTGAAAACTGCCCCAGACTTGGGTGAATCGAAGACGAGAGTCCCGGCTGTGTCCGGGAAGGTGAAACGCAGGATGCCGCCGTGATCGCTCGGCGTCATTTCCGCCCTCAGGTTCCCGGCCAGTTTCACTGAGTAATAGTCCGGCTGTGCGATCTCGTCCCGGTGCGAGAATGCGAGCTGCCGGGCGGATTTGCTGGAACTGGGGGTCCCGGCGCCGAGTTGTGGCATGACCGAGAACTGTTGGCGATCCCCCATCCAGGGACTGGGGATGTGCGAGACGGCCAGCCCCTGAAGCGTCGGCAGGTTCTCAGCATTGTTGGCCGACTGGTAGCTGTACTCCCAGTTGGACGAGCTGGCATCCGTCACCGGGGTCAGGAAGTTGAATCCGTTCGGGACGGCAGTGAGCGGGAGATTGTTGCCCCGGGAATACTGACCGGAGGCATTGGTTCCGCGCCGGGTGTCCACATAGTGGGTCCGCGAGGAGCCATCGATCGGGATCGGGTTGCCCTCGATCGACACGTCATCCAGCCATCCACCGAAGGCCGTGCCTGCCGGGGCGGCACTGTTGTCGACGGAAAGCAGGATGCGGTCGATGGTTTTGCCCTTAGCCACCTCGCCCAGGGCGCTGCTCACATAGTTCCATTGTGCCGGGTAGAGGATCTTGCCATCGCCCTGCCCCTGAGCCGTGAGCGGCACGCCGTTCTGGTCCGTCGCTCCCAGTGTGGAGAGGTAGCTGCCATCCGTGAAATGCAGGTCGATGGCGACGTAGGTCGGCAGATAGCTGGTGTAGTCGGCATCGGGGATCACGGTGTAGCTGAGCCGGCTGTCCGGGCCCACCGGAAGATGAACCTCGAAGAGCTTATTCGTTGCGTATGCCCGACCCGCGACCGTTTTGGTTCCCGAGTAACGCAGAGAACGCAGCCCAGTGAACCCGGCATGGGCCTTAATGTTGTACCCGCTGTCAGGTCCGTTGCCCACGGTGGTGTTCATGGTCGATGCCGACCGGGCCCCGTTGATACCGGAGGCCATCGAAGTGCCATCGGTACCGGTCTCCACGACGCTGATCAGCGCTGCCGGAGTCTGCGAGTCCTCGAAGGAGGTGCTGAAACTTCCTGGAACCGGCGGTTCGTCATGTGCTCTCATCACACTCATACCGCCACCCTAAACGCTGGGGTCACACGATGGCCGTCCACCTGGTTACCGCGGGTCGCCGAGGGAGGGATGTTTCTCCCATTTTCCGGGGAACCTCCCGCGACGAAAGGTTGATAACGTTTCCCACAAATGAGCTTCACGCTGATCGGAGAGGGCCCATGAGCACGCAGATGTCCACCAGATCAAGCTCCGCGAGGGCCACCATGAAAGATGTAGCCCGGCGCGCCGGCGTCGGACTCGCCACCGTCTCCCGCGTCGTCAATGGTGATTCCCGAGTCAGCGAACACAACCGCCTTGCGGTTGAGGAAGCGATCGAGGAACTCAATTTCCGCCGTAATGACAGCGCTCGCCTGCTACGCACCGGGAGTGCTGCGAGCGTGGGTCTGGTCCTGGATGACATGGCAGACCCCTATTTTTCCGCGCTCAGCCGAGCGGTGGAAAGGACAGCAATCGGCCGGACTACCGTATCAGTGGCTGCTTCCTCAGAAAACGATGCCGTCCATGGCGCGGATCTGATCCACGCGCTGTGCGCGCGCCGCCTCGACGGCCTGATCGTGGCACCACCGCGCATGCTGGACGAGTCGCTACTGCAGGAGGAAATCCGGAGTGGCACGCCCATGGTCTTTGTGGACCGCGCACCGCAGACCTTTGCAGCAGATGCCGTCGTTTCCGACAACCACGGTGGCGCTGCGGACGGTGTCAGTCATCTGATCTGCCGTGGACACCGCAGGATTGCCTGCCTGAGTGACCAGAGTGAGCTCAGCACGGTCCTTCAGCGCGCTGCTGCCTACCGTGCAGCCCTTCAGGAGGTCGGCATCGAAGCCAACCCGCGGTGGGAGCATGCCGAAGGCCGCGGCGGAGTCAGTAGTGCCGAGTGGCTTGCCTCGCTCTGCGCTCTGCCGGAGGACGAGCGGCCCACGGCTCTCTTCTGCACCAACAGCAAGGCCTCCATCACCGCGCTGCGAGTCATGAAAGAGGCAGGGCTCAGCCTGGGTCGCCCAGGTTTTCCCGCCCTGGTCTGCTTTGACGATTTTGAGCTGGCGGATGTCATTGAGCCCGGGATCACCGTGGTGGCGCAAGACCCCGGCGAGGTGGGACGCACGGCTGCGGATCTGCTCTTTTCCCGCCTGGACGGCAGCAATGAGCCAGCCCGGACGGTCACCGTTCCCACCCGTCTCATCGTGCGCGGCTCCGGCGAAGTGCCACCACCGGCCTGACCCCGGGCAGCACTGAGTGTCAGCCGCCCAGCACTGCGGCATCCTGCGCTTCGTCATAGGCCAGACGAGCCTGCTCCATCTGCTCCACATTGCTCTCCGCCCACTCACGGAGCAGTCGCAAGGGCGGCACAAGACTCCGCCCCAGGGCAGTGAGTTCGTAGTCCACCCGGGGTGGGATCTGGGCGTGCAGGGTCCTTGACACCAGGCCATCACGCTCCAGCGCACGCAAGGTCTGGGTCAGCACCTTGGGCGTCACCACAGCCACCCGCGCGCGCACCTCGCCAAATCTCAGCGGTCCTTCCTCCAGGACCTGCACCACCAGGGACGCCCATTTGTCGCCAATTCGCTGGAAAACCAGACGGGAAGGGCAATCAGGATCCAGAATGTTCGCGTCCATGGCGGAGATCTCACTTACCTAGAAGATACTGACTTTCGTTGAAAATATCGGTTACTGAAAGATACCTTCAAAGGGTTCAGGTTACCAGTCCCTCCGAAAGGAACTCTCATGAAACTCGCCATCATCGGCGCCACCGGTATGGTCGGCCAGGCACTGACTGCCGAAGCTCTGCAGCGTGGCCATGAGGTGACCGCAGCAAGCCGCAGCGGCAAGCCCGTCGAAGGCGCACCGGCCGCCGTCCCGCTCGCCCTCGAACTCGGCGATGCCGAGGCCGTCCAGTCGCTCGCGGCGGCGAACGACGCCATCATCCTGGCCACCGGCCCCAGCCGCACCGGTGGCGACCACGAGGTCTGGCTGGAGGAGAATCGCACCGCGCTCGATGCCGTCGGCACCACCCGAGTGCTCGCGGTCGGCGGAGCGGGCTCCCTGCTGGTGGATGGCGTCCGGCTCGTCGACACCCCGGATTTCCCGGAAGCCTACAAAGCAGAAGCTCTGACCGCCGCCCGATTCCTGGACCTGCTGCGCTCCAGCCGCGATGATCTGGACTGGACCATGCAGTCTCCAGCCCCGGTGATCGCCCCCGGGGAGCGGACCGGCAACGTCACCCTGGGCCTGGACAGCCCGGTGGGCGAGAGCATTTCCACTCAGGATTTTGCCGTCGTCCTCCTGGACGAAGTGGAGCAGCCGAAGCACCATCGTCAGCGCTTCACCGCCGCCAACTGAGCTGGCTACTCGACTGAGCTGACCTCCCAGCTGAACTGGCTAATCAGCTGAGCGGCGCGGGCCCCTGAGCGACAAGCTGCTCAGGGGCCATCAGCGGGTCATCCACGCCGCCCCGACGAATCTGGTCCCGCCATGGCTGGAACATCTCACGGCAGACCAGGACGATCAGCACCAGCGTCCCCAGGTCAAAGGACAGCACGACCAGGGCATAGTAGGGGCCGTCGATGCCGTGCTGGGTGTTGTTGTCACCCCGGATCACGCCGAGGTGCAGCAGATACGCCAGGTAGTACGCCAGAGCGAGTGCCTGCCAGCACAGCACCGTCTTCCAGCGTGGTCGGGCCAGTGCCAGCAGGGGCAGCAGCCACACCGCCTGCTGCGGCCCGGCGTGCTTGTCGACCAGCAGAGCCCAGGCGGTCAGCACGAAAGCGAGCGCGGCCAGTCGGGGCGGCAGTGGGGTTCGAGCGGCGATCAGGAGCAGCCCCACCAGGCCGATGATCAGCAGTGCGGCGGAGACCACCAGCGCATCGCTACCGCTGAAGGCCTCCACACCCAGCTTGGCCACCAGGGCATTGACCGCCCCATACAACGAACCCTCAGCGGGCGGATCCGTCCACGGAACCACCCAGTAGGCGAGCCAACGGGTGGGGAAAAGCACAAAGCTGGCCACCGTGATCGCAAGCCAGCTCAGGACGCCGCCCACCAGCAAGGGCCCGACAGCCAGGGCGGGCCCGGCTTCCAACCGGCCGGCCCCCAGGCCGTACGACGCGCGGCTCTCCCGGGCGCGACGTACGGCCAGCACCACCGCGGCTGTCACGGTCAACGCAGCGACCGGGTGCATGGCCCCGGCCACGCCGAGCACCAACCCGGCGTCGAAGAAGGTTCTGCGCGAGAACAGGAAGAGCCCGATGCCGATCAGCGCCGCCACCCAGAGGTCCCAGCTGGCGTAAGCGCTGAACAGCAGCAGTGGCGAGGCGGCAAAGACGGCGGCATCCCAGGGCCTGAGCCGATTGCTGCGTGCCAGAGCCAGTACGCCGAGCAGCCAGGCCACGACGATCAACCCTGCGTTGAGGTCGAAGAACCTCAACGTCCCGGCTGCATCGGCCGGTTGAGCTCCGCTGAGCCAGCCGGTCAGCGCAGCCAGCAGAGAGGTCAGCGGCGCCAGCGGGGTGTCGGTTCCCGGCCCTGCGGCCACGATGTCGGAGGCGCAGGTGGTGGAGAACTGGTCCGGCGTGAGCCAGCCCACCTGGCGGCAATGATCCTTGAACAGCACCGCGAGCACCGCCGACAGGCCCACCAGAAGGACCAGCACGCGTTCCACCGTGAAGAACCGCGGAGGCACCACGCCGGGCTCAGCATGTCTGCCCAGAGGCCCGCCGATGCCCTCCGTCATCCGGGAGAGCGTCGGGTCCGACCGAGTGGGTACCACAATGGGTGATTTCCGGAGGCTGGGCGGGAGCGTGCTCCTTCCACCTGGTCTGTGCTGCATGGCACGAGCTTACCGGGCAGCACAGACCGGATGAGTGGCGCGGAACCGCCTACAGCACAGCCCAGGGGGTCACCTCAGGTTGAGGGTGCTGAGCTGGTACAGATCACGGATCACGCGTTCGCGATGGGAGGCGACGTCGTGAGAATTTCCGTCCAGAATCTGGTCAGCGAGCACGGGCCGCACGGGACGGGGCATGGATTCGGCGTTCATAGGGTTCACCTCCTTGGCGGGATAGCGAGCTGAACGTTGTCCGGGGACGGGTCTGCGGATCATGAAGTGCTCCGAAGGGTTCTGTCAGGAATTCCGGGCATGCCAATTCAGCCCAGTGAATATGCGCTAATAGGCACAGGGAATCATGGAACGGTCAATCCCGTTCCAGGGCGTGGCGTGAAGAAATATCACTGATGGGGGAAAGAAGAAACAAGAGGTTTAGGCGGCGCGAAGAACGCTCAAAACATTGTTGAAATACACCTGTGAGAGGTGAACTGGTTGACGGATCAGTCCGACAAACCCTGGAAATCAGGCATCAGAGGCCCGTATCTCCGCACACAGGAAAGACGGTGAGACGTCGGCGCGCAGCAGTGCCGCCCATGGTGAACGCATCCAGCGAAGTCTGGGAAATCATCATGTCGTCATACCCCTTTCTGCGTGAGTTCCCGTCAGCGCTCCGAGTCGGAGCAGGGAAAGGCGCGGCCTTAGGTCGCTCTTAGGAATATACACGCATATTGCTCGGAATAGCAATCCTCAGGATACAGACCAAAAAGCAATGCTGCTTATAGACCCCACTGCTCAATGGCGGGGGTCAATTTGTCCCAGCCCAGAGTGCAGACCTTCGCAGTACCCAGCACAAAATGCTTTCCTTCACGCGGGTCAAGTGTCAGCCATCGTGCAGCGAGGATCCTGAGGAAATGCCCGTGCGCCACCACCAGAGCATTCCGGATCGGTTCGCCGGCCTCCGTGGTGGCGGCACCAGCGCCACCAGGCGAGGATTGCTTCTGGTTGGCCGCCCAGGAGCCACGAATCCGATCAATCACCGCATCCGCGCGAGCCGCCACCTGCTCAATGGTTTCCCCGCCAGGAACTCCGTCATTCCAGATCAGATACCCCGGGCGGTCGCGGCGCACCTCGGCGCTGTTCACACCTTCATAGTCGCCGTAGTCCCATTCATGGGCCAACGGCTCGACGATGGCGTCCGGGAAACCTGCCAGCTCGGCCGTCCTGCGGGCGCGCTGCAGGGGTGAGCTGAGCACCAGATCGAAGACCACTCCTGCCAGTGCGGGACGAGCCGAGCGGGCCTGATCCTCACCTTTGGCGGTCAACGGCAGATCAGTCAGTCCGGTGTACTGGCCGCTGCGCGACCATTCAGTCTCGCCATGGCGCAGCAGCCAGAGTTTCGGCAACGGGGTGTGGTCCCAGGGCAGAGTCGGTTCGGTGCTGGTCTCGCTGCTCATGAGCTCTCTCCGTCGCTTTCCTGATGACCGGATCCGTCAGCTAACGATATCCCCGCAGAGGGCCCCTGAGCTGCCCACCAGGCGTCCAGGCGTCGTCGGGCCTCGCTCTCACCCAGCGGACCGTGCTCCATTCGCTCAGCCAGCAGGAATTTGTAGGCCCGGCCCACCTCCGGTCCGGGTCTGATGCCCAGCTGCTCCATGATCTGTGCACCGTCCAGATCCGGACGGATGGCATTGAGTTCCTCCTGGGCGGCCAGCTCAGCCACCCGCTGCTCAAGGTCGTCGTAGGCAAAGGAGAGTCGATCCGCTTTGCGCTGGTTCCGGGTGGTCACATCCGAGCGGGTCAGTCGGTGCAGGCGTTCCAGCAGTGGCCCGGCATCGGTGACATAACGACGCACCGCAGAATCCGTCCAGCCCGCATCCCCGTACCCGTAGAAACGCATATGGAGCTCCACCAGCCGGGACACCGCCGTGATGGTGTCCTTGTCGAAGCGCAGGGCCCGGAGCCGCTTGGCCGTGAGTTTGGCGCCCACCAGATCATGGTGACGGAAACTGACCGCGCCGCCCGGTTCAAATTTGCGGGTGGCCGGCTTGCCGACATCGTGCATCAGCGCCGCCAACCGCAACACCAGATCGGGGCCGGGCACCGGTCCTTCCGGTCCGGTCTCCAGCGAAACAGCCTGTTCGAGCACCTGCAGGGAGTGCTGGTAGACGTCCTTGTGCCGGTGGTGTTCATCCGCTTCCAGGCGCAGAGCGGAAACCTCCGGCAGGACGCGGTCAGCCAGTCCCGTGCTGACCAGCAGGTCGATGCCGCGGCGTGGGTGCAGGGCCAGAATCAACTTGCACAGTTCATCCCGCACCCGTTCGGCAGAGATGATCTCGATGCGACCAGCCATCTCGGTCATGGCGGCGACCAGCTCGGCAGCGGGCTCCACGGCCAACTGGGCCACGAAACGCGCGGCGCGCATCATCCGCAGAGGATCATCGGAGAAGGAGTCCTCCGCTCGCCCCGGGGTGCGCAGCAGCCCAGCGTGCAGATCTTTGATGCCGCCATAAGGATCCACCAGTTCCAGACCGGGCAGGCGCAGGGCCATCGCGTTCATGGTGAAGTCGCGGCGCCGAAGATCCGCTTCCAGCGACGTGCCAAAGGCGACCTCGGGCTTGCGCGAGTCGGCGTCGTACTCCTCGGCCCGGTAGGTGGTCACCTCAATCTGGTAGCCGTTCTTCCGCAGGCCGATCGTGCCGAAGGCGCGCCCTATCTCCCAGACTGCGTCGCTCCAGCCGCGGACCACCTCCAGGGTCTGATCCGGGGTGGCACTGGTGGTGAAGTCCAGGTCGGGAGCGGTGCGTCCCAGCAGCAGATCCCGCACCGGCCCACCCACCAGGGAAAGCTCATAACCGGCGTCAACAAAGCGTCGCCCCAGCTCAAGGACCACTGAGGGGAGGGTGGAGCTATCCAGAACCTGAATCATAGTTCCTTAAGCCTGCCAGACTTTCGTTAGAGTGGAGTGCATGGCCAGTCCCGTTCCGAGCGCACCCAAGCGCACGCCGCTGCCCTCGGCCATGGGCGCCCACGGCTCTTCCGGGCCGTTGCTGAGCAATATCAACACTCTGCCCACGGTGGAGGAAGTCTCGGCCGGCGGTGTGGTCGTAGAACGGCACGATGGCGTCCTGCGCGTGGCCATCATTGCCCGGCTCAATCGGGGCGGCCGGGTGGAGTGGTGCCTGCCCAAAGGGCACCCGGAAGGCGTGGAGACCCATGCTGAGGCCGCCGTGCGGGAGATTGCCGAGGAAACCGGGATCAGCGGTGACGTGATCGGCCCACTGGGCAGCATCGACTACTGGTTCACCGTCACCGGTCACCGGGTGCACAAGACCGTGCACCATTTCCTGCTCCGCGCCACCGGTGGTGAGCTGACCATTGAGAACGATCCTGATCAGGAAGCCATTGACGTGGCCTGGGTAGCGCTGCCGGATCTGCCCAAGCGACTGACCTTCCCGAATGAGCGTCGGATCGCCGATCTCGCTGCGAACTCCCTGCCCGCCGATCTCTGAACCGTTCCCGCTGCCCCGGGATTTTCCGGGATGGCTGCAATGTCCCGGGTGTTCTGCCTCCCACATGGAATGATGAAGCAGATGTCAGAGCAATTCCAGGCAGTTGTGCCTCGCCGGGGTCAGGGAGCGCATTTCAGCGCCCGTCGTAGTGTCAACACGGCCACATCCAGCGCCGTGATGGCGGCAGGCACCTTGGCCTCCCGTGGTCTGGGGTTCCTCAAGGGCATCCTGATCGCCTGGGCGCTGGGTGCCCTGGGCCATATCTCCAATGTGTTCGATATGGCCAACACGCTTCCCAATCTCCTGTATCTGATGCTGGCGGGCGGGGTGTTCAATGTCGTTCTGGTGCCCCAGATCATCAAGGCCAGCAAACTCCCGGACCGTGGCGCGGACTATCTGAGCCGGCTGCTGACCCTGGCGGTGCTCTTCCTGGCAGTGATCACGATCCCGCTGACCCTGTTCGCCCAACCGATCCTGGGACTGCTGACCCAGCTCCGTGGCGAACAACTCATTCTCGGCGGCCAGTTTGCCACCTTCCTGATTCCACAGATCTTCTTCTACGGCCTGTACACACTGCTGGGCCAGGTACTCAATGCCCACGACCGCTTCGGCTCCTATATGTGGGCACCCGTGGTGAACAACCTGATCGCCATCGCCGGTCTGGTGATCTTCATCGCCACCTGGGGCACTGTGGGTACGGGCAATGACCTCACCGTCGCGGGCTGGACCAATGCCCAGACCTGGTTGCTCGCCGGGACGACGACGCTCGGGGTGATCGCTCAGGCCGCCATCCTGCTGATCCCGGTCTACCGACTGGGCCTGGGTCTGCGGCCGCGCTTCGGCTGGCACGGCATGGGGCTCGGCCACACCGGCAAGATCGCCGGCTGGGCGCTGAGCACCATGCTGGTCGGTCAACTCTCCTACATCGTGATCGGCTGGGTCGGCAGCGCGGCCACCCAGATTTCAGAGACCAAGGGTCTCCAGGACATTCCTCAGACCTTCATTCTCAACCGGGCCAGCGATATTTACATCCTGCCGCATTCGCTCATCGTGCTCTCGGTGGCCACCGTGCTGTTCAATCAGATGTCCCGCGTCGCCAGCAATCACGACCTCCCGGCACTGCGCGCTTCAGTCTCCCGGCTGCTGCGCATTGTCGGCGTGGCGACTGCCTTTTTTGCCATGCTGCTCTTCGTGCTCTCCGGCCAGATCGGCATGGTGATCGGTGGCAACTCCCAGAAGGCCGGCCTGGCCATGGGCATCGCGATTGCGATCCTCGCGCTGAGCTCGCCATTCCTGAGCGCCAATTTCATGATCAACCGGGTGTTCTATGCCTCAGAGGATGCCCGGACGCCGTTTGTCCTGCAATCCATCCTGGTGGTCTTCGGAGTGGGGACAGCCCTGGCAGTCTCCTTCGTCCCCGTGCAAAGCCTGGTCTACGCTCTGCTGGCCATGGAGGCGGTGGGCAATGTCCTGGCACCCTTCCTGGCCGGGCTGGTCCTGCGCAACAAGATTGGTGACTACGGCCTCCGGCGCATCATCCGCGCGTACGTGCAGTATGCACTGGCGGCCGTGATCTCTGCGGTGGTGGGCGGCATCGTACTCCTGGGCCTGGGTGGAGCCAGTTTTCTGGACGGCTCCTACAGCGGCTTCGCCTGGCGCTCCACCACCAGTGCGCTGCTGACCATCGTGGTGGTCACTCTGGTGATGGGGCTGGTCTACGGGCTGGCCCTGAAGTTGATGCGCGTGGAGGAACTCGATGAGTTGCTCGCACCACTCACCCGACGCCTGTCCCCGCTCCTGGCCGCGCTGAGCCGACGGGTGCCGGGCCTGACTCCACTGCTGGGGCGGTTGCCCGGGGCAACTTCGCCGCGTGCCGGGGGCCATCCGATAGGATCAAACACCAAGGAAGATCTGCGGACCGGACGCATTCCGCGCGTTCCGGTCGGGGAGGAATCAGTGGCGCACACCATCGAACTCGGCACCGTTCTGGGCGGCCGTTACAAGGTCACTGCCCAGCTACTGGCTTCCGCTGAAGGCGACGTGGTCCTGGAGGGCAGCGATCAGGTCCTGAGCCGTCCCGTGAGCATCGTCGTCCCGGGCCAGGAACACGTCGAACACCTGACCCAGGGTGCGCGTGAGGTGGCCACGGGTGAACGTCCCGCGAGCTTCCAGATCCTGGACCTGGGCACCAGCAAGGGCATCACCTACCTCATCACGAGCCGGGCCAACCCTGCGGATCTGCTGGACCTGGTCATCCCGACCGTGCCCTACATCGAACCTCATTTCACCGACACTCTCGGGATGCAGATCTTCGGTGATGTCCGGCCACCCGCTCCCATGCTGGGTTCCTACGATTATGTATACGATGACGACTCGCCGGTGCCCACGGGCGAGCTGCGCAATCTTTACCAGGGCGGCGGTACCGCCGATCACCCGCAGCCGCAGACAGTGCATCCTGCGCCGACGGAGGGCACCACTCCCGTACCGCAGGCAGCGTCCGCCCCCGTAGCCCCTGTGACCCGCACAGACAGCCCACAGCCCACGCCAGCCACCCAAGCCACAGCGGCACCTAGTACCGCAGCGTCGGTTTCAGCAACGGGCACTACCGCCTCCGGGCAGCCAAAAGTCACCCTGCTTGGTCAGGCACAGCCAGCCGCCAGCTCGACGTCCAGCATCTCGGCCCGAGCCAAGGACGCCTGGCTCAGTACCCCCCTGGATCAGGCGCGCCCGGCACCGGCCACTTCGGAGCCGGAATACGACGACGACGAGGCCAATGCTCCCCGCGGCGGACGCTGGCTGGTGGGCGCGATCCTGGTGGTGGTACTGTTGGCCGCCATCGTCTTCGCTGCCAGCACCATTGGCAACCTGATGGGTTCCAAGCCTTCCAGCAGCTCCTCCCCGGTGGCGCAGCAGTCGACGCCTGGGGCCAGCGGCAGCAATTCCGGCACCCCGGTAGTGGCCCCCGTGATCGCCGGAGTGACCGTGCAGGCGGTCGGTGGGGACCAGGGCGTCGCGGAACGCCCGGACAGCAAGCTCAGCGCGCTATACGACGGTAATCCAGCCACCACCTGGTTGAGCTACGAATTCGCCAATCCCAAGTTTGGCGGCCTGGCCAAGAGCGTTGTTCTGGTGGTGGAGCTGCAGGCCAGGGCAGACCTCCACTCGGTGACGCTGAGCCAGCAGGGCGGCAGCGGCGGGGCTTTCGAGGTGCTTGTCAGTGACACACCCTCCCTCGATGCCGCCAAGGTGGTCAGCCCCAGCAGCTTCACCGGTCCGGACATCACTGTCGCAATTCCCGGCGGAACCCAGGCCAAGTACGTCTTCCTCAACTTCACTGAGTTGCCCAAGCTTCAGTCCGCACAGAACTACCCCTACGGACTGAAAATCTCGGAGATTACCGTCAAGTAGCCCGTCTGTAGCAGTACTCGGATCAGCCAGCGCTTCCTCACGTACTCTGGTAGGAACGGTCGCGGTGTCCGGTGGCAATGGAATAGCGTCGCCAGACACCGCGTTCACCAAGTACACCAAAGCGGTCCAGGGCCGCTGTCACCAGAGGAGCGGTTCTTCGTGAGCATTGATCCCACCACCGAGCAGGTTCGGGATGTCATCATCATCGGTTCAGGACCGGCGGGATACACCGCTGGCATCTACACGGCTCGTGCCAACCTGAATCCCTTGATTATCGCCGGTTCAGTCACCGCGGGTGGTGAGCTGATGAACACCACCGAGGTAGAGAACTTCCCCGGTTTTCCCGAGGGCGTCCAGGGTCCGGACCTGATGGAAAGCCTTCAGAAGCAGGCTGAGCGCTTTGGTGCCCAGGTTGAGTACGATGACGTCACCGAGGTCTCGCTCGAAGGTCCAGTCAAGACCGTCACCACTGGCGGCGGGGACACCTACTCGGCCCGGTCGATCATCGTCTCCACCGGCTCGGCCTACCGCGAACTCGGCCTTGAGGACGAGAAGCGCCTCTCCGGTCGCGGCGTCAGCTGGTGTGCCACCTGTGACGGATTCTTCTTCAAGGATCAGGACATCGCCGTCGTCGGTGGTGGGGACTCCGCCATGGAGGAAGCCACCTTCCTGACCAAGTTTGCCCGCTCGGTGACCGTGATCCATCGCCGCGGTGAACTCCGCGCCTCCAAGATCATGCAGGAGCGCGCACTGAGCAACAACAAGATTCGCTTCATCTGGAACAGCGAGGTCACCGGCATTACCGGTGATGCCAAGGTTTCCTCGTTGACGCTGCGCAATCTCGTCACCGGCGAGTCCTCCGAGTTGCCGGTCACCGGCGTTTTCGTCGCCATTGGCAATGACCCCCGGGTGGACCTGTTCCGGGGCATCCTGGATCTCACCGACCAGGGCACAATCGCGGTGGAAGGCCGCTCTTCGCGCACCAGCGTTGAGGGTGTGTTTGCTGCTGGTGACGTGGTCGATCCCACCTACCGCCAGGCGATCACCGCTGCCGGCTCCGGCTGTGTCGCGGCCCTGGACGTCGAACACTTCCTGGCCACTCAGGAATCCTCTGTCTCCGACCATGACGTGGAACTTGCCACCTCTGCCACCCTCTGACGTTTTGCCGTCGGAACATCCGTCCCGCCATCTTCGAAAGGTTCATTCATGAGCAACACCATCAACACCACCGATGATTCATTCGCTGCAGACGTTCTTGCCTCTGACACCCCTGTGGTGGTCGACTTCTGGGCCGAGTGGTGCCACCCCTGCGTCAAGCTGGGGCCTATCCTGGAAGAATTCGGTGAGGATCACGCCGACAAGATCAAGGTCGTCAAGATCAATGTCGATGACAATCCACGTATTGCCGCTGAGTTCGGGATTACCTCGATTCCGGCTGTCTACCTGTTTTCAGGTGGCGAAGTGAAGTCCACCGTGGTGGGCGCGCGGCCCAAGCAGTACTTCGAAAAGGAGTTCGCGGACTACATCGCGTAACCAGATGCAAAAGGAAGGGCCGGTGTTTCACGTGAAACGCCGGCCCTTCCTTTTGCGTCTAACCGGAAGCCTCCGATCTACTCCCGCGCAGTACTACTGAGCGTTTAGCACACCCATAATCCGATTGAGGTCCTCCACCGAGGCAAACTCAATACTGACCTTACCTTTGCGCGCGCCGAGGGTAATCTTCACGCTGGTATCAAGGCGGTCGGCCAGGCTATTGGCCAGAAAATCGAGGCGCTCATGACGCGCTGTGGGCTCGCGGCGCGTCTTTACAGGACTCGCACCGGCATCAAAGAGGGCCACTGCCTCTTCTGTAGCACGCACGGACCAACCTTCCGCCACGATACGCTGCGCCAGACGCTCCATCGCCTCCGCGTCGGGAAGCGCCAGGAGTGCTCGGGCGTGCCCAGCACTCAAAACACCAGCCGCAACCCTTCGCTGCACCACCGGGGGCAGCTTCAACAGACGCAATGTGTTGGAGACCTGCGGCCGAGAACGCCCAATCCGGTCTGCCAACTCCTCATGAGTCGTGCCAAAGTCCTCCAGCAGCTGCGAATAGGCGGCAGCCTCCTCCAGAGGATTCAACTGACTTCTGTGAAGATTCTCCAGAAGAGCATCACGAAGCAGATCGTTATCGCTGGTCTCACGGATGATGGAAGGAATGGTCTCAAGACCGGCCTCACGTGCAGCGCGGAGTCGCCGCTCGCCCATGACGAGCTCGTAGTGGCCCTCACTGTCTGGCGAGGTACGCACCACCACCGGCTGCAGCACGCCAATTTCGCGTACGGAATGAACCAATTCAGCCATGTCATCTTCATCGAAGACGGACCGTGGCTGCTTACGGTTGGCGTGAATGAGTGCCACATCGAGGTCAGCAAACTGGGCCCCCGGAACTGCTACCAGCTCCGACCCCGGCAGCGTTTCACGTGAAACACTCTCACGCTGTGCGGTCTCGCGCACAGGTTTGTTTTCCACCTCGGGAAAAAACAGGTCCACCGGGCGACTGCCACCCTTGGCAGACCCTCGCGAATCGCCTTCCGCTGCCGCGCTGGGTGGAATCAGCGCACCCAATCCACGGCCCAGACCTCTACGTGGCTTCTCAGTCATCTCTACACCCATCTTCTACAGTTCACCAAGATCAATTTCATGCCCAGACTGGTGCTCACTCAACGAGTACGGCCCGTTCAGCGATTTCCGCAGCGGCCTCCTGATAGCTCAGAGCCCCCGTTGAGGAGGAGTCATAGGTCATTACCGTCTGCTGATAGCTGGGTGCTTCGGAAATCCTCACTGAACGGGGAATGACGGCAGCCAGCACCTCATTGGGAAAGTGACTACGGACGTCAGCGGCTACCTGCGCAGCCAGGTTGGTCCGTCCGTCGTACATGGTCAAAAGAATGGTGGACACCACCAGTCTCGAGTTCAAGTGCTTCTGAATCATCTCAATGTTCTTGAGCAACTGACTCAACCCTTCCAGGGCGTAATACTCGCACTGAATAGGAATCAGTACTTCCTGGGCGGCGCAAAATGCATTCACTGTCAGCAGGCCGAGACTGGGTGGGCAATCGATCAGCACATAGTCCAGACGCTCCTGGCCCTGCTCCTCGCGGAAAGTTGCGTAGTTGGCCAGCGCACGACTCAGCCGCTGTTCCCGCGCAACAAGAGAGACCAGCTCGATCTCGGCGCCCGCCAGATGAATGGTTGCCGGAGCACAGAGCAACCGCTCGACATCAGGGCAGGCAGCGACCACATCCGCGAGCGGGACATCATCGATCAGCACGTCATAGATGCTCTCCACCTCAGCGCGGTGATCGATCCCTAATGCGGTCGAGGCATTGCCCTGCGGGTCAATATCCACCACCAGGACGTTGAGGCCCGCTGCGGCAAGAGCGGCAGCAATATTGACCGTTGTGGTGGTCTTACCCACTCCGCCCTTCTGGTTGGCGACAGTCAGAATGCGGGTCTCAGGTGGTTTCGGGAAGACCTTGGTGGCCAGACGCTCGCGCCTCTTTGCCTCAAGCCTGAGTTCGCGAGCAATGGGGCTATCCTCATCGGACATGTCCATGGGGCTCCGTTCGGTTTCACGTGAAACATTGTCGACGTTCTTCCTGGCGGCTGGCTGTCTGGCCTTAACTAAGGAGCTCAACGCATCTCTCAATCCGTCCAGCGTGGAGCTCCGACGATCGACCTTTTCCACTGGCACAAACCTCCGCCGCATCTGGAACATGCGGAAAACTACTGACTGGCATCCGCCTCTACTGCAACCAGCCTATCGGGTCGGCACCCTCTCATGCGAGGGACTGGCCGGACCAGGCATCAGACCGGGCAGAATGTCCCGCACCAACACTCGATCCGCCAGAAACGAGCTACTCCGCTACACGCGTCGACACCACAATAGGGGGTGTCAGCCAACCACCACGCGGACGACGGTGGTGACTTCCTCCAACACTGTGCTGCCGGCCTGCAGTACCTCTGCGGACCGCCCACCCATCGAACGAATCGCCTTCGCCGCCTTATCCACTTCTTCCTGAGCGCTGCGCCCTTTCAGGGCCAAAAGTTCGCCCTGTCCATGAAGAAGTGGAATTGTCAATCGAATTAGCTTGTCAAGTGAGGAGACAGCGCGTGCCGTGACCACATCGGCATCGACCTCATCCACTGCCTGCTCGCCACGAGATCGCAGCACAAAGACCGACTCACTCAGGCCAAGGTCTTCAACGACCTCTTCCAACCAGCGCACCCGACGCTCCAGTGGCTCGATCAGCACCACGGTCAGGTCCGGCCGGGCAATCGCCAGGCACAGACCCGGCAGGCCCGCACCGCTGCCAACATCTGCCACCAGGGAACCAGTGGCAATGAATTCCTCCACGACTGCGCAGTTGAGTACATGGCGCTCCCACAACCGCGGCACCTCACGGGGGCCCACCAGGCCCCGTTCAATCCCCGAGGTCGCGAGATGCGTCACATAGCGCTGGGCCAGCTCCAGGCGGTCGCCGAACACCAGGCCTGCGGAATCCGGAGCCGGAGGAACCTGCATATCGTCCATCATCAGCTGGCGGGCTTGACCACAATATGCCGGGCTGGGCCCACGCCCTCAGATTCACTGATCAGACCCAACTCGGCGATGGCGTCGTGCACCAGCTTCCGCTCATAAGCACCCATCGGATCCAGGTGAACAGGGCCACCGGTTTCCTTCACGCGCGCTGCGGCGTCCTCGGCCACGGTGGACAACACTCCAGCGCGCTGCTCGCGGTGCCCCAGAATGTCCAGAATCAGCCGCGAGCGGTTGCCCGTGGCAGCCAGCACGGTCAGTCGGGTCAGCTCCTGAAGGGCATTGAGTGTCTCCCCATCGGCACCCACCAGAGCCTCCAGCGCTCGGCTCTTCTGATCGGCAAGGATCGAGACGTAGCTACGCCCATTGCGGACCTCGATATCGATGTCTCCGTCGATATCGGCGATATCCAGCAGCTCCTCCAGATAATCGGCAGCCAGATCGCCTTCTTCTTCCAGTCGGCTCGGCTGCTGTTCCTCCACCTCGGGGGTTTCCACGTCAGCGGACACTGTCTCCACAGTTTCAATCTCTGCGCTCATCACTTTTTCTTCCTGTTCTTGCGCTGAGGCTGCACACGCTGCCCCTTGGATTCCACGACTTCCTCAGTCGGCTCTTCGACCTTCTTAGCTCCCAGCAACGGCAGGCCCTTCGCCACGCGACGTTCCTGGTACTCACGGTAGGCGGGCGAACCGGGAGTCGGCATCCGGCGGATCACAAAGAACTGCTGGCCCATCGTCCACAGGTTAGTGGTGGTCCAGTAAATCAGCACACCGATCGGGAAGTTGATGCCACCAATGCCGAAGACCAGAGGCAAAACGTACAGCATCAGCTTCTGCTGCCGCATGAACGGTGAAGCCATCGCCTCATCAGACATGTTCTTGGACATGATCTGCTTCTGGGTAATGAACTGGGAGGCGATCATCGCCAGAATCATGATGACGGAGAGAACCACCACCGCGACGTTGACGTCACCGCCCTGAACCTGGGGAAGAAACGCCGCCGAGAGCGGTGCGCTGAAGATATCCGCCCGGTCAAATTGCTGTACCTGTTCGGGACTCAACGCACCAATGCCCTGGGCGTTCTGGCTTGCGTGGCTGACTCCGGAGAGCACCTGGAACAGGGAGAAGAAGAAGGGCATCTGGATCAGCATCGGCAAGCAGGCGCTGAAGGGGTTGGTGCCGTGAGCCTTGTACAGCGCCATCTGCTCCTGGGACATGGCCTGCCGGGAGATCTGATCCGTCTTGCCCTTGTACTTCTGCTGAAGCTTTTTCATCTCCGGCTGCAGTGCCTGCATACCGCGCTGTGCCTTGATCTGCTTCACAAACACGGGAATCAGTGCGGCGCGAATCACCAGCACCAGGCCGATGATGGACAGCGTCCAGGTCCAGCCGTTGTCGCCAGGCATGCCCAGAGCGGTCAGACCCTCATGGAAGCCAAGCATGATGACAGAAACAAGCCACTTGAATGGCACCAGAATGGTGCCAAGAATATCCGGCATGTCAGTAAGTTCCCCTCGTCAGGCCTCAGGCGGCACGATGTAGTGCGTGGTCATGGCGGTCTTCCAGGTATCGCTCGGGGTGATTCAACATCACAATCCGCGGCGTCTCGGCACTGGAAATCCGTTCAAAATCAAGGTGCGGGTGCGCTGGGACATGATCGATGCCCCCAGCACTCCATGGGTGGCAGCGCAGTAGTCGGCGCACAGCGAGATAACTGCCGCGCACTGCGCCATGTAAGGTCACAGCCTCCAGTGCGTACGCCGAACAACTCGGAAAATAGCGGCAGACCTGCCCATACAGGGGCGAGATAGCCCAGCGGTACGTCAGCAGAATACCGATCAGCAGCAGCCTGGGCAGGTCAACAATCAGCCGCACCAACCGCTTCAGGGCGGACGAGCGGGAAGGAGCTGAGGAATGTTCACTCATCGCTGTGTCCTTCCACCGTTCGGTCTCGCCCCTCGGTCAGGGGTAAGGAGGGTGTCAGCTGGCTCGACGACGGCATCGAACGTAGCTTCTTCATGCTCTGCGACCAGGCAGAACGGAAATCCTGATCCAATTCTGCCCAGCTGGCCTGTACCGATGACGGCAGGGCCCGAACCACCACCGTCAGTCCACGCGGTTGGTCGAGTTCCGCTGCGATGGCACGTAAGCGCCGCTTGACGAGATTCCGTCGCACTGCCCGTTTGTCCACCGCCTTCGAGACAATGAAGCCGAAACGCGCAGGATCCTGCGCTCCAGCTGCACCCTCTGAGGAAACGTGCGTATATAACACCAAGTTCCGGCGCCCAGAACGGACGCCGGAACGGACGGTAGTGGAGAACTCTGCGGATCGACGCATGCGCTGCTGGGCGGGAAGCACCGAATCAACCCTGAAGGAGTTTCATTGCTGTTCCCTCGCCAACCGGCGTCAGATCAACTCAGGCGGAAAGTTCGGTGCGGCCTTTGCTGCGACGTGCAGAAAGAATGGCGCGGCCGGCACGCGTACGCATCCGCAGACGGAAACCGTGCTTCTTGGCACGACGGCGGTTATTCGGCTGAAAGGTCCGCTTGCTCACGGTGGTCAACTCCAACGATTTCGGTGCGCTAGACCGAAAGCGACTGGGGAAGTTACGGGTCTGCGCGGCTGTAGATCAGATGCCTGAAAACAGGCACAAAGGACTAGGCAACGTTAGGCCAGCAGGAGGCCTCCAGTCAAACCAGCCCTGGAACACCGCCGCTGGAGGGTGTGGATTGCTGCCCCCTCCATCACCTGTGGAAATCCAATTCCGGACTGTGGACCATCCCTGCACCGGCCCCACGCGATCTCGCTACCACGGCGACCAAACTTCACCTAGGCTTAGGCAATGGCTCTTTATCCACGGCTGTGTATAAGTCTGTGGATGACGACGAGTCTCAGAGCACGCAGCTAATCAACGGTAGGCAGGATCCAGAACGCATGAGCGCGGAAACCTTCGACGATATCGCGAGCTCCTGGCGACAGGTAGTGAAAGCGCTCGAACACGACGAAAACGTCTCGCCGCGTCAGCGTGGATTCATTGCCCTGGCCCGCGCACAGGGCCTCATCGGCTCCACATTGCTGATCGCGGTGCCGAACGAGTTGACCCGGGAAGTGCTGCAGACTCAGCTGAAAAGTCCGCTCGATGCAGCGCTGCGCCAGGTCTTCGGGCCAGAAGTGTTGTGTGCCATCAGCGTCGATGCTGAACTGACTCCCCTGGCCGATGAGGAAAATTTTCCCTCGGAGGGGAACCCCAACACCGGAAGTACCCGCGCGCAGCCTGATCCAGAACGGCGTGAACAGCTCGCTGAGGAGACCGTTGAAGAGGATCTGAGACCACAACCCACGCCACCCAGCACCTCCAATGAGTTTGGCCGACTCAATCCGAAATATATTTTTGACACCTTCGTCATCGGCCAGTCCAATCGCTTTGCCCACGCAGCAGCCGTCGCCGTCGCCGAAGCTCCGGCCAAGGCCTACAACCCGCTATTCATCTATGGCGATTCCGGCCTGGGCAAGACTCATCTTCTGCACGCCATCGGGCACTATGCGCGGCGGCTGTACTCCGGAATCCGGGTCCGGTACGTCAACTCAGAAGAGTTCACTAATGAGTTCATCAACTCCATTCGTTACGACGAGGGAACGAGCTTCAAAACCACGTACCGCAACGTGGACATCCTGTTGATCGACGACATTCAGTTCCTCTCCGGAAAAGAAGCGACGCAGGAGGAGTTTTTCCATACCTTCAACGCCCTGCACAACCACAACAAGCAGGTCGTCATCACCTCAGACTTGCCTCCCAAGCAACTTTCAGGGTTCGAAGAGCGGATGCGCTCACGCTTTGAATGGGGCCTGTTGACCGATGTTCAGCCTCCCGAGCTGGAAACCCGCATCGCCATCCTGCGTAAGAAGGCGATCGGCGAGAACCTGGAAGCGCCCGATGACGTGCTCGAATACATCGCCTCCAAAATCTCCACTAACATCCGGGAGTTGGAAGGGGCACTGATCCGGGTGACGGCCTTCGCCTCGCTCAATCGTCAGCCGGTGGATGTCAGCCTGGCCGAGTCAGTGCTCAAGGATCTCATTTCAGACGACGGCGATCAGCAGATCACCGCGACGACGATCCTCGCGCAGACCGCGGCCTACTTCAAGCTGACTCTTGACGAGCTGAAGTCGAAGTCGCGCACACGGACCCTGGTCAATGCCCGGCAGATCGCCATGTACCTGTGCCGGGAACTGACCGATCTGTCACTACCAAAGATCGGTCAGGAACTGGGCGGACGCGATCACACCACGGTGATCCATGCCGACCGTAAGATCCGTGAGCTCATGGCCGAACGCCGGACCATCTACAACCAGGTCACCGAGCTGACCAACCTGATCAAACAGCAGCAACGTCAGGGCTAAACCACCCGAAACCACCCTGTGGACTTCCCTGGGGGCGAGGCGTGCAGAACAACAATTTTCTGTCCACAACCCTCACTCTGACTGTTGATGACAAAAATTGGCATCCGGACTGTGCACAGGCCAGCGTGGAGAGTGAGCGGGTTTCCCACACTTTCCCCACAGGCATTTGTGCAGGCTCAGCCCGGCCAGAACGAGTTATCCACAGTATCCACAACAGTTATTAACACTACAAATCCCAAAAATTCCTCGTTCCTCAAACAACATGAACCCCTCCAGGCCGAATTCTGCCAACTCTGCCGCCTCTGGCAGCGGCGAGCATCGATCACAGACAAGCCGCTAAGCTAAGGTCAGCACCGCTGTGGTCACGCCGTTCTCTGCCATTTGTCAGGAAATGTGCTCCAGACTCTCAGCCAGATCGCATAGAAAAGGGGCACGCTTCCGTGAAGTTCCGAGTTGAACGGGATGTTCTCAACGATGCTGTGAGCTGGGCGGCCCGGTCGCTTTCTCCCCGACCTCAGATGCCTGTTCTTTCGGGCATGCTGCTCAAGGCGGAGGCCGGCACGCTGACCCTCTCCAGCTTTGACTACGAGATTTCCGCCCGCCTGGAAATTGCCGCCGATGTTGCTGAACCCGGCACCATCCTGGTCTCCGGACGCCTCCTGGCTGATATTTGTCGCAGCCTGCCAGCGGCCCCTGTCGAGGTGGAAACCGATGGCAGCAAAGTCACGCTGACCTGCCGCAATGCGCGCTTCAACCTGGCGACGATGCCCGATGCCGATTACCCCGAGTTGCCGGTTCTGCCCTCGCTCAGTGGTACCGTTCCAGGCGATGCTTTCGCCCGTGCCGTGGCGCAAGTGGGGGTTGCAGCCAGCAAAGATGACACTCTCCCGGTACTGGCCGGCATCAAGATGGAAATCGAAGATGACCTGATCACCCTGTTGGCCACGGACCGGTACCGGCTGGCGATGCGCGAGCTGCACTGGAAACCGGCGACTCCTGGAATTTCGACGTCGGTGCTGGTCAAAGCGAAAACCCTGGGCGAGGTAGCCAAGACGCTCGGCGGAGCCGGCGACATCAGCCTGGCACTGTCTGACTCGGCGGACCTGATCGGTTTTGAAAGCGGCGGACGCCGGACAACCTCGCTGCTGGTCGACGGCGATTACCCCAAGATCCGTTCGCTGTTCCCGGAGAGCACGCCGATTCACGCGGCGGTGGAAACCGCCGCACTGATCGAAGCCGTCCGTCGTGTCTCCCTGGTGGCGGAGCGGAACACTCCCGTCAGGCTCGCCTTTACCGATGGTCAGGTCAGCCTGGACGCCGGAACCGGTGAAGATGCCCAGGCCTCCGAGGCGCTCGAATCAACGCTGACCGGGGAAGACATCACCGTGGCGTTCAATCCGCACTTCCTGGGTGAAGGACTGGGTGCCTTTGACAGCAAATATGTGCGGTTCTCCTTCACTTCGGCGCCTAAACCCGCCATGATGACGGCCCAGAACGAGATCGGTGGAGATGACCAGGATGATTATCGTTATCTGGTGATGCCGGTACGCCTACCCAACCAATAGGACCGTTGGTCAGAGAGCTTTCCTCGGGATCAGCTCAGCGACCATCCCCATCCTGCCCTTCACGCTTTTCTTCACCGACACATCACCTTCAGAAAAGAGTCATCATGCATATCGGCCTCATCGGTCTGGGAAAAATGGGCTTCAATATGCGGGCCCGCCTGCGCGAAAAAGGCATCGAGGTCACCGGTTACGACCGCAACCCCGAGGTCGCCGATGTGACCAGTATCGACGACCTGGTTGCGGCACTTCCCACCCCCCGGATCATCTGGGTCATGGTTCCCTCCGGTGCCATCACCGACGCCGTGGTCGCTGAACTCCGCGAGAAGCTCACGGCCGGAGACCTGGTGATCGATGGCGGGAACTCGCGCTTCACCGAGGACCAGAAGCACGCTGCCGAACTGGCAGAGAAAGGCATCCGCTTCGTCGACTGTGGTGTATCCGGCGGCATCTGGGGCCTGGACAACGGTTATGGCCTGATGGCGGGCGGTTCTGATGAGGACATCGCGTTCCTGATGCCGGTCTTCGACGCGCTGCGTCCGGAGGGCGAACGTGCTGACAGCTTTGTCCACGTGGGCGGTGTCGGCGCTGGCCACTACGCCAAAATGGTGCACAACGGCATCGAATACGGCCTGATGCAGGCCTACGCCGAAGGCTACGAGCTGCTCACCGCCAAGGACATCGTGAAAGATCTCCCGGGAACTCTGCGCGCCTGGCAGAAGGGCACCGTAGTGCGTTCCTGGTTGCTGGATCTGATGGTCAAGGCCCTCGATGAGGATCCCGGACTCGCCTCGATCAACGACTACGTCGAGGACTCCGGTGAAGGACGCTGGACGGTTGAGGAAGCCATCGCGCTGGCGGTTCCGATGCCGGCGATCACCGCGGCACTCTATGCGCGCTTCGCCTCCCGCGAGGAGAACTCGCCCCAGATGCGCATGGTCTCCGCCCTGCGTCATCAATTCGGTGGGCATGCCACCAAACCTGCCAACTAGCGGCTGAGGGACCGGAATGTATCTGGAACGGCTCGCCGTGACGGACTTCCGGTCCTACCGCGAGGCTGATCTTCACCTGCGGCCCGGAGTCACGGTGTTCATCGGCTCCAACGGACTGGGGAAAACCAACCTGGTGGAGGCCCTGGGCTACGTGAGTGCCCTGTCCTCGCACCGGGTCTCCCAGGATGGCCCGCTGATCCGTTTTGGTGCGGAACGCGCCATCATCCGGGCCAGCCTGGTTCGTGGAGTACAGCGACTGAGCCTTGAGGTGGAGATCAACGCCTCGCGAGCCAACCGGGCTCGGATCAACCGGGCCAATCCGGTGCGGGCCCGGGACATTCTGGGCCTGTGCCGCAGTGTGCTGTTCGCCCCCGAGGATCTGGCGCTGGTCAAGGGAGACCCGGGGGTCCGGCGTCGTTTTCTCGATGATCTGGCCCAGGCACTCTCGCCGCGTTTTGCCGGTGTACGGGCCGATTATGAGCGGGTTCTCAAACAGCGCAATGCCCTGCTGAAATCCGCCCGATCCCAGGGGTACCGGCGCAATCCCGGCCCTGAGTTTGAGGCGACTCTGGCTGTCTGGGATGAGCATCTGGCCGAGCAGGCCGCTCGGGTGCTGGTTGCGCGGTTGGCCGTCGTGGAGCTTTTGCGCCCGCAGGTGAGCCGGGCGTATGCCGCCCTCACGGATGGCAGCAAGGAAGTGCAGCTGCACTATCGCTCCAGCCTGGCCGGGTATCAGGATGATGAGTCCGATGACGGCGAGGCGGTGGTGGAGGCAACCGGGCAGGATCTTTCGCCGGATGTTGTGTCGGTGCAGGAATGGGCGCAGCGGTACCGGGAGGCTCTGGAGACAGCCCGGCCGCGTGAGCTGGAGCGCGGCATCACCCTGGTGGGACCGCATCGTGATGAGCTCGCTCTGATCCTCGGATCAGCTCCGGCCAAGGGTTTCGCCTCGCATGGTGAGACGTGGTCGTTTGCACTGTCCCTGCGGCTCGCCTGTTTCTACGTCCTGCGCCAGGATCAGACGACGGACGGATCCGATCCGATCCTCATTCTGGACGACGTCTTTGCTGAACTGGACGCTTCGCGCAGGGCAAAGCTCGCTGCTCTCGTGGCGGAAGCCGAGCAGGTTCTGGTCACCGCCGCCGTCGAGGGCGATGTGCCTTCTTCGCTGCGCGGGGATCGTGTGCGGGTGACCGCCCTCGGTGTGGTGGAGCAGACATCGGCGGACCAGGAATCCATGGATCAGAGTCCAGTGCCCGGCACTGAGGAGGTGGAACCCGATGCCGCCGAAGCCTGAGCAGCCCGACCCTGTGGAAGGTGATTGGGTGGACGGCGATTCGCCAGCGGAGGAGCCTCTGGCGTCCGATGAGATGACGGTCGATGCCGCCCGCTCGGCACTGGGCCGGGTGCGTCGGTCCGCAGAATCACGAGGGGAGCGCCGGTTGACCGGGGCCGCAGCCCGGGCCGCCGCAGGGTTCGGGTTCTCATCGACGCCGGAGCATGCTTCGGCCCGTCGCGCGCGTCGCCGACGGCCCATCGATCGCTACATCGGACGAGACCCTCAGGATCTGGGCGAGGTGGTGGGACGACTGGTGGCCGAGCGCGGCTGGTCCGCACCGGTCGCCGTCGGCTCCGTCATGGCTCAATGGTCCACGCTGGTGGGCGAGGACATCGCAGCTCATGCCCAGCCGGAATCTTTCGAAGGTACGGTTCTGCAGGTTCGTTGCGATTCGACCACCTGGGCCACCCAGTTGCGGTTGCTGACCGGAGCTCTGCTGGGACGTTTTGAGGCCGAGCTGGGATCAGGAGTGGTCACCAGAATCCAGGTGCTGGGCCCTACCGCACCCAACTGGGCCAAGGGGCAACGCCGGGTCAACGGAAGAGGTCCCCGGGACACCTACGGCTGAGCGCCGGAAAACGGCAGACAGCCGCTCCAGAGACCCCGGGGGGCGTATAGGACCTAACTGAGCGCTCAAAAATTCGTTCTATCCGGCATTCTGCGCCAACCATGGCCATTTCATGGCTCCGAAGAGGCGCCCAGGCAAGGCCATCCTGTAGAATAAGGTGACATCCATCAACGTGAGAGGGTCGAGCACGCCTGTGTCTTCTACCAATCCAGAGATCGCGCCAGAATCAGCAGTGAGCAGCGAGGCTGCTGTTCTTGAAGAAGCCGTCACCACGGTCGAGGCCACTCCCGCCGAAGGCCATTACGATGCCGGTGACATTACGGTTCTGGAGGGGCTTGAAGCCGTCCGGAAACGTCCCGGTATGTACATCGGTTCCACCGGGCCTCGAGGCCTCCACCACCTGGTCTACGAGGTGGTTGACAACTCGGTGGATGAGGCGCTGGCCGGCTACTGCACGCACATCGAAATCACCCTGCAGGCCGATGGCGGCGTTCGGGTGGAGGACGATGGTCGCGGCATCCCGGTTGACATGCACCCGACCGAAGGCATTCCCACGGTTCAGGTGGTGATGACCATCCTGCACGCCGGCGGTAAGTTCGGTGGCGGCGGGTACGCGGTGTCCGGCGGTCTGCACGGTGTGGGTATTTCCGTGGTCAATGCTCTCTCCACCCGGGTGGAGACCCGGGTCAAGCGCCAGGGCTTCACCTGGTACCAGTCCTTTGCCGATGGCGGCAAACCGGTGGGCGGTCTGCGCCAGGGTGAGGCGACGGAGGAAACCGGCGTTACCCAGACCTTCTATCCGGATCCGAGCATCTTCGAATCTGTCGATTTCGACTTCGAAACTCTCCGCGCCCGGTTCCAGCAGATGGCCTTCCTGAACAAGGGCCTGCGCATCACGCTCACCGACGAACGCGAAGCCGCGCCTAGCGAAGAAGAGCTGGCCAGCGATGACGAGAACACCGAGGTCATGGAGTCCCACCGGCAGGTGGTGTATCAATACGACAACGGCCTGTTGGACTACGTCACCTACCTGAACTCCTCCAAGCGGGTCGAGGTGATCAACCCCGAGGTGATTGCCTTCGAAAGCGAGAACACCGATTCCAGCGGGCGGTCTATGGCTCTGGAACTGGCCATGCAGTGGACGACTTCCTACTCGGAGAGCGTGCACACCTACGCCAACACCATTAATACGCATGAAGGCGGAACCCATGAAGAGGGCTTCCGTGCCGCGATGACCTCACTGATCAACCGGTACGCCCGTGAGAAGAACATCATCAAGGAAAAAGATGACAACCTCACCGGTGACGATATCCGTGAAGGCCTGACGGCCGTCATCTCGGTCAAGCTTTCCGAACCGCAGTTCGAAGGCCAGACCAAGACCAAGCTCGGCAACTCCGAGGCTAAGGGCTTCGTTCAGCGTGTGGTGACCGAAGAACTCGGGGACTGGCTGGAGCGGAACCCCGGCCCGGCACGCGATGTGATCCGCAAGTCCATTCAGGCCGCCCAGGCGCGGCTCGCCGCCCGCAAGGCCCGCGAATCAACCCGTCGTAAGGGCCTGCTGGAATCCGGCGGCATGCCAGGCAAGCTCAAGGATTGCCAGTCCAAGGACCCCTCGCGCAGTGAGATCTACATTGTGGAGGGCGACTCGGCAGGCGGTTCCGCGGTTCGCGGACGCAATCCGGAGACCCAGGCGATCCTGCCGCTGCGTGGCAAGATCCTCAACGTGGAGCGTGCCCGCCTGGACCGGGCACTTGGCAACGCCGAGGTTCAGGCCATGATCACGGCCTTCGGCGCCGGCATCGGCGAGGACTTTGACGTGCAGAAGGCGCGGTACCACAAGATCGTGCTGATGGCCGATGCCGACGTGGACGGCCAGCACATCACCACCTTGCTGCTGACCCTGCTGTTCCGCTACATGCGGCCCCTGATTGAGCACGGTTACGTCTACCTGGCCCAGCCGCCGCTCTACCGCGTCAAGTGGTCCAATGCGATTCACGAATACGTGTTCTCCGACCGGGAACGCGATGAGGCGCTGGTCCGCGGACAGGCCAAGGGCTACCGGATCCCCAAGGACAACGGCATCCAGCGCTACAAGGGTCTGGGTGAAATGGACTACACCGAACTCTGGGACACCACCATGGACCCCGACCACCGCACCCTGCTGCAGGTCACCATGGACGATGCCGCGGCAGCGGACCAGGTTTTCTCCGTCCTGATGGGAGAGGACGTCGAATCCCGCCGTCACTTCATCCAGCAGAACGCCAAGGACGTGCGGTTCCTTGATATCTAGGCCTGTGACGTGCTGCAACGAAAGCGAAGTGAACTATGTCTGAGGAAAATGGCGGCGTAATCGACCGGGTTGAACAGGTTGATCTACAGACTGAAATGCAGCAGTCCTATCTGGACTACGCCATGGCGGTCATTGTGGGCCGTGCCCTGCCGGATGTGCGGGACGGCCTCAAGCCGGTGCACCGGCGCGTCATCTATGCGATGTACGACGGCGGCTACCGGCCGGACCGCGCCTTCAACAAGTGTGCACGTGTGGTGGGCGAGGTCATGGGCCAGTACCACCCGCACGGTGACACCGCGATCTACGATGCGCTGGTACGTCTGATCCAGGACTGGGTCATGCGGTATCCGCTCGCTCTGGGCCAGGGGAACTTCGGATCGCCGGGCAACGACGGCGCGGCCGCTCCGCGGTACACCGAATGCAAAATGGCGCCGCTGGCCATGGAACTGGTCCGGGATATCGACAAGGACACCGTCGATTTCCAGGACAACTATGACGGCAAGAACCGTGAGCCCGTGGTGCTGCCGGCCCGGTTCCCGAACCTGCTGGTCAACGGCTCCTCCGGCATCGCCGTGGGTATGGCGACGAACATCCCGCCGCACAACCTCCGCGAGGTTGCCGATGGCGTCCAGTGGTACCTGAAGAACCCTGAAGCCACGCGGGAAGAACTCCTGGAAGCCCTGATCCAGCGGATCAAGGGCCCGGACTTCCCTACCGGTGCACAGATCCTGGGCCATAAGGGCATTGAGGATGCCTACCGCACCGGTCGTGGCTCCATCACCATGCGGGCCGTGGTCAACGTTGAGGAAATTCAGGGTCGCACCTGCCTCGTGGTCACTGAACTGCCGTACCAGGCCAATCCGGACAACCTGGCGATCAAGATCGCTGAGCTGGTCAAGGATGGCAAGGTCGCCGGCATCGCCGACTTGCGCGATGAGACCTCCGGCCGCACCGGCCAGCGCCTCGTCATCGTGCTCAAGCGTGATGCTGTCGCCAAGGTGGTGCTGAACAACCTCTACAAGCACACCTCGCTGCAGGAGAACTTCAGCGCCAATATGCTCGCTATCGTCGACGGCGTGCCGCGCACCCTGAGCCTGGACGGCTTCGTCCGGCACTGGGTGACCCACCAGATGGAAGTCATTGTCCGTCGCACCCGCTTTCTGCTCAATGAGGCTGAGGCCCGGGCGCACATTCTGCGCGGCCTGCTCAAGGCGCTCGATGCGCTGGATGAGGTCATCGCGTTGATCCGCCGTTCGGCTACTGGTGAAGAGGCCCGCAACGGCCTGAAGACCCTGCTGAACATTGACGATCTTCAGGCGAACGCGATCCTGGACATGCAGCTGCGTAAGCTCGCCGCCCTGGAACGGCAGAAGATTCAGGACGAGCACGCAAAGCTGGAACTCGAAATCGCTGAATACAACGCGATCCTGGCCTCCGAGGAGCGTCAGCGCACCCTGGTCAGCGAGGAGCTGGCGGAGATCAGCAACAAGTTCGGTGATGACCGCCGCACCCAGATTCTGCTCGGCTACGACGGAGACATGAGCGTTGAGGACCTGATTCCTGAAGAGGAAATGGTCGTCACGATCACCCGCGGCGGCTACGTCAAGCGCACCCGGAGCGATAACTACCGCTCGCAGCACCGTGGCGGCAAGGGCATCAAGGGTGCCCAGCTGCGCGGGGACGACGTCGTCGAGCACTTCTTCGTCACCACCACGCACCACTGGCTGCTCTTCTTCACCAACCTGGGCCGGGTTTACCGGGCCAAGGCCTATGAGCTGGCCGAGGCGGGCCGGGATGCCAAGGGTCAGCACGTGGCGAACCTTTTGGCCTTCCAGCCGGACGAAAAGATCGCCCAGGTGCTGGACCTGCGGGACTACCAGCAGGCGCCGTACCTGGTGTTGGCCACCCAGCGGGGTCTGGTGAAGAAGACGCGGCTGGAGGACTACGACACCAACCGTTCCGCCGGGGTGATCGCAATCAACCTCCGTGACGGGGATGAACTGGTCTCCGCCCAGCTGGTCTCCGAGGACGATGATCTGCTACTGGTCTCCCGCAAGGGCCAGTCGATCCGCTTCACGGCCGACGACGATGCCTTGCGTCCCATGGGCCGCGCGACCTCCGGTGTGACCGGCATGAAGTTCCGTCACGATGACGAGCTTCTGGCTGCCGACGTCGTCACGGATGAATCCTTCGTGTTCATCGTCACCGAGGGCGGCTACGCCAAGCGGACCGCGGTGGAGGAATATCGCACCCAGGGACGAGGCGGCCTGGGCATCAAGGTTGCCAAACTGGTGGAGGACCGCGGGGATCTGGTCGGTGCGCTCATCGTGCAGGAAGACGATGAAGTGTTGGTGGTTATGGAGGGCGGCAAGGTAGTGCGTTCGAACGTGAACGAAGTTCCTGCCAAGGGCCGTGACACCATGGGCGTGATCTTTGCCAAGCCGGACAAGAACGACCGGATCATTGAGGTGGCGCGAAACTCAGAACGTGGCTTGGAACAACTCGAGGTTCTGGAAGAAGAGCTCGTGGAAGCCGGGATTGAGGCCGCCGCAGAAGATATGAGTGCGGATGAAGTACCGTTGATCCAAGACCAGAACACGCCTGGCGTGACTGAGAGCGATGTCGAGGAGGCACCGATTGAGCACGAATAATTCGAAGCCGAAGCCCAGTGCTGCGCCAAGGGTCAGTGCACCCGCGAAGCCGCCGCAGCGTCCGGCCCCGGTGAACACGGCAGCTCAGACCGCAGCCAAGCGGCCCGCACTGGTTAAGCCTGCACCGACGGCCAAGGTCCGCCGGGCCAAGTTGCAGGTCTCCCGGATCGATCCATGGTCGGTGCTGAAGATGGCGTTCCTGCTGTCGGTGGCCCTGGGCATTGTGACCGTGGTTGCCGCGATCGTGCTGTGGACGGTGCTGGACCTGACCGGAGTCTTCAACCAGATCAACGCTCTGCTGGTCGACTTCCAGGGCAGCAACGGGACTCCGTTCGATGTGAAGCAGTACCTCTCGATCGGTCAGGTGGCGGCCTTCTCCACGATCATCGCGGTGGTCAATGTTGTGTTGCTGACCGCGCTGTCGCTGCTCTCCGCCGTTCTGTACAACATCTCGGCCACCCTGGTCGGCGGCATCGGGGTCACCCTGACTGACGACTAAGAGTGATCGTCTGTTTTGGATGATTGTCGGGGCATGATGTAATGTTTTATCTCGGCCCGCAAGGGTCGGGGGCGTATAGCTCAGGCGGTTAGAGCGCTTCGCTGATAACGAAGAGGTCCCAGGTTCAAGTCCTGGTACGCCCACTGAACCACTCGCCGAGGGAGGTCACCATGAAGAAAGTGATCATTCTGGCTGTGGTTCTGGCTGGAGTCGTCGTACTCCGCAAAAAGTGGCTGGATTCCAACCAGCGCAAAGAAATATGGGCTCAGGCCACGGATCACGTGGACTGAGTATCCTCCTCGGGGGTATGGCGCAATTGGTAGCGCACCTGCTTTGCAAGCAGGGGGTTAGGGGTTCGAGTCCCCTTACCTCCACCGATCAAGGGGTTCCTGGATATCCAGGAACCCCTTGTTGTGTCCTGGGCCGGTATGCGACAGCCAACCTTGCCGACCACCCTGGCCCGAGAACTGAGGCATGTGATGCTAGGACTCCTGCAGTGACCACGGTGCAGTCATGAACGCCTTCCTTGCTGCGATCGCCGTTCTGGGTGTCGCTGCGTCCGGGCCCATCATGGCAGCCACCGCAGCTCCGGCGCTGGCCATCGCTTTCTGGCGCAATGCGCTGGGTGCGGTCCTGATGGGAGTTCCTGCCGTAGTGAGGGAGCGTCAGGGGTTCCGTCAGCTGAACCGCAGGGAGACGCTCTGGTGCCTGGTGGCTGGCGGGGTTCTGGCCCTGCACTTCGCCTGTTTCATCACCGCCCTGCAACTGACCTCTGTCGCCGGGGCCACCGCCCTGGTCTGTCTGCAGTCCGCCTGGATTGTGCTCTTCCACCTCATGCGCGGTCAGAAGCAGGCGCCGGCGATCTTCCTGGGCCTGCTGTTGGCGGTAGCCGGCGTCCTGGTCATTACCGGCCTGGACCTGGGAGGCTCCTCCAAGGCGCTTCTGGGCGACCTGTTAGGGGTGGCCGGTGGTGTGTTTGCTGCGGCTTACACCCTCGCGGGAGCCAGAGCCCGGTCCACCCTGAGCACCGGGGTGTACACGACGCTGTGCTACGGCGCCTGCGCGCTGTTTCTGGTGATTTTTGCCCTGTGTTTCCGGGTATCGCTGGTGGACTTCCCGCCCGTGGCCTGGATCGGGATCCTGGCCGTGACGGTGGTGGCACAGATACTGGGTCACTCCGTCTTCAACTACCTGCTGGCCAGCCTGGGAGCCCTTGTGGTGTCGATGCTGATCCTGCTGGAAATCCCGGGGGCCGCACTGCTGGCCGCGTTGTTCCTCGGTGAACGGCTACCAGCCGGAACCTACGTGGGGCTGGTGTTGATCGTGGCCGGGCTGGCCGTCGTCATTCGTCAGCAGAGCAGGACGCCGAAAGTCTGAGGCGTTGGACGCTCAGCGTCGCCAGAGACGCCGACTGTGCTGGCTGACGCTGGAGGTGTGCATGGCGCGCAGAATCTTGGCCGGGAAGTACACAGAGAAGAAGACCACCATCGGGGCCTTCAACGCCAGGTTATTGACGTTGTGCGCCTTATAGGTGCGTTCAAACCGGGTCACGTAATAGCGGTAGTCTCTGGGGGAATCCTCCAGGCGGCGGGCGGACATACCGCTGACCATGGCGGGAACGTACTGCACGCGAAGATCATGGGCCGCCAGGTGCAGGGACAGATCGATGTCCTCATGCATCTCATCCTTTTCATCCCGGCAGGCCTCGCCGCGGATCTGCTCCCAGGCGCTGCGCCGCAGCGCCATATTGGAGCCGAAGAGAAAGTGGTACTGCCGTTTGGCAAGTTTGAGCATGAACTGACGCATCTTGTCATCTGCTTTGAGCCCAAAGCGCCGCATCGGCATGTCGTAGTAGACCACGGGGCCAGTCGCAGCAGACACCGACGAGTCCTGGAAGGCCTGCTGAACGTGCTCCACCCAGTCCGGCTCCACCACGGAATCGGCATCAATTCTGCCCAGGACGTCGGAACTGGCGTGATCCAGACCAAAATTGCGGGTCGGAATGAGGCCCTGTTCCTCGTTCTGATGCAACAGCCTGAGGGGGCTTTCCGGGTACTCGCGCTGCATCTGCTCCACGATGGCGCAAGTGGAGTCGGTGGAGCGGTTGTCCACCACAATGATTTCGTCCGCCGGAACAGACTGGTAAATCGCGGCGATCAGGCACTGCCGGATCACGCTTTCCTCGTTGTACGCCGGAATGACGATCGCCACCGTGGGGTGACTACGGGACGGACCAGAACGGGACTGGCCGGGGCCATGCGTCGGGTGGCCAAAAGCGGCTAGGTCAGGCATCAGGACAAACTTAGCATCTGGGTCTGCGACAGGGGGGACATCACCCCTGCCGCAGACCCAGATTTGGAGTGGAAGGTTAGTTACAGAAGGCGCGTCAGCTCTGGTGGTCCGTTGCAGGCGGATTGTCCGGAGCCGACTGCTTCGCGAGATCTGAGGGCTTGATGGATGGAGCGGTGCCAGGAGCCTTCGGTTTGGCCGGTGTTGACGGAGCGACGGAGTCTTCCCCGGAGGTAGCACTCGTCTCCCCAGCAGCATCGGTGTCCGAAGAATCAGGGCTGGAAGCGTGCTTGGGGGCCTGAGGTGCTGCCGGAACGGGCGGCGGCGTACTCTCAGCGTCCGCAGCGGAAGCCGCCTCCGGCGTGGTGTCGGTGGTCGGAGCGGCGGTCTTCTCTGCCTTGGGAACAAGTCGCTGCGTGGTCTTCTCCGCAGGCTCGTCACCAGCTGGCGATGACGGCGCGGAAGCAGCCGGCTCTTTCACCGGAACGGGAGTCTTCCACGGGTCTTCGAGGGGTCGCGAGGCGCGCCACACGGCGACGCCAGCGGCCACAGCCGCACTGATCACGCCCACCACCAGCCAGCCTTTGGCGCCGGACTTCTTACCGGCCTGCGTAGCCGCGGCGGCGGCCTCTGCCTGGGCGGCTTTGGCAGCCCGTGCAGCAGCCTTGCCCGCCTTCCGGCCCAGCTTCTTGCCTTCCTCGAGCAGCGGTGCGGTTGCTGCAGAGACGGTGGAGGCCGACTCTGCAACGGATTCAGCGACGCTGTGACCGACGGAGTGCAGTGTTGAGGCGGCTGCAGCACCGGCCTCCTGGGCTTTGCTGACGGCACCGGCGGTCGCATCGTGCAAAGCCGGGCCGGCAGCCTCCACAGCGGCACCGGCATTCTCAGCCGCCGTGTCCAGAGCCTTGCCGACGATGACGGCCGCCTCGCCGAGCCTGTCGGAAAGAAGCGGCAGGTACTCGGTCACCACGCGGTCTTTGGCAGACTGCAGAGCGGGAGTCGCCTTCTCGAGGGCTTCGGCCAGTCTGGGGGCGGCATCGTCCACGGCGTCGGAGAGCCTGGGGCCGAACTTCTCCAGACCTTCCTGGATCTTCGGCGTCACCGTGGCCACGCCTTCTGAGGTGAACTGAGCCGCCTTGCGCAAACCCTCCTGGACCTTGGGGGAAGCGGTCTCGATGCTGCGCTCGGCCCATTGGCGAACAGCCTCCACCTGAGGTCCAGCCCAGTCTTTGGCTGCGTCGACCGCTTTTGTGAGGTTCTCGGGACTATCCGTCAGGGCGTCACCGAGTTCTTTGCTGAGTTGTTCTACCTTTTTCACCGTTGCCTCCAGATCAGTCTCCGTGGTCCCCACGTCCGTGATGCAGGGGGGTCCTTTCGGCCCTCATTCTCCCTAGCCTACGTCCAGCGGCAAGGGCCGGGCGAGTCTTCGCCGTCAGGTGAATCCGTCTGAAGGACGATCCCCGTGCAGTGACGACCATGAAACAATCGGACCATGACTGCAATAGCGACTGCACGAGCAACCCTGCACACCAATCACGGCGACATCCGGGTGAACCTGTTTGGTCACCATGCGCCCAAGACTGTGGCCAACTTCGTCGGCCTGGCCACAGGAGAGAAGGAGTGGACCAACCCGGCTACGGGTGAGAAGAGCACGGACCCGCTGTATAGCGGAACGATTTTCCACCGGATCATCCGTCAGTTCATGATCCAGGGCGGCGATCCTCTGGGCCGCGGTGTGGGTGGCCCGGGCTACCAGTTCGATGACGAGATCAGCCCCGAGCTGGACTTCACCGAGCCTTACAAGCTGGCGATGGCGAACGCCGGGATCCAGGGTGGCCGCGGGACCAACGGTTCACAATTCTTCATCACCACTGTTCCCACCACCTGGCTCCAGGGCAAGCACTCGATCTTCGGCGAGGTTGCCGACGAGGAGTCCAAGGCCGTGGTGGACGCCATTGAAGGTGTTCCCACCGCACGTGGAGACAAGCCCGTCGATGACGTGGTGATTGAATCCATCACCGTCGAACAGCTCTAAACACACGGTGAGCTTCGGAACCTCCGCATCCGGGGGCGTGGGCGGGGAAGTACCTGTCTGCCCACGCCACCCGGATCGGGTTTCCTATGTGCGGTGCCAGCGATGTGGGCGTCCGGCCTGTACTCAGTGCCAGCGTCCCGCCGCCGTGGGCATCCAGTGCGTGGACTGCGTCCGGCAGGCGAACCGGACCGCACCGCAGAAACGCACACTGGTCGGTTCGATCGCTCGTGGCGGAAGCCCTGTGGTTACCTACACGCTGATCGCGATCTGCGTGATCATCTATGCCGCCGAGTGGATTCCGAAGCTCGATGTCGCCGGCGTCCTGCTGTATGCGCCGGTCACCACCGAAACCCAGCCGTGGCGCATGCTCACCTCGGTGTTTGTGCACTCGCAGGATTTCATTCCGCATCTCTTCCTGAACATGTACGCCCTGTATGTTCTGGGGCGAGCGCTGGAGCCGGTCTTTGGCAGATTGCGGTTCCTGACTATTTTCCTGGTCTCCGGCCTGGCCGGTTCAGTCGCAGTGCTCCTTCTCGCCGCCCCCGGGCAGGCGGTCGTAGGTGCCTCGGGTGCCATTTTCGGCCTCTTCGGTGCGCTCTTTGTTCTTCAGCTCAAACGGCGCAGCGATATCCGCCAGGTGGTGATCCTACTGGTGATCAATGGTGCAATCGCTTTTCTGCCCGGGGCGCAGATCGCCTGGCAGGCCCATGTGGGTGGGCTGATCGGCGGGGCACTCGTCACGGCAGGCATGATCTATGCCAAGCCAGGAGCTTCACAGAAGCTGCTCCAGGCGGCCTCCGTGATCGGCGTGCTGGTGCTGTTGCTGGCGCTGACCCTGTGGAAGATTCCCGCTCTGCATGCGATTTCTCTGCAGTACGTCTTCTGAATAACACCCCTGGAACGACGGGTTCCACGGTCTTTTCCACCCGAGTTATCCACAGACTTGTGCACAGTTGGGTATAACTTACACGCGTGTAAGTTCCTCGAGAATGACAGAAAATCTGAAAGTCTATACGATGGCTTATACCGAGCCTTCCTGTCAGATTCAGAGGACCTTCCGCCATGGCCAGACCGATCAGAGTCCGTTTCCTCCTGGGTGCCGGGCTCGTCCTGTCTCTGATGCTCAGTGCCTGCTCACCGGTCATTCCAGCGCCAGCTCCGTCCTCTCCTGTTGTCAGTGGGGCTGCGTCATCGGCCGCTGCGTCATCGGCCGCTCCCTCCCCCGGAGCCAACGCCAGTGCTGGCCCCAGCCAGAGCCTGCCGGTGGCGGACGGTCCGGTACCCAGTACCCTCACGCCTCCTGGTGCCCGGCTCAAGTTGAGTGAGAAGGCCCTGGTTTTCGCCAATAGTGTGCTGCCAGCATCGGATTCCGGATACTTCGAAGCCACATTGTCGATGACGGTCTCCAGAATTGTGGCTGGCAATCCAGCCGATCTGCTGGTGCTGAAGAATTCCGCGCGGTATAGCGGTCAGACGCCCTACTACGTCTATGTGAACATGCAGATCATCAGCACCAAGGGCGACAATCTGGGGCTTCTGGATACCGCGGCGGTTTCTGGTCTTCTGGCTGACGGATCGGTCGCTTCGCAGCTCGATTGGGGTGATGAGCTGCCAACCTGTCCCTACAAGGCCTTTCCGACGGTCCCGGAGGGTAACAGCTACACACATGCAGTCGGTGCAGAGTCTGTGGTCTGTACCGTCTTTCTGGCCCCTGCGGGAGATGCCCTCACTGGTGCCACCTACAAGGACGATCTGCACAACTATCCGAACCTTGAGGATAACCGGTACCTTCACAGCCCCATCTCCTGGGGTTGAACCCCGGGCGCTGTCAATCCCCAAGGGTAATCCCCGAGGATAGGATGAAGATATGTCATACACAGTTAAGGTATGACTTTCTTCTAAAAAATCTATACGATGGCTTTTGACTCGCGCGCATTCGTATCTTTTGAGGAGACCGCCATCATGCATCACGCCATCAAAGGCGCTGTCGCGATCGGCGCAGGACTCGTTCTGGCCCTGGGCATCAGTGCCTGCACGCCGGTGAATCCTGTAGCAGATCCAAGCCCTTCCAGCAGCCAGGCCAGCCCCACCAGCTCGTCCACCCAGTCGAGCTCCGCTGTCAGCACGTCATCTTCCACCGGCGCTCAGACGGGTGGTGCGGCTGCGCCCACAGATGTGACAGCACCCGGATCCAAGCTCAAGTTTGGTCAGAAGGCCACCATTTCTGCCACCAGCAGCAAGGACCCTTCGGACCCTAAGTACTTTTCAGCAACGCTGTCGATGACGGTGACCAAGGTGGTGGCCGGTAGCCCTGACGATCTCAAGGCACTGAAGGACTCCGCCAAATATGCCGGGCAGACGCCGTACTACGTGTTCGTTGACCTTGAGGTGCTCACGGTGAGCGGGATTTCGCTGGGGATGAGCAGCAGCCCGAGCATCGATGCGACGCTCAAGGACGGTTCATCGGCTACCAAGCTCATCGTGTTTGGCACGATGGGAACGTGTGATTCGACCAGCTTCAAGACCAGCGGCAAGGGTGACGCGCTGACGATCCCCGCAGGAGCCAAGGCAACTGCCTGCAGTGTCTTCCTGGCACCGGGTGGCGATGCCGTCACTGGGGTGACCTATCAGGATTCCATGCATTCCTATGCCAAGTACTCGGACAATAAGTACACCAAGAACCCTCTCTCCTGGAGCTAGTAGCTCTGGCAGGGGAAGGCCCCGCCATCGTCATATTTTTCTGACCATGGCGGGGCCTTTCTGTGTTTCCCGGAATTTCTCCAGCTGACGCCGGGAACTTGGTGCCAACCGTGGCTCAGAAGTCCGCGATCACCAGCTTCTTCATGGCCATCATGTGTTGGAAGGCATCAGGGCGTTCCATGAGCTCGTCCATGTTTGCGGGCACCACCTGCCAGCTCACGCCGAAGGGGTCCACCAGCCAGCCGCATTGCTCGGCCTCCGGTACCGTGCTCAGCGCCTCCCAGAGGTGGTCGATCTCGTCCTGGCTGCCGCAGTCGATCTGCAGCGAGAGCCCCGGCGTGAAGGTGAAGTCCTGGGCAACGCGGGAGTCCATCGCGGCGAAGGCCTGCCCCGCCAGGAAAAAGTCGGCGAACATCACGGATCCGGCGGCCCCCGTCCCGTCCGTTTCGAGGTCGTCCACAGCGGGCCCGCCGACGGCCGGATACTCGACGATGCGTCCGAGGGCTGAGTCAGGAATCAGGCCAGTGTAGAGGTCGATCGCCTCGCGAGCGCTGTTTTGCACCGGACCGCCAAACACCAGCACGGGGATGATGGCCGGTGCGGGTACACCGGTGGGGGCGGTCAGCATGAGCTGCCAGCTCACCCCGTAGCGGTCCTCGACCCAGCCGTACAGTGGGCTCTGTGGATACTCGCCGAGTGCCATGAGTGCAGTCCCACCCTCGGCAAGCAGGGTCCAGGTCTGGTGGATCCAGTCGCGGGCAGCAGCCTCGTCGCCGCCGAAGCGCAGCGGATCCGCATTCAGTAGGAACGAGATGGCTGGGTTCGGGCGGAATTCCGACCCGGCGTTGATCAGTGAGATCCGGTAGCCGTCAAGGTCGACCTCCACCGTGAGTGGCTCCCCGGCAAACTCGCGCTGGAAGTCCAGGAGGCCTTCGGTGGGATACCGGGCTGTCACCCGGGACGAGGCGCGGGGGAAGATTCCGGCGTAGAACGCGCCGGCCTCCTCCGCCGTCCGATTGCACCAGATGTTGGCCACGATGCGTTGAGTCATGTCATCCTCCTCGATGTCGGGTCGTCTCTTCCAGCCTGCTCGCTCCCTCCGCTCGACGCAAGGGGATCCAGCCGGGCGGCTTCAGCTGAGTCGGTCAGCCGGCCAGGAGGATCATCGCCACGCAGCTGACGAGCGTCGCCGCCACCAGGGCCAGCAGGGGCAGACGCCAATACCTGCCCGCCCCGGCGAGACCTCGCTAGTGAAGGGTTGGCCCTGGACGGTGCGGGGTCAGTGCCCGCCTGGTGATGATCAGTCGGAGTGGCGTGCAGATCAAAGAGCGCCACCGCGGGATCATGCGGATCAAGCCGCAGCCAGGCGCCGCTCCGGGGCACTGCTCCAGCCCGCTGCGCCCGCCGGGAACTGAGCCGAGGGGGCGGCGGCGCGCTGGCAGGCGTCCAGGCGTTCCTGCAGTTTCTGTTCTTCCCTGAGGGTGAAAGAGATGAACAGAATGTTCATCAAAAGGTAAAGGACCGGCCCGACGGCGACGCCGATCACGCTCACCATGCCGACACGGTGGTTGGCCATCGACACGCTGACCGCCACCGGTCCGCCCAGCACGATGCCGAGCGGTACGAACTTCCAGGTCATGATCTTGCGGAAATACGTGCCCTGGCTCTCGGGGAGGGTCAGCATTCCGGTAGTGTATCCAATCGATGGACCTTCCAGGCAGGGTCGAGGGGTGCAGATGGAAAGCAGCGACGCGATTGACCTGATCGCCAGCGAGGTCCAGCGAGGCGAGGACAGCAACGAGCATCTTGTCAGGGAAGTGATGACCACCGTCCTGGCAGTACCCACACCGATCGATCCAGGCCAGGGTTCCTTTCAGCCGGTACTGGTGGACGTTGAGGGTGTGACCCATATGGTCGTGGCCACCTCGACGGCCGGTCTGGACAAGAGTTCCGCGGTGGGAACGTTTGCCGTGACCCTTTTCGCAGCCGATGTCATCCGCAGACTGGACGCAGCCGTGGGCCTGTGGGTGGACACCGCCTCCACGTCGTCTACTCTGTCGCCGAGGCTGCTCAGCGAATTGCGCGCAGAACACTGAGCCACCAGCCGATGGGGCCGGCATCGTCCATCAACCGAAAGAGAGCTGCCATGTCGAGTACCACCCCTGAATTCATCCGTGACTCCGGTGCGTGCGTGGTGTCGCTGAACATCATGAAGGGAGTCGCGCCCCTGCGCTGGTTGGTGCGCGAGCCCTCAATCAATCCCTCCGACAACGGGTGGCGGTTTTTCTCAGCGATCGATGACGAAGCGTATCTGGACGATCCGCGGAACCTTTCGGTGGTCAGCTTCAACGAGGTGGCCGCGATCGAACCGGCAATCATCGGGGTGTACCTGCACCCCGTGGGCAGTGACTACGAGCTTGTCCGCACACCCGAGGGCGGAATGTTTTTCCGGGACAACCTCACCGGGGAGCCTCTGACGCCCGCTCCGGGCCGGTAATGGTCACCGACACTCAACGCCGTGTGCTTGATCATGTGCAGGCACATATCGGTCCACTCCGTTCAGTGCGCATCTGGCGCGATGAATCCGAAACGGTGGCGATTCCGGTGGGTGGGTTCCAGCCCACCCCAGGCCGTGTCTTCCCCCAGGTGTACCCGGGTAGCACGGCGTGTCATGCACTGCTCTGGTATCCCTTCATCTGGAATACGCCGTTTGAGGAACTGACATCGAGCGGGCGAAGTATCGAATGGCTGATGCCGATTCCGATCACCGATGCTGAGTTGGCGGCCGTCGCTGACGGTGGTCCCGGGACGGGTGGGTCTGGCACTGTGCGGCTGATCCCGCTTCTGGAGGCACAACGTCCGGATATCTGGGATCTGAACAGGACCTCGGTGATCTAGATGACGTTTACGACCACAACAGCAGGAGAATCATGAAAGTCCAGGATGCCTTCCACTCACCGGAGGGCCGGTACTCGCTGGGAACAGTCGAGGAGACCGGTCAGCCCTTTCTCTCCATTCCCGTCACCATCGGCGTCGCCGACTACGAGGAGTACTACGCGCTCAGCGACGATGAGTACCGGCTCCTGCTCGCGGATCCGCGCGAGGCAGCGGCCTTCGCAGAAGCCTGCCGTGATCGAACGCAGGATGAGCGGCTGATTCAGAAACCCGGATGGAACCGCGGAATCCCGATGTAGCGGGCCGCCGGCGGCATGCCCTCGAGTGAGACGGAGAGTGAGCCGGACAGCGAATCGTAGGGTAGCCACACCTTCCCAATGCGAGCCTATCCTTGCTGGTCAGTGGCACCTTTCAGTGCTTGCATAGGGGTATGAGTGAGCTGACTACGTCGACCGAAGAATCCGGAGTTACTGGTCAACACGATAACGAGCCACATCGCGAAGGCATCGCCCAACGACTCAACTGGTTGCGCGCGGGGGTGTTGGGCGCCAATGACGGCATCGTCTCCGTGGCGGCGGTCGTGGTGGGTGTTGCTGGCGCGACTACCGATAACGCACCGCTGCTCATCGCCGGATCGGCCGCACTGATCGGCGGCGCCGTATCCATGGCGCTGGGCGAGTATGTGTCGGTGAGCAGCCAGCGCGACAGCGAGCACGCCCTGATCGCGAAGGAACGACAGGAACTTGAAGACGATCCTGAAGGTGAGCTGGAGGAACTCGCCGGTCTCTACGAGGCCAAGGGGCTGAGCCCTGCAACAGCCCGCCAGGTCGCCATCGAGCTGACCGAAAAGGATGCTCTGGCCGCTCACCTGGCGGTGGAGCTGGATATCAATCCGGATGACATCGCGAACCCCTGGCATGCCGCCTTTGCCTCTGCCGTGGCCTTCCTGACCGGCGGAATTCTGCCCTTCCTTGCCGTCCTGCTGGTTCCGGTGCCCTGGAAGGTTCCGGTCACCATCCTCGCGGTGCTGGCCGCCCTGGCGCTGACCGGTGCGATAGGTGCCAGGATCGGACGCAGCCCGGCACCGCGGGCCACCCTGCGAGTGGTGGTCGGTGGGGCTCTGGCGCTCGCCGCCACCTACGGCATCGGCCTGTTGCTGGGCACCAGTGGGGTAGCCTAGCTTCGGTGCCGGACTCAGGTCAGATCAGAGGACGACGGCGTGTCCCACCACATGGAGCCCCAGCTCGGTGCCGGATTTCACGCCGGTGGATCCCCAGAGCCGCATGGTGATGACATCCCCCGCAGCTCTCGGGACGGTGGACGTCGGGGTCGCAGACGCGCGACTGCCCTCCAGGGGTGTTGCGGGCTGAAGCTGCAGGTGGATGGTGGTTTCCGGGCCGAAGTATTCGCTGTCCAGCACGATGCCGCGCACCGGCGAACTGTCCTGAATGCGGATCTGTTCCGGCCGGAGCATGATGGTGACCCGGCCCTGGGGTAGCTCCCGTTCCCCGCGGGGCAGGGCACGCGGGCTGACCGGTACCTCGCCCAAGGCGCAATGCGCCACTCCGTCGATCAGATCGGCTTCCAGAAAAATCGCCTCACCCAGGAATTCGGCGGTGCCGCGGTCGGCCGGCCGGTTGTACACCACGAAGGGGCTTCCCACCTGGCGCAGGGTGCCCTCGCCGAAGACCGCCACCTGATCTGCAAAAGACAGCGCTTCGGCCTGATCATGAGTGACTAGCACCGTGGTCATCCCAGCCTCCGCCAGGATCTGCGCCACTGCGCGTCGGGTGGCCAGGCGGAGGCCGGCATCGAGCGCACTGAACGGCTCATCCAGCAACATCAGTTCCGGTTCGCGGGCCAGTGCTCGGGCCAGCGCCACACGTTGCTGCTGACCACCGGAGAGCTGATGGGGACGGCGCTTGGCATAGTCGGGGTTGAGTGAGACGGTCTCCAGCAGCTCGGCCACCCGGTCCGCAGTAACCTTCTGCCCGCCCGGCAGGCCGAACGCCACATTCTGACCCACGCTCAGGTGCGGGAACAGAGATCCTTCCTGGGACACGTAGCCCACCGGCCGCTGATGTGCCGGCTGGTGCTTCCCTGGAGCACAGAGCTCCTGGCCGGAGAGCAGGATGCGCCCGGCATCGGGGCGCTCGAATCCGGCAATCATCCGCAGCAGGGTCGTCTTGCCGGAGCCAGAGGGGCCGATGATCGCCGTCGTGGTCCCCCGATGCACGGTGAGCGAGATATCGTCCACGACCCGGCGGTCGCCGTAGCTTTTGACGAGCCCCTCAAGGACCAGATGGTCGCCAGCGCCGCGGTTCTGGTCTGTCTGGGCGGACGGGTTCATTGGCCGGCCACTTTCTTGGATTGAACAAAGAGCAGATAGGTCACCGGTGCCGAAAGCAGCACCATCAAAAGAGCATAGGGAGCCGCTCCGGCATAGTCGATTTCACTGCTGAGTGACCAGAACTCGCTGGCCAGGGTGCGTGTGCCATTCGGGGCCAGTAGCAGGGTGGCGGTGAGCTCGTTGACCACACCCAGAAAGACCAGAGCCGCGGCACTGGCAACGGCCGGCGCGCTCAACCGGGCGGTGACCAGCCAGAACGCCGCAAAGGGGCGTCGGCCCAGGCTTTGAGCGGCTTCCTCCAGTTGAGGCGGCGCCTGGGCCAGGCCGGTGCGAACCGTCACCAGCGCTCGCGGAATGAACAGCAACAGGTAGCCGACCAGCAGCACGGAGGACGTCTGGTAGAGCCCTGGGACCGCGCGGATGGTGACTGCGACCAAGGCCAGGGCCAGCACGATGCCGGGCATCGAGGAGGAAACGTAATTCAGCCCCTCGAGCAGCTTGCTGACCATCCCCGGACGACGGACCGATAGGTAGGACAGTGGCAGGCTGGCCAGCACGGTGACGACGGCGCCGGCCACCCCGTACCCCAGGGTGGTGCCGAGGGAATTGACCAGCTCCGGCCGCGCCCACACCTCAGCTCCGCCGGCGACGACCCAGCGCAGCACCTGCCAGAGCGGCAGGGCGAAGGCCGCGGTGGCCAGGGCGGCGAGCAGAAGCTGTGCCGGAAGTTGCCAGACACCCAGGGGTTCCCGGCTGGGAGCCGCCTGGGATCCCGTGCCCAGCCGGGCGTAGCGAGCCTTTCCGCGCAGGCCACCCTCGGCCAGCAGCAGCACCAGGCACAGAAGCACCAAAACCCCGGCCAGCATGGTCGCTGCCGAGGAGTTGAAGGTGGACTGGTATTGCTCGTAGATCGCTGTGGTGAAGGTGTCGAAGCGGATGAATGCGAAGGCACCGTATTCGGAGAGCAGATGCAGGCCGACCAGAAGACCTCCGCCGAGCAGCGACAGTTTGCACTGGGGCAGCACCACGGTGAAGAAGCGTCGCCACGGGCCATGGCCCAGAACGGCTGCCGTCTCCTCCAGGGCCGGGTCCATGCGGCTCAGCGCGGCCGCGACCGGCAGATAGACAAAGGGGTAGTAGGAGAGAGTGGCGACCAGGACGCCGGAGGACAGACCGGAGAGCGAGGGGATGGCGCTGACCCAGGCATAGCTGTTGACGAAGGCCGGGATGGCTAGCGGTGCTGCCAGCAGAACCGCCCACCAGCGCCGCCCGGCCAGGTGGCTTTTCTCCACCAGCCAGGCGCCCCCCGTCCCGATCATCAGGCACAGCGGCACGGTGATCAGAATTAACAACAGGGTGTTGCTGAGCAATTCACCGACCCGCGGGCGCAGCACCATCGCCACCGCGGTGTCCCAGCCGGTGCTCACCGTCCCGACCACCACGAAACCGAGTGGAAGGAGACTGAGGGCACTGACCAGGACGGCCAGGATGACGATGGCGATGCGCCCCGGATGGGCAAAGGCGGCTCTCATAGGGTTAGAGCAGGCCAGCCTTGGTCATCATGTCGGTCACTTTGGCGCTGTTGAGCGTCGCGGGATCGACCTTGGGGGCCTGCAGATCCGCCAGCGGAACGAGCTTGGGGTTCGCCGGAACGTCGGAGGCTACCGGGTATTCAAAGGAGGTTCCGGTCCGCAGGATGTCCTGGCCGGCCTTGCTGGTGATGAAGGCGAGGAACTGCTGTGCCTGGCTCTGGTTCTTGCTGGAAGCCAGAACACCACCGCCGGAGATGCTGACGAAGGCACCCGGATCCTGGTTCTTGAAGTACTTCAGGGTGACGTTCTTGCTGTTCTCGCCGGTCGCCGCCTGGTCACCGAAGTAGTAGTAGTGGTAGATGACCGCGGCGGGAATCTCACCGGCATTGACAGCTTTCATCGCCGTGCTGTTGCCCTTGTAGGCCTTGGCATTGGTCTTCATCGCGTTGAGCCAGTCCTGGGTGGCCTGTTCGCCCTTGAGCTGGAGCATGGCTGAGACGATGGCCTGGAAGTCTGCGCCGGAGGGCGATGCCGCCCAGCGATCCTTCCACTCCGGCTTGGCCAGATCCATGATCGAGGCGGGCAGCTGGTCAGCGCTGAGCTTGCTGGGGTTGTAGGCGAAGACTGTGGCGCGGGCCGCAATGCCGGTCCACTTATTGGTGGACGGGCGGAAGGCAGCGGGCACCTGGCTCACCGTGGTGGCATCGAGCGGGGCAAACAGCCCAGCGTTTTCCACCTGCGCCATCGCCGGAGAGTTTTCGGTGAGGAAGACGTCCGCCGGGGAGTTCTTGCCTTCCTGGACGATCTGATTGCTTAGTTCGGTGTCGCCGCCGTTACGCAGGGTGACCTTGATGCCGGTCGCCTTGGTGAAGGCATTGGCCCATTCCGTGGTCAGCGCCTCATGCTGGGCGTTGTAGACCGTCAGGGTTCCCGGCTGGCCGGAGGACGAATCGCTGGGGGTGCTGGCACCGCAGGAGGTGAGGGCCAGAGCGCCGACCGCTACGGCCAGCAGAGTTCCGAGGGCTTTGCTTTTCAACAACACGAGAGTCCTTTTCTGGGAGCAATGGCCCTGAGGCTGTGAGGTACCCGAACGACCGGGCCGGTTACCACTGTAGGCCAGTTTCCATAAAAACGAAAAACGGATGTGTGCTAATTATTTCCACCGGGTAGCGCTTCTGCGAGGCAAGGATTACTCATCCACAGGGTTGGCTGTGGATGAACAAACGGCTTACAACGGTGTAGTTCCGCGGGATCCGGCGAGGAGAGCTCTCGCGTTATCCCCAGGGAGCGAGTTTCCCACAGAGTTATTCACATTGTGGATAACGTTCGCCACAGCCTGTGCACGTTCTGTGGGCTGAGGGTGGGCCGGGTGCTGTCTGGGGTGTGGCATGGGCTCACGGCGCCGGTGGATCGGCGGTTAAAAAACGAATCGAGTGTCGAGATAATGCTGGAAACCCGCGGGTTTCCAGCATTATCTCGACACTCGATGTCAGGGGGAGGGGCCCCTCGCCCCTCAGTGGGCTTAGCTGCGCCAGCGGGTGGTCATCAGGAAGCCGATGATCACGATGCCGAAGCCGATGGCGATGTTCCACGCACCCAGCGAAGGGACCGGCCAGCTGCCACCGGGGCTCATGGAGGTGATGTAGTAAACGATGATCCACAGCAGGCCCAGGATCATCAGGCCGAACATGACAGGCTTGAACCACACCGGGTTCGGTTTGATGGCCTTGCTGCTCTGCTGGCTGGTCTCGGCAGATCGGGTGCGTCGACGGGACTTCGACTCGGGCACGGGGTCTCCTCACGGGGCGGAGCATGGACGACGAGGGCCGCCGATGCGTACGTGGCGCGGCGGCTTGGTATCCTGCAAAGGGGCGTACCTTGACCGTGCACGGTGGTTTCTGGCAGTCAGTCTATCGCCCAACCACCTGTGGATCGAGCGGATCCACCCTGAAAGCGAGGAGGCGCGGTGTCCCAGCTACCGGACGATGCCGGAACATCGCGGCGTTCACGCCGGCGGCCTGACGCTCCAGCCGAGGCTGAAACGCGCGGGGGCCCTCGCCGGGCGGCACCTTCCGGCGGCCCGTTGCGGATGGTGGTGCAGGTGGTGGGCGAGCTCCTGATCACCGTAGGCGTGCTCCTGATGCTCTTTGTCAGCTGGGAACTGTGGTGGACCAATATTGAGGCCGATCACACGCAGGCGCAGGCCGTTCAGCAGTTTGCCCAGCAGATCACCGGACCCCTCACCCCCCAGGATCCGCAGCCTAAAGACTATGGTCCGCCGGTCGTGACGCCCGCCCCCACGCAGGACGGCGAAGTATTCGGCGTGGCCTACATCCCACGCTTCGGTGCGGACTACAGTCGTCCGCTGGTCCAGGGAACCGCCCAGCGTGAGTTAGACACTCTGGGCCTGGGGCATTACGACAGCACCGCGATGCCGGGGGCTGTGGGCAATTTTGCCGTCGCGGGGCACCGGCAGACCCACGGCGCAGTACTGGACAATATCCACACGCTTCAGCCGGGCGACAAGATCTACATTCAGACCAAAGACGGCTACTACACCTACGTCTTCCGCAATACCGAGATTGTGTTGCCCACACAGGTCAATGTGCTGCTGCCGGTACCCACCCAGGCCGGAGTCGCCCCGCAACAGTCGGTGCTCACCATGACCAGCTGCAACCCTCGGTTCGGCGTCGCGGAGCGCATCATTGCGTACTCGGTGCTGACCTCGTGGCAGCCCGCCAGCGCTGGTCCGCCCGCCGAGATCGCCGCCCAGGTCCAGGCTCTGGCCGGGAAGAAGTAGGAAGGAATAGCTATGTACGGTTGGCTCTTCCGGCATCTGCCCGGACCGCTCTGGCTGCGGATCATTGAGACGGTGATCCTCGTCCTCGTCGTTCTTGCCCTTCTGGTCACCTGGGTGTTCCCCTGGCTGTCCCAGTACAACCCCTTCTCCGACTCCACCATCGGTTCGCTGGGCAGTCCAGCCGCCGTCATCGACCGTCACTAGGATCACTCCATGAGCACCCGCATTCTCGTTATCGACAACTACGACAGCTTTGTCTACACCCTGGTCGGATACCTGCAGCAGCTCGGCGCGGAAACCACGGTGGTGCGCAACGATGACGTCACGTTGCAGGAGGCCATTGAACTGGCCGATGCCCGTGATGGAATCCTGCTCTCCCCTGGCCCCGGGAACCCCGCCGAGGCCGGGGTCTGCATTGAGCTGGTGCGTTGGGCAGCGGCCGCCCAGAAGCCGCTGTTCGGCGTCTGCCTGGGGCATCAGGCCATCGCGGAGGCCTTTGGCGGCGAGGTGCGCCACGCGCCGGAGCTGATGCACGGCAAGACCTCGCCGGTGTTCCACGACGGGGCGGCCATGTTCGACGGCGTTCCCTCCCCGTTCACGGCGACGCGGTACCACTCGCTCGCGGCGGTGCCGGAGACCATTCCGGAGCTGCTGGAGGTGACGGCGCGGACCGAGAGCGGTGTGGTGATGGCGCTGGCCCACCGGGCGGCCCCGATGGTCGGTGTGCAGTTCCACCCGGAGTCGGTGCTGACGGAGGGCGGCTACCGGATGCTGGGCAACTGGCTCGAGTCGCTGGGTCTGGCGGGTGCGCAAGAAGTTTCCAGCCATCTGAGCCCGCTGATCACGCACTAGATCGACGCCGGTGAGTGGTGGCTCTGGACTAGAGGATTCCATGACGCTGAGCTATGAGGACGCGGTGGTCCAGGCCCTTGACGCTCTCGCGGCTGCTTCGGCGCAGAAGGCTTTTCCTGCCCGGCTGAGCTCCTCGTTCCGCCGAGAGTTGGAGGCGGAGCTTCGTGCTGTGCGGTCTGGGCAGCTGTCGCCCCGATCAGTTGCAGTCTCCCTGACCCACCAGGTGGTCGATTCGGGGCATGCAGACGAGGGCTTCGAGCGCGCGCTCACGCGCATGTACGAGCTGCAGGGGAGCGCTCCGGGCACGCTGACGCTCCTTGCGCGCGTGACCGTGCGCCAATTGCGGGAGGCCGGTATCGGGACACTGGAAGCGGCGAGTTCCCTCGTCGCGCGGCACGGCGTGCTCGTTCCGACGGTGGAAGAGCATGGCACTAGCCGCCTGATCACGATCACCGTCCACGGTCGGCCGATGATCCCTGCGTTCTCCTCACGCGAACTGTTCGACGCATGGGTGAGTGAGAGCAAAGAAGCCGGGGTGATCGCCTCCGTGGTCCCGGCGACGGGCGTCGGCCAGCTGGCCCCGGGGGTGGACGTGGTGATCAACCCTCTCAATGAGCATATGGTTCTGAGGAACGCCTAGATGATTCCTGGCGCCGAGTACCACCGGAAGATGGACCTCACTGCGGTCCGTCGGGTGTAACGGAATGAGCGCTCAGGGGCCGGTTCTGCATCCGGTGGGCGGAGCGGAACTGCCCGTGGGGCAGGCTGTGCCGGAGGGACTCGATGAGGGGCTACTGCTGGGTGCGGCGGCGATTTTCACCACGATGGTGCTGCCCTGGGCAACCTCGCTGTCCGCACCAGGATCCTGACCGACGACCTTACCGGGGCTGACCTGGGAGTTTTCCTCGGTGCGGAAATCCACCTTGAGCGTGGGGGACAGATCGGCGATGGCCTGGGCGGCCTCATCCTTGGTCTTGCCGAACAAGGCGGGAAGCTTGACCTTGCCGGTGGAGACGTTGAGGTTCACGATGCTCCCGGCAGCCACTTTCTCTCCGAAGGCCGGAGACGTGGACACCACCTGGCCCGCAGGAATCTTGGGGTCATCCACCAGGACCGTCATCCCGGCGTTGAGCTGCAGAGCGCGCAATTGATCCCGGGCGGCGCTCTCAGTCATACCGGACAAGGTGGCCGGAATGACGATGCTGGCCGGGCCCTTGGAGATCTTGAGATGGACTTCAGAACCTTCAGGAACCGAGGCGCCCGTGGTCGGGTCGGTACCGACGGCGTAACCGACCTTCACGGTGTCGTCATAGACCTTCTCACTGACGGGCTTGAGCTTGGCCCCCCACAGTGCATTGGAGGCCTCAGTCTCGTTCATGCCGACTACCGAGGGGATGGCCACGGTGGATGGGGGCGCTGGTTTGGCCGTCAGCATCGAATACAGGAAATAGCCACCGGCCAGCAGCACGATCAGCAAGCCGATGAAGAGCACCGTGATCCACGCCCGTCGTCGGCGTCTGACCCTCCGATCCACTTCCTTTTCGTTCATCAGTCCCAGCGGAACCTCTTCCGCCTCGTCGGGCTCGCCCGTGGTGAGCGATCCACCGGAGAGCACCTTCGCCATCGCCCGGGTGGAGGGGCCAGCGTCGGGGGCAACGGCATCGGAGGAGGTCCCCGGTACCGGGGCGGGGGCCTCTACGGCAGCAACTGCCACCGTTTCCGCCGGAGCCGCCACCGGATCAGGCGCGACCACCGGAACGGGAAGAGCGACGCCCGCCTTGGCTGCACGGAGGGCCCGGCGGAAGGCAGCCGCATCCTGAAAACGATCGAGGCGATCCTTCTGCAGCGCCTTCACCAGCACACTGTCCAGGGCCGGGCTGACTTGGGGGTTGTAATGGCTGGGCAGCTCGGCTGCCTCACCCACGTGCTGATAGGCCACGGACACCGGGCTGTCGCCGACGAAGGGCGGCCGACCGGTGAGCATTTCATAGAGTAGACAGGCGGCGGAGTAGAGATCGCTGCGGGCATCGACGCTCTCCCCACGAGCCTGCTCCGGCGAAAGATACTGGGCGGTGCCAATGACGGCCTGGGTCTGCGTCATGGTGGCCGAGGAATCCGCCATGGCCCGGGCAATGCCAAAGTCCATCACTTTCACCGAGCCGCCGTCCGCCGTCACCATGACGTTCGCAGGCTTGATATCCCGGTGCACGATGCCGGCCCGGTGGCTGTATTCAAGGGCGGACAACACGCCCAGCGAGTAGTCGATGGCGTGGTCGATGCTCAGTGTGCCGGAGCGGACCAGCTCGCGCAGGGTGTGGCCCTGCACGTATTCCATGACGATGTAGGGAAGACGTGGTGAGTCGACCCGTCCGTCGGCAGGGGGCTCGTCGGCGGTGTCATAAACGGCCACGATCGAGGGGTGGTTGAGTCCGGCCACCGCCTGCGCCTCCCGACGGAAGCGCGCCTGGAACTGCGGGTCGCGCGCCAGATCCGGGCGGAGCAGTTTGACGGCGACCGGGCGACCCAGGCGCAGATCCTTGCCCAGGAAGACGTCAGCCATCCCCCCGCGCCCCAGCAGCCGCTCCAGCTCGTAGCGACCGTTGAGCAGACGGCGCGTGCCTTGGGTACTGGGCGCACTGTCGCTCATCGGTCGGTCCTTTCTGCTGGTGGTTGGCTGGGGTTCAGGGGCGGGGCTGGTCACTGTGTGTGGCGGCTACGGCTTCGTGGAGCTCGCCGAGGAGCTCGAGGACGGCGCAGTGCCGGTCACGTAGGTGACTACCGAGCCCTTCGGCACGGAGGCACCGGGGACCGGGCTCACTCCGGTGACCGGCGCACTCGTGTTGGGTCCGGAGGGCACCAGACCGGCTGTGACCAGGGCACTGGCATACTGCTGTCCGGTCTGGCCACCGATTGCGGGGACCGTCACCATCTCGGGCCCCTTGGAGCATTTGACGGTCACTGCGGATCCGACGGGCACCGGGCCCGCGGGCGAGACATCCAGCACCGTACCCGCCGCGGAAGGATCGAAGACCTGATCCTCCTGCACCTGCAGGTTCATCGCCACGAGCTGCGTCTTCACGGCGGAGCACTGCTTGCCGTTGAACTGATCCGGGTAGATCGTCACCGTCGTCGCGCTGCTGGTGGCGCTGGCCGAGGTGCTCGGGGAGGTACTGGTGGCAGTGGTACTGGAGGGGGTACTCGCGACGCTCGAGGAGCTCTGTGTGGCCGTGTTGACCCCGGTGGAGTGCGAGGAGAACACGCCCAGCGCATTGAGCAGCAGAGCGATGATCACCAGTGCCGCCAGGATCAACAGACCCACCAGAGGCCAGGTCCAGGGGCTACGGCCCTTGGACTGCTGGCGTTGCTCGGCGGAATCGTCGCTGACCTGCGCCAGATCGGAGGCGGACCAGTCACGTTGGGCGGCAACCGTCTCTGCCGCCGCAGCAGCGGTCGGAACCGCAGGAAGGGCAGAGGTGACCGGAGCGGGGTACATCGAGGTCGCGGCCGTCGGTACGCCGGTGCCCAGCACCGTGGTGGCCGGGTCGACGTTCACCGGCGCCGTGATGGGGCCGGTGCTGAATTCGAAGAGCAGCATGCCGGGCACGGCAGCCTGCGCTGCGGCAATGTCACCAGCGCGGATCGCGTCCGCCGCCTCAGCGAGCCGGTCGGCGTTGGCGGGGCGGTTGGCCGGGTCCTTGGCCAGCATGGACATCAGCAGTGCACGCACCGGGGAGGGCAGGGACTCAGGCAGCGGCGGCGGGGCGTCATTGACCTGGGCCAGTGCGATGGCGATCTGGGACTCCCCGGAGAAGGGCCGGTGCCCGGTCAGGCACTCGTAGCCGATCACGCCGAGGGCGTAGATATCGCTGGAACCGGTCGCCTGCTGTCCGGTGGCCTGTTCCGGCGCCAGATACTGGGCGGTACCCATGACCTGACCGGTCTGGGTCAGCGGAACCTGATCAGCCAGCCGGGCGATGCCGAAATCGGTGATCTTGACCTGACCGTCCGGGGTGATCAGCAGGTTGCCCGGCTTCACATCCCGGTGCACCAGCCCCTGGGCGTGGGCGGCGGAGAGACCGCGGGCAGTCTGGGCAATGATGTCCAGCGTCCGGTCCGGGCTGAGCACCCGGTCGCGCTCAATGATGGAGGAGAGCGGCTCGCCCGGTACCAGCTCCATCACCAGGTAGGCAGAGCCGTCCTCCTCACCGTAGTCAAAGACGCCGGCGATGCCGCGATGGTTCAGTCGCGCGGTGTTGGTCGCCTCGGCGCGGAACCGCTGGAGGAAGTTCGGATCGCCCGTGTATTCCTCTTTGAGGATCTTGATGGCTACCGTGCGCCCCAGGACCAGGTCCTGGGCACGCCACACCTCGCCCATGCCGCCGATGGCGATTCGAGAAGTGAGTTGGAACCGTCCGCCCAAGGTATCGCCGGAGATAGGCCTCACTTGTTCAACACCGCCTTGATGAGTTTGCTTGCATTAGGACTGGTCAGTTGGTTTCCGGCCACGATGTCCGCGCCCTGGACCATGATGGAAACCACTACTTGCGGGTCATCGGCAGGAGCAAATCCGGTGAACCAGGAATTCTTCGGGGCGCTGGGGTTGGTCAGGTCGCCTTCGGCCGTTCCGGTCTTCCCTGCGACCTTGATGCCGGGGACCGCAGCAGCGTGGGCGATGCCGTTGTCCACCACGCCGGTCATCCAGTCAGTGAGCTGCTGTGCCACCTCGGGACTGATCGATTGGCGCAATTGCTCCGGTTTGAAATCGTATCGCGAGACCGGCTTCAAATCCGGCGTTCGCACGCCCTGCACCAGCTGTGGTTTCATCTGGGCACCCTTATTGGCGATGGCGGAGGTCAACATGGCGACCTCCAGAGGAGTCACCTGGACGTTCTGTTGGCCGATGGCACTGCGGGCCAGTTCGGCCTGTCCCAGAGTCCCGCCCTTGCCGCCGGGAAAGACGCTGGTGGCCACCGGCATGCTGGGCAGGCTGAGCCCGGAGGTATTGAAGCCAAACTTCGTGGCCTGGTCCGTGATGGCCTGCTGCCCCAGGTCGAGGGCAATCTGGGCGAACGGTGTGTTGCAGGACTGCGCCAGGGCGAAGGCGAAATCTGCCTGGGTCTGGAGCTTGCAGTTGCCGTAGACATAGTTGGGCAGATCAACGCTGGTTCCGGGGAAGGTCAGCGAGGGCGGGTTAGCCAGCACCGAGTCCTTGGTGTACTTGCCGCTGGAGAGCGCTGCGGCAGTGTCCACCAGCTTGAAAATGGAGCCTGGCGAGTAGGTGAGCCGGTAGGCGCTGGAGCCGTACATGTTCACATTGGGATCCTGGGTGAGCGTGCTGAAGTTCTGCGCCACCTGTGGGTAGTTGTGCCCGGCCAGCAGGTTGGTGTCGTAGCTGGGTTTGGACACCATGGCGATGATCGCGCCGGTCTTGGGGTTCATCACCACAATGGAGCCGACGGTGCCATCCGGAATCATGTCGTAGGCCATCTTCTGAATGGCCGGATTGATGGTCAGCTCCACCGAGGACCCCTTCGGCTGGCTGCCGGAGAGGAGCTGTGCGATCTGGTCGAAGAACAACTCCGGTGCCTGGCCAGTGAGCTGGTCATTCATCGCTAGCTCCAACCCGGAGGCACCGAAAGCCTGCGTGAAGAAACCGGTGAGCCCGGCGTACAACGGACCATCCACGTACTGGCGCACGTAGGCGCAGGAGTCGCCGGAAGGAACGGACTGGGCGATGGCCTGTCCGCCCGCCACAATGGCTCCGCGCTGGCCACAGTAGGCCTGCAGCAGGGACTGGGTGTTGAGGTCGTTGTGCTTCAGGCTGTCTGCCGCGAAGAACTGAACATAGGTGACGGAGCCCAGGATGAGCGCCATCAGCACGACGGCGACAGCCCAGGAGGATCGGATGGCCTGGTTCATGAGGTGGTCACCTTCGATCCGTCGAATGGTTCAGTGGCGGGCGCGTTCACGGAAGGGCTCGTGGTGCCCGGGTGGCTCTCCGTGGCCTGGTCTGCGGGTGAGTCCTGCGGCAGCGGGGTGGTCACGATCGGCCGCCGGCCGGCATCGGAGATCAGCAGGAACAGGGCCACGATGATCCAGTTGGCCAGCAGGGAGGAGCCTCCAGCGGCCAGGAACGGCGTGGTCAGACCGGTCAGCGGGATCAGTCGGGTGACCCCGCCGATCACCACGAAGCATTGCAGGGCGATGGCGAACGCCAGCCCGCAGGCGAGCAGCTTACCGAAGGCATCCCGGGCGCCCAGTGCGGCACGGAAGCCGCGGGTCACCAGTAGCGCATAGAGCAGGATGATGGCGAAGAGGCCGATCATGCCCAGTTCTTCACCGAGTGAGGCGATGATCATGTCCGCATTCGCGGCAAACACCAGCTGTGGATCCCCCTGGCCCAGCCCGGTGCCGAACAGCCCGCCATTGGCCATTCCGAAGAGTGCCTTGACGATCTGCTCGCTGCCGCCCGGGGCCCGGTTGTAGACCTCCGGGGAGAAGGCGTTGTACCAGGAGTCGATGCGCAGACCCACATGCGAGAAGATCCTGGCTGCTGCAAAACCGCCCACAGCAGCCAGGATGATGCCGATCACCACCCAGGAGAGCCGACCGGTGGCGACGTAGATCATCACCACGAACAGGCCGAAGAACAGCACTGCGGTGCCGAGATCGTGCTGGAAGATCAGGACGCCGACGCTGGCCGCCCAGGCCACGAGCATGGGACCGAGGTCCTGCGGACGAGGCAGCTGAAGCGGGCCGATCTTCCGCCCGGCCAGCAGGATGATGTCCCGGTTGGAGGAGAGGTAGCCGGCAAAGAACACGGCCAGGGTGATTTTGGCGACCTCACCAGGCTGGAAGGAGAGGGCGCCAATCTTGATCCAGACGCTGGCGCCGTTGATGTCGCCGCCGCCGATGATCGGCATCAGCGGCATGAGCAGGAGAATCACACTGACCGCGAGGAAAATATAGGTGAAGCGCCGGAGCACTTTGTGGTCCCGCAGGAACCAGATCACCGCCACCGCTGCCGCGACCGCCACGGTGGTCCAGATCCACTGACGGGTGGCTGCGCCATCGCCCGTGGCGACATCGATCCGATGGATCATCGCCAGGCCGATGCCGTTGAGCAGCACCACGATCGGAAGTATTACTGGATCGGCATATTTAGCGCGGAACCGCAAGGTCACATGCATGCCTATGGCCAGGAGGGTGAGCACCACTGCCTGCAGGTAGAAGTCGGCACCGAAGGGGATCCGCAGATCTATGTCGACTAAGGCATATGCTCCGATGCCCAGGATCAGGGCGAAAATGAGAAGCACCAGCTCGGTATTGCGCCGGGGCTTGGGGACGGTCAGAACCTGGCTCATGGGGTGGCTCCTCCCGTGCTCGCGGGAGGGCTGGAGGGCGGCGCGGAAGGTGCAGGGCTGGAGGTGCCTGTGCTGGGGCTCGAGGAGCTGGTCCCCGTTCCACCGGGGGATGCCGTGTCACTCGGGCTGCTGCCGTCCGGTGGGCTGATATGGCCCAGCTGCAGGTCCGTGATGATATTCCTCGCGTCCGCCAGGCTGGCCGCCGCGAGAGTCTGACTCAACCGCTGCTGGGAGAAGGGTGGCAGCGAGCTCACCGAGATATCGGTTTCGGAGTACAGATGGGAGAGCTGAATGGGGCCAAGACTCTGGGCCACCCCGTTGTAGATGGCCACTTTTCCATGGGATTCACCGACGTAATACCGGGTCTGCGTCCAGGCGTAGCCCACCCAGGCGGCACCGGCCAGGACCAGGATGACGGCGAGCGAGGCAGCCACGGCCAGCCACGTCCGGCGCCGGACGGGTTCGGTGATCAGCACGTACTCGTCGCTGTCTGAATCGGTGCGGTGGGTCAGTACCGCAGCGGCCCGCCGCGTGCGGCGGCGACCCTCGATGACCGGGATCTTGCCCTCGGCATGCGCGGTAACCGCCGCACCGACCAGTTGGTGCGGCCGCGCGGCAAGCTCTTCCCTGATGACCTCATCGGCTATGTGGTCACCCAGGGTGCTGCCGTGGCTGGTCTCGGCAGGATCGTCGGCCGGATCGTCGTCGCCCAGCTGATTGTCGTCCAGCTTCTCATCGGTGGGGGCGTCCGCTGCCTCGGCCTTCTCAGCCAGCCCATCGTTGGTGTCATCGGCCTGCTCACCGGTCTCATGCGGCTGGTCGGTCTCGGCATCGGCCGTTGCCGTCTCGGTTGCCACGACCGGCGCCCCAGCCGAGCTCGCTGCACCCGGCACCACGTCGATGCGCGCCGTGGTCACCCGGACGTCGTCGGCTGGTTCGTCATCGGGCCCTTCCGCTACCTCCACCAGAACCACGGTCACGTTGTCCGGGGCGCCGACCTCCAGGGTGAGGTTGATCAGTGTCTCCGCCGTGACCTCCAGGGACGGCGTCTGCCGCATGACCTGCTCCACGACGTCCAGATCCACGAAGTTCAGCCCGTCAGAGCACAGGAGCCAGCGTTCGCCCGGTGTGACCTCAAAGGTGCTGACATCCAGCTCCGGGGAGGCATCGACATCGCCGAGCACTCGCATCAGCACGTTCTTATGCGGGTGGACCTCGGCTTCCTCGGGAGTCAGTCGGCCTTCGTCGATGAGTCGCTGCACAAAGGTGTGATCGGTGCTGATCTGCTCGAAAATGCCGCCCTTGAGTCGGTAGGCGCGCGAATCACCGATATGCGCAAAGGCGAGCTTGCCTTCGGAGAGCAGCAGGGCGGTCACCGTGGTGCCCATGCCGGTCAGTTTGGGGTTGACGTGCACCATCTCGGAGAGCAGTGAGTTGGCAATCTGGATCTCATCGGCCAGTTGAATATCAGCATCACCCTGATAGCCGTCACGATCCAGATGAATCAGGTCCAGCACCGTGGAGGCGCTGGCGACGTCGCCACCGGCATGGCCGCCCATTCCGTCGGCCACCACGGCCAGATAGCGGCCCGCATACGCGGAATCGTCATTTTTGGCGCGCAGAAGGCCCACATCGGAGCGGGCGGCATAGCGCAGAACCAGCGAGGGGGATCCGGCCATCTCACGGCCTCAATTCGATGACCGTCTTGCCGATCCTGATCGGGACACCCAGTTCCAGAGGCAGCGCCCTGGTGAGTTGCTGATCCGCCAGATAGGTCCCGTTGGTGGAGCCGAGATCCTCGATGAACCAGCGGCTGCCCTGAGGAAAGAGGCGGGCGTGGCGTCCGGAGGCGTAGTCGTCTTCCAGAACGAGTGTGGCCTCTTGAGCGCGGCCCAGCAGGATGGGCGTCGTGCCCAGATCCAGCACCGTACCGCTCAGCGGGCCCTCGGTGACCACGAGCTGGCGGGCACGCTGGTGGACCGGCGGTGCGGCCAGTTCGGGGTGTTTGCGTGCCTGACGCGCGGTGGGCGTCCCGGTGCGGACCTTGCGGCCGATCACCAGGTCGCGACGCATCGCGGCCACCACGCTGAACACCATGACCCAGAGCAGCAGGAGGAAGCCGAAGCGCAGGACGGCCTGGGTCAGCCCGCTCAGCTCATCCATCAGCCGCCGCTCCCGGTGCGCGCTGAACCGGGGGAGCCGGTGGCCGGAATCAGTCGGAACACCATGGTTGCCCGGCCGATGGAAATCGTGGAGCCATCGTGCAGCGGTGCAGAGCCGTCAATCTTGCGGCCGTCGACGAAGCTCCCGTTGGTCGACCCCAGGTCAATGGCCGTGCTGGCGCCTCCCTGGCTGCGAATTTCGACGTGTCGGCGCGAGACTCCGGTGTCATCGACCAGAATGTCCGCATCGCTGGAGCGGCCGAGCACCACGGAGGAGGCGTTGAGTGAATAGCGCTGACCGTCGATGTCGAGCACCGGCTGAGGCGGTCGCTGAGGCAGTCGGGGCGCCTGGGGGGCGCGCTGAACCGGCGCCGGTGCGGGCCGGGGTGCAGCAGGGTTCGGCGAGGCGTAGGCGGCCGACGCCTGGGACGCAGTGGCCCCCCGGGCGTCTGAGCGCTCAATCGAGGAGATGACGCGCATCTCGCCCGGCTTGAGAGCGGCATCGCGCGTGAAGGACACCCGAACCGGCCCCTGCAGGGTGTAGCCCTGGGACCGGGCGTGACGGATGACGACGTCGCAGAGTTCCTCAGCCAGGGCAGCACCCCAGGTCTTGGCGCGCTCAAAGTCGTTGGGGCCCAGGAGGGTGTCGAATACATTCGGTGCGAAGGTGCGCTCGGCGTCGAACCTCATCGTCTTGTCATCCATCTCACGACGGATCCGACTGGCGATTTCCACCGGCTGTACCTGGGAGCGCGAGCCGCGGGAGAACGCGCCGCGAACGGCTTTCTCCAGACCACGCTCTACGTTGTCCAGTAGTCCCATCGGCACCTCCTCCTGTGTCGTTTCGGAGCGCGGCCATCTCCAGGACGACAGCGCAGGGCCAGCCTCCCGGCCGGATGCTTCTGGGCTTGATACTACTTGGTGCGCCTGTTGATGACCTTACTTTTGGTCCATGAACGGTCGAGATCGTTACCTGTTACAGGCGGTGGAAGAAGGTTCCGAGGGGTTGTTTTTCGGTGCTTCTGGGTGCCGTCGCCTGCGCGATTTGGGTGATTCGCGGATTTTCCGTTATGCTGAATGTCGCTGTGAACCGGGAATTCGTTCCAGGGTTCAGACACTCGCGCGAGTGGCGGAACGGCAGACGCGCTGGCTTCAGGTGCCAGTATCCGAAAGGGTGTGGGGGTTCAAATCCCCCCTCGCGCACAGATGAAAGTCCCGTAGACCTCAGGTCTGCGGGACTTTTGCGTTGTGTGACCACACAGCTGTGTGGTCACTGCGGGAGGGTGTTTCAGCATTGGGTGGGTAGTGCGACGCGTGTTTTCACCCTCGCGGTGCTGAACTACCCCCCTGGGGCCTGAGCGGCGGGTTCAGTGTGGCGCTGGGAAAGCTGGGAAAGCTGAGAAAAGGGATCAGGGTCGGAGGTGATCGAGGCGCAGCAGGAATTCGATGGTGCCTGTGTTTGCCACTTTGACGAAGCCCAGGTTCGGCGGCTGAATCGAGAAATCCGCCAGCACCAGATCGATGGTGCCGGAGATGGACACCTGTGCGTCCGAGCGCGCCACCTGCAATTTGGCGACCACCTCATGTTTCTGCCCGGCCAGTTCCAGGCTGCCCGAGGCGCTCAGCGACACCGGGGTGGCGGACAAGCCCGGAAGCCCGACCGGGGCTGACAGAACGAAGGATGCCGTGGGATGACTGTCCGTCTTCATCACGGAGCCGCGGAAGTAATTGTCCCGGGTTCCGTTGTCCGTCATGATGCTGGCAACGTCGACGTCGATCTGCGCCTGAGTCAGCTGTCCTCCGGCCACCGTGGCCGTGCCGCTGACTTTCCCGGTCCTGCCGACGACGGTGTTTTTCGCCCCGTTGAGCTGCTCGTCGATCCGGTATCCGGCCTGGGATCCAGTGCCGACTTTCCACTGCCCAGCATCTGCCGGATTGGCGACGCCGGCGGTGGTGGCAGCTGAGGGAGCGGCACTTGTACCGGGGGCGGTGGGGCTTCCCACGGTGGTGGACGGGCTGCTCAGGCTCAGCGGAGCGGGCGCGGGCCCCTGAGAGGCCGCGTACCACTGCGGTCCCAGGAACACTGCCACGGCGCCGAGGAGCACCACGACGACAGCAACAACCAGGATGAGACGAGTACGCTTCCGGATGGCCATCGGGGCTCCCTTCTGATCCGGCCAGTCTACGGCGCGGTGCCACACAAGCCCATGCTCCTGAGGCCTCGGGTTCAGCGCAGAGATGGCCGTTTCAGCCCGAAGATCTCCTTCAGCGCCCTGGTTGCCGCGTGATACCCGCCCATTCCGTGCACACCGGGCCCGGGAGGTGCCGCCGCGGAGCACAGGTAGGTTCCGGCCAGCGGTGTGTTCCACGGGGCGAGGCTGAGCGTAGGACGGGCAATCAACTGCCGCAGATCGGGCACCCCGGTCCCGAAGTCACCTCCGACGTAGTTGGCGTTGTACTCGGCCAGCTGTGCCGCCGTCGTCGCACGTGAGGACACGATGAGGTCGCGGAAGCCGGGGGCAAAGCGCTCCAGCTGGCGTACGACGGCGTCCCGCATGTCTCGCGTGGAGCCAGCCGGAACATGGCAGTAGGTCCACAGCACGTGACGTCCTGCCGGCGCCCGGCTGGGGTCGAAACTGCTGGGTTGTGAGAGCAGGACATAGGGCTCGGTGGGGTGCTCGCCCCGTGCTACCTGACGCTCGGAAAGCGCCATCTCTGCGCGGCTGCCGCCCGCATGCACCGTGCCCGCCAGCGCCAGTTCCGGATTCTGCCAGGGCACTGGGCCGGAGAGGATGAAGTCCACTTTGCAGGCAGCGTTGTTATAGCGGTACCGCCGCAGCGCGGCCGCATAGCGGTCTGGCAGCCGTTCTCCAGCCAGGGAGAGCAGCCCCCGCGGACCGACATCGAGCAGCGTGGCGCGGTACTCCTCCAGCTCGCCCAGGTCGGTGATCGGAGTATCGGTGTGGAGCGTCCCGCCGTGGGCCAGGAAATCGTCCAGCATGGTCTGGGAGATCTGGGCCGAACCACCCCGGGGGATCGGCCAGCCTACCGTGTGCGCCAGATTGGTCAGCACCAGGCCGGCCGCGGCCGAACTCAGGCTGGGTTGTGGGGCCACGGTGTGCACCGCAGCCCCGGTGAGCAATGCCGGCGCCTCCTGGTCGTGGAAGCCGAGATTCCAGGCTGGGCTGCCCTGCCAGAGGGTTCCCAGAGCCAGAGCGGTGAAGGCCAGCGGATCACGGGGTATCCGGAGCACCGGGTGCAGGGCAACATCCAGCACGCCCTGGACGCGGTCCACGAGTGGCCCCATCAGCCTGCGGTATCCAGCACCGTCCCGGCCCAGCCCCTCCACCGTGCGGTCCAGGCTGTGATACGCCAGGCCCGCCCGTCCGCCATCGAGCGGGTTGCCGTAGGAAATCTCCGGAGTGAACCATTCCAGCTTCTCCGCCAGGCCGAATTCGCGAAAGAACGGCGAGGCGAAGGCCATGGGATGTACTGCCGAGCAGACATCATGCCAGTGTTCCGGCGCTATCAGCTCCTGGGTCCGGGTTCCGCCGCCGATCGTACTGCTGGCCTCGAAGAGGTCGACCTGCAGGCCCGCGCGTGCCAGCAGCACGGCAGCGGCCAGACCATTAGGCCCGGATCCGACGACGGCGGCATCCCTCATGAGGTGCCTTCCGCACCTTCTGCGGCCACGGCGGAGGGGTTGAAGGATTTGGTGAAAGTGGAGGAGATGACCCCACCGAAGGCTTTCCAGGTCCGGTCCCGGACAAAGATGAAGTCGATGGCGATCATGGTCAGCGAGAACCACGGGAGCCCCATCAGGACGGCGATGCCGATATGGAAGGACATGATGCCGAAGAGCGCAAGGATGCGGGTGGGGCGGGTCAGCAGCAGTAGCGGGAAGGTGATCTGCATGATGATCGACCCCCAGCTGATGGCGGCGACTACCGCTCCCCAATGGGTGGTGATCTGGCTCAGTTCAGGCCAGGTGCCGAACCGTTCGGTCATCAGCGGGTTGTAGATCGCATAGCCCGTGGACCACGGTACGCCGCCCGCCTTGTACAGCGCGCCCGAGGCGTAGACGAAGCAGACCTGGGCGGTCAGGGCCACGAGCGCCAGATTGTGGAACAGTGAGCCGATCTGCGGATCGAGGGGGGAGTGACCGCGCCAGACGCGCACCAGCCACGGAGTGCTTGCCGGAAGGTCCGCGAATTTGGCCCTGCGCCGGGCATCGAGGGAGAGCCTGGCTGCAGGATCGGCAAAGAAGAACAGCAGCAGGGCAATGCGGTACATATTGTCGCCCTGATCGCCGAGCATGTCATTGGCCTCAATGAAGGAGACCCACATGATGAAGTACAGCGGCAGAACGATCCGAAACCGCCAGCCCAGAATGAAGAGCACGGCGAGCAGCATGAGGATCAGGTAGAGCAAGGTGTAGACAGCGCCGTTGAGCATGGCGTCATGGAACATCGAGAAGATGCCGATTCGGGCCAGATCGCTCTTGGCCACCGGCATTTCGCCGTTCCACGCCGAGCCCGGGCCAAAGGAGTAGAGCCGGGTCGAGAAGTTGGCCATGAGCAGGGTCAGCCCGGTTACACCGAACACGATGCGCGTCACGCCCAGGCCATACAGTGATTTCTTGGAATCCAGCAGCCAGGACTCAACCCAGAGGTACCCTCGCTGAACCAGCGAGCCGATCAGGGTGAACAGTTGCTGCAGCAGGCTGCGGATAAAGCGTCCCAGGCCGCTCAGATACCCGATGATGATGGCGCCCAGGCCCCCCGGTCCCGGGCGTTGTGCGCCGGGTTTCTGTGCGCTGGATTTCTGAGCGCTGGGGCGTTGCGAGGCCTTGACGGGGTTCATCGCTGGGTCTTTTCGTAGTGGGCGCGGAAGGTTGCTGCAAAATCCAGTGATGACTGACCTGGGGCGGCATCGAGGCCCCGCCAACCGGTATTGGCCAGCTGCAGAGGCTGGGGTTTGACCGTGGGATCGTTGCGCTGGGCGAACGGGGTGATGTTCTGTCGGTAAATCTGGAACTGAACCCGCTCGATTTTGTCGCCCCAGATGGCTTTTGCGACCTGGGTGGCGTAGCGGTCCACCCGGGTTTCCTGAATCAGGTAGGCATTGACGACGTCGGGGTTGCCATAGCTGAGCAGTTTGTCATTGAGGCGTGCGGACCAGTCGGTGCCATTGGTGTAGTTCAGGCCCACGATCACCTTGTGATCGGCGGTGAGGTTGTCCCAGGCGCCCTTGAATTCGGAGGCAAGCTCGGCGGCCTGGATCCCGGCGCGGGGTGGGAAAAGATTGTGCTGAATCATCGACAGCTCCACCGCAGTTGCGTCGACCCAGTCGGTGACCTGCTCCTGACCGTTGACCGTGCTGCTGGAACGGACTTTCAGGGTGAAGTTTCCATTGATCGGTTCCGGGGCGAAGACGCTCCAGGACTGACCGAAGAGTGGGATCATATAGGCCGTCAGGGTCGGCTGGCCGCCCGGGAATGCGGACCGCGCTCCGTCCGAGTATGGGGCGATCCACAAGAAGGATGCCGCAACGTGCCACGCAGTCAGAAGTACCGCAAGAACCATCACCACACGGACATACGGTTTGCGTTTCACAGGGGTGCTGGTGCTTGTCGGCTCAGCCACAATTCTTCCTTTAACTTGATCTGATGACCGACCCCCCAAGCCGCTTACCTCAAGAGTAAAGGGCTATCCTGGGGGTCAGTGAGAATGATGGCCCCGGCGCGGTGATCCGAGCCGGGGCCATCATTGTTCTTACTGGTAGATCCCTAGTGCTTGAACCTAGCGTTCAGCGGTGATCTTCCGTCGTTTGCGGCTGGCAGCCGCACCGATCATGACGGCACCCAGGAGCAGGATGACGGCACCACCTGCAAGCAGGGGCAGCACGCCATTCGCTCCGGTGTCCGGCAGCGAGCCGTCACCGGTGCCGGTTGCTGCGGCCGAGGAGCTGGCCGAAGCGGTGGCCGCGACCGGAATGACGGTGAACCCGACAGTTCCGGTACGGGTCGCGTCGGTCGTGGAGGTCAGCGTCACACTGTGAGCGCCAACTTCCAGATCCTTGCTGTTGAAGGTGAACACCACCTGGCCGTTAGCGTCAGCGGTCTGCACACCCAGATCCATTGGCACGGAGTGAACCGTCCCGGAGACCACTTCGCCAGCCTTGAAACCATGGCCGGTCACCGTCAGGACGGTATCCTCGCCCACCGTGACGACCGACTTATCGATGGTCACCGTGATCGGGGTGCCGTTGCTGCTGGAGCTGGCGTTGGTGTTCGCGGACGCCGTTGCCGACGCGGTTGCGTTGGCGTTGGTGTTTGCTGCTGCCTGTGCTGACGCCTGGTTGGAGGAGTTAGCTGTGGCTGCTGCGCTTGCCGCTGCTGCAGTGTTGGCATTAGCTGCGGCGGATGCCGTGGCGTTGCTGTCTGCGTTTGCCGTGCTCCATGCGGCTGCGTTGGCTGCGGACTGAGCCGAAGCGTTGGCAGTGCTGGTGGCATTGGCCGAGGCAGTGGCCGTGGCGTCCGCAGTGGCCGCAGAAGAGGCCGCTGCGTTGGCATTGGCGTTGGCTGCTGCAGTCGCAGCGCTGCTGGCATCCGCGTTGGCGGCCGCCTGCGCTGCTGCCTGCGCTGCGGCATTGGTTGCCGCAGTGGCTGTGGCGCTTGCTGATGCCGCCGCTGATGCCGTTGCGTTGGCGTTGGTGTTTGCTGCTGCCTGTGCTGACGCCTGGTTGGAGGAGTTAGCTGTGGCTGCTGCGCTTGCCGCTGCTGCAGTGTTGGC
>NZ_JASSZH010000037.1 GCF_030271165.1 Psychromicrobium xiongbiense | reverse complement strand
GATGCCGTTGCGTTGGCGTTGGTGTTTGCTGCTGCCTGTGCTGACGCCTGGTTGGAGGAGTTAGCTGTGGCTGCTGCGCTTGCCGCTGCTGCAGTGTTGGCGTTGGCAGCAGCCGTTGAGGTTGCTGCGGTGTCTGCGTTGGCTGCGGACCATGCGGCTGCGTTGGCTGCGGACTGAGCCGAAGCGTTGGCGGTGCTGGTGGCGTTCGCCGAGGCAGTGGCCGTTGCCGCGGTG
>NZ_JASSZH010000036.1 GCF_030271165.1 Psychromicrobium xiongbiense | reverse complement strand
CTAAAAATGACTCCCGACCCCACACACAAACAACTTGACAGGCTCCACAACGCGGCACTCGATGGCGTTTAGCGGGTGCGTAGCTGCGCGGTGATCGGGCAGCTGAACGGATCGCGATCCCCCAGGCCCACCCGATTGAGGTAACGCACCACAATCCGGTACGACTCGAAGAGCGTGGTCTCGGTGTATTTGATACCCCGTTCGGCGCAGAAAGCGCGCACGATGGGCTGCGACTTTCCCAGCTGCCGGGAGGACATGGTCGGGAACAGGTGGTGTTCCACCTGATAGTTCAGCCCGCCCATAGCCACCGCAATGAACCAGCCGCCACTGACGTTGCGGCTCATCAGCACCTGACGGCGCAGGAAGTCGATCCGGAAGTCCTTGGGCACCAGCGGCATGCCCTTGTGGTTCGGCGCAAAGGCACCACCCATGTAGAGACCGAAGAGGGCGAGGTGAACGCCCAGGAAGGCAAAGCCCAGTCCCAGTCCACAGACGGAGAACACCGCTACTGGCAAGCCGATCAGATGAACTGCCAGCAGTGCGATTTCCGCACCGCGCTTGGGCACCCGGGCTTTGCGATCCAACACCCGGATCGCCGAGCCACCGTGCAGATCCAGAGCCACCAGGCTCAGCAACGGGACAAAGAACCAGCCCTGACGCTTCACGAACCACCCGGCCAGGCCGCGACGCTTCGGTGCATCCGCCGGGTCAAACACCACGACGCCGGTCTTGATGTCCAGATCGGAGCCGATCTTATTCGGGTTGGCATGGTGCTTGCTGTGCTTGTTCATCCACCAGCCGTAACTCAGGCCGACAAACAGGTTCCCGACAATGCGCGCCGTCCATTCGTTGCCTTTGGCGTGCGGGAAGATCTGCCGGTGGGCGGCATCGTGCGCCAGAAAACCTGCCTGGGTGCACAACACACTCAGCAATGCCGCGGTCAGCAACTGCCACCAGGACTGGCCCAGCAGCACAAACAGCACCCCGGCGCCCAGGAAACCGAGCCCCAGGCGCACCATGCGACGCACATACCAGGAAACATCCCGCTCCATCAGCCCCTCGGCCGCAACCCTGTCCAGAAGATCGCGGTAGTCCTCGGCAGCAGTGGACATGGTGACAGGCCGACGAATGGCCTGCCCACTGGTCGGATACGGGCTCGATCCCTCCGCAAGAGGTACGTGGTGTGGCGCGGTGATGGTCATCTTCTGAGACTAGAGAGCCGGTACCGGTCAAAACATCCCCTGCCGGAGCCGTTCTGACCCCCTACCGGCGTAGGGGTCAGCGGAGGTCAGCGCGTCAGAAAGCGCTCGTACCTGCCAGCTGCACGCTCCGCCGCGGCGAGTACACCTGCGCCGAGGGGCACAAAAGGCTCCAGCACCACAGGTTTTTTGCGCCAGGTGCCGACCACCCTGCCGCCACGCAGAATCGTGGGCCGAAATACCCCGTTACCGCCCGGAACAATCCGGGCCGCATGCTGCTGCGCCAGGGCCGCGGAGCGGTCGGTATACCCCAGAATCAACTCATCGAACCCCGGCAGCAGGCACAGCGAATCACTGCCTGGGTGCTGGGATTCCGGCAGATCCAGGACGGCAGGAGCGCCAAAATACTCCTGTCCGCCATACTCCTTCACCGCAAGCTCCCCGCGGACCGACTGCACCGCCGCCCGGACGGCGGTCAGCGGCAGTTTGGTCCACCAAGCCAGATCCGCCAGCGTGGCCGGTCCGTGCGAATGGAAATACCGCACGGCCAGGCTTGCCAGCGCCTCACCCTCAGCAGGCACGGTCTCGCGGTCGGGGATCCATTCCCGATACGGCATAAACAGTTGCTGATTGCCACGCAGAGGCCCCTGGACCAGGTGCCGCTGCAGCGAGAGCACGAGCAGCAGATGTATGCCCCGCTGCGCATCTGTACGCTGACCGGCAGCCTCCAAGACCTCGAACAGCTCCGCCCGGGTGGCACCGCCACCGGCCACCCGGGCCAGAGTCAGCTCACGGGCCTGCTCGACATCGGCCTCGGTGATGCCCAGCTGCCGATGCCGGGTGGTGAAGGACTTCAGCATGCGCTCCGCGGTCAGGCCCAGGAACAACGGCAGGTCCTCAGCGGTGCACAGATGCAAGGTGCCGCGCATGGTCCAGCTGCGCACGATGTCGCCCCGCGCCAAGGCCTCCACCACCGCGCTGAGAGCCGGGCGGCTGGTCCGCAGGGCCACCGAGTAGAGCGCACCGGGCAAGTCCTGTCCCTGCAACGCCGCCAGATGCCGCACCACCTCCACCGGTCCGGTGCGCTGCGGCCGGTAGGCCCCCTGCGAGAGCACGCGCAATCGGGCGATCCGGGTCAATTCGCGCGCTGAGGGGCCGGTCACGGTTCTCCTGGGCTCTTTTCGGTCAAAGCACTACCAGTCGATGCCCACGAGTTGGGACTCGGGTTCCAGCAGCACCCCGAAGCGTTCCTGCACCCCGCGCTGCACGGCACGAGCCAGGATCAGCACGTCCTGTGCGGTGGCACCGCCCCGGTTGGTGACCGCGAGCGAGTGTTTGGTGGAGAGGGTGGCCCGGCCACCGGTGAGTTCGGCGCCGAAGCCGCGGTCAAATCCGGCATGGGAAATCAACCAGGCAGCACTGAGCTTGACCTGCTCATCAGCAGGAGAACCTGCGGCAAGCGGATCCACCACCCGGACCGGGAACCGCGGCGCATCCTCCGGCAGGCGTTGCGCCTGCGCCAGGGAGACCACCGGATTGGTGAAGAAGGAGCCGGTGGAGTGACTGTCCCGGTCCGTCGGGTTGAGCAGCATGCCTTTGGAAGCGCGCAATGCCAGCACGGCCCCCCGCACCTCCAATGCCGGCGCCCGCTGACCGACGTCCACGCCAAGGCGTGCGGCGAGCTCGCTGTAGCGCACCGGCGCGCTCATCTGCCCCAAAGCCAGCCGGAATTCAACGGTCAGCACCACAAAACGGGGTGCTCCTCGGAGAATGGACCGCTTGAACCGCGAGTCACGGTAACCGAATTCGCAGTCATCGTGCGTGAAGGTCCGCACCACCTGCTCCTGCCGGTCCCAGGTGCGGACGGCAGCGATGGTGGCGGCAACATCGGTGCCATAGGCGCCAACATTCTGCACCGGGGTGGCCCCGCTGGATCCTGGAATGCCGCTGAGCGCTTCCAGACCACTCCAGCCGTGCAGCACCGACTGGTGAACGAAGTCGTCCCAGTTCTCCCCCGCCTGCACCACGACGGAGACCGCACCGCTGCCATCAGCGGACGAATCGGTGGAGACCGCGTAACCCTGTGAGGCGATCTGGACAGCGATGCCGTCGAAACCGGCATCGCCGACCACCACGTTGGAGCCTCCGCCGAGGATCAGCAGCCGCTCCCCGGCGTCATCGGCCGCACGGACCGCCTCGATGATCTCCGCTTCGCTGGTGGCCCTGACCAGATGGCGGGCCGGCCCGCCGACGCCCAGGGTGGTCAGCTCGGCCAGCGGGATGACTTCATGAGATTCCAGAGTGGGTTCCAGCGACATTGGTCCCTCAGCCCAGGCGGACGAGGGCTTGGGCCTTGACCAGGACCTTCTGGCCCTCGGCCGTGACGGTCAGGTCGATCCGGGCGGTGCCCGCCTCGGCATCCAGCGCACCGACGATGCCCTGCACCTCGATCACGGCGCCCTCTTCGGTGTCCGGCACCAGGACAGGCTTGGTGAAGCGGGTCTGATAACTCACGATGGCGCCCGGGTCACCGGCCCAGTCGGCCACCAGTGCCGAGGCTGCCCCCATGGTGAACATGCCATGGGCGATGACGCCGGGCAGTTCCACCTCGCGGGCAAAGCGCTCGTTCCAGTGGATCGGGTTGAAGTCACCGGAGGCTCCGGCGTAGCGAACCAGATCCGCCCGGGTGACCTGGATGGAGCGGCTGCCCACCTCCTGACCGACCGCGAGATCAGCAAATACCGGAGTGTTCTGTCCGCTCATGCCTGAGCCTCCTTGTTCGCAGCATCTGATTCGTCTTTTCCGCGGACCAGGATGGCGGAGACCGTGGTCGCCACCGGCTCGCCCGCCGTGGTGCTCAGTTCTGCGCGGGTGGTGATCAGGGCGCCATCGCCCATGGCTCGCACCGAATCGACGTGCAGTTCCGCCTGAATCTCATCCCCGGCGACCAGGGGGCGATGGTGGGTGAAACGCTGCTCCGCATGCACCACCCGGGAGAAATCGACGCCAGATTCCGGGTCATTGACAAACAAGGCGTCGGCTCGCTGGGCGATGATGATCGCAAAGGTGGGCGGCGCCACCAGATCGGCATAACCCGCCGCACGGGCGGCCTCGAGGTCAAAGTGCTCCGGGCTGGAGGCCTTCACGGCGGAGGCGAATTCCCGCACCTTTTCGCGGCTGACCTGATAGACGGCATCGGCCGGATACACGCGACCTGCCAGCGCGGGATTGACACTCATGGTTCTCCTTGTGCCTGTGGTGGCTAACCCATCCAGCCTACCGAGTTTTGAGACGGTCAACGACCGCCAGCACCGCCGCGAAGCCATCCTCCGTGGCAATTTCGGGCACTCCCAGGTAGTGGCCGTGCAGGGAGGCGTTGTAGTACATACCGTCGCCCAGCAGCATGATCACCTGGGCGACGGCCGGATCACCGACCTCGGCGTTGACCTGGTCGAACCAGCCCCGCTGCAGCGTGGAGAAGGCTTCCCGGATGTGGTCTGCCGCTGGTCCCACCAGTTTCAGGGCCGCGACGAGCGTCCGATCAAAGGCAGTATCCGCCACCCCGGAAATCCGCAGGTAATAGGAGCTCGCACCCTCTGGAGCCTGCGCCATCTCCTCCAGCTCCCGCCGGCCCAGCTCCCTGAACCGCTCCACCAGGCCCTCACCCAGCGCTTCCCGGCTGCCGAAGTGGTAGAGCAGGCCACCTTTGGACACTCCCGCGGCCGCCGCCACGGCATCGAGCGTGGCAGCACGGTCCCCCTCGGTGAGCAGCAACTCTTCCAGAGCGTCCAGAATGCGGGTCCGGGCTGATTGACGTGACATGGCTCCCATTCTTCCCTAACCACCAGCCGTATTTTTGAATCTATACCGTCCAGACGGTACAGTTAAAGAATGAACACTCTCATTCAGGACCCCAGGACTCGTCTTCGGACCACCCCTGAACCACGGGCCAGTCGCCGTGACTGGTGTGCGCTGGCGGTTCTGATGCTGCCGGTGCTGCTGGTGGCCGTGGACAACACCGTGCTCTCCTTCGCCATCCCCCAGATTTCCGCCAGTTTTGAGCCCAGCGCCCCCGAGCTGCTCTGGATCATTGACGTGTACCCGCTGGTTCTGGCGGGGCTTCTGGTCTCGATGGGCTCGATGGCGGACCGCTGGGGACGGCGCAGGCTGCTGCTGATCGGCGCTGCGGGCTTCACTGCCGTCTCCGCTCTGGCCGCCTTTGCGCCGAGCGCGGGAACGCTGATTGCCGCACGTGCGGCCATGGGATTCTTCGGCGCCATGCTGATGCCCTCCACGCTGTCTCTCATTCGCAACATTTTCCGGAATCCGGCGCAGCGTCGCCTCGCGGTGGCGATCTGGGCTGCGGCATTCTCAGGCGGTGCAGCGCTGGGGCCGATTGTCGGCGGCTTCCTGCTGGAACATTTCTGGTGGGGTTCGGTCTTCCTGCTAGCCGTACCGGTTCTCATCCCCCTGCTGATCCTGGGGCCGATGGTCATTACCGAATCGCGGGACCCGGCGCCCGGGCGGATCGACCCGGTGAGCATCGGACTCTCTTTCCTGGCGATGGTGCCGCTGGTTCTGGCCATCAAGAGCTTCTCCGCCGAAGGCTGGGGAGCCGGGGTCGCTCTGGAGGCCAGCGTCGGCCTGCTCGCTCTGGCCCTCTTCATCCGGCGGCAGCTCCGGCGGAGCAATCCGATGCTGGACGTTCGGCTCTTCAGCAATCCGGTCTTCAGTGGCGCCGTAGTGGCGAACCTGCTGAGTGTCTTCTCACTGGTGGGATTCCTCTTCTTCGTCTCCCAGCACCTGCAACTGGTGGCGGGCCTGACGCCACCCCAGGCCGGTCTGGTGCTGTTGCCGGGGATGATCGTTTCGGTGCTCGCCGGCCTGGCGGTGGCACCACTGGCGCGCAGGATCCGCCCGGTCTGGTTTGTCACCGGTGGACTGATCCTCAATGCTGCGGGCTTCGCCGTGATCGTGGCCATCAACCCCCCGCCGGTTCTGACCCTGGCAGTGGCCTTCGTGATCCTGGGCCTGGGGGTAGGGGCGGCAGAGACCATGTCCAACGACCTGATTCTCAGCTCCGTACCTGCCCACAAAGCCGGGGCGGCGTCAGCCATTTCCGAGACGGCCTACGAGTTTGGCTCGGTACTGGGCACTGCGGTGCTGGGTTCCATCCTGGCCGCGGTCTACCGGAGCCACCTCGTCCTTCCGGAGGCCGTCCAGCGTCTGCCGCTCGATGCCGCCAAGGCCCGTGGCACGCTGGGCGGCGCACTGGAGGTTGCCACCGGCCTGGGCAATTCGGCAGCTCAGGCGCTCCGCACGTCGGCAATGGCGGCCTTCGACAGCGGTGCCGTAGTGATCGCCATCGTGGGCCTGGTGCTCATGCTGGTTGCCGCTGGGATGTCGATGCTGACCCTGCGCAGCAGCAGGAGCTGAGGTCCTGCGAGGGTTCGGGCGCGGTCAGCGCCTGGACGTAGGTGATTCCTGCATCGCCTTGAGTCGGAGCCTGGCAGCCCGCCCGCGAACCCCCAGACCCACCACATGCAGCACCGCACCGAGCCCCAGGAACGGCATGCCGCTCCACATCAGGGCGTTGTTGCCAGTATTGGCGCCCACCACAGTGAGGATCAGCCCGACGGCGATCAGGCCCATCGCAGAAAACACCAGAATGCGATAGGCGGGGCCGGAGGTCTCCCAGAGTTCGTTGAGCACGCTTCCCAGTTTAGAGCGTGGGGCTGTGCGGCCTGAGACGCTCAGAACAGCGAGGTCTGAACCGCCGGAAGCGTGGAACGGTAGTCGCCCAGGACGATTCGCCGCCCCTTGAGGGCACCCAGATCGGCCAGCCACGGCTGTGGATCGAGCTCGGCCCCAGCGCTGGCCCCGGCGCCAGCGACGCCACCGTCCAGCACGCGGACCAGCGCCGTGCTGCCCAACAGACCGTCGATCCGGAGACCGTGCTGCCCTGCGTCGAGAGCCAAGGGATAGACCGGGGTACCCAGCGTGTCCAGCACCGGCCGCGCGATGCCGGCCGGTTGCCACGGATCCTCGCTGATCAGGAATCCGCCGGAATGCTGGCCACCAGTTCCCAGCCCCGCCGATCCCACTCCGGCCAGATGCTCCCGGGCCCGCTGAGCCACTGCGGCATTGAGGGCACGAACAGCCTGGAGGGTATGCGCTCCCGCGGCCAGCCCCGCCAGCTTGGCCGTGGAACGAACCACCTGCGGAAGGCCCAGCCCTGAGCTCACCGAGTCTTCGAGCAGCCGGACGATTCTGCCGTCATCGGCCCGGGCGACGTACTGCGCCGCCACCGCCCCCTGTTCCGCCAACCGGGCCCAGGCCCGGAAATCGACGGCTGTGCCGACCTTGCTGACCCCGTGCGCGAAGGTTGCAATGTACAGCCAGTGTGGGCGCGCCAGATAGGCATTGAGCTGCTCAGAGACAGCGGCGCCACGATGAGCGTCGTGAATCGGCCGGAACTCGTCGCGAGCGAAGCAGGGTCCGCACTGGTAGCCGCGCTCGGCCAGGGAATCGGTGGGACAAGGTACCGAGGAGGTTCCCTCAGCTCCGAGCAACGTCACATAGCCCAGGCAGTGTTTGCGGGAGTCGCAGACACTGAATCCCCAGGAAACACCCGGCTCCAAGGACAATCCGGCCAGGTCAGCCCGTGCCGATGCGGCCGACTCCCCGCTCCAGGACAGGCCTCGAACCAGCAGGCCAGCATCCGCCGACAGGCCCAAAGGCTCTCCTGCGAACTCAGTAGGCTGGCTGAACACCGAACGCCAGCGCGAGCTTGAGGATCTTCTGCGCCCGCCCCAGGCGCGGCAAGTCAGAACCATCGCGGATTACTTCACCGCGCGCCTTGAAATCACCCATGAAGTCGGTGGCCCAGGCGACATCAGACGGAGTGGGCGAGATGACCTCATTGATCACGGTGGCCTGATCTGCCTGCAGGCATAACTTGCCGGTCATGCCCATGGTCACCGTCACGGCGGACTGCTCGCGCAGAATCGGGTGATTGGAGCCCACCGTGGGGCCGTCGATCGGACCGGGCAGGTTACCTACCCGGCTTGCCACGACGAGTTTGGCCCGCGGGTAAGCCATGGCCTCACGGTCTGCCGCCATGCCGGTATCCCTGCGGAAGTCGCCCGAACCGAAGGCCAGGCGGAAAGCACCCTCCGCCCGGGCAATGTTGTTGGCCTCTTCGATACCGACAGCCGACTCCACCAGGGCCAGGACCTTCGTCTTGCCGTCAAGGCGATGGTAGGTCTCCTTGACCTGCTCAGCGCTCTCGGTCTTGGCCAGCATCACGCCCAGCAAGCCGGGGTTGCCACGCAGGCCGGCGACATCGTCAGCCCAGAAATCGCTGCTCACATCGTTGATGCGCACCCAGGCCTGGCCGCCGCCCTGCAGCCACTCGACCACGTCGTTGCGCGCCGAATCCTTATGGGACGGATCGACCGCATCCTCAATGTCCAGCACTACAGCGTCAGCACGGGAGGCAATGGCGGCATCGAAGGTCTGCGGCTGCGTTGCCGGGACCAGAAGCCAGGAGCGGGCAATGTCCGCCGGAACGTTCCGGATCCGCGGCAAGGGCGAGGTCAATGGATTGGCGGAGGACGCAGACAGGCCAGTGTCGCCATAGGCCTCAACAGGAGAAGACATGCATCTACCGTAGCCGTTCCGCCTGCGCGGGGTCGATCTGGCGCACCGGATGACCGGACTCAGAGGAGACCAGATACCGGTCACGACCCTGGCGGACCCCTTCCAGCATCAGCCCTGGCATCCCGGGAATCGGGTGGAGACGCGGTTCCCCCTGACGAGCATCCGGATCCTGGCCTGGCTCCGTCAACTTGCCTGGCTGGAGGCCCAGCATGGTCTGAGCGACGGCGATGACGGCGGCAGCGGACCAGGCCTGCGGACGGCAGGCCGCGGGGTAGGGCACCGGCCGCCCGCCCAACGGCTCACCGCTGTGCAGTTCCGGCACCCGGTAATGGAAGCCTTCGGCGACCCGGAGCAGCCCCTCGATCAGCGAACCGGCCCGGGCACCCAGACCCTCACGGTGCAGGCCCCAGAGGGCGATGGCCGTATCGTGCGTCCAGACCGCCCCACCGTGGTAGCTCAGCGGCCAGTACCCTGCGGCGCTGGTGGCCAGGGTGCGCATCCCGACCCCGGAATCCATCAGCGGATCATTGAGCAGCTCCGCCAGTAGCTCCGCCTGGCCCGCGGCGAGAATCCCCGTGCCCAGCAGGTGGGCGAAGTTGCTGGCGAGGGAATCGACCTGGCGCTTGGCGACATCGAGCGCTACCGCCGGATAGGGCCGCCCACCCGAGGCCGGACCTCCGGCGATCCAGAAGCGCTGGCCAAAACGGAATTTGAGCGCCGCAGCCCAGTCTTCCCAGGCATCTGCCGCCGCACGATCCGCAGCGTCACCGAAGCGCCGCAGCAGCACTGCCCCATCCCGGGCAGCCTCATAGGCATAGCCCTGCACCTCGCACAGTGCCAGTGGCCCCTGGGCCAGGGTTCCATCCTGGAACTGAATCGAGTCGCCGGAATCCTTCCAGCCCTGGTTGCTCAGGCCGTGGCCACTGGCGTCGTGGTATTCGATGAAACCGTCGCCATCCGGGTCCGCATAGTCCCGGAGCCAGCCGAGCGCCGAGCGCAAGGCCGGCAGCAGTTCCCGGATGTCCTGCTCGGGCAGGCCCCACGTCCAGGCATCGTGCAGGAGCGCGATCCAGAGCATGGTCGCATCGACCGTGCCGTAGTACAGCGGCGGCAGGAACACGCCCTCCCCCGGAAGGTGAATCGCGGCCGGGCGGAGTTCATGGGGAATCTTGCCCGGCTCCTCTGCGCGCTCCGGATCCACCACGGTTCCCTGGAAGGCGGCGAGTGCCTTGAGCGTACTTGCCGCGAGACCGGTGCCCAGGGGCAGAAGCATCCGGGCGGCCCAGATCGAATCCCGGCCGAAGAGGGTGAAAAACCAGGGCGCTCCGGCTGCCAGGAAGGTGTGACCCGGGGCAGCGTGGGCCTGGAGGCGTAGACCGTCCAGATCGCTCAGGGCCTGCGCGGCCCATCGGGTCAGACGGCTGTCCGGGCTGCTCAGCCGGGCACTTGACCATTCGGAATGGCCGGAGGCAGCGGAGACCACCGCGGCAGCATCGTGGCAGTCCAGCTGCCAGCTGAGGGTGGTTTCGCCGCGGGCCGGGATCGTGATCCGCCACTGGATGATCAGTTCATCGCGAATCCAGCTCACCTCCGCCCCGGGCGCACTCAGGCGAAGACAAACCCCCTCGGAGGCGTTCCCACGAAGCCCCTGCCGGAACGACGCCGCTCCGGGATCGACCGTGACCTGCTCCCAGACGGATTCCCCGGTGGTCGCATCCCCCACACTCTTTTGGTCCGCGACCAGGCCTGCCTTGATCCGCTGCATCTCATCGCAGCAGACGCCCAGCCGCAGCTGCACCACAGCCTCCCGCTCCTGGTCCAGACCAGAGAGGAACCGCAGCTGCTCGGCATATCCGGCTCCCGTCACCTCACGATGCCGTTCCAGCAGCACCCGCGGATCAGCCTCGGCGTCATCGAGCGAGCGCGGCACGGAGGACAGCACGTCCGAGCCTGCCGACAACTGAGCTGTGGCGAGATAGCTGGGCAGTTCCTCGTTAACGCGCAGGCGCACCCGGGACACGACCCGGTGCTCCGAGACATACAGGCCGTCGATCGCATGGGTGCCCGCCTCGCCATCGGCCGCGCTCCAGAGTTGGACGGGCGCCGCGACCAGCATGGTGGCGTCGTTCAGGAAGGGCTGGCGAGGGGCAGAGCCGGGGGGCAGAGGCGATGGCATGGTTCGCTTTCTCAAGTGGTTCGGGTCAGGGGGTGCTCAGGGTTCGGACGAGGAGCGGCTTATTCTTTGACGGCCCCCTCCGAGCTGTTCATGATGCGCCGCTGGAAGATGAAGAAGACCATGGCGACCGGCAGTGTCATCAATAAGGCGGCACCCAGTTTGAGCGGATACTGACTTCCCTGGCTGAGCTGCCCCGAAGCGAGGGACGCCACGCCTTTAGTCAGCGTGGTCAGCTCCGGCGACTGGCTGGAGACGATGAAGTGCGAGAGCTCATTCCACGATCCCTGGAAGGACAGGATGATGATGGTCACCATGGCCGGGCGTGCCATCGGCAGCACGATCGACCAGAAGACCCGGAAAGTGCCTGCCCCGTCAATATGAGCCTGTTCCTCGATGCTGCGCGGAATCGATTCGAAGAAGTTCTTCATAATGAACACTCCCGCCGCATCGACCAGCAGTGGCAGCACCATACCGGCGTACGAATCATAGAGACCCAGCTGGTTGATCACCAGAAACTTCGGAATCAACAGGACAACGGAGGGGACGGCCATCACCGCCACCAGACCGGCGAAGACGATGCCGCGACCACGGAACCGGAGCCGGGCCAGGGCGTAGCCGGCCAGGGAGTCGAAGAATACCCTGCCGACCGTGACCAGGACCGTGACCACCGCGGAGTTGGCGAACCACACCGGGAAATCCGAGTTCAGGAACAGCTGCCGGTACGCCGCCACACTCCACACCGCAGGGATCGGCGAGGCCGGGTTTTTCGCCGCCTCAGCATCGGTGGTGAAGGAGACACCGATCTGGACCAGGAACGGCCAGATATAGAAAACTGAGATGGCGATCAGGAGGAGATAGAGCCCCGCCGTCTGCCAGCGGAAAGGCCGGTGGCGTGCAGGAAGCTGCTGCTCAACAACCGGAGAGCTACTCACGACTGACCGCCCTTCTGCCTCAGCGTCCGTTGCGTCGGAATCTGATACATCCGCATGCTCCGCTTCGAGACCGGTCGCTCCCGCAGAGCCCATCGCTGGAACACCGTGAAGAGCACGATGATGGCGAAGAGAATGAAGGCGATGGCGGCACCCTGCCCCCAGGCCTGATTGTTGAAGGCCGCCGAGTAGGAGAGGTAGGCAGGGGTCAGTGTGGTCTTCCCCGGTCCGCCCTGGGTCCCGGTGTAGATCTGGTCGAAGACCTGCCAGCAACCGATCAGGCCGAGAGTCAACACGGTGAACAGGGTGGGGCGCAACTGTGGCAGCGTGACATACCAGAACCGCTGCCAGGGGCTGGCGCCATCGATCATGGCCGCCTCATTCACCTCCTGACTCAGATTCTGCAGCGCCGCCACGAACAGCAGCATGAACGTGCCACTGGTCGTGAAGATCGCCATCAGAATCAAGGCGGTCATCGCCACTGATGGCCCGGCGAGCCAGTCCCACCAGGAAACACCTAACAACCCGCCGTCGGTGAGTGCCTGCGGCCCCTGATGGATGCCCAGGGAACCCATCAGCACATGCAGAATGCCACGGGGCTCGTTGAACCAGTTGGGGCCATTGACGCCCAGAAAGGAGAGCACCTTGTTGACGGCACCGGAGGTGCTGAAAAGAAACAACCAGACGACCGTCATGGCCACCGAGCTGGTCACCGACGGAAAATAAAACGCCGTACGGAAGAAACCACGCCCTCTGAGCGCGCGGCCGTTGACCAGAACCGCCAGCAGCAGGGCCAGCGCGGTCTGCAGCGGCACTACCAGCAGCACATACCAGGCATTGTTGCGCAGCGCCGTGCCGAAATCCTGCTCGGCCTGGCCACCGCCGGCAAGCACCTTGGCATAGTTGCCGGCGCCCACAAAGTTGACGCCCGCAGAGAAGGGGCTCCCCCGGCCGCCCCAGTCCGAGACGCTCACCCAGAGCGCCATCAGAACCGGAGCGACCAGAAAAACACCCAGGATGAGCAGCATAGGAGCCGTGAACAGCCAACCAGCTACGCTCTCCCCGGTCCGCACCCGATGTGGGCCGGTTGTTCCCCGGGCTGCCCGCGAGTTGGCTGCCACCGGCATCGTGCTATTTGCCGAGCGCTTCAAGGTTCTTCTGCGCGGCATCGAGGATGGTCTTCGGATCCGAGCTGGCCAATGACTCCAGTTTGGAGTTGAGGTCCTTGATCACATCTGCCGAGCCCTTGGTCACCGGAACATTCTGCGCATAGTCAGCACCCTTGAGGAAGGGCACGAGTGCCGGATTCTGAGCGGTCCACTGGTCTGCAGCCGACTTCACGGACGGCATCGGGCCAAAGGCTTTGGAGAAGGCGAGCTGGCTGTCAGTGCTGGTCAGCTTCTGCACCAGATCCAGGGCTGCCTTCTGGTTGGGGCTGTCCGCGGCGATGCCCCAGCAGTTGCTGAACTGCAGAGTGCCCTTGCCAGCTGGCCCGGCGGGAAGCTCAAGCACCTTGTAGCTGATATTCGGGTAGTCCTTGCTCAGCCCACCAACAATCCAGTTTCCTTCAATCGTCATCGCCGCCTGTCCCTTGCCGAAAGCTTCGCCGGCCCAGCCAGCACCCAGGTCCTTGGCGAACTTGAGGCTCCCGGCACTGAGCAGAGACTTCACGTAGTCCAGGGCCTTAATGTTGGCTGCGCTGTTGGCCACGGGCTTCTGCGAATCATCGAGCAGCGTTCCACCGGCTTGCGCCATGAAGACCCCCAGGCGGGCGTATTCGCTGCTGGTACTCAGGCCGACGACCCCACCGGTGGTCAGCTTTTTCGCCACTGCGGCCAGCTGGTCCCAGCTGGTGGGCACATCGGCGTCGCTGAGGCCGGCCGCCGCCCAGAGCTTGGTGTTGATCACCAACTGCAGGGTGGAGAAGTCCTTGGGCGCACAGTAGAACTTGTTGTCCTGGGTGAACGCCTTCACCAGCGAGGGGTAGAAGTCGCCCTTATTGGACAGTTGGTCCCCGTAGCTCAGCAGCGAGCCGTTGGAACTGTAGCCGGCCAGGTAGTCAGGGGCGAGGTAGAAGACGTCAGCCGGCTTTTTCGCAGCGAACCCCTGCGAGAGCTGCTGCGGAAGATCGTTGGCGGTCGCGACCTTGGCAGACACACCGCTTCCGCTGGACCACTGGCTGACGGCCGCCGTCACGGCATCCGTCTCGGCCTGGCCACTGGAGCCGATCAGCACACTCAGGCCGGAGGTGGAGCTGCTCAGCCCGGTAGCGGTGGAGGAACTGCTGCCACCGAAGCCGGAACCGCAGGCGCTGAGCATGAGGCTGGCGACGCCGATCAGCGCTCCGGCGCTCAGGAGACGCGAGGTACGGGGTCGGCTGGAGCCCCCGGAGCGGGAGACTCCCGCGGAACGGCGTGGTGCTGTGGCCATGATTTCTCCTTCGAAACTCAGTGACGCATCCTGGAACGGAATACTGGGGACGGCATTATTTGATCGTTCAAATTCTCGAGTCAAGGTCGCTGTTTGCACTCCACGACTGGTGATCGAGATTGAAATTTGAACGATCAAATCACTCCGACAGAGACGCTATCATCGTTGGATGACGCCATCAAGCCTGCCCCGCGGCGATCTTTCGCGACACCCCACGGTCCTGGACGTAGCGGAAGCCGCCGGGGTCTCACGCCAGACGGTCTCCAATGTGCTCAATAACCCTGAGGTGGTCAAGGCCAAAACCCGCGAGCGCGTCGACCAGGCCATCGCCGCCCTGGCCTACCAACCGCACGCTTCCGCCCGCCGGCTGCGCACCCGCCAGTCCTCCACGATCGGCATCCGGCTGGATCACCAGGGTGATGGAATTTCCGGCGGCGTACTGGACCGCTACCTGCACGCCCTCACCGAATTCGCGGCCGCCCGCAGCATGCGCATCCTGCTTTACACCGCCGCAGATGCCCAGGACGAAATCCGGCAGTTCCAGCGACTGCTCGATGGCGCCGATGTCGATGCCTTCGCCTTGACTGCCACCCACGATGGCGACCCCCGCACCAGATGGCTGCGCGAGCACGGCGCCAATTTCGTCACCTTCGGACGCCCGTGGGGCGAAGACGATATCGACGATCCGGTGCATCGTTGGGTGGATGTGGACGGCGCCGATGGCACCAGCCAGGCCACCGAGCATCTCTGGTCACAGGGCAAACGCCGGATCGCGTATCTGGGCTGGCCCCGCACCACGGGCACGGACGCGGACCGCTACCGGGGCTGGGAGCGCACCATGATCCAGCATGGCGTCCCTGCCTCTGAGCTGGAGGTGCTGCACTGGATCTCCTCCGAGATGGTCTCGGACGCCCAGCAGGTGGTGGAGTGCAAGCTGGCCGAAGTCGCGGAGCAGGCGGGCACCGCAGAGTCGCGGTCGAAGGGTCTTGCGAGAGTGGACGGCATCGTCTGCGCCAGCGATACCCTGGCTCTGGGGGCACTGATGGCGGTGCGGAACGCCGGGCGTCCGGAGGTGCCAGTGGTGGGCTTCGACAATAGTTCAGTGGCCCTGGCGCTGGGATTCAGCAGCGTGGACCAGAATCTTGATGACGTGGGCCAGGCGTCGCTGGAGCTGCTGTTGGGGCCGACCGCCAAAGGGGCCGGCGCGGAGCCGACCGCCGCGCATCGGCTGATCCGGCCGACACTGGTAGTCCGCCACGGTTGAGCGGGCTACGCTGAGCCCATGCCGCTGGGGTTCAGGACTGTCCGGATGTGGAGCGTCGTCGCGCTGCTGGGCAGCTCTATGAGCAGCTCTCTCAGTGGATGCGCCACCGCATGCACCGCCGTCGGCTTCGTCTACACCGGTCCGTATCAGGTTGAGGTGCGCGGTGCAGATGCTGCCGATGCCGCCGATCTGACGGTAGCGCTGTGCCTGGGCAGCGGCTGCACGCCTCGGGATGCCAGCTATGACGGGCACTACTGGTCGGTGATGGCACCGGTGATTGAGCGGCCGGCCACGACCGCCCCGGATACCGGAACGCACGCCCCAGCACCGTCGGCGCCTTCCGGCAGCGCTACGGGGACCCAGCTGATGTATGTCCAGATCACCTCGCAAGCGCAGGGGAAAACTCTGTTCAGCGGGTACCGGACCGTGGACTACACCCCCGGGCCGAGCAGCAATGGGTGCCCCACGGGACCGGCAACGCCCCGTCCCGTGATGCTGGAGTTGTAGTGCCTCAGCAGTTGCCCTGACGCCTGAGACCCCTCGTCCAGCGAGCACCTGCGCACAGTGTTTCGCACGGCGATTGTGCGGTTCTGGACGCTCGATGACGGGTTGCCACCCTGCACCTGGAAACTTATCCACATTTCTGTGCAAGGGCTGTCATTTTGCTCTGATATGACCCTAGGGTGGACTCAGCCCACTAGACCATCCAATGGGCTAACCCGGAAGGTGGACCCGATGGCAGGAACACA
>NZ_JASSZH010000035.1 GCF_030271165.1 Psychromicrobium xiongbiense | reverse complement strand
CCACCCTGCACCTGGAAACTTATCCACATTTCTGTGCAAGGGCTGTCATTTTGCTCTGATATGACCCTAGGGTGGACTCAGCCCACTAGACCATCCAATGGGCTAACCCGGAAGGTGGACCCGATGGCAGGAACACAACGACGTACGGCAAGGCATGATGCGGCGAGGACGCGTTCGATGACGGCCGGGTCTTGGCAGCGCGCAGGCGCCGTAGTGGCATTGACGGTGATCCTGTGGTTACTGGCTGGCTGCTCTGGTGGCTCGCAACCCGCTCCACCCTCGCCTGCTCCGGCATCTCCATCGGCATCCCCTACCGCATCCACCACACCCACGACGACGGCTGCGGCTGTGCCCTACAAGCCAGCGGACGTGAACGGGCCGGCGCAGAACGTGCCGAAGCCCGTGATGCCTGCAGAGGCGAAAGAGTTCACGGAGAAAGGTCTGGAAGCCTTCGTTCGATATTGGTACACCGTCTACAACTACGTTGTAGAAACAGCGGACCCTACGCCCGGAGACCCACTGATGGCACCGGAGTGCAGCGACTGCTATCAGCTTCTCTACAGCTTCAAAGATGCAGCAGCTAAGGGCCAGTGGACCATTGGCAACAGCGCACGAGTTGACGGCATCAAGCCCTACTTCCAGGTCGGTTCCGGAAACGACCATCAGGCACTCGTGCAATTTGCCCTGCTTCCGGGCCAAGTTGTAGGACCTGAGCACCAGGTCCTCAAGGACTATCCGTTGGTCCCTGTCAAAGCCAATGTGTACATCCTCCGCTTCGAGAGCGGACACTGGCTCATTTCCGCCATCGGAAAGCCTGTGAACTGATGAAAGCGTCAAGAGAACGGGGCGCTGCAAGTATTGTCATCGCTGCCCTCATCAGCTTCGTCCTCCTTCAAATCTGTGCCTCACCGGCCCTCGGTGCTGGCGATATTCCTGTTGAAAGCGGCTTCCGAGAGGACGGAGTTGCGGCAAGGAGCTACCACCAACTTCCCGGAACCAGTGTATGGACCGCGTCCGGGGTCGTCGTTCCCGAGCCCGCGGACGTGTATCGCTTCGAGGTGCTCTGTCAGGCAGACACCCAGAACAGCGGTGACACGAATGCCTTCTGCCAATCACAACTGAAATCAAACTGCACAGCAGGAACCAACGGCACTTACGTCCAATGGTTCTCAGCCGCCAAAGGGTTCGAGCCACCCCTCTGGCAAAAAGCAGGCACCCCGACCTGCGTCTACGACCAAAAACCCGTCGACATCCTGGAACAGATCGCAGCCCAGATCCAGGCAGAGTTCGCCAAACAACCCATCAACGGCGGAACCCTGACCTCACAGCCAGGCCCGCACACCGTGAAGGGCTGGGACACGAACTTCACCGTCACCGCCACCAAACAATCCTTTGACCTGACCCTTCTGGGCCAGAAAGTCCACATTGATGCAACCCCGGTCGCCTACACCTTCACCTACGGCGACGGAACCACCCAAGGGCCCCAGGCCAACCCCGGATACGCGTTGAAGGATGACTACATCGGCAACACCCCCACACCCCCCAGCCACATCGACCAGGACACCCTCGACTACACAGCCAATGTGTCCACGACGATCACCGGAACCTACACCGTCAACGGCGGACCCCCCCGAACCAACCCAGGACAAGGGAACATCACCACAAACCCCGTAACCCACAATGTGTGGAAATCCGGCAAACCCCCAGTCCACCACACCAGCACCCAAAACCCCAAGTCCTGGGGCTGCCCCGGCACCTAAACCCGACCACCGAAAAAACCACAGGCAAGGTGCGCGCCAGCCTCCGCACCTCCACTAAGCGGGCCATGAACGGCTACCCGCCGTCATCGAGTGTCCATTCACACACATGGCAAAGCGCTGCGACTATGCGGGAATGGACACTCGATGCAAGCAGACATTCAGACCCTCAGACCGTCAGATCCTTGCCCCTGGTCTCTGGAAGCCGCACCACCACCAGCATGGAGATGAGAACCATCACCACCGCATAGGCATTGAACATCCACGGCGCTTTGACCACGTCGGTGAACAGGGTCTGCAGGTACGGAGCCGTACCGCCGAATGCCGCGACAGCAAGGGCATAGGGAATTCCGACGCCGGCCGTGCGGAGCTTGGCCGGGAAGAGTTCAGCGTAGACCGCCGGGCCGATAGCCGCACCGGCTGCGATGAAAATCAGCATGACGGACATGGACACGAAGAGCTGCCACACCGAGTCCTTCATCAGCCAGGTCATCGGGAAGTGCAGCACCGCGCAACCCACACCGCCGATCAGCAGCACGGGCTTGCGTCCTATCCGGTCGCTCAGCTTGCCCCAGAAGGGCAGCGCCACCAGGAACACCGCATTCGCGCCGAACCCCGCCCAGAGCGCCTGCCCGGGATCCATCTTCAGACTGGTGGCCGCATAGGTCGGCGCGACGATACCCCAGACGTAGTAAATTACCGTCAGACCCACCGTCATGCCGATCACCTGGAACGCCTGCTTGCGGTGCGCCACGATCTCCTTCATCAGCGCTCCGAAGCTCTGCTTCTGCCCGGCGAATTCCTCGAACGCCTCGGTCTCCGGCATCCGTGCCCGCATGACCAGCCCGTAGAGTCCCATCAGCGCCCCAAGGATGAACGGAAGGCGCCAACCCCACGCCGCCATATCAGCTTTGGGAAGCAGCACCGCGAGTACCGCGCCCAACAGCGCCCCCAACATATTTCCTATGGTGCCGGAGACATAGATCAGCGTGGCCCAGAAGCCGCGCTTCTCGCGCGGGGCCATCTCTGCCAGATACGTCTGCGACGACGGCAGCTCGCCGCCATGCGCCAGCCCCTGAATCAGACGCGCCACGACCAGCAGAAGCGAAGCCAACGCTCCCACCGCCCCGAACGTCGGGGTCACACCGATCAGCAGGCTCCCCACCGCGGCCAGTGCCACCGTCAGGGTCATGGCGTTCTTCCGCCCGAAGCGGTCACCCACCCAGCCGAAAATCACCCCGCCGAACGGGCGTGCCACGAAGCCGACGGCGAAGATCGCCAGAGCGGAGAGGATGGCCGATGTCGGGTCGGCTGGGTTGAAGATCTGCTTCGAAAAATAGGGGGCGAAGGTGGCGTAGATCGCCCAGTCGTACCATTCGGCGGCGTTCCCGATGCCGGTACTGATCAGCGTGCGGCGCGCGGAAACCTTGGGCGGGCCACCAGGGGCTTTGCGCGCGGTGGAGGGGTTGGCTGTCATGGGAATCTCCATCGAAAAGAGGCCGGTGAGAGTCAGCGGGAGGCCAGCTGAGCAGTCTTGGTGAGGGCGAGGTGGGCATAAACCGCCGCGCCGTCGGCGAGAACGGCGTCGTCGAACGTCGCGAAGGGGGAGTGATTGAAGGCGCTGGTGGCAGGGTCGACGCCGGCAGGCACGGCACTGAGCCCGATGAAGCTTCCGGGAACCTCCGCGAGCACGCGGGAGAAGTCCTCCGAACCGCTCAGCGGCTGAGCAAGGCGCGTATGCCGGTCGCCGAAGAGTTCGGTGATGGCAGATTCGGCGAACTCCGTCTCGGCAGCGTCCGTGATGGTGAGTGGGTACTCCGTGAGATACCGCACCTCCACCTCCAGACCGTGGGCATGCGCGATGCCTTCCAGAAGGCGCGGAATGACCTCCTGCATACGCGCCTGGCTGGCATCGGAGAAGGTGCGGATGGTGGCGTCGAACTCGGCGGTGGCCGGGATGACGTTGCGCTTGGTTCCGGCGGCGAGGCGGCCGACCGTCACCACCACGGGATCGAACATGTTGAACTGGCGGGTGACCATAGTCTGCAGGGCCAGGACCATCTCCGCCGCCACCGTGACCGGGTCCTTGGCGGCGTGCGGCGCCGATCCGTGCCCACCCGCACCCAGCACTGTGACGAGGAGTCCGTCCGAGGCGCTCATCATGACGCCCGGCTTGGTCACGAAGCGGCCGTGCGGCTCCATTGACGAGAAGACGTGCATGCCGAACGCTGCATCGACCCGGCGCCCGGCGGCCTCCAGCACACCCTCACGCACCATGACGGAGGCGCCGTCGTAGCCCTCCTCCCCCGGCTGGAACATGAAGACCACATCGCCAGCCAGCCGATGGCGGCTGTCCGCCAGGAGGGTCGCTGCGCCCAACAGCATAGAGGTGTGCAGATCGTGGCCACAGGCGTGCATCGCCCCATCCACGCGGGAGGTGTAGCCGACCCCGGTGCGCTCCTGGACCGGAAGCCCATCCATGTCGGCCCGGAGCAGGACGGCGGGGCGCTCCCCCGCACCATCGGCAGTGGAGCCACCCGTACCCGCGATGCCCCGCAGCACCGCCGTGACCGACGTGGTATCGGTTCCGGTGGACACCTCCAGGTCGAGCCCGTCCAGGGCGTTGAGAACCTTCTCCTGGGTGCGGGGCAGATCCAGGCCGATCTCCGGCTCCTGATGGAAGGCGTGCCGCCACTGGATGAGCTGATCCTGCACATCGCGCGCCGCGTCGATCAATGCCACGTTTTCTCCTTGTTCGGCGTTCAGGGCGCCCCGATATGGGCCACACCACAGATCATGCTTGACGGACAGTATGCAGACAGAACTATTACCAAGAGGTAAAACTGCAATAATCTCTCACATGGAACCATTCGGACAGCTGATTCCCTCGTCTCAGGTTCCTGGCGGGAAGCTTTCTGAAGACGATCTGCTGCTCCTGAACGCGCTGCAGATCGCTCCGCGCGTCTCCTGGATGGACGCCTCCGAGATTCTCGGCACCCATCCAGCCACCCTCGCCCGTCGCTGGGCGAGGCTCCGCTCCTCCGGTCTCGCCTGGACCACAGCGCACCTGAAAGGCGACCCATCGGTGCTGGCTCTGGCGTTCGTCGACGTCGAATGCGAACCGGGGCGCCGGGACGCAGCAGTAGCTGCTCTCTCGGTCATCCCGGAGGTCCAGACCATCGACGTCGCCACCGGCCGTCCCGACCTCGCCCTGACCGTGGTCGCCCGCTCTCTGGTGGAATGCACCGAGCAGGTACTCCCGCGGGTTGCCTCCGCGCGGGGCGTCCTGGGGATCCAGAGCGAGCTCTGCACTCGGCTCTACACCGGCGGCCATTCCTGGCGGCTGGCGGCACTGGAGCGCGATCAGATCACCGCCTTCACGCAACTCGCTCGCGTCGATCCCGTCACGGACCCTGTATCGCCAGCCGCACTCGACCTCCTGCCGCTCCTGGCCCACAACGGACGGGCCGGCGCAGCAGACATGGCCCGCGAGCTGGGACGCAGCCCCGCAACGGTCCACCGCCAGTTGTCCAGGGTGCTCGGCAGCGGACTCCTCTCCATTCGCTGCGAGGTGGCACAAGTACCGGCAGGCTACCCGGTGGCCTGCCGCTGGCTCGCCAAAGCACCGGCAGGTCGCCACGCCCAGATGGCCGCCTCGCTAAGCGGGCTCCGGAATGTTCGCCTTGCCGCCTCCACCACCGGGCGGACCAACTTCATCATTCTGATGTGGCTGAGAACGGTGGCTGACGTCCTCACCGCAGAGCTCACCCTTCAGGAGCGGATTCCCGAGATTGAGCTGGTCCGCAGCACCGTTATGATGCGCAGTGCCAAGCGCGTGGGCTTCATGCTCCGACCAGACGGCACGGCCACCGGGGAGATGGTTGCTGTCCCAGGGTTCCTGGATCAGGAGTAGTCGAGCCAGCCCATCCGCTTGCAGATTCAACGCCCAGCGCTCAGAAAACCACAGAAGCCCCCGGGTTCTTGCGGACATTCACAAGAACCCGGGGGCTTCCCTCGGTAGCGGTGCCGGGACTCGATCCCGGGACCTCACGATTATGAGTCGTGCGCTCTAACCAGCTGAGCTACACCGCCAAAATGAACGTGGCTCGTGCCATGTCGGCCAAAACCGTCCTGACACGAGCCCGCTCATTGCGAGCCCCCCACCGGAATCGATCCGGTGACCTCGTTCTTACCAAGAACGCGCTCTACCACTGAGCTAGGGGGGCAACGAATGAATACTCTACCAGTGGTTTTCCGAGGTGTGAAATCGAGATTTCGCACCTCGGAAAACCTTCCGGATCGCACTCATTCAGCGGGCAAAGACCGACTAGCGGTTGCCCTGTGAGCCCCAGCGAGGCTTGCGCTCTCCCCGGTTCGCTCCACGATCCTCGGAGCCGCTTCCGCGGTTCTCAAAGCTGCCTCCACGGTTCTCGGAACGACCACCGCGATCATTGCGAGGGCCACCGGAGAAACGATCGCTGGATCCACGACGTTCAAAGCCACTGTCCCGACGGTCGCTGGAATCGCGGCGCTCATACCCACGGTCGTGGTTCTCGCGACGCTGGTAGCCGCCTTCGCGAGGACGGTCGTCGCGGTTGCCCTGGTAGCCGCCACGCTCATTGCGGTCGTTGCGGGGACCACCGGAGAACCCGCCGCCACCGAAGCGTCCACCACGGTCACCGCCACGATCCGGACGATCATTCCCGCGGTTGCCCTGCCAGCCGCCGCGATCGCCGCGGTCGGCACGCTCCGGACGGTCGCCACGGTCGCTGTTCGGCTTGCGGCCCGTATCCAGCTCCAGGTGAATCGGCTCGCCACCGATCCGGGTGCGGGACAGTGCACGCCACTGATCTTTGCTCAGTTCCGCAGGGAGCTCCACCAGGGTGTGATCCGAGCGGATGTCGATGCCGCCGATCTGCGAGGAGGAGAACCCACCCTCGTTGGCCAGCGCGCCCACAATGGAACCGGGCATCACACGATGACGGCGCCCCACCGCAATGCGGTAGGTCGCGTTACCCTCGGTGACCGAGCGGGTCGGGCCACGGGAGCCGAAGCCGTCCTTATTGCGATCCCGTTTCTGGAACTCGGGTGTGCTCGGCAGATCCTTGACCAGCAGCGGTTCCCCGCCCTGAGCCATCAGGGCCAGTGCAGCAGCGATCTCCACCGCCGTCACATCATGCTCTGCTTCGTAGCCAGCCACCAGTTCGCGGAAAGTCGAGAGATCCTCGGATTCCAGCGTCTCGGTGATGCGCTCGGCAAATTTGCCCAGGCGCAGGTTGTTGATGGTCTCCGCGGTAGGCAGGTGCATCTGCTCCACCGGCTGACGGGTCGCCTTCTCGATGGCCCGCAGCAGGTACTTCTCCCGCGGGGTCATGAACAGGATGGCATCACCGGAGCGTCCGGCACGACCGGTGCGCCCAATACGGTGAACATAGGACTCGGTGTCATGCGGAATGTCGTAGTTGACCACCAGGCTGATCCGCTCAACATCCAGGCCACGGGCGGCAACATCGGTGGCGACCAGCACATCGATCTCGCCGTTGCGTAACGCCTCGACGGTACGCTCGCGCTGCTGCTGCGGGATGTCGCCGTTGATCGCCGCTGCGCGGTGACCGCGGGACTTGAGCTTGTCCGCCAGTTCCTCGGTGGCCATCTTGGTCCGCACGAAGGCGATCACGCCGTCGTAGTCTTCCACTTCAAGAATGCGGGTCATCGCATCCAGCTTGTGCGGGCCCATGACCTGCAGGTAGCGCTGACGGGTGTTCTCGCCCGTGGTGGTCTTGGCCTTGACGGAGATTTCAGCCGGCTCATCCAGGTACTTCTTGGCAATCCGACGAATCTGCCCGGGCATCGTGGCAGAGAACAGGGCAACCTGCTTGTCCTCAGGAGTCTCGGCCAGGATCTGCTCGACGTCCTCTGCGAAGCCCATCCGCAGCATCTCGTCAGCCTCATCCAGCACCAGGTAGCGCACAGTGGACAGGTCCAGCGAACCCTTGGCGATGTGGTCGATGACGCGGCCCGGGGTACCCACAACGACCTGGGCGCCACGGCGCAGACCGGCCAGCTGCGGGCCGTAGGCGGAACCGCCGTACACGGGCAGAACAGTGAAGTCATCCAGGTACCGGGCGTAGGAGGTGAAAGCCTCCGCCACCTGCAGCGCCAGCTCCCGCGTCGGTGCCAGCACCAGCACCTGGGTGTCCTTGGAGGGACCCTCCTCGGCAGCCCGCTCGGCCATCAGGGACAGGGCCGGGATGGCGAAAGCAGCGGTCTTACCGGTGCCGGTCTGAGCGAGGCCGACGACGTCGCGACCTTCCATCAGCACAGGAATAGTGGCGGCCTGAATGGGCGAGGGCTTCTCATAGCCGACGGCGTTCAGCGCCTTGAGGACGCGCGAGTCAAGACCGAAGTCCGCGAAGCGCGGGCCCTGATCTGCCTCTTCGGCTACCTCTTCAGCTTTGTCCTCAGCAGGAACGTCATCGGAGCCGGACTCCTCGGAAACGGGCTCGATGGCGTCATCGGACTCAGCGACCTCAGCGGTCGCCACCGGAGCGGACTCCTCAGTGGGCTGAACCTCAGCTGCGGGAGCTACGGGCTCACTGATCTGTTGTTCGTCAGCCTCGGTGTTGTCAATAGTGTTGTCAGTAGGATTTTCGGACATGGGAATGCACCTCGCACTCGGGACGCCGGTGCAGGATGCACGACGACAGGTTAGTCACCTACGGCTATCCCTTGGCACCAGCCCGCTCGCAGCGGGGCCCACAACAAACACTCCTGCCTCAACCATTGGGCAGGAAGAAACTACAGAAGAAAAGGGATTCCGTAAGAAAGGTCTCAACCATTCTACGGCATAGACCCGCCGTACGCCCGGGAAATTCGGGTGACCTCCGGCACAGGCCAGCCGCAGGGGCCACGAAGACACGCCTCATGGTTCGAAGCGGTACCCCATGCCTGCCTCGGTGAGCAGATGCCGTGGCTTCGCCGGATCCGGTTCAAGTTTGCGCCTCAGCTGGCTCATATATACCCGCAGATACTGCGTCTCCTTCGCATACGCAGGACCCCAGACCTCCACGAGCAGTTGCTGTTGGGAGACCAGCCGACCCGAATTGCGCGCCAGAAGCTCCAGAAGGGACCATTCGGTGGGCGTCAGGCGCACCGGTTCACCCTGACGCAGCACCTTCTTCGACTGGAAATCCACCACAAAATCCTCGGTTGCCACGGTCGGCCCGCCGTCCACGGCGCGGGATTCGGCACGTCGCTGCGCAGCCCGTAGCCGGGCCAGAAACTCATCCAGGCCAAAAGGCTTGGTCACATAGTCGTCCGCTCCGGCATCGAGCGCGGCCACCTTCTCCTCCGAGGCATGCCGGGCGGAGAGCACCACAATCGGCACTCGCGTCCAGCCCCGCAGCCCTGCGATGACCTCCAGTCCGTCCATATCCGGCAGACCCAGATCCAGCACCACCACATCCGGGCGGTGCGTCGCCGCACTCGCCAGGGCACCGGCGCCATCGACCGCTGTGTACACGGTGTACCCGTGGGCGTGCAGGTTGATCTGCAGCGCGCGCAGGATCTGCGGTTCGTCATCCACCACCAGAACACTGGTCATCGTGTACCCTCCTGCGAACGCTCCTGTAACTGATCGGTCTGCGGCGGCGCTTCGGACCCGCTGCTCAACGGCAGACGGATGACCATCGTCAGCCCACCACCGGGGGTCTGTTCCGCCTCCAGTACCCCTCCCATGGCTTCCGTGAATCCCTTCGCCACCGCCAGTCCCAGCCCCACGCCCGTCCCCGCCGGAACATCGTCAAGGCGCTGGAAAGGCCGGAACATGGCCACCACATCCTCAGCGGCGACCCCGTGCCCATGATCGACGATACGCAGTTCACTGGCCGGCTCGCCATCGGCCAGCGAAGCCCCCGCAACGGTGCCCACCAGAACGACCTCCGACTCCGGAGCGTATTTACGCGCATTCTGCACAATATTGCCGATCACCCGCTCCAGCATGCCAGGATCCGCCGTCACCGGTGGCATATTCGCCGGAAGCTCCACCCGCACCGGAGATCCCGGCGCCTGACCCGATCCCCCCTGCAGACCTTCCCCGCGCAAGGCCACCTCGATCACCTCCGACCAGCGAACCGCCCGGCTCAATGGCCGGACGGCGTCTGAGGATATCCGCGACATATCCAGCAAGTTCCCCACCAGAGCGTCCAGGTGATCCGCCGAGACTTCTATCGAGCCGAGCAGTTCTGCCTCCTCCTCGGGTGAAAACTGCACCTCGTCCTGGCGCAGGCTGCTGACCGAGAGTTTGATCGCGGCCAGCGGAGTGCGCAGATCATGAGAGACGGCCCGCAGAATCGAGGTGCGCATCGTATTACCCTCGGCCAACCGGATATTGTCCCGGCGGCTCTCATTGAGAGCCAACCGCTGCCGCAACGCCACCAGATGGGCTCCGAAAGCCACCAGCAGTCGGCGATCGGCGGCATCGAGCGTCCGGCCATTGAGCGCTATCGCCAGCCCCTCCTCAATATCCTCCACATTGTCCGCCGTCTCCGGGCTGCGAGGCACCGAAGGGCCGGCCGAGGCTTCCACCCGCCAGAGCGCCGCAGTGCGCTCCCCGGGGACCCTGACCAGCACACTCGCCGATGCCACCCGGAACGTCTCGCGGACCTGATCCAGGAAGGAGGCCATCGAGTCCTCCCCAGAGACCGCTGTACGAGCCAACTCACTCAGAATCGCTGCCTCTGCCCCGGCCCTGGAGGCGTCCCGGGAGCGCCGGGCGGAGAGCCCCACCACCACCGCAACAGCTGCGCTCACCGTCAGGAAAATCACCAGTGCCAGCAGATTTTCCGGATCGGAGATGGTAAGCGTGCCCAGCGGCGGTGCGGAGTAGAAGTTCAACAGCAGGGAACTCACGATGGCGGCCAGCAACGCAGGCCACAGCCCGCCGACCATGGCCACCAGAACGCATCCGCAGAGCTGGAGCAGCGTATCCGTGACAAAGCTGTTCGGCACCCACTGCACCAGGACGGCTTCGATGAGCACCGGCACCAGTACCGCCAGCACCAAGCCGGCAATCACCCGACGCCGTCCCAGGCTTCCGGGCCGCTGGAACCGCACGCCCCGCCCACCGAGCGGGTGCGAGAGCATGTGCACGTCAATGTCACCGGATTCGCGGACGATCTTGTTGCCCACTCCTGCACCGCGGACCAGCCGTGCCAGCGGCCGTCGCCGCGAAGTACCGACCACCAACTGTGTCGCGTTCGCGCTGCGGGCAAACTCCAGCATGGCCTGGGCAGGGTCTTCGCCGATCACGCTGTGATAGCTGCCGCCCAGGTCCTTGAGCAGTTGCCGCTGGGTCTCCAGCTCGCGGGGCGATTCCCCGCGTACGCCATCGGCCGCCCTGACATGAACGCCCAGCAGTTCACCTCCGGACACCCGGGCCAGGATGCGGGCGGCCCGACGGATCAGCACCTCACCTTCCGGCCCGCCGGTCAGCCCGACGACGATGCGTTCCCGGGTGGGCCAGCTCGCTTCGATCTCGTGGTCCCGGCGATAGGCGGCAAGGCCATCCTCCACCTGATCGGCCAGCCAGAGCAGGGCGAGCTCTCGCAGGGCAGAGAGGTTCCCCATCCGGAAGTAGTTCGCCAGGGCGGCATCGATCTTCTCCGGCGCGTAGATGTTCCCGGCGGAAAGACGCAGACGCAGCAGCTCCGGTGAGATGTCGATCAGCTCGATCTGGCTGGCCCGGCGGACTACCTCATCCGGCACCGTCTCGCCCTGCCGGGTGTTGGTGATCTGGCTGACCACGTCTCCCAATGAGGCGAGATGCTGGATGTTCACCGTGGAGATGACATCGATCCCCGCTTCCAGCAGGGCCTCCACATCTTCCCAGCGCTTACGGCGTGCCCGGGATTCATCGCCCGGATTGCTGCCGTCGGGCTGGACCACGGTGTGCGCGTACTCGTCCACCAGGGCACACTGCGGATTCCGGGCCAGCACCGCTGCGAGATCCATCTCCTCAAATTCTGTTCCCCGGTACGTCACCGGGGCTGGCGGAATGATCTCCAGCCCCGCCAACAGTCCCCTGGTGGCTGCGCGGCCGTGATCCAGGGCCAGACCGACAATGACGTCCACGCCCTCCGACTGAAGTTGATGTGCCTCCTCGAGCATGGCGTAAGTCTTCCCCACGCCGGGCGCCGCACCCAGCAGGATCCGCAGAGTGCCTCGCCTCCGGCTGTGCTTCATCACTCCAGTTTCCTCCAGATCCGGTGGTAGATGAGCCAGGTGTTATTTCCGGGCAGCTTCGAGGCGCGCCAGATCGAGATTGAGCAGGGTCACATTGACCGAGGGCTGGCCCAGCAGCGCCTCCAGTCCGCTCGAGGTGCGCGCAACGATCAGTGTCCGGATGGCGTCCGGACTCAGCCCGGTGGCCTGGGCGATCCGAGGCACCTGGAGGTCTGCGTAGGCCGGAGAAATCTGCGGATCCAGGCCCGAGGCGCTGGCGGTCACGGCGTCGGAGGGCACCTGACTTTCCGGGACTCCCTCGAGGCGAGCCACCTCGGCCCGCGCGGCGGCCATGGCTGTGGCCAGCGCCGGATCATTCGGCCCCAGGTTGCTCGCTCCGGAGGCAGCTGGATCCCACTTCGCCGCCGAAGGGCGCGGGTGGAACCAGGCTGCCCCCAGGCCGTCCTGGGGTGACTGTGCCAGCAGTGCCGAGGCTGCGGGGGCGCCGTCCACCGGAACCAGGGAGCCGTTGGCCTGTGCCGGGGCGGCCAGCTGCCCCACACCCCAGACCGTGGCCGGGTAGCCGAGCCCCAGCACCACCGTTGCGGTGAGCAGAAAACGCAGCGCTGTGCGGAATTGCCTGAAATAGCTGTCGAACGAGCTCATCTGTCATGTCCTTCGTCGGTTGAGCGTGGTGGGTAGGGGTCCAGCACAGGCTGGTTCATCCCAGGCCCGGGATCAGTGAAATGAACACATCGATGATTTTGATGCCGATGAAGGGTGCGATCAGACCGCCCACCCCGTAGATCAACAGGTTCCGTCCCAGCGCCTGCCCCGCGCTCACCGCCCGGTACCTCACGCCCTTCAGCGCCAACGGCACCAGGGCGATGATGATCAGCGCATTGAAAATCACCGCGGAGAGAACCGCCGAATTCGGCGAATGCAGTCCCATGATGTTCAGCAGCCCCAGGCCTGGAAAGGCCGCTGCGAACAGTGCCGGGACAATCGCAAAGTACTTGGCGACATCGTTCGCGACGGAAAAGGTGGTCAGCGATCCGCGGGTGATCAGCAGCTGCTTACCAATGCGCACCACGTCGATCAGCTTGGTCGGATCGGAATCCAGGTCCACCATATTGGCGGCTTCCTTGGCTGCCGGAGTGCCGGAATTCATGGCGACGCCCACATCAGCTGCGGCGAGCGCGGGGGCATCATTGGTGCCATCCCCAGTCATGGCCACCAGGTGCCCGGCCTCCTGCTCCCGTTTGATCACCGCAAGCTTGTCCTCCGGCGTCGCCTCGGCCAGGAAGTCGTCCACTCCAGCTTCGGCGGCGATGGCGGCCGCAGTGACCTTGTTGTCTCCGGTGATCATGATGGTGCGGATACCCATCCGGCGCAGCTCGGCGAACCGCTCGCGCATGCCAGGCTTGACGACGTCGGCGAGTTCGATGACGCCCAGCACCCGCGGCGGGCGACTCCCGGTCAGGTCCGCGAGGGTCTCCGCGACGAGTAGCGGCGTGCCACCCTTCTCCGAGACCCGCTGCACCTGGCTCCTGATATCGCCAGACAACTCCGCGCCTGCTTGATAGCGTTGCACGGCGCTCGTGGCACCCTTGCGGATCTCCCGCCGGACGCCCGATTCCACCAGATCAAGACCGCTCATCCGGGTGGTCGCCGTGAACTCCACTGACTGGACCTCGAGTTCACCGCCCTGTGCCCGGGCTTCCAGACTTTCCAGAGTGGGGATGACGATGCCGGACTGTTCGGCCAGATCCACGATCGAGCGGCCTTCCGGGGTTTCGTCGGCCAGGGAAGAGAGCCGCGCCGCTTCGATCAGCTCCTGCTCGCTCACCCCGACCGCTGGGAAGAACCCGACGGCGCGCCGGTTCCCGAAGGTGATGGTTCCGGTTTTGTCCAGCAGCAGAGTATCGATGTCCCCCGCGGTCTCCACCGCCCGACCAGAGGTGGCCAGCACATTGTGCTGAACCAGCCGGTCCATCCCCGCGATGCCGATCGCGGGCACCAACGCACCGATCGTGGTGGGAATGAGGCAGACCAGCAAGGCGACCAGCACGATCGGCGTCGGCAGCGCCTTGGCCAGGGCGGACATCGGAGCCAGTGCCATCACCACGACCAGAAACACGATGGTCAGCGAGACCAGCAGAACCTTCAGGGCGATCTCGTTGGGGGTCTTCTGCCGGGAGGCGCCCTCCACCAGCCGGATCATCCGGTCCAGGAAGGTCTGCCCCGGGGCCGCGGTGATCCGCACCAGGATCTGGTCCGAGAGCACCTTAGTGCCGCCGGTCACCGAGCTGCGGTCTCCACCGGATTCACGGATCACCGGAGCAGATTCCCCGGTGATCGTCGATTCGTCCACACTGGCCACCCCGGCGATCACCTCGCCATCGGAGGGAATAATGTCCGAGGCGGAACAGGCCACCAGGTCCCCCACCGTGAGTTCGGTGGCCGGAGTCTGCACCAGTTCCGCCCGGGCCAGATCCGCCAGGGTGGACACTCGCTGCCCGGGTTCCAGACGGACCTGGGCGGCCATCACCGAAGTACGGCTGGCCCGCAAGCTGGCTGCCTGGGCCTTACCCCGGCCTTCAGCAATGGCCTCGGAGAGGGTGCCGAAGAGCACGGTAAGCCACAGCCAGAGAGTCACCGCGATGCTGAACACCCCGGGATGCCAGAGGGCAACAGCGGTGCACGCCAGCGCGCCGACCAGCACGGTGAACATCACGGGTGAATGGGCCATCTGTCGCGGGGACAGTTTGCGCAGCGCCAGAGGCAGAGCTGCCGGCAAGGCTGCAAGTGCGGGAATGGAACGTACGGTGGTCATCGGGTCAGTCCCTCAGCGAGTGGGCCCAGAGCGAGGGCCGGGAAGTAAGTAAGAGCGGTGAGCACGATGGAGACCACCGCCAGCAAGGAGGCGAACAGCGGCCCGTGGGTGGGGACCGTGCCGCTGGATGCCGGGACGATGCGCTGTTGAGCCAGTGAACCGGCGAGCGCCAGAACCAGCACGATCGGAACGAAACGGCCCAGGAGCATGGCCAACCCGAGCATGGTGGCGAGATAGGGGCCGGAACTGGTGATCCCGCCGAAGGCAGAACCGTTGTTGTTGGCCGCCGAGGTGAAGGCGTAGAGCACTTCAGAGAACTGGTGCGGTGTGCCACCGGGGGCTGGTGCATTGCTCAGCTGGTCCGGCAGCAGCAAGGTGATTCCGGTCATCGCCAATACCAGGGTGGGCGTGACCAGAAGGTAGATCGCGGCCAGCTTCATCTGCCGGGCGGTGATTTTCTTCCCCACGAACTCGGGAGTCCGCCCCACCATCAGCCCAGCCAGGAACACTGCAATGATGGCCAGTACGAGCATGCCGTAGAGCCCCGAACCAACCCCGCCGGGTGCCACTTCTCCCAGCATCATGTTCAGCATGGTCAGGCCGCCGACCAGTGGTGGCAGCGAGTCGTGAGCGGCGTTCACCGCACCGGTGGAGGTCAGGGTGGTTGAGCTGGCGAAGATCGAGGTGGCGGCCGGGCCGAAACGCTGCTCCATACCTTCTCCGCTCACGCCTGCGCCTGTCGCCCCCACACTGAGTACCCAGGCCATCAGCCCATTGCTGACCGCCCAGAGGCTTCCCATCACGGTCAGGATCGTGTAGCCCTGCTTCTGCGAGCCGAGCATCCGGCCGTAGGTGTAGGGCAAGGAGAAGGGGATGGCGAGGATCAGGAAGACGGAGAGCAGATTGGAGTAGCCGTTCGGGTTCTCGAAGGGATGCGCGGAATTCGCGTTGAAATAGCCGCCACCGTTGGTGCCCAGAAGTTTGATCGCTTCCTGAGAGGCCACCGGGCCACCGGGGATCTGCTGGTGCACCCCCAGAGCGGCGTTGACCACTGCGGTACCGGTGAAATTCTGCACGACGCCGGTCACCACGAAGGCGATGGCGGCCAGCAGAGCGAGCGGAAGCAGCAGTCGGAAGCTGCCGCGGGCCACGTCCACCCAGAAGTTACCGATTCGGTCGGTGCCCGTGCGGCGCAGGCCCCTGATCAGAGCGATCGCCACCGCAATGCCCACTGCTGCCGAGAGGAAGTTCTGCACCGCCAGCAGCATCATCTGTACGACGATGCCGACAGTGCTTTCGGGGACGTAGCTCTGCCAGTTCGTATTGGTGACGAAGGAGATGGCGGTGTTCATGGCCACCCACGGGTCCACGGCGTCACCCTGCCCAGGAATCAGTCCCTGGAGCCGCTGGATTCCGAAGACCAGCAGGATGCCGATCACCGAGAAGGCCAGCAGGCTCCGCAGGTAGGTGGACCAGGTCTGGTCCGCATCGGCATCGACCCCGGCGACCTGGTAGAAGAGTCGCTCCGCTCTCAGGTGCTTTGAACTGGTGAAGACGCGGGCCATGTATAGGCCCAGAGGTTTGTGAACCAGGCCCAGCGCAAGCACCAGCAGGGCGATCTGGGTCAGGAAGGACCACCAGGAGAAGGTCATGGTCACCACTTCTCTGGATGAATCAGCGCGGCGACCAGGTAGCAGCAGAGTGCGAGGGCCACCGCGGCGAGCGCCAGCCACAGGATGAGATCAGCCATCAGAGTTTTGCCACCGCTTTCGCCATCCACATCACTGCTGCCGCCGCGGCCAGGAAAATCACGACGACGAGTACGTCGGCCATGTCAGGGTCCTTTCACGGAAATCTTCACGCACCGTCCGTGCGTTGACTCCAGCAAAGACCCGCCCGGGGCGGACACAAGGATTCTTGACGACTTCCTGAGACGTAGCCTGTGGACCTTTACAGATTCCTGATGGTGCACCGTCGCGACCAGCCTCAACTGCGACGGAGTGGATATGCCGGAGTAGGTTAGACAGTGCGTCCGGTCAGCAGGACCTCGTGTTCCGCGGCACTCCCGGCGCACCGCAGACCCGTCAGCTACCGAAAGGCCACTGGTGACCACTCCCGAATCCTCCCGATCCCTCGCCATCCTCAACGCGCATATTGTCCCCATTGAAGGCGAACCCTTCGATGGCGGCCTCCTGGCGCAGGATGGCGTCATCACCGCTCTGGGCCCCGACGTGGTGGCACCGGAAGGGGCGGAGGTGATCGATGCCCAGGGTCAGTGGCTGCTGCCCGGCCTGGTCGATGCGCACACACATGTGGGCGTCCATGAGGAGGCCGAAGGGCCGATGGGCGATGACACGAATGAGATGACCGGGCCGGTCATGGCGGCCGTCCGGGCGCTGGATGCGATCAATCCGCGGGAAATGGGCTTCGACGATGCCCTGGCTGGTGGCATCACGACGGTGAATGTGAACCCGGGCTCGGGCAATCCGATCGGCGGGCTTGCCGTGGCGCTCCACACCCATGGCTCCTATGTGGACGAGATGGTGCTGCGCAGCCCCAGCGGGCTCAAAGCCGCCTTGGGCGAGAACCCCAAGCGCGTCTATGGCGGCAAGAACCAGACCCCTTCCACCCGACTCGGCACTGCCCTGGTGATCCGCAAGGCCTTCCAGGAGGCCCGCAACTACCTGGACACTCCGGAGGCGGACCGCAAGGGCGTGGATCTAACCCATGAAGCACTGGGCATGGTGCTACGCCGGGAGATCCCCTGGCGTCAACACGCCCACCGTGCGGACGACATCGCCACCGCCGTCCGGATCGCCGAAGAGTTTGGCTATGAGCTCGTCATCGACCATGGCACCGAGGCGCATCTGCTGGCCCCCATGCTGGCGGAGAAGGGCATCCCGGTCCTGATCGGCCCACTGTTCACCTCCCGGTCCAAAATGGAGCTGCGTCAGCGGTCCATCGCGAACCCGGGCAAGCTGGCGGCCGCCGGGGTGGAGATCTCGATCATCACCGACCACCCGGTGGTGCCGATCCATTTCCTGATCCACCAGGCGACTCTGGCCATCAAGGAAGGTCTGGACCGGGAGACGGCGCTGCGCTCCATCACGATCAACCCGGCGAAGGTGCTGGGTCTGGCGGACCGGATCGGCTCACTGGAACCGGGCAAGGCCGCAGACATGGTGCTGTGGAGCGGCGATCCGCTGGATGTGATGCAGCGGGCCATGAACGTTTTCATCGACGGCAGGAGCGTCTACCACTACGATGCCCAGGCGCGGCAGGGAGTGGTTGCTCCGCGCTAGTTTTCCTGGCCGTCGTTTCCTGGCCTTCTTTTCCTGGCCTTCGGAACGCACCGGCCTTCGAAGCAGAAACCAGAACAGCTCTCATGGACGGTGTCCATGAGAGCTGTTCTGGTCAGTCTGTGTGATCAGCCGGTCTGATCAGGCAGGAAGCTGCAGGACCGCACCGGTGAAGATCAGATCCGGGTGGATGATCGTGGTGGAGTTGGCTGCAAACAGGGCCTTCCAGCCACCGGAGATGTTCAGCTTCTGTGCGATGCCGCTCAGAGTGTCACCGGACTGGATGGTGTAGGTTTTGCCACTGGCCTGAACAGGGGTCGGGGCTGCCGGAGCCTGGACCGCCGGAGCGGCGGGCACCTGAACCGGAGCCTTCTGGGCCGGTGCCTTCTGGACGGGAGTGACGTTGGTGGCCTGGGCAGCCACGGGAGCAGGAGCACCGCCACCTCCCCGGAGTCCCAGCTTGGCTGAGCAAGCCGGCCAGGCGCCCCAGCCCTGGCTGGCCTGAACGCGCTGGGCCACTGCGATCTGCTGCTCACGGGAGGCGTTCTGCGCAGAACCGGTGCCACCGTAAGCGGCCCAGGTGCTGGCCGAGAACTGGAGGCCGCCGTAGTAACCATTGCCGGTGTTGATGGCCCAGTTTCCACCGCTCTCGCACTGTGCGATGGCATCCCAGGTGCTGCCGTCAGCGGCATTAGCCGCCTGACCGGCAACTGCCAAGCCGGAACCGGCGATGGCTAGAACGGCCGCGCCGCGGCCCAGGTAACGAGTCAATTTGCTGTTGTTCACGCTGATTCTCCAAGGCTCGCCTGCGCTCCATCCGTCCCCGGACATCGATGCGTCGCCGTCAAGCCTGCGGTATGGAGGTTGCGTTGATGGTCTGCCGTACTGACGGCATTCGGCGCTGGGCAGACTCAGACATATATGGTCCACTCAGGGGTGTGACCTTCCCCGAAGGGCTACCACCACGGTAGGCCGCCCCTCCGTCGATATCAAATCGTGATCATTCTGAGTGAATTGATACATAAATTCAGGGCTTCCGGCCAGCAACGCTCTGTATGATGCTGCGGTCATCGTGCCGCCTCGCTTCGCTTCCCCGTCGAGTGTCGAGATAACGCTGGAATCCCCCGGGAAAACAGCATGATCTCGACACTCAGCGGAGCTCGATAGTTCAGCGGAGCGCGGAGCCGAGCGCCCGGTCCAGGTCCGCCACCAGATCCGCCACATCCTCGATGCCGACCGAAAGCCGAATCAGGTTCTCCGGAACGGCCAGCTCGGTGCCCTTCACTGAGGCGTGCGTCATTTCAGAGGGGTAATTCATCAGCGATTCGATGCCGCCCAGCGACTCGGCCAGCGTGAACAGCTGCGTCGATTCGGCCACGGCCCGGGCCACCTCAGCCCCGCTGCGTGCAACCGTTCCGGTGAACTGCACGGAGATCATACCGCCGAACCCGCGCATCTGCCGCGCCGCCAACTCATGCCCGGGATGGTGCGCCAGCCCGGGGTACAGCACCCGCTCCACCCCGGAGTGCCCGTCCAGCCACTGCGCAATCTGCTGGGCGTTGCTGCAGTGCCGGTCCATTCGTAGGCCCAGGGTCTTGAGCCCGCGCGTGGTCAGAAAGGCATCCATCGGGCCGGACACCGCGCCGACGGCAAACTGGACGAAGCCGATCTTCTCTGCCAGGGCGTCATCGCGCATCACCACCGCCCCGCCGATCACATCGGAATGCCCGCCGATGTATTTGGTGGTCGAATGCACGACGATGTCGGCGCCCAGGTCCAGCGGATTCTGCAGGTAGGGCGAGGCGAAGGTGTTGTCCACCAGCAGCTTCGCGCCGCGGGAGTGCGCCAGATCCGCCAGCGCGGCGATATCGGTGATCTTCATCATCGGGTTGGATGGCGTCTCCACCCAGAACAGCGCCGTCTCCGGGCGGGCTGCGGCCTCGATGCTCTCCAGGGAAGACATATCCGCGGTGGAATGCTCCACGCCCCACGGTCCCAGAACCCGGTTGATCAGACGGTAGCTGCCGCCGTAGACGTCGTTGCCCATCACGATGTGCCCACCCGGCCGGAGCAGTGCCCGGATCACCGCGTCCTCAGCGGCCAGCCCGGAGCTGAAGGAGAAGGCATGCTTGCCGTGTTCGACGGCGGCCAGCTGGGCCTGCAGCGAATCCCGCGTCGGGTTGCCACCACGGCCGTATTCGTAGCCGTTGCGCAGCTGGCCGATGCCGTCCTGAGCGAAGGTGGAGGACTGGATGATGCCGCCCACCACAGCGCCGGTCACCGGATCCGGCTCCTGACCCGCATGCACCGCACGGGTATTGAACCCGAGCCCTTCCACTGTCTGCGCGCCGGAGTGCGGGGTCTGAGTTTCAGTCATCAGGAATCCTGTCGTCGTGGGGTTAGCGTTGAAGGTGGAAGAGCAGATCGTGCCGGGTGAGGATCCCCACCGGAGCGCCGACGAAGGTCACCAGTAGAGCATCGACATCCTGTAGCTTTTCCCGGGCGGCGCTGATCGGTTCGAGCGAACCGATCATGGGCAGCACCGGGGACATGTGCTCAGTGATTTTATCGGTGAGTTTTGCCTCGTTGCGGAAGAGCTTCTCGGTCAGCACCCGCTCGTCCACGGTACCGATCACCTCCCCCATCACCACGGGCGGCTCGGCGGTGAGCACCGGCACCTGGGACACCCCGTATTCGCCCAGCAGGCGGATGACGTCGCGGACGGTTTCGTTGGGGTGAATGTGCACCAGATCCGGCAGTTGCCCGGATTTGCCGCGCAGAAGCTCACCGACCGCTGGCTCATCGGAGGTACTGAGGAAGCCGTAGGACTGCATCCACTCGTCGTTGAAGATCTTGCCGAGATAACCGCGCCCGGAGTCGGGCAGCAGGACGACCACCACGTCATCGGGCCCCAGAGTCCGGGCCACCCGCAGGGCCGCCACCACAGCCATCCCGCTGGAACCGCCCACCAGCAGGCCCTCTTCCCGGGCCAGCCTGCGGGTCATGGCGAAGCTTTCGGCATCGGAGACGGCCAGGATCTCGTGCGGAACGCTCGGATCGTACGATGCCGGCCAGATATCCTCGCCGACGCCCTCCACCAGATAGGGGCGGCCGGTTCCTCCGGAATAGACGGACCCTTCCGGGTCGACGCCGATCACCTGGACCTCGCCGCCGGGCCGGTCCTGGGAAACCTCCCGCAGATAGCGTCCTGTTCCGGTGATCGTGCCGCCGGTCCCGACGCCGATGACGACGTGAGTGACCAGGCCGTCAGTATCGCGCCAGATTTCGGGTCCGGTGGTCTCGAAGTGGCTCAACGGCCCGAAGGGGTTGGAGAACTGGTCCGGCTTATAGGCGCCGGGGATCTCGCTCACCAGCCGGTCCGCCACTCCGTAGTAAGACTGCGGTGAATCCGGTGCCACCGCCGTCGGCGTGACCACGACTTCCGCACCGTAGGCCTGCAAGGTGGCCCGTTTGTCCTCGGAGACCTTGTCCGGCACAGTGAAAATGCACCTGTAGCCGCGCTGCTGGGCGACCATGGCCAGGGCCACACCGGTGTTCCCGGAGGTCGGCTCCACCACGGTGCCACCGGGAAGGATCTTCCCGGCCCGCTCCGCCTCGTCGAGCATCTTGACCGCGATGCGGTCCTTGGCCGAGCCGCCGGGGTTAAGGTATTCGACCTTGGCGAGCACTGTTGCTGCAATGCCTTCGGTGACCTTGTTGAGCCGGACGAGCGGGGTGTTGCCGATCAGGTCAAGCACCGACTGGGCGTATTTCATAGGCCTAACGGTAGTGTGCCCGCGAGTTCCCGGCCAAGAAACGTGTCGCCGGAGGAGCCGTTGCAAGCCAAGGAGCCCAGCCCCGGGGCGGGCAACTCAGGCTTCGCCTCATTGCAGAGACCGGCCTCAACAGGTTGGAATGCCGATCAGCTTCCATCAGATGACCCTTGACCGTCAACTATTAATATGCTTCGATGTTTAATGTCACAGTTTTTTCACAGCCACTGACTATTTCGAAGGAATAAGTCCTGAACATTATGAAAACTGTTCGTCGCCGGACGATAGCAGTGCTTGCAGCCACCTGCATCGCACTCACTGGTTTCGGAGTGAGCCAAGCAAGTGCAGGTTCAGCATCTTCAAGTCCTTTTAACGGATGGACCAAGGGGTCGTTCGTTTCAGCTGTAGCAAAAGCAGGGGTATTCACTGCAGAACAAGCTGCCGCAGCATGGGGTGATCAAGACAAGATGTCAACGATGCCCGTGAGCACTTCGCTCGAAATGGTCCGCGCAACAAACGACGGCATTCAGCCCATGTGGTCGCTTCCAGCCGCCGGAACCTGCAAGCAGAAGTGGATTAACTGGCTTGGTGTCGAGATGGCCAACCTCACAGTCACTCTTCACTGGGAATTCGGCACGATCGGTGCAATATACATGGGAACAGACGCGACACCATGGGCAAAATACGCGGTTGGGTGGAGCTTCGCCTCATTCAACGGCCAAGAGGACTACAAGAATGGTCTTAATTGGGTCACCACACGATTTGCCAAATTCAAATTTGTTGATGGAAACACGTCAGGAACCATCTGGGTTCGAGTCACTGGTTATAACGATGGCTCATCCTCGTGCCAGGCAGGCACTCCGTAATGCCTAACTTGCAGTCGAACGCCCCGGAAGAGAAACTGCTGGCCCCTCCGCGGTGGTGGGAACAACGCCTTCCTGGTGCATGGTTGGTATTCCAAGTGGTCGCCCTGGTCAAGTTCCCTCCCATCCTGTGGGTTGCCCCCAGCGTGGTGGCCGCAATCTGGGCTCTCGCCGGAGGGCAAAGGAAGCTGGCAGGATCATTCGCGATCTTCACCATCATTTTCGCGGTGCTCAGTGTCGTGATGTCTGGCTTCTCGGGTCACCTCTGAAAAACAGTCGTTGCATGCAGGACCCGCTGCTACGAGCCCGCAGTGTGTAGCGTGGTCTTCATGACGAGTTCCGCAGTCGCTCCTGCCCCTCATCTGCTGGTCGTCGGCATCGACGGCGTTCGCTTCGACTCACTGCAAGCCGCAGACACTCCAGCCCTCTCCAGCCTGGCTACGGCCGGGATTCTCCTGCCGGTGCAGGTACACGAGAAGAACCCCACCATCTCCGGTCCGGTCTGGTCCACCGTGGCCACGGGCGTACACATGGACCGGCACCAGGTGACCGGAAACGGCCCCCAGCACAAAGAAGCCTCCGGCCCGCTCCCCACGCGACACCCGGATTTTCTGGCACGCATCGGGGCCGCCAGGCCGGAGGCCGCGACCATGGTGGCCGTGAGCTGGTTCCCGCTGGCAGCCGACTATGAGTGCGGGCCGATCTTTTCCGGGCCCAGCTGGCTACCCTCGATCAACCCGGACTTCAGCGACGATCACGCTGCCGCCTGGATCCAGGTCGATGACGAGGTCGCGGACTATGCCACGGAACGCCTCGCCACCGAGGACCTGGCGGTCTCCTTCGTCTACTTCGGTGAAGTCGACGAGTACGCCCATCGCGACGGCACCGACGCCGGCTACCAGGCCGCCATCGAACGTTGCGATGCCCGGCTGGCCCGGCTGCTGGAGGTGGTGCGCGGCAAAGTGGAGCATGGCGAGGACTGGACCGTCATCGTGGTCACCGATCACGGACACATCGAGGGCGGCGGCCATGGCGGGGACAGCCCCGCCGAGCGCACCGCATGGATCGCAGCGGCCGGGGCCGGCATCGACAGCTCGCTGACCGGGCTGCTCCAGGCGGATATCCCGGCGCACGCCCTGCACCTTTTCGGTCTGCCGCACACCGATCTGGACGGGGTGCCGTTCGGGCATCGCTGAGGCTCAGCCAGCCCGGTTCAGCTCTAGCGGTTCAGTCTCCGGACGGCGAGTTCGGCCAGAACCGCGGCACCGTCTGCGAGCACGGCATCGTCAAAGGCCGCGCGCGGGGAATGATTACCGTCTGCCTCGCTGAGATCCTGGTGCACGCTAGCGCCCAGGAACACAAAGGTGCCGGGGACCTCTTCGAGAACGTAGGAGAAGTCCTCGCCGCCGGGGATCGGATTCTGCATCTCCACGAACCGCTCAGCTCCACACAGCTCCTCAATCACGCTGCGGGTGAAGGCGAATTCGGTTTCGTCGTTGACGGTCACCGGGTAGACCCGCTCGAATTCCACCTCGGCAAGCAAGCCATGTCCCTCGGCCAGGCCCTTCATCAGCTGGACGCTGAGCTCTTCGACCTTGGCCCGATTCTCCGGGCTGAAGGTGCGCACGGTGGCCTCGAAGGCGGCATCGTCCGGGATGATATTGTCCTTGCTCCCGCCGGCGATGTGCCCCACCGTGACGACCACCGGGTCAAAGATGTCGAAGTGGCGGGTGACCAGTGTTTGCAGGGCGCCGACGGCCTCGCACAAAGCCGGGATGGGGTCATTGGCGCGGAACGGCGCGGAACCGTGGCCACCCTGACCAACGAATCGGACGCGCAAAATATCCGGTGCGGCCATGAGCGTTTTCGCCCGGCCGGTCCAGATGCCCGCGGGCATCTGATCAGACATGACGTGCAGGCCATAGGCGGCATCGACCCGGCGACCTGCTGCTTCCAGCAGCCCCTCATCAATCATCGACTTCGCCCCTCCGGGGCCTTCTTCCGCTGGCTGGAACATGAAGACGACGTCGCCGGGAAGCTCTGCGCGGAGGGCGTGCAGAATGCGGGCGGCACCCACCAGACCTGCGACATGCATGTCATGTCCGCAGGCATGCATGGCGCCGTTGGTGGATTTGAACGGCACGTCCACCAGCTCGGTGACCGGGAGCCCATCCATATCGCCGCGGAGCAGAACCACCGGACGGTCTTCGCGCTCCGTCTGCGCCTCGCCGCGCAGGACGGCGGTCACGGAGCTCAGCCCCTTGCCCAGTGTGATCTCCAGCCCCAGCGGTTCCAGCGCCTCGAGAATCCGTTGCTGCGTCTGCGGCAGATTCAGACCCAGCTCAGGAATCTGATGGAGTTCACGTCGCAGAGCCACCAGATCCTCGGAATACTGGGCGGCGAGTTCCTGGGTTCGAGTCATCGGGGCTACCTTTCGGTGAGGTTAATGCGGCCCTTTCAGCCTACTGGTTCCGCCCCTCCCAACTGAGTAACAGTAGCTGCTGAGTGGAATCGTTCCCACGCGTTTCCACGCGTTTCCACGCGCAAGTGCTGCTACTCAGTTGGGAACGGAACGCGGGTTCACCACGAGGAAGGCTCCGGCGAAGGCCACGGCGGCCGCCAGAGCCACCAGATTCGTCACCATCCAGCCCGATGCCGTGAAGATCGCCGCGCCGAGCATCGCGCCCCCCGCCGTGAAAATGGCGGCGAACCCCTCGCTGAATCCCTGCAGGACACCTCCGCGACCAGCTGGATAGCTGCCAGCCACCAGGGATGAGCCCGCCACAAACAGCACGTTCCAGCCGACGCCGACCAGCAGGAGGTCTGCCAGAATCATCCAGGGCTCGACTGCTCCCATCGTGGAACCCGCGCTCATCCCGCCCAACCCGGCGCCCGGTGGAACGCCCGGTTGAATCAGAGCACTCAGCCCTCCCACCAGGTAGAGGGCAAAACCCACCAGCACCGTACGCCGCAGGCCCAGTCGCAGCACCAGCCACTCCGAAAAGGCTGCGGGCGCAAACATACCGATCAGATGCCACTGGATGATCGCGGCACCCATCTGCGCAGAGTTCCCGCCCTGATGATTGGCCAGCGGTCCAGCGGCCATCAATAGGCTCATCACCGCACCCGCCGGGACCAGCGCGATCAACGCGCTCCAGTACCGTCGGTTCCGCAGGCCCTCCCGCAGCGGAACAGCTTTCAAGGGAACAGCTCGCAGTGGAACCTCCCGGTCCCGCAGCCTGCGCCCGCCAGATATCCGCCCGCCAGGCATGCACCAGCTCAGTGCCAAGGCTCCCAGGGCGAACCCGCCGACCAGCAGAAACGAGCCCAGATACTCGGGGCTGGTCCACTCCGAGGCCCACACCGCCGCAAAAGGCCCCGCAGCAGCGGCCAGGATGCCACCGTAGAGCACCAGGGACAGCGCCCGTCCGCGCTGGCTCTCCGGGACGGCATCGGCCGCGACATACCGCAGGTATCCGCCCGTGGAACGGTACGCACCGGCGCAGGCCATGCCGAGGCACAGCGCCAGGAAGTCATGCGCGATGACGGCGTAACAGCACAGTAGCGACCCCAGCAGAAGCGCGATGGCGCCCGCGGCCAGTAGCACCCGGTAGCCCAGGCGCTGAGCCAGTGGTCCGCCGGCGAAGGAGAACAGCGTGCCAGCGGCCATCACCAGGGTCAGTGGCAGGGTGGCCATCCAGGGGCTGGGTGCCAGGCTCAGGCCCACCAAGGCGCCCAGGGTCAGGTCTGTCGCCACGACGAAGTAATACAGGCATTGCGATACCAGGAGTGCCGCCAGCAGGCCACGTGTTTCCGGGGCTCGCAGCGGGGAGAACAGACCGCCTCTGCTGCGGGTCGCCCGGTTTCGGCTCAGTGCCGTGCCGGACTCGGCGTCCGGCTGCGCTGCGTCCGGCTGTGCTGCGTCCGGCTGTGTTTCCGGGGTGGGATTCCTGATCACATTCCTGGTCATAGGGTGAGTCTTCCGGTGCGGAATCAGCCCGCACAGTGGCAAACTAGCCACTATGCACATGGATTCAGCCACACCTCCGGCCCGGCCACCGCAAACAGTGGCAGTTCTGGCTCTGCCGGAGATCCTTCCGCTGGACTTCGGCATCTTCGTCCAGATCCTCAACCGGCTCACCGGCGGCCGCTACCACGCCTGGACCTGCGCGGAAGGGCCTGTTCCCGCCATCGGCGGCTACACTCTCACGGCGGAACGCGGTCTGGACTCCCTGGCAGAGGCGGACACCATTGTGGTTCCCGGGCACACCCATCCTGAGCAGACCCCCAGCCCCGCAGTGCTGGCTGCCCTGCGCGCGGCCCATGCGCGAGGCGCGCGACTGGCCTCCGTCTGCGTCGGCTCTTTTGCGCTTGCGCATGCGGGCGTGCTCGATGGCCTGGAGGCCACCACCCATTGGGAGCATGCCGCCAGTTTTGCCCGAATGTTTCCGCGGGTGAGGGTGCGGCCGGAGGTGCTCTACGTCGATGCCGGGCAGGTCCTCACCTCGGCGGGAGTCGCAGCGGGTATCGATCTGTGCCTGCATCTCATTCGCCGGGACTTCGGCGCAGCGGTCTCGCTGGCCGCGGCGCGTGGTGCTGTCGCCAGCCCCTATCGGAGCGGGCAGCAGGCGCAATTCGTCCGCCCAGCCCCGCCCGCGCGGCAACCGGATGAGCTGAGCCGGGTGACGCAATGGGCTCTGCAACGGCTTCGGGAACCGCTGGGTTCCGCCGAGTTGGCGAGCCGTGCCGGGCTGAGCGAGCGCACCCTGCACCGCCGCTTTACCGAGACTCTGGGCTGTTCACCGCAACAGTGGCTGAGTCAGCAACGGGTGCTCGCTGCCTGCGAACTTCTGGAAAGCAGCGATCTGCCGGTGGAATCCGTGGCTATCAGGGTGGGCCTGGGCAGTGCGGCAAACTTCCGCACAGTGTTCAAGCGGCAAATGCTGCTGACACCCAGCGCCTACCGTGAACAATTCGCCGGAATCCCGGAATCCGAGGCCTCACCCTCCTCGCTGGAACCGGCCGGAGCCCGAGCACGATGACGGCACCGCTGAGCACGATCTGGCGGCCAGTCGAGCCTTACGATCTGGCCTTGACGATCGGCTCCCTGCGTCGTGGTGGCTCCGACCCCAGTACGGTTCCCCATGACGGTGCGTGGTGGCATGCCTTCCGCACCCCGGCGGGGCCAGTGACGCTCCGGGTCCACCAGAGCCGCGAGGGAATCCATGCCCACGCCTGGGGACCGGGCAGCCAGGAGGCGCTGGCCGGGGTACCCCGGATGCTCGGTGGCGATGATGACTGGTCCGGGTTCGACCATCCCACCGTTCTGGCGACCCTGCCGGAGCACGTCCGGCTAGCCCGCCAGCGCCACCCCGGGCTTCGGCTGCTGCGCACCGGGCGCGTGCTCGAAGTGCTGATCCCCGCCATCCTGGAACAGAAAGTGACCGGCAAAGAGGCCTTCGCGGGGTACCGCAGGCTGGTGGCGCTCTTCGGCGAAGCCGCGCCGGGCCTTTCCGAGCCGGGCGGATACCCTCCGGCACAGTTTCCACCGGGACTACGGCTTGGCCCGGAGCCGCAGACCTGGGCGAGAATCCCCTCCTGGGCCTGGCACCAGGCGGGAGTCGGCCCGCAACGCTCGGACACGATCATGCGCGCCCTGCAGCGTGCCAGTGCTCTCGGCCGCCTGGGCCAGGTGGATGCGCCCACGGCGAGCCGGGCGTTGCAGAGCATCTCCGGCATCGGGCGCTGGACGGCCGCTGAGGTCACCCAGATCAGCCATGGTGACCCGGACTCGGTATCGGTGGGCGACTACCACCTCGCCGGATTTGTGGGACTGGCCCTCATCGGTGAGCCTGTGGACGATGCCGGCATGCTGGAACTGCTGGAGCCCTGGCGTGGGAACCGGCAGCGGGTGGTCCGCCTGCTGGGGCTCACCGGAATCCGCAAGGAACGACACGGCCCACGGATGAGCGTGCGCGACTACCGCAGGTTCTGATCGGCAACCCCTCCGCCGAGTGGTGAGATAACGCCCCCATTCGGCCCTCGACGGGGCGTTATCTCACCACTCGGCGAAGGAAACTGTGACAGAATATGCGTATGAATGCAGATAGTAGAGCTTGCGGCCTGGGGGTCAACAGTCAGTACGTCGAGCTGGCGG
>NZ_JASSZH010000034.1 GCF_030271165.1 Psychromicrobium xiongbiense | reverse complement strand
TGGGCTACAACCCCCCCCCTTGGTCCCCCCCCGGGGGCTTAACCCCACCACTCGGCGAAGGAAACTGTGACAGAATATGCGTATGAATGCAGATAGTAGAGCTTGCGGCCTGGGGGTCAACAGTCAGTACGTCGAGCTGGCGGTTGAAGTGTTCTCCATGCTGGCCGATGCCACGCGGGTGCGGATCATTCTGGCCCTGAGAGAGGGCGAACTCGCCGTCGGAACCCTGGCGGAGCTGGTCGGCAAAAGCCCTGCGGCAGTGTCCCAGCATCTGGCCAAAATGCGGCTGGCCCGCATGGTCGCCACTCGTCAGGAGGGCACCAAGGTGATGTACCGGCTGGAGAACGAGCATGCCCGCCAGCTGGTGGCCGATGCTATCTTCCAGGCCGAGCATGCCCTCGGTGGCACTCCCGCCCACCACCTCGCGGAACAGGACCAACGATGAGCGCGCACCACGACCACGACCACGACCACGACCACGACCACGACCACGACCACGACCACGACCACGACGGACATTCCCACAGCCATCACCATGGCGTCAAAGGCTGGCTCATCGAGCTCTTCGTCCCGCACACCCACGATGCCGCCGACTCCATCGACGACGCTATGGAGGCCAGCACCGAGGGCGTGCGCGCCCTGAAGATCAGCCTCTTCCTGCTGCTCGGCACCACGGTGCTGCAGTTCCTGGTGGTCCTGATGAGCGGCTCGGTCGCACTGCTGGCAGACACCATTCACAACTTTTCCGATGCGCTGACCGCGGTGCCCCTGTGGGTGGCGTTCATTCTGGGCCGACGGGCGGCCACCCGCCGCTACACCTACGGTTTCGGTCGAGCCGAGGATCTCGCGGGGCTCTTCATCGTCGCGGTCGTGGCGCTGTCCGCCATCGTCGCCGCCTGGCAGTCCATTGACCGCCTGGCGCACCCGCAGACCCTGACAAACCTCTGGTGGGTCGTCGCTGCCGGCTTGATCGGCTTTGCCGGGAATGAGGCGGTCGCGATCTACCGGATCCGGATCGGCCGCAAAATCGGCTCTGCCGCGCTGGTGGCCGATGGCGTTCACGCCCGAATGGACGGCTTCACCTCGCTCGCGGTGGTGCTGGGCGCCTTCGGTGTGATGGCCGGTCTGCCGCTGGCCGATCCGATCGTCGGCCTGCTGATTTCCGCCGCCATCCTGGTGCTGCTCTGGGGCACGGTTCGCAGCATCGGCCGCCGACTCATGGACGGCATCGAGCCTGAGCTGCTGGACCGGGCCGAGCGCGTGCTCGCCTCAACACCGGGCGTGCTGGGCATCCGGACGATCCAGCTGCGCTGGGTAGGGCACCGACTTCAGGGGGCAGCCACCGTGGAAGTGGCCGATGCCGCCCTCTCCAGCGTGGAGTCGATCCTCCACGAGAGCGAGCACCGGCTGGGCCACGCCCTGCCCAAGCTCGACAACGTGCTGCTCAGGCCAGTGACCTCAGAGGCCCACTAACGACGCCCCTTAACGACGTCGAGTGTCGAGATAACGCTGGAAACCCGCGGGAAAACAGCATGATCTCGACACTCGACGAGAGAAAGATACGCCCTATTTCGCCTGGCGCTCAGCGACCGCCGCGTGAACTTCCTTCATGTCCAGACCCTTGACCGCGGTGATGACTTCCTCAAGCTGCGAGGGGTTCAGCGCACCGGGCTGCGAGAACACCAGCACCTTTTCGCGGAACGCCATCAGGGTCGGGATCGAGGTGATGTTCGCTTCGGCGGCAAGCTGCTGCTGCGCCTCGGTGTCCACTTTGGCGAAGACCACATCCTCATGCTTGTCCGAGGCGGCACTGTAGGTGGGTGCGAAACGCTGGCACGGCTGGCACCAGCCGGCCCAGAAGTCCACCAGTACGATGTCGTTGTCCTCCACGGTGGGCCCAAAGGTCTCCGCGGTGATGTCAATGGTTGCCATGAGTTGAGTTACCTCTCTGCTTGCTCTCGGTGTGCTCGGCGCGCCCGTTCCCTCTGACCCTACGTCAGCCGAGGCGGCAGGGCGCGCTCTGCCCGGACATGCCAACATCGCCACGCTGCGGCTTATTCCGGGCGTCAGTCCAGCACAGCGGGCTCGGCAATGGTCCAACGCACAGAGGTGACGCGCGGTTCCAGGCTCAGACGACTGACGGCTGCCTCCAACTGGCGATCGTCGCGTTCATGAGCGGTCAGCTCCGCTGCGATCCGCACCTCACCCGGAGTGGCGGTGTCCGATGACTGCACGGAGCGCAGTCGGAATTCGGGCAGGGTGACCGCGTGCACAATCAGAGTCCGCAGGTGTGCCTCGGCCTCCTCGGCACAGCGGACCTCAAAGAGGTAGTCCACGGCCTGCGGTTCGCGCCCGCCCTCGGGGCCTTTGTCCATCATCCGCCCCAGCGGGCGCAACAGCATATTGGCCACCATGATCGCCACCGTTCCGGCCGCAGCGATCATGTACTCGCCCGCCCCGGCGAGGGCGCCCACTGCGGCCGTCGCCCAGAGGGTCGCCGCGGTGTTGAGGCCGGTGACCGTGGCACCCTGTTTCATGATCACACCAGCACCCAGGAAGCCGATGCCGGAGACGATCTGGGCTGCCACTCTTGTGGGGTCCGCGCCGGGCCCGGTGAAGGTGTAGCCGCCGAAGATGACAAAAAGTGCCGCACCGAGACTGACCAGCGCATTGGTCCGCAGGCCCGCGAGCCTGGCCCGCCACTGGCGTTCGAAGCCGACCAGCGCCCCAAATCCCAGGCCGGCAAGAATGCGTAGTGCAATATCGAAGAACTCCATGGCGTCCACCTCCAGGCGATAGATCAGGCAGGCAGCGAGGGGCGCGGACGCATGTCTGATGCGCCCAGAAAGTGGTGAAGTCACCCCCACGTAGAGCTTCGGCACTGCGCGACGTATCCGGCAGAGCGGAAGCCACCTGGGACCGCCCCTTAATCCGAGGCGGTCTGTCCTGATCTTGGGCGTCTCTCGACGTCGTCAGATCAGTGGCCTGTGTTCGCGCAGGAGCCTCGCCTAACGAGGTGCTGCCACCACAGACTGACAGGCCATCCGCAGCCCGTCAATCGGCATCCCGGCCGCGCACGCAAAGTTCCCCGAGCGTTCATCAGATGGTCGCCCGGGGAACTTTGGTCAGACGGTCTGGCCAGACGGTTCAGCCGTCGGTGCGGACCACCTCGGAAATGCGGACCTGGTTGCCGGAGGGGTCACGGAAGGCGCAGTCGCGCGGGCCCCAGGGCTGGCTCATCGGCTCCTGAAGCACCTCCGCTCCCCAGGCCCTGGCCCGCTCGAAGGCTCCGTCCAGATCGTCGGTGCTGAACACGATGTTCGGCAGCACACCCTTGGTGAGCAGTTCCTGCATGGCGTCGCCATCGGCCTGCGAGCGGCCGGCGTGCGGCACCGACAGGACGATGCTCAGCCCGGGCTGAGCGGCGGGTCCCAGGGCGAGCCAGCGGAACTCACCGTTGGAGACGTCACTGCGGACGTCGAGTCCGATCGCGTCGCGGTAGAAGCCCAGGGCCTCATCGACATCATTGACGGTCAGATTGGTGAACTGGAGTGAAATAGTCATGACTTCATCCTAGGAATCCGGGCGCCGCGGGGCTTCTCCAATCCTGCTCGGTTTCGGGCAGCCCTGACCGGGCGGGTCAGGATCATCGCGGTGCACTCCGGCATGGCTTCCACCGCTGAGTGCTCGCGGGCACGATAGGAGCTTGGCGTCTCCCCCGTCAGCTCGGTGAACCGGCTGCTGAAGGAGCCCAACGAGGTACACCCCACGGTCATGCACGCGTCGGTGACGCTCATCCCGCAGCGCAGCAACGCCATCGCCCGTTCAATCCGCCGGGTCATCAGATAGCTGTAGGGACTTTCCCCATAGGCCGCGCGGAACTGACGGGAAAAATGCGCCGTGGACATCAGCGCGCGGCTGGCCAGCCCGGGAACATCCAGCGGCTGAGCGTACTCCCGGTCCATATAGTCCTTAGCACGGCGCAGCTGGACCAGCACCGCAAGCTCCTGAGGGGTCATGGCGTCAGCCTATCGCTGGAGATCAGACCCCGTGCGGCTCGTGAGCGCGCAAGTACTTCCGGCCGATCAACACCACAGCGATGCTGATCATCAGGGACACAGCCGCGACGAAGAACGGCACCTGCTCGCCGAAGTGCTCACCCAGCTGTGCGGCAAAGTACGGAGCCAGAGCGCCGCCCATCCACCGGACAAAGTTGTACCCGGCGCTGGCGACCGGCCGTGGCGAGTCGGAGACGCCCATCGCGAGTTCCGTGTACAGGGTGTTATTGATCCCCAGGAAGCCACCCGAGATGACCACCATGGTCACGACCAGCGGAACCGAGTGACCTGCCGCGAGGCCGATGACGAGCAGCACCACGCCCAGGCCCAGCAACGAGGCGATCAGCACCGGGGTGGTGCCGAAGCGGCGCTGGAGCACCGGGGCAACGAAGACGGAAGTGATGGCCAGGAAAACGCCCCAGCCGAAGAACACCGTGCCGATGCCGTAGGCGTCCATCCCCAGGATGAAGGGGGTGAAGGCCAGAATGGTGAAGAATCCGAAGTTATAGAAGAGCGCGCTGCCTGCGGTGTACCGCAGACCCTTGTGCCCGAGGGCAAGCAGCGGATCGCGCAACCGGGTCTTGACCGCGGCGGGCTTCATCTTTGGCAGCAGGGCCAGGCAGGCAATGAAGGCCAAGGCCATGGCCACGGCGGTGCCGAAGAACGGTGCGCGCCACTGCCAGCCACCCAACAGGGCTCCGAGTAGCGGGCCGAGCGAAATGCCCAGACCCAGGGCCGCTTCATAGAGGATGATGGCGGTCGCGGTGCCGCCTGAGGCGACCCCCACGATCACGGCGAGCGCGGTGGCCACGAAGAGCGCGTTGCCCAGCCCCCAGCCGGCACGGAAGCCCACCAGCTGGCTCACGGTGTTTGAGGTGCCCGCCAGCGAAGCGAAGATCACGATCAGGCCGAGTCCGATCAGCAGGGTTTTCTTCCCTCCGATGCGCGAGGAGACCCAGCCGGTGATGAGCATGGCCACGGCGGTGACCAGAAAGTAGCTGGTGAACAGCAGTGAGACCTCAGAAGGACTGGCCTGAAGGTTCTTGGCAATGGCCGGAAGAATGGGATCCACCAGCCCGATGCCCATGAAGGCGAAGACTGCGGCGATGGCGGTAGCCCAGACCGCCATCGGCTGGCGGAGCATGGAGGTTTTCTCCTCTGCCAGCACCTCCTCGATCTCCTCGACCGCGTCTGGATGACCCGTTTGATGTGCGTTCACGTTGCCGCTTTCCTGCCTGTCTGTTCTGTCGTTCTGTTGCTGCTGTTGTTGCTGAATCCGGCCGGTCATCGGCCAGCCGGTGCCTGAATCGAGCCGAAGATCTCGTTGAGGCGGTTCATCACGGGGATGGCCTCCCGCAGGGTGTTCTGTTCGTCGGGAGTGAGCTGGCTCAGTGCCCGGGCGATGACCTGGCTGCGTTGGTGGTTGACGGCCTGGGCGGTCGCCCGCCCCTGCTCGGTGAGCCGGACGACGACGACGCGCGAGTCGGAGGGGTCGGCGCACCGCTCCACCAACCCGGCCTGCGCGAGCCGGGTGATCGATTCCGTGGCGCTGGGCATCCGGACCCCGAGGTTGGCCGCGATCGCACTGACTCGCAGTCCGTCATCGGCCAGCATATTGAGCAGGCTCAGTTGCGCTGCCGAGAGCTTTCCGTCGGCGTCCATCCGCCGGGTGAAATAGACGGCCTGACGTAGCGCGGAGCGAAATTCCCCGGCCAGATTCAGATCTTCGATGCTCAACATGTTCATAGTTAGCCATCCTAACAGTTAGGCGACCTAACTACAACTGGAATCGCGTCATGATCGCCTTCACTCAGCATCATCCGAGTGCGCCAGCACAGGGTAAAGGTAATATGTCCTCTCAAGAGAACATATGCACAGACCCCTGTCGAAAGGACCAATGGCCATGGCACCACGACTTGACCTGAGCATCGACCGCGCCTCCCCGGTCCCCCTGTACCATCAGGTAGTCCAGGGCATCGAGGCCGCCATCCGCACGGGCGAGCTGGCGCCGGGCAGCCGCCTGGACAATGAAATCGATCTGGCCGCCCAACTCAACCTCTCCCGCCCCACCATGCGCAAGGCCATGGATGAACTGGTCCGCTCAGGACTGCTGGTGCGCAAGCGCGGTGTGGGCACCCAGGTGGTCTCCGGCCAGGTGCGCCGGCCTCTGGAACTCTCCAGTCTGTACGACGACCTGAGCAACAGCGGGCAGAAACCGAGCACAGAGGTGCTGAGCTTCGGCCATCAGGAGGCAGAGCCTCGTACTCTGGAAGCACTTCATCTGCCCGCAGGCTCCTCCGTGTATCACTTCACCCGGCTACGCAAGGTCGGCGGAACCCCGCTGGCCCTGATGGAGAACTGGGTACGGGATGACATCGTCGAAATCGATGAAGCATCTCTCTCCAGCGAAGGCCTCTACGCGATCCTCCGCCGAGGCGGCGTGAACTTCCGCCTCGCCAATCAACGCGTGGGTGCAATGCTCGCCGACGACTATCAGGCCGGGCTGCTCCGCACCGAGGCCGGAGCCGCCCTGGTCACCATGGAGCGCACAGCAGTGGACGACGCCGGGCGCACCGTGGAAACCGGGCACCATGTGTACCGCGCGGATTCTTACAGCTTTGACATGACACTCGTACAGCGCTGAGCCGCTGGGATAAGGACACCTCATGGCCACCTGGGTCTACCCACTGGGAACTGCCGCCGATGGCGGGTGGGACGTCTCGCTGGGGGCCTCCGACTCCAGCCTGAACGTGGAGGGCTGGGCACACACCGGCCTGAAGGTCGCCACCCTCGCCACGGGGGGCGGCATCGAGCTTCCTGCTGCGGGCGAGGAGCGCATTGTGGTGCCGCTCAAAGGTTCCTTTACCGTGACGGTCGATGACGCCGAGTACCGGCTCGCGGGGCGTGCCTCGGTCTTCCACGGGCCCAGCGATGTGCTGTATTCCGGCGTCGGGAAGGCCCTACGGATCAGCTCAGCGGAGGGCGGACGGGTGGCAGTGGCCACGGCTCCCGCGCAGCTCGACCACCCCACCCGGGTGATCGCCGCAGCGGATATCCCGGTGGAACTGCGCGGCGCGGGCAACTGCTCCCGCCAGGTGCACAACTTCGGCACCCCGGCCGCGCTGGAAGCGGACCGCTTCATCGTCTGTGAGGTCATCACGCCGGCGGGCAACTGGTCCTCCTATCCCCCGCATAAGCACGATGAGGAGAAGGACGGCGAGACTGCGCTGGAGGAGATCTACTATTTCGAGACGCGGGTGTCCCCGGAAGCGGGAGCGCCTGCCGATGCTGATGCGATCGGCTATCAGCGGGTCTACGCCTCCGACGAGCGAGCGATCGATGTCTCCGCGGAAGTGCGCACGGGGGATGTGGTACTGGTCCCCTACGGTTGGCATGGACCGGCGATGGCGGCCCCCGGCTACGACCTGTACTACCTCAATGTGATGGCCGGCCCCGGGCTGGTCCGGGAATGGCTGATCAGCGACGATCCACACCACGGCTGGGTGCGGCAGAGCTGGGCTGAGCAGCAGATCGATCCCCGGCTGCCCTTCACGCGCTGATCCCAACGCCCGCTGATCCCAACAGCCGGCACGCCAGGCAGAGGCACGACGGGGCGGCGCCTGGCTGGTTAGCGCTGAACCTGGACCGGGGCTCCGGTGATCAGTGATTCCTGGGCGGCATCGGCCACCCGGGAGGCGGCGACGGCATCCTCCGGGGTACAGGGATTCTCCCGTTCCCCCAGGACCAGCTCCACGAAGGCCGCCATCTCAGCACGGTAGGCCTTCTCGAATCGGTCGGCGAAGGTCTGGTGAGGCTCTCCCGAGGGAAAGCTCACCCCTTCCTCCGCCGAACGCAGCGCCGTCGACTCATCCAGCCCCACCAGCAGGGATTCCCGCGAACCCTGGATTTCGAGCCGGACATCGTGCCCAGCCCCGTTGTACCGCGTGGCCGATACGGTACCGAGCGTGCCGTCATCGAAGGTCACCAGGGCCAGGGCGGTGTCCACATCGCCCACCTCGCCGATCGCCGGGTCCCCGTTATTGGAGCCCCTGGCGTAGACCTCCACAATCTCGCGTCCGGTCAGCCAGCGCAGGATGTCGAAGTCGTGCACCGAGCAGTCCCGGAACAGGCCTCCGGAGGTTGCCAGGAACTCGACCGGCGGCGGAGCCATATCGCAGGTCACGGCTCGCAGCGAGTGGATCCAGCCGAGTTCTCCCGCCTGGTAGGCACGCCTGGCCTCTAGGTAACCGGCGTCGAAACGGCGCTGGTGGCCAATCTGCACCACGCCGTGTTTCGTGCGGATATGCTCCAGCACCGGCAACGAGTCCGGCACGCTCAGGGCAACCGGCTTCTCACAGAACACCGGAATGCCGGCATCCACTCCGGCACGGATCAGCTCCGGATGCGTGGCCGTTCCGGTCGCCACGACCAGGCCGTCCACCCCGGAGGCAAGCAGAGCTTCCACCGACGGCAGGAATTCGGCGCCGAGTCCAGTCGCAACCGAGCGGGCATGCTCCTCGGCAACATCCGTCAGCTTCAGCTCAATCCCGAGGCCACGGCCCGCCAGCTCAGCGCTGAGTGCACTGATATTCCGGGCATGCATGATGCCGATCCGCCCGACTCCCACCAGGCCCAGAGTCACCTTCTTCATTGAGGCTCCTCGCTGCTGCCATCGGAGGCGACGTCCACCGCTATGACCTCGCTCTGGACCTCTTCCATCACCTCGCGGTGGCTGCCCAGCTGCTCCAGCTCATGGGCGAGCTCGGCAAGCTCCGCGCCACCGGCCATCTGAGCGGTCAACTCATCCAGGGTGATGTCCTTTTTGTCGTAGTAGCCGATCGATTTGCCGCGTTTGAGCAGCAGGAAGCGATCCCCCACCGGGAAGGCGTGATGCGGGTTGTGGGTGATGAAGATGACGCCCAGTCCCCGGTCACGGGCCTGCAGAATGTAGCGGAGCACGACGCCGGACTGCTTGACCCCCAGCGCGGCCGTCGGTTCGTCCAGAATCAGCACCTTCGCCCCGAAGTACACCGCACGAGCGATCGCGACGCACTGGCGCTCGCCACCGGAAAGCTGGCCGATGGGCTGTTCCACATCCCGCAGATCGATGCCCATCTGAGCCAGTTCGCGGAGCGTGACGTCCTTCATCTTCTGGACATCCATGCTCCTGAACGGCCCCCAGCCAGTGGTCAGCTCCGAGCCGAGGAAGAAGTTACGCCAGATCGGCATGAGCGGCACCACCGCCAGATCCTGGTACACGGTGGCGATGCCGGCATCCAGCGCATCCCGGGGCGAGGCGAACTTCCGCGCATCCCCCATCACCGTCAGCACACCTTCATCGTGCTGATGCAGGCCCGCGATGATCTTGATCAGGGTGGACTTTCCGGCTCCGTTGTCACCCAGAACGCAGGTGACCCGCCCGTTGTCCACGGCCATGGTGACATCGCGGAGGGCGATGATGTTTCCGTAGTGCTTGCCAACGCCATCGAGGGCCAGCAGATGCACTGGCGTATGGGTCAGCGGATCCGCTTCATCTTTGAGCAGCGTCTGTTGGTCAATCTGGTGAGCATTCATGTCCGCTGTCCCCTACTTGAGCTCTGCACGGCGTTTGACGATGAGGTTGACGATGGTGGCCAGCAGCAACATCAGGCCCAGGAAGAACTTGAACCAGTCCGGGTTCCACTGCGCGTAGACGATGCCCTTATTGGCCATACCGAAAATGAAGGCGCCGATCGCCCCGCCAATGGCCGAACCATACCCACCGGTGAGCAGGCAGCCACCGATGACTGCGGCGATGATGTACAGGAACTCGTTGCCCACCCCCTCACCGGATTGCACCGAGTCGAAGGCGAACAGGTTGTGCATGCCTAAAATCCAGCCGCAGAACCCCACGGCCATAAACAGGCCGATCTTCGTCTTCGTCACCGGAACGCCCACGGCACGGGCAGCATTTGCATCCCCGCCGACGGCGAAGATCCAGTTACCGATCTTGGTGCGCAGCAGAATCCAGGAGGCCACGGCTACCAGGGCAATCCAGAAGAACACGGTGATTTTGACGTCCACGCCACCGATGTTCACCGAGGAGGCAAACACCGCGTGGGCCGAATCGAAGCCCTCCAGCTTGGCGATAGACGGCGACGCCACACTGCCGCCGATGGCGCGAGTCAGCGCCAGGTTCAGACCGGTGAGCATCAGGAAGGTGGCCAGGGTGACGATGAAGCTGGGCAGCTTGGTCTTGACCAGAATCCAGCCGTTGATGAACCCGATACCCACCGAGACCACGAGTGCGAGGGCCACACCGACCCAGGCGTTGAGCGAGAAATTCCAGCTGAAGAGCGATGCCGTCAGCGCCGAGGAAATGACCGCGACACCGGTGGAGAGATCAAACTCGCCCCCGATCATCAACAGCGATACCCCTACCGCCATAATGCCGATGGTCGAAGAACCGTAGAGAACAGTGGCAAAGGCACTGGGCTGAAGGAAGGTGCTGGAGACGAGGGAAAAAAGAATGAAAAGGACCACCGCGCCCACCAGGGCGCCGACTTCGGGACGGCCCAGAAGCTTCTGAAAAGGACTTCGGCGGCCGATGCGTTCATCCGCGGCAGCTGCCCGCGGCACAGTTGTTGTTGTCATCTGAAGAACTCCTTGTCGAACGGGCCGCACGACGGGCTCCCACCGCGCGACCCGGGTCAGGGTCTAGCGGATGCCCTGCTGGGCGAATTTGAGGATGTCAGCGGCATTGCTCTTGTCGACAATCGCGGGACCGGTCAGGACGGGCAATCCGCCGCCGATCTTGAAGCCACCCATCTTGTTCTGCCACAGTGCATCCACCGCCATGTACCCCTGAAGCCAGGGCTGCTGATCGACCGTGAAGAGAATCTTGCCGTCAATGATGTCCTGAGCGAGCTCCGCGTTCAGGTCGAAGCTGGCAACTTTGGCCTTGCTGGAGGAATCCGCCACCGACTTCAGCAGTGTGACGGTGAAGGGTGCTCCGAGGCCGATGACGGCATCAGCGTCCGGCGTGGACTGGAGCTTAGCCGTGGCCGTCGACTGCACCGCGGTCATGTCCTGACCGTTGACGTAGAGGATCTCCGTGCCGGGGACCTTGTCTTTGACGCCCGCGCAGCGACTTTCCAGACCGACGTTGCCCTGCTCGTGAATGACACAGATGGGATGCTTGTAGCCACCCTGTGCCAGCTTGGTTCCCACAGCCTGCCCGGCGACTTTTTCATCGGATCCGAAATACGTGAACGCCCCCAGTGCGCTCGCGGCATCGGAGCCTGCGTTCAAAGCCACCGTCGGGATTCCCGCTGCGGTCGCCTTGGAGAGCACGTCTTTCATGGCATCCGGCTTGGCCAGGGTCACGGCAATGCCGTCCACCTTCTGATCAACGGCCTGCTGAACCAGCTGTGCCTGGCGGCCGGCATCGGGATCGTTGGTGTAGAGCAGCTGAACATTGTCCTTCTTGGCGGCGGCCTCTGCTCCCTTGCGGACGATGTCCCAGAAGGTATCCCCGGCTGCCGCGTGGGTCACCAGTGCAACCTTGATCTGCGGCGTCGAGGCCGCCTGTCCACCACCCGCATTCGCAGTGTCGGCCGGTTTACCGCCCTGGGCGGAACAGGCGCTCAGGGCCACCAACGGAACGACGGCCGCGACCAGAGCGGCCCTCCGCCACGAAAAATTCACCACAATTAATCTCCTTTGATCGGGTCGGAGGCCCTGCCACTTTACAGGGGCTCAACGCCACTCCTCCGAGTGTGGTGAACCAGATCACATCTGTCAATACTTTGTCATGACAATAGGACTTTTAAGGTGGAATCGTTATCAAGGACGGTGAGCCACTACTGACCGACCGGTAAAACGGACGCAGCTCAGCACTGCGGCAGGCATTTCCCACCACCGTGCTGAGCTGCTGTGCGACTTTTTCCGCCCGTTCAGCGATACAACTCCGGCTTCTCCCGGAGCAGCACAGCCTCCCTGAGACCTGACTTCTGGGCTTCCACACCGGCTTCGCAGCATGCCGCAGTGGCGTAACCGTCCCAGGCCGAAGGGCCACCCAGCTCCCCGCGCAGGGCCGCATCAACCCAGGCCTGGACCTCGACGTCATACGCAGCCCTGAACCTGGCCTCGAACCCCGGTGCCACCTCCCCGCCCCAGCGGCCAGCCGCCTTCACGAACGGTCCGGCATCGGCACCGATACTGACGATGCCGTCCTCAAAGGTGGCCTGGGTGGAGACCTCATAGCCGAAGTTCGCGTTGACGTAGATTTCAACATCGGCCAGCACCCCGGATGCCGTCTCGATCAGCACCTGCTGGGGGTCGTGCTGGCCATTGCTCGCACGGTGGGTGGCCTTGCCCAGGCGAACCTGCACGGAGGTGATCTCCTCACCCGTGAAGAAGCGAATCGCATCGAACTCGTGGACCACCGAGTCGTGGATGAGCATCTCATTGGTGAAGCCCGGTGGCGTGGTCGGATTGCGGTGCTGATGGTGCAGCATGAGCAGGTCCCCCAGCTCGCCACGGCGGATCATGGAACCCAGCGCCGCGTACTCCGCATCGAAGCGGCGCATGAAGCCCACCTGAATGAGCCTGCGCCCGGTGGCTACCTCCGCCTCGACGACGCGCCAGGCGCTCTCGGCATCCGGCGTCAGCGGCTTCTCGCACAGAATCGGGAACCCCTTGGCCAGTGCCAGGTACAGGATGTCCTCATGCAAAAATCCGGGTGTGGCGATCAGCACGGCGTTGACGTCGCCGTTATTGAGGGCTTCTTCAGCGCTGTCCAGTGCCACCGCACCCGCTATTCCCTCGATAGCGGCCCGCGCACGGGCCAGGTCGACGTCGACCACGGCCGCCACCTCGGCGCCGTGGGTGCGGGTGCTGAGCCGCTTGATATGATCGGCGCCCATGCGGCCAGCGCCGATGACGGCCACGCGGAGAATGTCAGTCAATGTTGTTCTTCCTTAGTTCTGGGCTGTTAGCGTTGTGGGCTGTTAGCCGACGGTGGTGCGGGATCCGCAGGAGAGCAGGTAGTTGCGGGTGCGCTTGGCGATGGGCATCGGCACGTCGAAGGCCACCGGGTACATATCCTGCTCGACAATGCCGAAGATCGGGCGATTGAGCCCCTCGACAGCCTCGATGACGGCCCGCAGGTCCGGCAGGCCACCCGGGGGCTCGGTCATGACCCCGGCCAGGTTGGCGGCGGCCCAGGTCATGTTCCGCTCGTTGACCGTGGCCAGAATCTCCGGGTTGATCTGCTTCAGGTGCAGGTAGCCGATGCGCTCCGGGTACTTGCTGATCAGCTCCAGGCTGGACGCCCCGCAGTACTCCGCGTGCCCGGTGTCCAGGCAGAGGTTCAGGTACTGAGGGTCGGTCTCCGCCAGAAGATGCTCGATGTCGGCCTGCGCACCGACATGAGAATCGGCGTGCGAGTGGAACTGCTGTTTCAGTCCATAATCCTCCAGCAGAACCTTGCCCATCCGGTTGTGGCCAGCGAACAGGTCGGACCACTGTTGAGCCGACAACTCGCCGCTCTCCACCGCCTCGCCCGTGACGTCATCGCGCCACATGGCGGGGATCACCACGATGTTCTCCCCACCCATGGCTGCGGTCAGCTCAGCCACCCTGCGTGCTGGCTCCCAGGCTTCCTCATACTGCGCCGCACCGCGATGGAAGGCCGTGAAGACCGTCCCTGCGCTGACTTTGAGATCCCGGGCTGCGAGTTCCCTGGCCAGACGCACGGGGTCGGTGGGCAGATAACCATAAGGGCCCAGCTCGATCCACCGGTAGCCGGACTCGGCCACTTCGTCCAGAAACCGCTCCCAGGGGGTCTGCAGCGGGTCATCCGCGAACCAGACTCCCCAGGAGTCCGGGGCTGTGCCGATGATGAGTTTGTTCTCTGTCATTCCGGGCACCTTAGTTGGACGGGAAGTTGTAGGAGGCGCCGGAGGCGTGGGTGGGTTCCGGCCAGCGACTCGTGACCACCTTTCCGCGGGTGTAGAAAGAGACGCCTTCGGGTCCGTAGATGTGCTTGTCACCGAAGAGCGACGCTTTCCAGCCGCCGAAGGAATGGTAAGCCACCGGCACCGGCAGTGGCACGTTGATGCCGATCATGCCGACGGTCACGGAGCGCTGGAACTTGCGCGCGTTCGCGCCGGAGGAGGTGAAGATCGCGGTGCCGTTGCCGTAGGGGTTGGAATTGATCAACCGAATGCCGGCATCCAGGTCCTCCACCCGGACCACGACCAGGACCGGCCCGAAGATTTCCTCGGTATAGGCGGTCATTTCCGTCCTGACGTGGTCGATGACGGTGGGGCCTACCCAGAAGCCCTCTTCATGGCCGGGGACCACGAGCTCGCGACCGTCCACCACCATCGCGGCACCGGCAGCCTCCGCCTCGGTGACGATCCGCACGATGCGTTCCTTCGAGGCCGGGGTGATGACCGGGCCCATTTCGGCATCGGGCTCGGTACCGTTGGTGACCTTCACGGCCCGGGCGCGCTCCTCGACCTTCCCGACCAGCTGATCAGCGGCCTCGCCCACCGCCACGGCGACCGAGATCGCCATGCAGCGTTCTCCGGCGGACCCGAAGGCTGCCGCTGCGAGGTGATCGGCAGCATTGTCCAGATCGGCATCGGGCATCACGATGGCGTGGTTCTTAGCCCCGCCCAGAGCCTGGACCCGTTTGCCGTGCGCCGTGGCGGTTTCGTGGACATACTTCGCGATCGGGGTGGACCCGACGAAGGAGATGCCGTCCACGTCCGGGTGTGTCAGCAGCGCGTCCACGGTCTCCTTGTCGCCGTGCAGGACCTGGAACACGCCATCGGGCAGGCCGGCCTGCTTCCACAGCTTCGCCAGCAGCAGGGGGGCGGAAGGGTCTCGCTCGGAGGGCTTGAGGATGAAGGCATTGCCCGTCGCGATCGCCATCGGCGCCATCCACAGGGGCACCATGACCGGGAAGTTGAACGGCGTGATACCCGCGACAACGCCCAGCGGCTCGCGGAAGGAGAAGACGTCGATGCCGGTGGACACCTGGTCTGAGTAGTCACCCTTGAGCAGCTGCGGGATACCGCAGGCGAACTCCACGACCTCCAGACCGCGGCCGATCTCGCCCTTGGCATCGGAGAGGACCTTGCCGTGCTCGGCAGTGATCAGCGCAGCGAGTTCGTCCATATGGGAGGCGACGAGCTCGCGAAACGCGAAGAGCACCGCAGTGCGTTTGGCCAGCGAGAAGTCGCCCCAGGAGTCGGCGGCCGTACGCGCGGCTGCGACCGTTGCCTCGAGATCTACCCGGTTAGCCAGCCGCAGTTCCCCGGTCACCGCCCCGGTAGCCGGATTGTAGACGGCCTGGCTGCGATCGCCGGAACCAGCGGTCTCCACGCCATTGATGAAGTGCTTGATGATGTTCGTCATGGGTCTTCCTGGGTAGGTTCTGCCGAGTGCCTGGTCTAGCCGGGTGCCTGTTTCAGCCGAGCAGGGGCCGTTGCTGCGCTTTGTGCTCGGTGTAGTTCTGGTACGCCCGTTGGGTTGATTCGAGTTCGGAGACCTGGGAGACCGGAACGTCCCACCAGGATTCGGAGTCCGGCGCGTCGAGCAGCGGATCGGATTCGACGTGGATGACGATCGGCCCGCTGCCCTCCGGTGCCGCCTTGGCCTCGCGGATGGCATGCTCCAGATCGGCAATGACGTCCTCCCCCGGAGCGATCCGGAGGACGCGTGCGCCCAGGCTTTCGGCGTTGGTGGCGAGGTCGATCGGGAGCTTCTCTCCGGCATCGAAGCTGTGCTGGGCCGCGTCCAGCTTCCGGTATTGCGTGCCGAAGCGTTGCGAGCCCAGTGACTCGGAGAGCGAGCCGATCGAGGCATAGCCGTGGTTCTGGATCAGCACCACAATGAGTTTGAGACCCTCGGCCACGGCCGTGACCAGCTCGGTGTGCATCATCAGGTAGGAGCCGTCACCGACCATCACGACGACATCGCGCCCCGTGCCACCAGCAGCAGCCTCGGCCACGGTGGCCCGTTTGATGCCCAGCCCGCCTGGAATCTCGTATCCCATGCAGGAGTAGGCGTACTCGACGTGATAGCCGAAGGGATCCACCACACGCCACATCTTGTGCAGATCCCCGGGCAGTGAGCCGGCCGCGCAGACCACCACATCGGCATCGTCCATGGCCCGGCGGGTGGCACCGATGATCTCGTTCTGGCTGGGCAGCGGGGTGTGGCGGATGTCGAAGGCCTGATCCACGATGCCGTCCCAGCGCTTCTTCTGCGCGGTCACCTCCTGCTCCAGGTCGGCTCCTACGCGGTAGCCGCCCAGTGCCTCATTCAGCTTGACCAGGGCCTTGCGGGCGTCCGCGACCACCGGCAGCGAGGTCCCGTGTTTGTAGGCGTCGAGCGGGGTGACATTGATGTTCAGGAATCGCACCTCAGGGTTCTGGAAGGCGGTCCGCGAGGCGGTGGTGAAGTCCTCATAGCGGGTGCCGATGCCGATCACCAGATCCGCCTGGGCAGCGAGCGCATTGGCGGCCGTGGTGCCGGTGGAACCCACTGCACCCACGGAGAGCGGGTGGTTCCAGGGCAGCACGCCGACGCCCGCCTGAGTGTTGGCCACCGGGGTGCCGGTCAGCTCCGCGAAGCGGGCCAGTTCATCCTGCGCACAGGCGTAGAGGACCCCTCCACCGGCGATGACGAGCGGCCGCCGGGCTGCCCGGATCGCCTCCACCGCGAGTCGGAGGTCCTCCTCCTCGATCTCCGGCCTGCGGATTCGCCACTCCCGCTCCGCCAGGAACTCCGCGGGGACCATCAGTGCCTCCGCCTGAACGTCCTGCGGAAGCGCGATGGTGACCGCTCCGGTTTCCGCCGGATCGGTCAGCACCCGCAGGCCGTTCTGGAGCGCGGAAAACAGCTGTTCCGGCCGCGAAACCCGGTCAAAGTACTTCGAGACCGGGCGGAACGCGTCATTGACTGTGACGTCATAGGCGTAGGGCTGCTCGATCTGCTGGAGCACCGGGTCTGCCACCCGGGTGGCGAAGGTGTCGCTGGGCAGCAGCAGCACCGGCAGCCGGTTGGCCGTGGCCAGCGCAGCACCGGTGAGCATATTCGTGGAGCCGGGGCCGATCGAGGTGCTCACGGCGAAGGTCTGGCGGCGGCGGGTGTGCCGGGCATAGCCGACCGCCTGATGAACCTGGGCCTGCTCATTGCGACCCTGGTAGTAGGGCATCAGCGCCGGGTCAGCCGCCTGGTACTGCTTGAGGGCCTGCCCGACTCCGGCAACATTGCCGTGACCGAAGATGCCGAACATACCCGGGATCAGCCGTTCGCGATACGCGACGCCGCCAATGACATCCACCGTGTACTGGCGGGAGAGATACTCGACCAGGGCCTGAGCCACGGTCAGGGTGCGTGGTGACATGGAGTTACTCCGATACTTCCGCAGTGGCTACGGGTGTGGCATCTGGTGTGGTGCGAGTCTTCAGCAGCGATGCTGCGGTAGCTACCGCAGCCGCCACATCACCGTCCTGCGGATACAGCAGAGTCCTCCCCACGGTCAGACCCTGCACCCCCGGCAGAGCCAGTGCCGCCTGCCAGCTGGCAAAGACCTCCTCCTGGCCGGCGTCCGGGTCGCCACCCAGCAGCACGGTCGGCAGGGTGGTGGCCGCCATCACGCGTTCCATCTCCGCCACGACTGGAAGTTTCATCCAGGTGTAGGCGCTGGTGGAACCCAGCCCCTGGGCGATGGCAACGGATTTGATCACGGCGTCCGTGGAGAGGTCATTGCGCAGGCGTCCCTGGGCATCCCGTGCGGAGAGGAACGGCTCCACCATGGCGATCAGTGTGCGTGCGGCAAGAGCATCGATGGCCTTCGCCGTCGCTTCCAGAGTGGAGACCGTATCCGGGTCATCCAGAGCGATCCGGGTGAGCATCTTGCCGCCATCGGCCCCGAGAGCCTCCAGCGCCTGGGCCGTGTGCCCGGTGAACCGGTCATCGAGTTCGTTGACCAGCCCCGCGAGGCCGCCGCGGTTCATCGAGCCGAAGACCAGTTTGCCATCCAGGGCACCGAGCAGAAGCAGGTCATCCAGGATGTCCGGCGAGGCCAGTACGCCGTCGACCGCCGGGTTCGCGAGCGCAATCTGTAGCCGGTCCAGCAGAGATGCACGGTCCGCCATCGCCGTCGGATGGGTGCCGACGCTCAATGCACCCCGGGCAGGGTGGTCCGCGGCCACAATGAAATTCTGAACTCCATAGCGCAGTCCGGGGTGCCTACGGCGCGCTGCGGCCGCCCGGGCCACAGCCTCAGGATCCTCCAGCCGGATCCGGGTGAGGTGTTCGTAACGGCGGGGATCGTCCTGGACACTCAACGTCCTGCTCCTTCGGCCATCGGGGCACTGTCCACTACTGAGCTGGCCATTGCCGAATCAGGCTGAAGCCGGCCGCGTTCGGCCAGCAATGACAGAACTTCTTCCGGCGTCGGCATGGCGTCTGCGCAGGAGAGCCGGGAGGCGACGATGGCGCCCGCGGCATTGGCGTAGTCAAGAACCTCAGAGAGCGGCCAACCGGCAAGCAGGCCGTGACAGAACGCTCCGCCGAAGGAATCCCCGGCTCCGAGCCCATTGAGGGTTTCCACGGGGACGGGCGCGGACACCACACGTTCCATGCGGGTCTTCGCCATGACGCCCTCGGGGCCCAGCTTGACGACGGCGATTTCCACGCCGGCACCCAGCAGGCGATCGGCCTGCTCATCCGGAGTGCCGGGGCCAACGGCCACCGCGCACTCCTGGTCATTGCCGATGGCGACCGTTACCTGAGGCAGGATCTTCGCCACCTCGGTGCGCGCCTGCTCCTCCGAGGCCCAGAACATCGGGCGGTAGTCGAGATCCAGCACCGTGTACTGGCCCGCGGCGAGTCCGGTCCGCGGACGTGCCTGGTGAGCGGCGAGGTGGGCCGAACGGCTGGGTTCCTGGCAGAGGCCGGTCACCGTGGACCAGAAAATTCGGGCCTCACGGATGGCGTCCAGATCCAGCTCATCCGCCTGGATCTGCAGATCGGGAGCCGTTGGGAAGCGTCCGTAGAAATAGAGCGGAAAGTCATGCGGTGGCTTGATGGCGCAGAAGGTAGCGGGGGTCTGGAGACCCGGCACCGGGGTGACGTAGGCGTCATCGACCGCGAATTTACGTAGCTCACGGTGCAGATAGGTGCCAAAGGGATCGTCACCGGTGCGGGTGATGACCCCCGTCCGTCGACCATGGCGCGCAGCGGCGACTGCCACATTGGAGGGTGAACCGCCCAGGTACTTGCTGAACGTCCCTACGTCCTCCAGGTCTGCACCAATGTCATTCGGGTAGATATCAACGCTGATACGCCCGATGGTGAGCAGTTCGTGGGTCACGGCGATGTGGACCTTTCTCTGGCAATCCCTGATAACTCCGGCCCCTGAGGGTCAGCGGTGGCAACCGATGCCTGTGATCACGGCCACAGGCTCTACTGTGCATGAGAATTGATGTCCTGTCAAAAGTTTGTACTGACATATTGACAAGATTTCGTTCAGAGCTGCGATCCGGCACCGCATGCTCGCTCACCGGGCGTCAAAGTTTTAAGCACCTACCGCGCGACCGGCAGCCTGGTTCCTTGATTTTCCGGGACTGGTGCCGACATCGCCCCCGGTAAGTGCTTAAAACTTTGACGCACGCCTGCTTCGTCGGCAGACGCACGAAGGGCCCGGAATCTCAATGATTCCGGGCCCTCGGCCGGTGGCAGATGAGGGATTCGAACCCCCGTAGGCAGTGCCAGCTGATTTACAGTCAGCCCCCTTTGGCCGCTCGGGTAATCTGCCAGATCCCACTGATCCGCTGAGACTCCAGCGCGCCGACGGCTCCGGCTCACAGTGTGGAAGGACTCCCCTGAGGGAGCAAGATCACTTTACAGAACACCGCGCTCAGAATCGAATCGAGAGCGGGGCGAGGGCAAAAACAGGTCTAATCCGCCAGAATCCTGCGGCTCAATCGTTCCTGGAAACGGCGTGCCTGATCCGGCGTCACCTGCCCCAGCGTCACGGCACGCGCCAGATCCTGCTGCACCCCCTGGAGCCGGGCGGCCTGACTGACGCTCACAGCCGCACCGGCAACAGCAGAGACAGAGCTCTGCGCCCCCGGCGTGCCTGCCGGAACCGGAGCAAAGGCGGTCACCGCCGCCACGGCTGCCGCCGCCAGCAACGATCCCGCTGCCGCTTTGGCTCCCCGAACCACATACCTGCGTGCCTTCTGTGTGCTCATGCCCTCACTCTTTCCCGGTCGTCTAAGCCACTACTCCAGATAACCTGACCGCACGCTATGAACACCTCAACCCTGGGGTGGATTTGCACTAGGCTAGATCGCAAACCCGTCACCCTTCAGGAGGAATCATGGCGAGCGATTCAACGTTCGATGTCGTCAGCAAAGTCGATAAGCAGGAAGTCGCCAATGCGCTCAACCAGGCTCAGAAGGAGATCGCGCAGCGATACGACTTCAAGGGCGTCGGCGCAGAGGTCGACTTCAGCGGTGAAAAGATTCTGATGAAGGCCAACTCAGAGGAGCGCGTCCTCGCGGTTCTCGATGTGCTGGAATCCAAGCTCATCAAGCGCGGCATCTCCCTGAAGTCCCTGGACACCGGTGAACCCTTTGCCTCCGGCAAGGAATACCGACTGGAAGCTTCGATCAAGGAGGGCATCGCGCAGGATGTCGCCAAAAAGATCAACAAGCTGATCCGCGACGAAGGCCCCAAGGGCGTGAAGTCACAGATCCAGGGCGACGAACTGCGCGTCTCCTCCAAGAGCCGGGACGATCTGCAGGCCACCATGACGTTACTCAAGGGCTTCGAAGACGCCGACCTCCAGTTCGTCAACCTCCGCTGAATCAACCGGAGCTGAGCCGGTCGAGGATGCGGCTTGGAAGCGTGCAGCCAGCGCGCTCAGCCCGCTGGCTGCACCAGACCGGTGTCATAGGCCAGAACTACGGCCTGGACCCGATCCCGTAGATCCAGTTTGGTCAGCACTTTGGAGACGTGCGTTTTGACCGTCTGCTCCGCGATGAACAGTTCGGCAGCAATCTCCTGGTTGGACAGGCCGCGCCCCACCAGCACCAGGACTTCCCGTTCCCGCTCGGTCAGAGCATTGAGCCGCACCCGCCCTTGCGGGCTGCGTGGCCTGCTGCGGGCGAAGTTCTCGATCAGTCGCTTGGTCACGCTGGGCGCGATGAGCGCGTCCCCGGAGGCGACCACGCGAACCGCGGCCACCAGCTCGTCCGCCAGGGCGTCCTTGAGCAAAAAGCCACTGGCACCCAACGCCAGCGCATCGTAGACATAGTCATCGACGTCGAAGGTTGTCAGCATCAGCACCCGGGTGCCATAGCCTCCGGCAAGAATGACCCGGGCCGCGTCCAGGCCGTTGAGTTCAGGCATCCTGACATCCAGCAGAGCCACGTCCGGATGCAAGGAGGCGCACAGCGACACCGCCTCTGCTCCGTTCTCCGCCTGACCCAGAACCTCGACATCGGGCTGAGCATTGAGCAGGGCGGCGAATCCGGCACGAACCATCGCCTGATCGTCGGCCAGTACCACGGTGATGGTCATGAATCTCCGTTGTGTGCAGGGTCGTTGTGTGCAGGGTCATGGTGTGCAGGACGGTCGGCGGATGCGTCCTGCAGCGGCGACGGCGGCACGGAGGGCGCCGCTGATGCTGAGGCCGGAAGGGTGGCCACCAGACGGAAGCCGCCGGTAGACACATCCCCATAGACCATATGCCCCCCGACGGCATGCACCCGCTCACCCATGCCGCGCAGGCCGTGTCCTTCGGCCCCCTCGCCTCCCACGCCGAGAGCCTCCGACATCGAGTCCAGGATCGCCGCGCCGCGACCCTTGGCCGGTACGGGCCCGTTCTCCACCACGACCCGCCACCAGTCGCCGTGCTGGGAGATGGTCACCTGCGCAGCAGCGCCAGCCGCGTGTCGGACCACATTGCTGAGCGCTTCCTGCACAATGCGATACACCGTCAGCCCCAACAGCGGCCCCGGGGAAAAGGCCTCCGGAACGGACAGCCGGACCTCCACTCCGGCCTGCCGCATGGCTGCCACCAGATCATCCAGCCGGGCGGCGTCGGGCTGGGGCAGCAGATCCGGCTCGGTCCCATCGCTGCGCAGGACGCCCAGCAACTGACGCATCTCCGCCATCGCGCGCCGCGAGTGACCGGCAATCTCCTCAAATTCATCGATCACGGCCTCCGGCAATCCGGTGTGCCGATACCTGGCCGTGGTGGCCTGGACCGCCACCAGGGACATGCCGTGCGCCACCACATCGTGAAGCTCCCGGGCGATCTGAGCCCGCTCTTCGACCCGCTGGCGGCGCTGCGTCTCCACCTCAGTCGCACCACGCTGGACGGCCAGTTCTGCCCGAACCAACTGCCATTGGCGCAGGATCACCGCGACCACGACAACGCTGAATCCGACCGAGGCGTAGACGATGAGGTTGGCATTGCGCCCGGCAGTCAAGGGTGGACCGAGCCACTGCTCCGCGCTCACCGCGACTGCAAGCGGGATCAGCCAGATGGCACCCGCGATGAACCAGGGGCTGCGGACCCCCGCAATCAGCATGCTCAGAAACAGTGCGATCATCACGATGACCGGCAACGGAGTCGGAAGATTCGGAGCCTCACCCAGAACAAGCATCAGCAGGGCTATGGTGAACGCGGCCGTCGGGATGGCGAAGGCTGGCCGGAAATAGGCCAGGAACTGACAGGCAGCGACTCCCAACGCCAGCAGCAGCGCCAGAGGCACCGCAACCTGATACCAGGTACTGAGGTTGACCGCAGACAACACAAAGGAGGTGACGACGCAAATACCCACCAGCCCCAGGTCTGCCCGTCGCCCCAGAATGACGGGGACCGCCCACCAGGGGGTGTGCGGCAGGCGGGCCAACGAGGAGCCTCCGAGGCGTCGATTAGGCATGGCTGAAAGCATCATCGGCCGGTCCGTCATGTGCACGATCGGCGAGTTCTGGACCACCTGCAGGCCCACTGATCCAGCGGACGAGCCGCCAGGACTTGTGGTCGGCGTCGGTTCCAGGTTCGCCCGGGATACTCTCCAGAACCACCACACCGGTATTGCTGAGTTCATAACGCTCCGGGTGCTCCGGGTCCATGCCCTCGACTCGGCTGGCGGCCCAGTAGCGAATCATGGCCCCGTGGCTGACCAGCACTACGGTGGCGGAGGGCTCCAGATCGCCGCTGGCGCAGAGCTGCTCGACGGCGGCATCGAACCGGTCCAGCACCTCATGCCCGCTGTCCGCACCCGGCATCCGGCGGTCCCGATGCCCTTGCAACCAGGAATACACCGTGCCGAGATAGGCCGAAATGTTCGCCTGCCCGCCCTGCATCTCCAGTTCACCCGCAGCAATCTCACGTGCACCGGGGAACAAACGGAGGTCCAGTCCGCGGGCCGCAGCAAGCGGGGCGGCCGTCTGTTGGGTTCGAAGCGCAGACGATGCCGCCAGAGCGTCGATCGGCACGTCCCGGAAGGCCTCTACCAGCGCCTGCGCCTGACGTTGGCCCAGATCGGTCAGGCCGGGGCCGGGCAGTGCGGTGTCCAGCAGACGTCCCACATTGGATTCCGTCTGGCCATGTCGGATCAGGATCAGTCGCATGGGTCCATTCTCTCAGCCCGGCGGCCCTCCTCATCGCCTCAGGGGCTATCAAGGCTTACTCGACAGAAATCGATAGAAAGCGGCGATGATGCCGTGTCTGGGCAAAGCCAGCCTTACCTTATTGCGAATTACTCAGAATAAGTGGTTGACTGAGTCCATGAGCACCGTGCAGCCGGATCACTCCACCCTCGCCTGGGGTGAGGAGTTGCGTGCTCGCGGACGCCGGGTCACCCGGCAGCGCCTGGTGGTGTTGGAAGCAGCCCACGAGCAACCTCACCAAGGGGCGGAAAGCATCTGGTTTCACGCCAGAACGCAGCTGCCCGACCTGACCTTGCAAAGTGTCTACACCATTCTTGGCGACCTGACCGAGCTCGACCTACTGCGCAAAATCGAGCCTGATTCCGGCCCGGCACGCTATGAGACCCGTGTGGGCGATAACCACCATCACGCGATCTGCGAGCGCTGCGGCCTAGTGGAAGACGTCGAGTGCGTGGTCGGTGAGGCACCCTGTCTGGAGCCGTCGTCGACGTCCATCACCGTCCGCCGGGCGGATGTCACCTTTTTCGGCCTCTGTCAGAACTGTCTGAACAGTCAGGGCACCCTGATCAGCGACCCAGCCTCACGGCCAATCCCCTGAACCTACCCTTCCCAGTCCATCCAGAGAAAAACCCTCGAAGGAGAAACTATGTCCGCGGAATCCGTCCCCCAGACCACCAGCCAATCCGGTGCTCCCGTTGTATCCGATGCGCATTCGCCCAGCGTTGGCCCCGATGGCGCCATCATCCTCACCGATCACTATCTGGTGGAGAAGCTGGCCCAGTTCAACCGTGAGCGGGTGCCGGAGCGCGTGGTGCATGCCAAGGGCGGTGGGGCTTTCGGCACCTTTGAAACCACCTCGGACGTCTCGCAGTACACCAAAGCGGCACTGTTCCAGCCGGGCGTCAGCACCGACCTGCTGATCCGCTTCTCCTCGGTGGCAGGTGAGCAGGGCTCCCCGGACACCTGGCGCGATCCGCGCGGATTCGCCCTCAAGTTCTACACCACCGAAGGCAATTACGACCTGGTGGGCAACAACACCCCGGTGTTCTTCATCCGGGATGGGATCAAGTTCCCCGATTTCATTCACTCGCAGAAGCGCCTCCCGGGCTCCAACCTGCGCGATGCAGATATGCAGTGGGATTTCTGGACACTCTCCCCCGAATCAGCGCACCAGGTCACCTGGCTGATGGGCGATCGTGGCCTTCCCCGATCCTGGCGCTTCATGCAGGGTTATGGTTCGCACACCTACCAATGGATCAACGCTGCGGGTGAGCGTTTCTGGGTCAAGTACCACTTCACCTCGCAGCAGGGTGTGGAGGGGCTGACCGGCGAGGAAGCGGAGCAGCTGGCCGGCTCGGACGCGGACCACCATATTCGCGATCTCTACGAGGCGATTGAGGAAGGCAGCTTCCCGAAGTGGGACCTGTCGGTCCAGGTGATGCCCTACGAGGACGCCAAGACCTACCGCTTCAATCCCTTCGATCTGACCAAGGTCTGGCCGTTTGCTGACTACCCGCGGATCCCGGTCGGCACCATGACGCTGAACCGGAATCCGGAGAACTACTTCGCCCAGATCGAGCAGGCCGCTTTCGCACCGAGCAATTTTGTGCCCGGCATCGCCGCCTCCCCGGACAAAATGCTGCAGGCCCGCATCTTCTCCTACGCGGATGCGCACCGCTACCGGGTGGGCACCAACCATGCGCAGCTGCCGGTGAACGCACCGAAGGCCCAGGTGCACAATTACTCGCAGAACGGTGCAGCGCGCTACCACTTCAATGCGCCGACGGTTCCCAACTACGCACCGAACTCCAAGGGCGGCCCTGCCGCTGATGAGTCCCTCTTCCAGCCCGGTGGCTGGGAGAACGATGGCGAGCTGACCCTCTCCGCTGGACGTCTGCACGCCGAGGACAGCGACTTCGGTCAGGCCGGCACGTTGTACCGCGAGGTATTCGACGATGCCGCCCGCGAGCGCTTCCTGGCGACGATCACCGGAGCGGTGGGCGGTGTGCAGGATCCCGCGATCCGGGACCGCGCTATCGCCTACTGGACCCAGGTGGACACAGAACTCGGCGAAAGCCTGGCGGCCAACCTCGGCGTCGGCCGGACCGATCTGAGCGGTGAAAGCCAGGTCTGAGCAGGAACCGCCTGATGTAGGGGGTTCCCATAGTCTGGGTGTATCACCGGTGATACACCCAGACTATGGGAACCGTATCGGTACGTGAGCTGAGAAATCATGGAGGCGAAATTCTCCAAAGGGTTGCCCACGGAGAATCGTTGATTGTCACCCGTGACGGGCTTGAGATGGCTGAGCTACAGCCTTTGCGACGGCGCAGCCGCCGGACAGAACAGCTGATTCTGAGCCGTCGTCATCTGCCGCGAGTCGATGTGAAAGCTCTCCGGGCCGACCTGGACAAGATTCTGGATGCAGATCTGTGATCTCTCACCCTCCGGAACGCGGCCTTCTGGACACCGGGACCGTTATTGAGCTCAGAGATCTTGATGAGTCCATCCTGCCGGGAGAGTGTCTGATCAGCGCCGTGACCCTCGCTGAACTCTCTGTCGGCCCACTGGTCGCCTCCACCGACGGTGAGCGGGCAGCACGTCAGGCTCATCTTCAGCAAGCGGAAGCAGACTTTGACCCGATCCCGTTCGACCCGGCTTGCGCGCGAGCCTTCGGTCAGGTTGCCGCATCGTTTCGCCAGCACGGGCGAAAGCCTAAAGCGCGCGCCTATGACGCGCTGATCGCGGCTACCGCAATCGCCAACAACCTTCCTCTCTGCACGCTCAACCCAGCTGATTTCCAGGGAATCAACGGACTCTCTCTACAGCCCATCTACCCAAAAGAGTGACGTAGGGCTGGATCACCAACAGGGTGATCCAGCCCTACGTCATGGGCAGCAACCGACGAATCAGCCCAGCGACTCCGTCAGGCCCTTCATCAGCCGGACCAGTCGCAGATCCTGTGGAAGGCTGTCATCCAGCTGCATTCGCTGACCCACATAGCCGAAGGCCACCCCGCTCGCCGCATGCGCGAACCCCAGCCGCCCGCCCATTCCGGCATGACCGAAGGAGCCTTCGCCGAGCATCGGCGTTCCGGCGTCATCGAGGTGGAAACCCACACCCCAGCGTGGCCGGTCCTGAGGCGTGCCATCGGCCAGCGGCGGGCGTTCGATGTCGGCAGTGCCGAGTCTGCTGGCCATCGCCACGGTGTCCGCCGAGAGCAGCCGGACGCCGTTCACCTCGCCCAGCAGGGCCGCGTACATCGTGGCCAGGGCGCGTCCGTTATTGACTCCGTTCGCTCCGGCCATCTGTGCCTGCAGGAAGGGCAGAGTATTGGGTGCAGCCTCCCGGCTGTCCTCGTGGAACATGCTCAGCAGTTGAAGTCCGGTCCTGATCTCCGCCGCCGTGGCCGGTGGAAGTTGAGCCATCACCTCCGCGGGGGGTGCCACCGGAAGATCGACCGTTCCATAGGTGATCCGGCGGAACTGGCGCTGCGCGGACTCGGGCAGACCGATCCAGAAATCGATGCCCAGAGGCTGGGAGATCTCCTGCTGCATCACCTCACTGACGGACTGGCCGGTGACCCGCCGAATCAGCTCCCCGACCAGGGTGCCAAAGGTGACGGCGTGATAGACAAAGGCGGAATTGACCGGGTAGGCGGGAGTCTGAGTAGCGATGATCGCCTCAGCCTTTCCGGGCGTGTAGAAGTCTTCCGCCACTCCCTCCAGATACGGCAGCGCGCCACGGTGCTGGAGTACCTGGCGCACCGTGATGGATTCTTTCCCGGCTGCGGCGAATTCCGGCCAGTAGTCGGCCACCGAAGCATCCAGGTCCAGCAGCCCGCGTTCCACCAGGCGGAGCGCCAGAATGGTGGCTGCAGCTTTGGTGGTGGAGAAGCCGACGGTGGCGCTGTCCTTCTCCCACGGCGTTCCATCGTGCGGGTCGGTTCCACCCCACAGGTCCACCGCCAGTTTTCCGTGTCGGTAGACCGTCAGCGAGGCGCCGTCATCCAGGCCGTCGGTGAAGAGTGAATCAAATGCATCGGCGAGGGGCTGATATCCATCAGCCACGAATCCTTGAGTCATAGTCGCAGTCTATGCGGCACGATGACGATTCGGTGGACAAACGGCCCGCAGCCCGTTGCCCCAGAGACTGGCGGAGTGGCCGCTACCGCGGGACCACGGGCCCGACTGGAATTTCGTCCTGCGGCCTGCTGTTATGGCACTGTGCCCCCCTCCGAGACTGAGTTGCCGCCCGCCACCACCGCCCCTTCGATCACCGCCACCCCAGCAGCGTCCCCTTCAGAAAAACGCAGCTCAGAAAAACGCAGCCTCGGCGTCGTCTACGGCATCACCGCGTACAGCTTGTGGGGCCTGCTGCCGCTGTATTTCCTGTTACTCATCCCGGCGAGCGCGGTCGAGATCGTCGCCAGCAGGGTGGTGTTCTCGCTCATCTTCTGTGCCCTGATTCTGACCGTGACGCGCGGCTGGCCGGACGTCATCGCCGCCGTTCGCACACCCAGGATCCTGGGAACTCTGGCCATCGCGGCCGCCCTGATCGCGGTGAACTGGCTGATCTTCACCTACGGCATCACGACCGGGCACGCGATCGAAACGGCCCTGGGTTACTTCATCAACCCTCTCGTCTCCGTCCTGCTGGGCGTCCTGATTCTCAAGGAGAAACTGCGCCCCCTGCAGTGGGCGGCGATGGGCATCGGCTTCATTGCCGTGATCGAGTTGACCATCGCCTATGGGCAGCTTCCGTGGATAGCGCTGATGCTGGCGCTGACCTTCGGGGTCTACGGTTTCGTCAAGAATCGGGTGGGGCAACAGGTCAGCGCCGCGACCTCGCTCAGTGTCGAGACGGCCGTGCTGACGCCGTTCGCCCTGGTCGGCATGGTGATCCTGAGTGTCTCCGGAACCGCCACTCTCACCTCGCAGGGTGCGGGACATTTCTGGTGGATGGCGGCATCGGGCGTGATCACTGCGGTCCCCCTGCTGTTCTTCGCGGCCTCCGCACGCCGGCTGCCGATGACGACCATCGGTCTGTTGCAGTACTTCGCGCCGGTGCTGCAGTTCCTGATCGCCGTCCTGTTCCTGCACGAGCAGATGGGAGTGGAGCGCTGGGTCGGTTTCTGCATCGTCTGGCTCGCTCTGATCCTGCTCACGGCAGACATGCTCATCCAGCGACAGCGGAGCTCACGGTTGCGTCAGGGACGCTGATTCAGTCGAGGACATCGGGCTGATCGAAATCCCGGGGCACAACGACGAGCGGCACCGGCAACGCCCGGAGTACCTTGTGAGCGGTATTGCCCAGGAAGAGCCGGTTCTTCTGCGCGAGCCGGGAGGAGCCGATCAGCGCCAACTCACCCGGCTCCCAGCCGATCGACTCAATGGCTTCCTCAATGCTCTGGCCATGCGCAATGGTTGCGGTGGCCTCGCCCGCGGGTAGGCGCGCTGCAGCACCGGCCAGCACGCTGTTGACATGCTGGCGGGCGGGGCTGAGCGGACTGTCCAGGTCGAAGTCCTGCTGGGTCAGCTGATCAAGCTCGACGAGCGAGACGAAGCGCAACGGCAGGCCGCGCCTGCCCGCGGCCCGGATGGCGACATCGATGGCGGCCTGGGCACCTTCCCGAGTGCCGACGAAGGACGTCAGGCGGGAAATTGCTGACCCGCGATAGCTTGCCGGGGCCAGAGCCACCGGCAACGGAGAGGCGTGGAGCAAAGCATCTGCCACCGGACCGAGCGCGAACCGGCCCAGCAGCCCCGCTCGGGTGGCGCCCACCACCATCAACCCCGCATCGAACTCCGCGGCAGCCTCGATCAGCCCCTGGGCCACCGACTCGCTTTCACGGACGTGGAATCGCGCGTCGATCCCCGCGGGGACCGCGTCCAGTGCCACGCGTTCGGCGGTCAGCACCTCCTGCTCGGAGGCGCTGACGCGATTTCCCTGCGGATTCAGTGCCACATAGGGAACATCGTCGTCCGTCACATAGACAATGTCGAGGCTGGCACCTTGGGTCCCGGCGATCGCGGCCGCCAGGGCCATCGCATCCTGGGCTGAGTTCTTAGGGGCGTACCCCACGACGTAGCGCATGAGAAGACCCTACTCTGGCCGCTGCCCGGGGCCAATGGCCGATCGATGACCGAGCTGCGGCATCAATGGGCAGATGCACCATCTACGCCTCGCCCACTGGGCATTGATCCATGCTGCCTTCGTATAGTGGTCCCATGGCTCTGACACTGGCCGCACTGCTCCACCATGCCTCCTGGGGGCTGCGCCTGATCGGCCCGGGAGGGGTCGCCACGCCTGCATCCAGCATTCCGCGGGCGGGAGGTCCGCGGGCTGCCGGTCCGGGCACCCGGCTTGATGCGTTGACGACGCCGATCTCCTCGGTCGCTGTCACCGAAGCGGAACGCCCCCGGCCCTTTCTGCGCGGTGCAGAACTCGTCCTGACCACCGGCGCCCGGCTGGGCACCGTGGCAGCTCAGCGCATCTTTGTCCGGCAGACCAAACAGGCCGGGGCTGTGGGAATCGGCTTCGGCATCGGCCTGCACCACGAGAGGATCCCTGAAGCGCTGCTCACCGAGGCGAGCCGGTGGGGTTTGGCTGTGGTCGAGGTGCCGGAGCACACCCCCTTTCTGGCATTGGCGATCAGCGCGAATGAATCGCTTCGGGCAGACCAGCACACAGCCCAGAAGCAGCTGCTGGAGGCCTACCGCCAAGTGGTCGAGTCGATACCGGAGCCATCCGCACAGGAGCCGGACGATGCCGATCTGGCGCCATTTCTTCAGACGCTCGCTGCCCTGACGCTCAGTGGCGAGCCTGCCGAGATTGCGAGCCTCGGCCAGGAACTACTCTCCGTGGCGCGCCTTCAGCAGGCGCACCAACGCCGGGCGACCCGTCAACTTGCCGGGGCGGCCCTTCAGGAGGTGGTGGAGGATTCGCTGAACGAGAAGCCCGCCGCAGAGCGATGGTGGACGCTTCGTCTCGAGGCTACGGAACTCAGCGTGCTGGCGATCTCGGTGGCCCCCTTGAACTCCACAGATGCGGCGAGCTCCGGGAGCCCCTTGAGCTCCGTGGACACGGCACAGCTCCGAATGCTCCAGGGCCTGGCCTGGCCTGCGGAGTGCACAGGCTGCCGGACGGCGACGACGGACACCGGCCTGGCCGTGCTGATCCCGGCATCGCTGGGCGATCCGCATCCAGTGGCCGCCGCCATCGCCCGTCAGCTGGAGGACCACGGGCTGAAGGCATCTCTGGGGCTGGGCAGTCAGCACGCGGGGCCTCAAGGCCTGCGATGGAGCTATCTGGAAGCCCTGGAGGCGGCCCGCCGGGGGCCTGGACTGAACGAGTCAGAAGGCTCGCTGACCTCGGCGCTCCTCTCCAGTGCGGACGCCACACTCAGCGCGCTGGCCGAGCGGACACTCGAACCGCTGGTGCGCTTCGATGCGCAGCATCACTCCGATCTGCTGCCCACCCTGGAGAGCTATCTGGAGCTCAATGGCTCACTGGCCACCTGCGCGCAGGCCTTGTCCGTCCACCGGAACACCGTCCGCTACCGCCTGGAGAAGATCGCAGAACTCAGCGGACTCGACCCCTCGGTGACCGAGGACCGGGTCCAGTTATGGCTCGCCCTGTCAGTGCGTCGTCTCGACCGCGGTGGCGGCCGGAATCGACCGGTCCAGCAGCGACAACAGGACCACACCGAGCCCCAGAACGGCTAGCACCCAGGCCAGAGTGTGGAAACCGGCATCGGTGGCCACCTTTCCAAAGACCAGCCCGATCAGGCTGGCGGAAAAAATGGCGCCCAGGTAGGTGAACGTTCGGTAGAGCCCCGAGGCCACAGCGATCTGCTCGCCAGTCGTCTGAACGTACAGCACCGCCTGATTGGCAAAGCCGCTGAGCCCGTTGGCGCAGCCCAGGAGCAAGGACATGCCAACCAGTACCACCACGGGCACGGAACCACTGATCACCAGCATCACGGCGGCGGCCAGGAGGAAGGCGAGTCCGGAGAGTGCCAGGGGCCACCTCACCCAGCCTCGTGAGGAAACCACGCGGGCGATGACGATGCTCAGCCCGGACAAGGGCAACAACACCAGACCCACCGCGGAGGCACTCAGCTGGGCGCTCTGTTCCATCCACTGACTGATGCCATAGAGCGAGGTGTAGATTCCCAGCGCGATCAGCGTCTGACGCAGGTAGCTCCGCTGCAACGCCCGGTTGAGGCTGAGCATGCGCACGTCAATGAGCGGCGAGGATGCCCGGCGCTCCCAGAAAACCAGGGCTGCGCCTGTCAGCACCATCCCTGGCACCAGCCACCACTGCGGTGTCACCAGATCGGAGAGGAAGACCAGAAGGCCCGCGATGACCAAGGCAAAGAGCACGATGCCGGGAAGATCGAGCGAACGCAGCAGACTCAGTTCCCGGGTGCGCGGGGCTGTCTCGTCCCGGTCGACACCCAGAAGGGTGAAAATCAGCGTCAGTAGCGCGAGGGGCACGTTGACGAAAAACAGCGCCCGCCAGCCCAGAATCCCGGTCAGCAGCCCGCCCAGCGGCAGGCCGATGACTGCGGTGACCTGGCTGGCGATCGAGAAGTTTCCCAGCACACGCGCGGGGACACCGCTGCCCAGTTCATCCGCCCGCGCCCTGACCAGGGACATCGCCGTCGGGTAGGCCGCCGCTGTTCCGGCGCCAATCAGTGCTCTCGAGACCAGGAGGGATTCAAAATTCTGGGCAAGACTGCCGATCAGCCCGGCCACCAGCAGGATGCCAGTGCCCACCAGAAAGACCCGGCGTGCCCCCAGCAGCGTGGCGAGCTTGCCCATGGTCGGCTGCATCACCGCACTGCACAGGTACAGTACCGAGACCAGGGCTGCGGTCTCCCCCGGGCCCCGGTGAAAGTCCAGGCCGATCCCGACCTGCCCGGTCGCGATCATGGAACTGTTGATCGGGTTCAGGGTGGAGCCCAGCAGCAGAGGACTCAGAAAACGCCAGCCGAAACCCCGCGGCTGATCCGGGACCTGATCAGCAGGTGCCAGCCGGGCGGTCACTCTCCTCTTCGTTCAAGCAGTTCCAGAAGCTCCGCCGTCGTGCCGGTCTCCCCGATCCGCGGGAAAATTCGGGTCACGGAATGCTCATGGGCCTCCACAGACGAGTCCGTCATGGCATCGGTGACCAGGCTGAGGTGGTATCCCTCATCGAAGGCCTGCCGTGCCGTGGACTCGACTCCGCTACTGGTCGCAATGCCGGTCAGCACCAGCTGGGTCGCACCCACCGACCGGAGGGCATCCCGCAGTTCCGGATTGCTCAGGGCACTACGGGCACTCTTGCTGATTCTCAGATCCGCAGGATGATCGCCGAGTTCAGGGACCAGCGCCGCCCAGTCCGTGGCCAGGTTCTGCCCCAGAACCGCAGCCCCGCTGGGATTCATATCCGTGCGGACCCGGGGCGCTCCGACCACGTTGACCAACACCACCGGAAGGTTTCTGCTCCGGAAGGCCTCCGCCAGCGCCGCCGAGCGTTGGACCACCTCTGCGGTGGGGTGGGCGGTGCCCGGCATCCCGACAATGCCTTGTTGAAGATCGATGACGATCAAAGCGGTCACCGGATCAAGCGTGGTCAAAGCCATCAGAACTCCTTCAGAGGATGAATGAAAAATGGCAAGCCCGAAGGCTAGCTCAGAATCGGCTCAGCCGTTGCAGTAGCTCAACACTGTGGCGAAGCTCCACCTGTTCAGCGGGCGTCAGCTGAGCCTGGAGCGCCTGGGCCAGCCAGTCCTCCCGCGCAAGGCGCCCCTGGCCAAAAAGCTCCAGGGCGTGCGGGGTGAGGCTTACTAGTGCCCGTCGACCGTCGGAAGGGTCCGGCAGGGAACTCACCAGCCCCCGATCCTCCAGACCGGCAATCAGCGCCCCCATGGACTGCGGGGTGATTCCTTCCGCTCTGGCCAGGTCGCTTCGCCCTGCTGGGCCGTCACGCTCAATCCTGGCCAGCACATTGATCTGTGACCGGGTCAGGTCCCCCAACATGGCCTGTTCTCTGAGCCTGCGGTTGAGCTGTGCCAGAACCACTCGAAGATCTGCGGCCAGGCTGGCGGCACGGTCTGCGGAAGTGTTCTCTGCAGTAGGCATGACATCAGAATAGCAGATATGAAGCTAACTGAACAGTTTTATTCATGAATGACTCTGTCACCCCGCCCTTACACCCTGGGCAGAACTGCCCGCATGCTGGTTCCCTGTGGGCCGGTCTGCGCCACCTCGACCGTCCCTCCGGCCGCCGTGACGAGCTCCCGGACCAGGGCGAGCCCGATGCCGAAGCTCGTCGGCCTGGCGCTGCCGCCACTATGTGCCGACCCGCTCTGTGCCGACCCGCTCTGTGCCGACCCGCTCTGGGACGCTGGTGCATCGGCCCGGACAAAGCGTTCAAAAATCTTCTCCGGCGCAACTCCGCTGATTCCCGCACCGGTATCCGTGACCGTCAGCACCGCCCACTGCCCCTGGACCGCCAACGCCAGGGTGACCTGGCCGCCATCTGGCGTGTGATTGAGCGCATTGTCCGCCAGTGCCAGCGCCACCCGGCGGATTCCCTCCCGTGGTGCCCGGATCTGCACACCAGGAGCCAGGTCCTGGACGATCTGTACGCCTCGCTCGGCGGCAATCACCTGGACGTCGGTCGCGACCCCCGCCACAACGGCCGAAAGGTCCATGACCTCCTGCCGGGGTTGTGGCCCGGTGGCAGTCGCTGCCAGCAACAGATCCTCCACCATTCCGGTCAACGACGCGGTGTCCTGCCGGATCTTCACCAGAGTGCGCCCGGCCTTCGTCTCGGCCGGCGTATCCCGCTGCACCAACTGCACCCGGGCATCGAGGATCGCCAGCGGGGTCCGCAATTCATGGCTCGCGTCCTGGACGAATCGCTTCTGTTTCGCCAGCGCCTCGCCCAGCGGCGCCATCGCACTCCGTGCGCTCAGCCAGCCCACACCGCCGGCCAGGATCACCGCCGCGCAACTGGCCAGAATGGCCCCCACCACCAGATCGGCCGGGTCGAGGCGCACCACCAGGGAGCCGGGATGCTCCGAGGCAGGCTCCACCGGAAGGCTGGCACGGTACAGGATGAACAGGAAACCCAGGGCGAACACGCAGATCATCGCGACACCGCAGGCGATGCTGATCCGCAGGGCCACCCGGCGGGCAGCGCTGCGGATGGAACCGAGTGAATCGTTCGCACCGAGATCAGTCATCGCCCGCCCCTGCCTGATAACCCACCCCGTGGACGGTGCGGACGATGGTCCTGGAGATTTTGCGCCGCAGATGATGGACGTAGGTGTCGATGACGCCGGGCTGCTCGGTCGGCTGGAACAGTGCGGTCATGAGTTCTTCGCGGGAGAACACGTGGTCCGGGGACTGCGCAAAAAGAGCGAACATCTCGGTCTCCTTGGCCGTCAGGGACACTCGTTCGCCGTGGACCGAGCGGACCAGCCGGGCGTTCACGTCCAGATCCCAGTTGCCCACGCTCAGCAGCGCGGGCACCGAGGCATAGCTGCGGGTGAGCGCTCGTAACCGGGCCTTGAGCTCGGCAGCATCGAAGGGCTTGGTCATATAGTCATTGGCTCCGGCATCGAGCCCGGCCACCTTGTCCTCCACCGAACCCAGCGCCGTGAGGATCAGAATGGGTGTGTCCAGACCCTGGGCACGCAGAGCGGAAATCAAGGTAATGCCGTCCATCACCGGCAGCCCGCGGTCGACCACCAGAGCATCCCAGGCCCCGCTGAGCGCCAGATGCAGACCTTCCTGGCCGTTTCGCGCCAGATCCACCAGGAAGTCATCCTCGATCAGCTCGACGATCAGCGGGCCCAGGACGGCATCGTCCTCCACGAGGAGGATCGCGGGCCGGTGGTCCAGATCGTCCAGGTCTTCCGGGTCCAGGTCTTCCGGGTCCAGGTCTTCCGGGTCCATCTGATCGCTGTCCATAGGGACTACTCTTCCACCAGTACCTCACTGTCGGCGGCATCGCGTGCAGGACCGGCGGCCTTACGACGCCGCAGCAGCGCTCCCACCACCGAGGGCACCACCGAAATCACGACGATCGCGACCGCGATGACGTCGATGTTCTTGGCGATGAACTGCACCTGACCCAGCCAGGATCCCAGCAGCGTGACGGAGGTGGCCCAGGCGACGGCGCCCACAATGTTCCACAGCGTGAAGGATCGGTACTGGTAGCGGGCAGCACCCGCCGCGAGTGGTGCGTAAGTGCGCACAATGGGCACGAAGCGGGAGAGAATCACGGCAGCCCCACCACGCCGGGCGTAGAACTCCTCGGTGCGCTCCAGATAGGCGGTCTTGAGGATCTTTGCATCGTCCTTGAACCAGCGGCGGCCGAAGCGACGGCCCAGCAGATACCCCACCTGATCACCGGCGATGGCGGCGAGGGAGACGACGATGATCAGCACCGGCAGCGGAATACCCAGCTGCAGGCTCAGCAGCCCGGCGGTGAACAGCAGCGAGTCCCCGGGGAGGAAGGGGAAGAGCACGCCGGATTCGATGAACACCATGATGGCGACGGCCACCAGCGCCCAGGGGCCAAGGCCCTGCAGCAGGGACGTCGGGTCCAGGAGGCTCATCGCTGCACCCGGAGGTCGGCGAAGATCGGCAGGCCGCCCAGCAGGCGCCCGGCGAAGCGGTTCCAGAGCACCGCGAACAGGGTGACGGTCGCAAGAGTGGCCAGGATGGCCGCGATGACATCGGTGGGATAGTGCACGCCGATGTACAGGCGGGACCAGCCGACCAGCAGCGGAATCACGACGGCGAGACAGGCCACAGGGATCTTCCAGCGGGTCTGCCGGGCCAGGAAGTAGCAGGCCAGAGCGAGGGCGACGGCGAAGCTGGTGTGTCCACTGGGGAAGCTGTTGGAGCCGGTTTCCGGGGAGAGCGGGTCGAAGAGCAGGCTCTGATCCGGCCGTTGGCGGGCGATGATCAGCTTGAAGACCTCACTGACGACCCAGCCGGAGCAGGCGACCAGCACGAAGGCCAGCGCATTGACCGGCGAGCGCCTCACGAAGAACAGGAACAGCCCGATCAGCACCACCAGCAGCGCGCCGAAGGCTGGGCCGAAGAGGAACTCCAGTCCCTTAGCCAGCGAGTTCAGCACTGGTACGTGGTGCTGGCTCAGCGTCTGATCCACACCGAACTCTGTGGTGCTGAAACTCGGCACAGCTTTGGCCAGGATGCCCAGCGCCAGCACGATCAGGAACAGCGGCAGCACGACGCTGAACCAGTGCCGGGGCTCGGGGAGCACCGCGAGGCGGTTGCGGGCGCTCAGCTGGACGGCTGCACCCGGCGTGGCACGCCCGGGCGTGGTCATCCGGGTGGGGCGGGGTACCGCGGGGATTTCCTGATCGTGTTCCACAGGGGCTCTGACCTCCAAGTCTGGACGAGCGGACGGTTGTCCATCAGGTTCCAGCCTGGGTCATGGCCTTTAAGAATTCCTTAAGAAGCTGCGGGCGCTCCCCCGGGTACTTCGTGCTCAGCTGCCCTCACCTGTGGGAGGGCAGCGCTGGCTATCTGAGTGGTTGGCTGCGTGGCAGCACCGCCAGTACATGCGGAAGCTTGTTGGGGAAACATGCACGGAACAGCTCAGTGATCTGCGGATCGGAGCCGTAGTCATCGACAATCCGCAAGCCGATCATGGTGCTGATCAGCATGCCTTCGGCCAGAAAATTGCGAGCATCCTCAGCATTGAGCCCCATGTCGTCGCGGAAGAATCGCCAGACCCGGGCAAAGCCCTGGCGTGCGGCGGCCCCGATGGCCGGATTGCTGCCGAGCAGGTAGGCATGGGCCAAGGTCTGATGCAGGCCGCGCACCTCAATAAGGTCGACGTATGCCTCGCCGATGCGTTTACCCAGCGGACGCTCGCCGCCCTCATCGGACTCGGTGAGAGCCGCCCGGAACGACGACAGCAACCGGTCCAGAGCGTATTCGATGGTGGCAAGGAAGAGGTTTTCCTTCGACCCGAACAGACGCACGACGTACGGCTGGCTGACACCTGCTGCCCGCGCGACCTGATCGGTGGTGGCGCCCTCGTAGCCGCGTGCACCGAACACGGTGAGCGCGGCCCGGATGATCTGAGCGCGACGCTCCTCAGAGGACAGGCGACGACCCGAATCGTCAGGCTCGACGGCGTCGTCGGCGGTCGTTGCGGAAGTCATAGCGAAAGGTTACCAGCGAAGGGCTTGACTTTGTAATCATTCGATTACTACATTGCTATCAGCACAAGTAATCATTCAATTACAACCGGAGTCATCATGTCCGAGTCCTCCTCCCCCGCCGCCCGCCAGGTCCGGCCAACAAGCCCCATCCGTCCACTCCGCCCCGTTGCGCTGGTCATCGCCGCCGCGGCGCTGCCCATGTTCATGGCGACCCTCGACAACCTTGTCATGACTAACGCTCTGCCGGTGCTGCACCGCGAAATGGGTGCGAGCATCCAGCAGCTGCAGTGGTTCGTGAACGCCTACACCCTCGCCTTCGCAGGCGCGATCCTGATCGCCTCAGCACTCGGCGATCGCTTCGGCCGCCGCACCGTGTTCGTGCTCGGCATCGCCCTGTTCGGCGTCGGCTCGCTGTTCGCAGCGCTCAGTGGTGACCCAGGCCAGCTCATCGTCGCCCGCGCGGTCCAGGGCCTCGGTGCTGCGGCGGTCATGCCGCTCTCGCTCGCCCTGCTCACCGGCGCAGTGCCCGCTGCACGCCGCGCGCTCGCCATCGGCATCTGGGGCGGCGTCTCCGGCCTCGGCGTCGCAGTCGGCCCGCTCATCGGTGGCGCCATCATGGAGGGCTGGAACTGGCAGGCGATCTTCTGGATCAACGTGCCCGTCGCCATCGTGGCCATCCCGCTTGCGCTACTCGTGTTGAGCAATGATTTCGGCGCCCGGGTCCGCATCGATGTGCCGGGCGCGATGCTCGCAGCGGGAGGCGTGCTCGCCCTGGTGCACGCTATTGTGCGTGGCAACGATGACGGCTGGAAGACCCTTGGCGTCATCGGCGAACTCGCTCTCGGCGGCGCTCTCGTGATCGCATTCCTCATCTGGCAGGCGCGCTCGGATGCACCGCTCGTGCCTCTCCGCCTCTTCCGCGATCGCTCGTTCTCCATCACCAACCTGGTCGGTTTTGCCTTCAGCTTCGGGACCTTCGGATCCGTCTTTATCCTGATCCAGTACCTGCAGGTCGTGAAGGGATCGACGCCGCTCGAAGCTGCTGTGCAGACCACGCCCTGGACGCTCGCGCCAATGTTCATCGCCCCGATCGCTGGCATCATCGCACCGCGCGTCGGCACGAGGATCCTGCTCGTGCTGGGTCTGCTGCTGCAGTGCGTCGCACTCGGCTGGATCGCTCTGCTGCTCGCCCCGGACGTGGACTACCCGGTGCTCATCGCACCGTTCATCCTGGCCGGAGTCGGTATGGGTCTGGTCTTCGCCCCCTCGGCCACAGCGCTCCTGGCTACCCTCGGGCTGGTTGACCATGCCAAGGCCTCGGGCGTGAACTCCACGGTCCGCGAGCTGGGCGTGGCGCTCGGAACCGCGGTGATGACGGCGATCTTCGTCGGGGCCGGTGGACAATTGCTGCCCGCCCACTACGTCGATGCCGCCCGGCCCGCGGTGCTCACCGGTTCTGCGGTCCTCTTCGCGGCAACCCTCGTCGCCGTCATGCTTCCGTCAGGCCGAGCCGCACAGGAGCCAAAACCCGAGCCACAGCCCGCTACTGTCAGCGAAGAGATGCCGGTGCCGGCACCATAACCGCACGCGTACCAGTACTCAACGTAGTCAGCAGGTCCCGGTTCACTAGGCAGTGAACCGGGACCTGCTGACAGCGCGGAAGGAAGACGCGACAGATCAGTCGTTCAGACTGTCGCGTCTACGCGTCGAGAGATGTCCACCATCTCCTCACGGTCCACCACTTTGACGCGTTCCCGGACCAGTTCCTGTTCGGGTGAAAGGCCCACGGTGGCCGGATCGAAGCTCGCGCCCAGCGCCTGCTCATGCTCATCCAGCGCCAGCCAGCCATCCCAGCTGGTGTAGGCGACGTCGCGGCTCTCCAGTAACGCCGGCACGGATTCCGCAGCGGGCTCGGTGGCCTCCGGCAGAGCTTCAAGGTCTTCGAGCAGCAAGGTGATGGTCTCGAGCGCATCGCCCTTGGTGTGCCCGATCAGGCCTACCGGGCCACGCTTGATCCATCCCGTCGCATAGAGGCCGGGGACCGCCGCACCGTCGGCATCAAGCACCCGGCCACCGCTATTGGGGATGACGCCGCGGTGCGCATCGAACTCGACCTCGGGCAGGGCAGAGCCGAAGTAGCCGATCGCCCGGTACACGGCCTGCACGGGGTATTCCAGGAACTCCCCGGTCCCGCGGACATTGCCGGTGCCGTCCAGCTCGGTGCGCTCAAACTTGATCCCGGCGACCCTGCCCGGCGTCTGCGCAGAATCGACGATCTCCACCGGGCTGTGCAGGAAGTGCAGGTGCAGGCGACGGCTCGCGGTGGAGGCCTTGACCGGCTCATCCGGCTGCTCCACGAGCCAGTTGGTCAGCGTGTTGACCATCGTCTTGACCTGGTTGTTGGTCTTGATCGCCTCATCGGAGGCGGCATCGAACTCAAAATCCTCCGGGTAGAGGATGATGTCAACGTCTTTCGAGTGCGAGAGTTCGCGCAGTTCCAACGGGGTGAACTTGATCTGTGCCGGCCCACGGCGGCCAAAGACGTGCACGTCGGTAACGGGCGAAGCCTTGAGACCCCGGTAGACGTTCTCCGGGATATCGGTGACCAGCAGATCATCGGCGTGCTTGGAGAGCATCCGGGCCACGTCCAGCGCCACATTGCCGTTGCCGAGCACGGCAACCTCGGTGGCGTCCAGCGGCCAGTCGCGAGGCACATCGGGATGACCGTCATACCAGGAGACGAAATCGGCACCGCCAAAGGAGCCTTCCAGACCGATGCCGGGAATGTTCAGTGCGGCGTCATCGAGCGCTCCGGTGGCGAAAATGACCGCGTCGTAGTGTGCCGTCAGGTCCTCCAGCGTGAGGTCCGTACCGTAGTCGACATTGCCGAAGAAACGGATGTCTCCACGGTCCAGCACTTTGTGCAGGGCCGAGATGATGCCCTTGATCCGGGGATGATCCGGGGCCACGCCGTAACGGATCAGCCCGAAAGGCGCCGGGTAACGATCAAAGAGATCGATGCTCACCGTCAGCTCGCCGCTCTTCACCCGCTCCGATTTGGTGAGGATATCTGCGGCATAGACGCCTGCAGGGCCCGAACCGATCACGGCCACCCGCAGGGGGCGTTCAGCCGATCCGCGTGTCTGACTGGCGCTCTCGCTTGAATTGCTCACCATGCTCGCTCGGTTCTCCTAGAATCTTCGCTCGGGTTTCGTACGTTGTCGGTGCACTGCCTGGTCATCGCACTGGACTACCGGTGCGCTGGGCGTGGCTGCTGCGCAGAATGCACGGCCAGTTCCGCCGGCGCCCATTCCTCGGGCGCCAGGGGGCTGAGCCTGACCACCTCGCCGATCACGACGACGGCGGGCGAGCCCACTGCTGCGGCCTCGGCCTGGCTGGCGATACTGCCCAGAGTGCCGAAAACGGTCCGTTGACGCGGTCCGAAACCATCTTCAATGATAGCAACCGGGCATTCTGATCCCCGCCCGGCTGTGGCCAAAATCTCAGCATTCCGACGCAGGCCAGCCACACCCATCAGCAGCACTACCGTGTGATCGGAGCCTTCCGGGACCGCTGCCAGGTCCTCGTGCGCGGAAACCACGGTGAACGCCTTTGCCACCCCGCGATGTGTGACGGGGATTCCTGCGGCCGCCGGAACAGAGATCGCGGAGGTTACCCCGGGCACCACCTCAACGTCCACTCCGTGGTCACGGCAGTATGCGGCTTCCTCGCCGCCACGGCCCAGGACGAAGGGATCCCCACCCTTGAGCCGGACGACCCGCCGGCCCGCAGTCGCCTCCCGGACCAGAATCCGGTTGATCTCCTCCTGAGGCACGGGATGCGCGCCCGGGGCCTTGCCCACCTCGATCACCTCGACGTCCTCCGCCAGGGTCGTCAGCAGCCCGCGTGGTCCCAGACGATCGGCCACAACGACCTCGGCCTGAGCCAGCAGCATCCGGCCACGTACCGTGATCAGATCCTCGGCCCCCGGCCCGCCACCGACGAGCGCGACGCTCCCGGCACCGCTGCGGTGGCGTCGAATCGGCAGGCTCCCGGTTTCCACGGCGACCACGATGGCGTTGCGCAGGGCTGCGGCGCGGCGCGGGTCACCCCCGGCGTTGACAGCCACGGTGACCTCGCCGACCCGTCCCACGGCCGGCGTCCAGCCAGTGGATCGCTCCAGATCCGTCGCGTCGACGCACCACAGCCGCTGGGCCTCCGCCTCACGGCTGACCCGCGCATCGACCTCGGGGAGGCCTGTGGCAGTGTGTACCAGCCACTTCCCGTCCAGATCGAACGTCTCGTAGCCCCGGGGCAGCCACTCGATCAGGCCCCGATCCTGCGCCTGAGCCAGTTCGGCGCACAGCTCGGGCGCAACAACGGTTACTACCGCCCCGGCATCGAGCAGGGCGCGACTGCGGCGGGCGGCAACGACTCCGCCGCCGACGATCAGCACGGGCCGGCTGAGCAGGCGCAGCGACATCGGGTAGAGATCATGCACGGTCATGGATCGAGGGTAGTTTCGCCAGAGCGCTGCGACGAGGCGGGGTGTTGCACTTCGTCATGGGGCGTCACGGCACGTCACACGCAACAGCACGCCCGGTGACCGGTTGCCCGCCCACCGAGAGTCCGATCAGCCACGCAGCAGACCGCGGCCGCGCAACAGCTTGCGCTCGATCGGCGCGAAGACAGCCAGCTCCACCACGATCCCGACGAAGAGGATCACCAGAATGGACGCCATCACCACGGCCATGTCGGAGAGCTCCCGGCCCTGCTGCAGCAGGGAGCCGAGACCGAAGCCGAGGGTCCCGCCGATCGCGATGATCTCTGCCGCCATCAGCGAGCGCCAGGAGAAAGCCCAGCCCTGTTTGAGGCCCGCGAGGTAGCCGGGCATGGCGGCGGGCAGGATGATCTTCAATGCCAGCTCCATCCTGGAGGCGCCCAGCACCTGACCCATGGCCCGGTACTGCGGCGGCACCTGATCCACCCCGGCAATCAGACCGTTGATGATGGAGGGAATCGCGCCCATCAACAACACGAAATACACCGTGCCATCGGAGAGACCGAACCAGATGATGGCCGCCGGTACCCAGGCCACACTGGGCAGCACCTGCAAGCCGGAAATCAACGGGCCGAAGGCCGCGCGGAGTGGTTTCACCTGGGCCAGCAACAGGCCGATCGGAGTACCGATGAGGACACTGACCAGAAAACCGAGGATGCCACGCTGCACCGAGGTCCACAGCGCCGTCTGCAGCGTGCCCTTCTGCCAGAGTTGGGCCACCGCCGCGAGCACGTCGAGCGGGCCTGGCACCACATCCTGGCGCTTGCCGCCCCACCAGACGTAAAACTGCCAGAGCAGAACCAGTACGATGACGGCCGCCAGGGGCGCGAGAATCCGGAACCAGGTCCCGCGCAGATCGCGTGGCGGCCGGGAATCGGTCTGCAGCTTGTCCAGGCCTTCCAGCTCGGCATCGCCGGAGCCGGGCCGGTCACCGCTGACGCGAATGCTCTGCGGGCCGGTCAGCAGGCTAGACATGACGGCTGATCTCCTCACGCAGAGCTGCGGTCATCTCTGTGGAGAGCAGCGCTGCCTGGTCGGGCTGCTTCTGCTCCGCCGTGACGGCCCACTCGCGGATCACCCGTCCCGGCCGGGAGGAGAGCAGCAGCACGCGCTGGCCCAGCCGGACCGCCTCCCGCACATTGTGCGTGACGAAAATGATAGTGCGGCCGGTGCGCCGCCAGATCCGCTCCAACTCTTCATGCAGCAAGTCACGGGTGATCGCGTCCAGTGCGGCGAACGGCTCATCCATCAACAACACCTGCCGGTCCTGGGCCAGCGCCCGGGCCAGCGCCACCCGCTGCCGCATTCCACCGGAGAGCTCATGCGGCCTGCGGTCCTCCGCATGCCCCAGGTGCACCAGTTCCAACAACTCGGTGACCCGTGCGGCGTGCTGGGCCTTGGGAACACCGCTGAGTGAAAGCGCGAGTTCGATATTGCCCCGAGCGGTGAGCCAGGGGTACAGGGTCGCATCCTGGAACATAAACGCCGCTCCGTTGGCCGGAATCTCCATGGCCCCGGCCGTAGGCGCCTCCAGACCGGCGATGAGGTTCAGCAGCGTGGACTTTCCGCAGCCAGAGGCCCCGAGCAGTGCCACGAATTCACCCTGCCGGATGGTCAGATCCACCTCATCGAGCACCACATTGCTGTGGCCGAAAGTCTTGCCGAGTTTCTCCAGGACCACGACGGCTTTGGCTTGATGCCCCTGAGGCATTCCGGGCGCAGTGCGCTGGGACCCCGCCTCCGGAGCCAGGCCAGCCTGGGGCGTGGAGTGCGGGGTGTCCGGAGCCTGAACGGTCACAGTCATCCCCTCACGGTAGGGAGCCGCGGCCTGGTGCTCAAGAGCTGCCGATCTTCGGGGCAACACGACGTCACGGCGCGTCATGGCACGTCACACTCTCCTGGGCCGCTCGAGACTGGGCCGCTCATGATTGACCGAGGTCCCCGGCGCTCACCGTCGGCTGGGACCGTTGCCGAAGTACCTCATTGAGCAGTCTCAGGTCGAAGATGCCCTTGATATCGGCATCCTGCGTCACCCCTGCTTTGACGCCATTGGCCAGCAGTGCGGGGTACGTGGACGCCAGGGGGTCGGCGGTGAAGCTGAGGTTGCTCAGCGCCCGGCTGACGACGTCTTCCGGCAGGGCCGCACCGGCTGCCTGTTTGAGCCCGTCATTGACCGCCGCGACCGCCTGACCCGGGTGTTGCTGCAGCCAGGCCTGGGTGTCCAGCTGTGCGGTCAGCAGGGCCGTGACCGCGTGGGGGTGTGCGGCCAGGAAGGTCTTGTTCACGATCAGAATCGTGGTGCTGAACTGTCCCTGCGACCAGAGATCCTTCTCATCCACCAGGACCTTCCCGCCAGCCTGAAGCACCAGCCGTGAGGCCCAGGGCTCGGGGAGCCAGGCGCCATCGAGCTTGCCATCCTGGAAGAGCTTGAGCGTCTGGGCGTTATCCGTCGGGTTGATGGTGACGTCGTTACCGCCGTTGGTCTGCACCCTGAGCCCCTGCCCGGCCAGCCAGTTGCGCAGAGCGACATCCTGGGTCCCACCAAGCTGCGGCGTCGCCAGAACTTTGCCCTTGAGGTCTGCGGCTGAGTTGATCCCCGGCTTGACGACCAACTGCGCCCCGCCCGATGCCGAACCGGCCACGATGGCGATCGACTGGCCTTTGGACTTCACAAAGGAATTGATCGCAGGGTTGGGACCCAGGTACGCCGCATCGATGGCCCCCGCGTTCAGCGCCTCCACAGCGGCCGGACCGGCGTTGAAGATCTGAGTTTTCAGGCTCGTGGCACCCAGGGTCTTCTGGTAGATGCCCTGCTGAACCCCCACCACCGGCACCGCATGGGTCACGTTTCCGAAGTACCCCAGTTTGAGCTCCTTGAGGTCGTCCGTGGCAGAGGCCCCGGCTGCAGCCTCCTGCTGGCTGCTCGCCGTGGCCGCCGCGGTGATGCCGAAGGCACCCAGGGCGATCAGGACGACCGCGGCGATGCCGCCGATCGCCCAGTTCCGGGGGCTTATCCGATGGGCCGCAGACTGTTTCTGACCAGACGGTTTCTGAGCAGTTGGCTTCTGACTTGTTGCCTTCTGACCGGCCACAATACGGGTGGTCTGAATCTCCTCATCGTGCCTGAAGTCATCGTGCCTGGGTTCGTCGGTCATCAGGGTTCCTCGCAAGATCACGTCGTGGGATCGGTCCGGATTCGGCCGCTGGGCACCGGTTGTGGATCACCGGTTTCGGTTCAATCGATATCCGTAACCGTAAGGAGCCGCCCGCCCGCTCTCAATGGTGGGGAAACAGAGAGTCACGGCAGGTCACAGGGCGTCATGCGAGAGCGGCTTTGGCACAGCCCGGCACACCTCAGCTCAGAACCACCTCCGTGAGGGCTCCTTCGGCATCGAGATCCAGGGGCAGATCGAGGTCAGGACGCTTCAGGAACTCGTCGTCGTGGCTCACCACCAGCACCGCACCACGGTACGCACGTAGCATCTGCACCAAGTGATCGACGGTGTCCAGATCAAGATTCTTGGTCGGCTCATCCATCACCACGAGGTGTGGAACCGGATCGGCCAGCAACAACGCGGCAAGGGCCACTCGGATCCGGACTGTCCTTTGGGGGGTCGGCGACCAGATGGCGGAGCGGGATCGATGTGCCGGAGCCATTGCGGCCGATCGGGCCGGTTCGGCCCTCTTCGAAGGGTCCGGAGACGGAATCGAGCGCGGGGCACCCATTGGGCCAGGTGAAGGTCAGACGATCAGACTCGATGAGAGATGCACAGGCTTCAGAAAAATGGCGTCGTCGAGGGACTGGCAAGGAACGGCAGGTGCCGGCGGCCCTCGCATCGCGCAAGCCCGCAAAGCCGTCAGAGTTTTAAGCACTTACCGCAGGTGATCACGCGAAGAACCCTGAATTTCCGGGTGCCGGAGTCATCCGATCGCCAGTAAGTGATTCAAAGTTTGACCGCTGCTTCGCACTCCGCCGGGACCCGAGGCTAAGATCAGAGAAATCCGTGGTTGACCCGCGAGGAGTCCGATGAGCGACGCAATGCTGGGCGCTGATCCCGCCAGCCTCCAGGCACTGGCGCGCCAGATGTCCGCCTCGTCTGCGCTGGTGGACCGAGTCAGCACCACGCTCGATGCGACGATCCGGAAGCCGTTGCGCTGGCACGGCCCCGATGCCGAGGCTTTCACCTCACGATGGTCGCAGACCATCTCCCCCACACTTCGTGACGCGGTGGACCTGCTGCAGGAAACCTCGGATGTGCTCGAGCGCAATGCGGAGGAGCAGATCCGGGCCAGCGCGATTGACGGCTCGTCAGCTCAGGAATCCGGCGCAGCAACCACCCCTCCGCAGGCCACCCCATTCGAGGCCGTCGCGCATCCCGCGTTTCCCGACCGCTCGGCATCGGACGCTGCCGGAAACCGCGCCTGGTGGCGGGCGCTCAGCCCGGAGGAGCAGAACCAGTTCATCCAGGACCATCCCGGTCAGGTGGGCAGTCTGGACGGGATCCCGGTGGCCTCCCGGGTGGAAGCCAATCGTCTGGTGGCCGCCGAACAGCTCCGGCGTTCCACGTTCGCTCCGGGCGAGAAGGCATATCTGGAGAAAGTCGTCTCCGGGTCAGTGCAGCTCGTGGCCTACGATCCCGGAAAGGGCAACCTCATTGAGCTTCTGGGGCGCTATGACCAGAGCACCACCACCGTGGTGACCTACGTCCCGGGAACGTTCGCGAAAATCGGCGACTTCTATACCGGGGACCTGCAGCAGATGGGCAATTTCCTGGAGCACTCGGACCCGAGCCATTCCACGGCAGTGTTTGTGTATAAAAACAGCGCCTTCCCGCAGGATCCCACCTTCCTGCAATCCAATGACAAGACCTACGCGATGCACGCCGGAACCACGCTTCACCGCTTCGAATCCGCGCTGGGACTGGAGAATCCGCCGCAGGCGCAGACCGTGGCGGTCTCGCACAGCTGGGGCGAATCGGCGGTTGCCTCCTCCGAGGTGCAGGGCACCCATTACGACCAGCAGATCGCGCTCTCCGGCGCGGCGATGCCGGAATCCTGGCGGCCAGATCCCACCACCAGATATGCCTACCTGGCATTCAGCGGCGATCCGTTGGCCATCGCGGAAAAGACCGGCATCACGGGCGATAACTACCCCAAGGACAACCCGGCGTTCCGGCAGTACATCTACAACAATCCCGAGCCCAGCTTTGAGCTGGGCGGGGTGCAGATTCCCCGCGACCTCCATGCCCTCGGCATCAACCACGGGCTGATCGCCAAAGCGGACGACCCGCGCAATGCCGATGGGCGTCGCGATCTGGCCCGGTTGGTCTACGGAAGCTGAGGATCATGACTCCCGAACCCACTGAACCCACTGTCGAAGGAGCCCCCGTGGATCTCGCCACGGCCAAACGGACCACCCTGGCACAGGAGAACGAGATTGCCTCGGCGATCCCGGCGGCTGCCGTCATCGAGCGCGATCAGAGCGAGACCTCCGGGCTGCTCAGCTGCGGCGAGGGGAACTACCTCTGGTATGGCCATCTGTACCTGACCCTGGCCCCCGGAACCGACGGCAGCGGCTACCTGCCGGCCATCGCGGAGGACTGGGCCGGGCGGCCCGGCTGGAGTACCAGAATGCGCACGACGCCGGACGGCCTGGCCGAGCTGGTGCTGGCCCATGGCTCGGGGTACAACCACAGCGTGGTGTACAACCCGCAGCGAGGCACGCTGAGGATCATGTCCGATTCGCGGAGCTTCCCCTACCCGCCCGGCATCGAGCCCGGGGTCAGTTACTGAGGCCTGGCAGACCGCGCGGTGCATCGGCTCACTGCAGTGCAGCGGAAAGCCGGCACACGTTGTCCAGGTACTTGGCGAAAACCGAGCGCTGCTGCCATTCCTTGAGGGTCAGCTCGCGCGAGGTGGCACGGTAGGCGTCCTGCACCTCCCGTACAGCGTGAACAATCTCAGGCCCGACCATCATGAGGGAGACCTCAAAGTTCAGTGAAAAGGACCTCATGTCCATATTGCTGGAACCCAGCACCGCCACCTCGTCATCGATGGTGAAATGCTTGGCGTGCAGCACTGCCGGGGCACGGTAGAGCTGGATCCGCACGCCCGCCTCGAGCAGCGCCTGATAGTACGAGCGTTGCGCATGGTGGACCAGAAACTGGTCGCCCTGCTCCGAGACGAAAAGCTCCACCTGTACCCCGCGTTGCACGGCCGTCGTGATGGCGTACAGCAGGGAATCATCCGGAACAAAGTAGGGGCTGCAGATGGAGATCCGCTCCTGCGCCGAATAAATCAGGGTATTGAACAGGCGGAGGTTGTTCTCCTGCGCGAAACCGGGGCCGCTAGGCACCACCTGGATAGGAACATTCCCCGCCGGTGCCGGAAGTCGCACCTGCGCCTCCAACGATTCATCGGTCTCGCTCAGCCAGTCGGTGGCAAACACCACGTGGAGCCCGGCCACCACCGGCCCCTCCACCCGGACCATCAGCTCCACCCAGTGGCGGCCGGCCCGGCGATGCCTGGGGTTGTTGTACGACGGTTCAGTCAGGTTCTGCGAACCGGTGAATGCGACCAGTCCGTCGATGACCAGAATTTTCCGGTGATTGCGCAGGTCCGGCCTGCGCCACTGCCCGGCCAGCGGCATCAATGGCAGCATCCGCTTCCAGGTGATCCGGGAGCCGCGAAGGAATCGCAGCAGCTGACGGTAGCCACGCACCCGCAGCGTCCCGATGTGGTCGAACAGCAGCCGCACCTCCACCCCGCGTTCCGCAGCCTCCTCCAGGGCGGCGAACAACGGCTTCGTCACCTCGTCGTACGCCATGATGTAGAACTCCACATTGATGTACTCGCGAGCCTCCCGCACCGCCTCCGTCATGGCCTCGATGGACTCCTGGTACCCGGGGATGAGCTGAACCCGGTTGTCCGCCACCAGCGGTTGTGCGCCCAGATTGCGATTGAGTTCGACGGCGGAGGCGAGCCAGACGGGTAATGGCACCTCTGCGACGTCCAGCGACGGGTCCTGACCGGCCTCCCGGATGCGCCGGTTGACCTCTTCCAGGCGGCGCGCCCGCCGACCGCGGAGCCGGAACGTGCCGAAAAGCAGAAACAGCGCCAGGCCCAGCGACGGGATCAGGAAGATGGCCAGCAGCCAGGCCATGGCGGTATTGGGCCGACGATTGCCCGGGACGACGCCCAGCAGAATGACGCGCAAGACCATGTCCACCGCGAACCACACCACGGACAGATCCCAGCCCCAGCCCCGTGGCAGATCGAAGAACAGCACCGCGCCCCGCTTTCAGTCTCACCCGTTCCTTGGCCAATAGTCACTTCGACAAGTGTTATCTCGACAATAGCCGCCGCACTCCGCAGATGCGCCGGCGCGCGGGATGGTTCAGGATGAGGAGGTGGATATCACTCAGGCACCGGACCGCGCGTTGGCCAGCTCCCTCGTCGCCCGGCTGGCCACGGCGGGCATCATCGCGGAGACCTCTGCCCGTCGACTGGCCGAGTACTCCTACGATGCCTCCAACTACCGGGTGCCCCCGCTGGCTGTGGTCTTTCCCCGCTCCGTGCACGATGTCGTCGCTACCGTCGAAGCCTGTCGTGAGAGCGGCACTCCGCTCATCGGGCGTGGGGGCGGAACCTCGATGGCGGGGAACGCGGTGGGCCCAGGCGTGATCCTGGATTTTTCCCGCCACCTGAACGGCATCCTGGAGATCGACGAGCCGGGCCAGTCCGTTCTGGTCGAGCCGGGAGTAGTGCTCGCCCAGCTGAGCCAGGCCGTTGAGCGAGCTACCGACCAGCGGCTCACCTTCGCCCCGGACCCCTCCTCCAGAACCCGCGCCACGGTGGGTGGCGCCCTGGGCAACGACGCCTGCGGCAATCACTCGGTGCGCTATGGGCGCACCTCCGATCACGTCATCGAGCTTCAGCTGGTCACCTCTGATGGCACCCGGCTGACTGCCACGGCCACCGGCCTGCACGCCACTGAGCCGTCAGATGAGGCCTCGGCGGCGCGCGCCAGGGAGCTCAGCGAGGAGCTGAAGGACCTCGCCAAGAGTCATCTGGCCGAGTTCCGGCTGGAGCTGGACCGGTTTCAGCGCCAGGTCTCCGGCTACCACCTGGCGAATCTGCTCCCCGAGCGGCGGTTCAACGTCGCCAGGGCTCTGGTCGGCTCCGAGGGCACCTGCGCCATCATCGTGGCGGCCCGGATGCGGTTGGTCCCCCGACCGCCCAGTGCCCTGCTGATCTGTCTGGGGTACTCCGATGTGGTCGAGGCTGCACGGGACATTGAGACCATCCTGGAGTTCTCCCCCGCTGCGGTGGAGGGCATCGATGAGGCGATTGTCGAGACCATGCGGTTCCGGCGAGGCGCCTCCTCCGTGGCAACGCTGCCCGCTGGCCGGGCCTGGCTTTATGTTGACCTCGATGGCGCTGATCCTGCGAGCGTCCAGGCGCAGGCTGCGCTGCTGCTGCAGCGCTTGCAGGACAACGGGCGACTGATCGAGGGGCGGCTTGTCCCGGATGCTGCGGAGCGAGCCTCGCTCTGGCGGGTCCGCGAGGACGGCGCGGGCCTGTCCTCCCGCCTGGCCCCGTCCTCCCAGTTGTCGCCAGACTCACCTCTGGCTGGCGGAGGAGAATCCTGGCCGGGCTGGGAGGATTCCGCGGTGGAACCGGCCCGGCTGGCCGACTATCTGGCCGATTTCCGCGAGCTTCTGGCCCGGTATCAGCTGCAGGGCGTTATGTACGGGCACTTCGGCGCCGGCTGCATGCACATCCGGATCACCTACGACCTGCGCAGCAAGGCCGGGCGCGCGGTGTTCCGGACCTTCACCCGCGATGCCGCCGAGCTGGTGGTCCGGCACGGCGGCTCGCTCTCGGGCGAGCACGGCGATGGCCGGGCCCGCAGCGAGTTCCTGCCGCTCATGTACTCGCCCCGGCTGCTGGCTGCCTTTGCCCGGTTCCGGCAACTCTGGGATCAGCACGGCATCCTCAATCCTGGATCCGTGGTCGATCCGGATCCCCTCGATGCCCACCTGGCGCTCGATGGCGTCCCGGACCGGCAGTGGCGGACCAGCTTCGAGCTGCGGTCACTGGGTTCTGCGGTGCCCGAGGCCAGCCACGCCCGGGTCGATCCCTGGGTAAACGCCCTGCAGAGTTGCATCGGCGTCGGGCGCTGCCGTACCGCCGAGGGTGGCGTCATGTGCCCCAGCTACCGGGCCACCCGCGACGAAAAAGACTCCACCCGGGGCCGGGCACGCGTACTCCAGGAGATGGTGCGGGGCGCCCGTACTGTGGAGGAAGGCTGGAAGTCGGAGGAGGTCCGGGAGGCGCTGGATCTGTGCCTGTCCTGCAAGGCCTGCGCCACGGACTGCCCCACCGGCGTCGATATGGCCAGTTACAAATCGGAGTTCTTCTCGCACTACTATCAGGGCCGGCTCCGCCCGCTCTCGCACTACGCCCTGGGTTGGCTGCCGCGCTGGCTCAAGCTCACCGGCCGGATCGCGCCGCTGGTCAATGCCGTGATGGCTTCTCCGCTGGCTCCGGTGATCGCCGCGGCCGGTGGCCTGAGCCGGCATCGTGTGCTGCCCCGGTTTGCCTCGGACCGGGAATGGCGACGGGAGGTGGCAGGGGCCGGGGTCGTTGAGGCCGGGCAACGGGAAGCAGATGGAGTGGTGCTCTTCGTGGACACCTTCACCCGGGGCTTCCGCCCTGAGGTCGCCGGTGCGGCTGCCCGGGTTCTGGCCAGTACCGGAACTCCGGTGCAATGCTCTGAAGATGCCTGCTGCGCCTTGAGCTGGATCTCCACCGGTCAGCTGAGCACAGCCATCCCGATCTTGCAGCGGACCGCGGCCGCGCTGGATGATGGCCCGGTCGATGGTGGCGCAGGTCGGCCGATCGTCGTGCTCGAGCCCAGTTGTGCGGCCGCACTGCGTAAGGATCTACCAGAGTTGGTGGGCACCGATCAGGCACGCCGGGTCGCCGCCCGGGTGCGCAGCTTCGCCGCCCACCTCCAGGAATTACTGCGCGAAGGCTGGACGCCGCAGCCAGCCCAGCCGCTCCCGGAGCAGGTGGTGCTCCAGACGCATTGCCACGAATACTCGGCCTTCGGCCCGGATACCCAGCACGCCGCGTTGCGCAGCCTCGGTATCCACCAGGTGCATGACGCCACCGGCTGCTGCGGGGTGGCCGGGAATTTCGGCTTCGAAAAAGAACATTTTGAGGTCAGCATGCAGGTGGCCGAGCAGGCCCTCGCCCCGGCGCTGCGCGAACACCCGGAGGCGGTGCTGCTCACCGACGGCTTCTCCTGCAGCATCCAGGCGCAGCAGCTCGATGCTGCACGCGCGGGTCAACACCTGGCCCAGCTCCTCGATCCCGGGCCTGCCTGACGGCATCGTTCGCTGACCGGCGGTGAACGTCCAGTACCGCACAGTCGCACCGCCGCTCACGACGCGAAACACTGTGCGGTACTGGACACTCGGCGGGGTGATATCCCGGGGTTATTTCATCCCGGACGCCTGCTGAAGAATCTGCAGGTACTGATCCACCCCCAGGTCCTTCAGCTTCTTCTGGTGTGCGGCCCAGACCGAATCCTGGCTGATGTCCTGCTTCCCAAGGATGAACTGGGCGTTGGCCTGGTCAAGATAGGACTTGAAGTTCGTCTCGAACTCACCCACCTTGGCTGCCTGGTCCTGATCGTAGAAGGGCGCCTGGAAATACTGATCCTTGGACACCGCAAAGGGCTCATACAGCTTCCCGGCCTGGTACAGATCCGGTTCGATCGATCCCGCGGCTTTGTTCACGGATTCGCTGAGCCGGACGTCGTTCTGGAAGTTGATCGGCCCCCATTCGTACCAGCCGTAGTTCTTGGCGTCCGATGCCGCAGCGATGCGGCTGAAGGTGGCCTGCTTACCGTTGATGGCGACATCGCCCTTCCTGGCCCAGTCGAAACCAACGCCGAGCGGACCGGCGGGCATGCTCCTGGTCACCTGAAGGTTCAGTTGCGCATCCGCCCAACGGACCATGGTCGCCGGGTCCTTGCAGGCCTTGGAGATCACCAGTCCTACAACACCACCGGTGGTGTAGTCCCACGGGCAGACCGGGTTCTTGCTGCCATTCTTCAACGGTGGGATGGGCACGTAGTCGAGGTACCTCGCGCTGGGGTTGCTGGCCTGGACCTCGGCGAAGTAACCCTGCGAGCCACCCTGGACCACACCGATCAGCGCCCCGGCCGGGTTCATCACCTGACGGATCAGCTCATCCCCGCTCTGCGAGAAAGTTCGCGGGTCGATCAGGCCATCCTTGGTCAGGCCAGCCATGTACTTCAGACCTTCCCGGTAGAAGTCCTGCGCTGGGGCATACCGGAGCGTATTGCCGTCCTTGATGACCTTGCTGGAGGGCAGGTAGCCGAAGCTTTGCATCAGGTACTGGATGAACGAGCTCCCGGCCGTCTGGCTGCCGGACATCGGCACCGCGAACGGCTGCCCGGAGGGGTTCTGGTCCTTGAAGGCCTTGAGCATTGCCGTGAATTGATCCAGCGTCTGCGGGACGCTCAGGCCCACCTTGTCCAGCCATTTCTTGTTCACCCAGGTCCGTACGTCGGAGGAACGGCAGTGATAACACTGATTGACTCCCGGGAAGGCATAGATCTCCCCATTGGGAGCAGTGAATTCCTCACGGAGCCCGGGCACGCTCTTGAACACTTCCAGCAGTTCAGGAGCATTCTCATCGATCAGCTGGCCCAACGGTTGGAACAGGCCTTGTTTGCCGTAGACATAGACTTGCGAGCGGCTCAGCCCTTCCATCCACTTCGGGCCCAGCATCAGTGCATCCGGCAGATCTCCCCCCGCCAGAATGTTATTGACCTTTGGCGTTCCCTCAGATCCAATGGGCACCACCTGGTAGTTGACCTTGACGCCGGTGGCGCCTTCCAGCCAGACCGAGAATTTGTTGGTGGGCATGTCCTGGCCGGCGAAGGTGCGGGTCAGAACGGAAAACTGCGTTTTGCCATCGCCGAAGGGCGTGAGTTTCCTGGCTTTGGGCCCCACGTAACCCTCGGGGTAGAGCACCGTGGTGTCTTCCGCGCCGAGCTCCACTTTGAGCTGCGCGGAGCCCGCCTTGTAACTGGATCCCGATGAGGCTGCCCCACCGGTTCCGTTGTCGCAGGCGGTCAGCACGGTGCTGGCGGTGACGGCGGTGATGCCGAGCAGGGAGGCGGACTTCAGGAATCCCCTGCGGGAGACTCTTCCGTCCAGGAAGTTCTGGACGAGGTCGACTTTTTCCTGGCTGTTGAAGGTTAGTTTCATGATTCTCCTTGTCAGAGAGGTGGATTAGAACAAGCCTGATTTCGCGATACGGCGGGCTGCCCAGTTCGCCAAGAGCAGGAGGATGACTCCCACTACCGACTGGAAGACGCCGATGGCGGTGGCATAGGAATATTGCGGAACATCGGAGTGCAGGCCCACCTGGTACACATAGGTGTTGATCACCTGGGAGACCCCGAGATTGAGCGGGTTCTGCATGAGCAGGACCTTCTCAAACCCGACGTTGAGGATGGAACCGATATTGAGGATCAGCATGATCACGGCAATCGGCATAATGCTGGGCAGGTCGATATGCCAGATTCTGCGCAGACGGGAGGCGCCATCCATGCGGGCGGCTTCATGCAGCTCCGGCGGGACGCTGGAAAGCGCCGCCAGGTAGATGATGGCCGCAAAACCTGCGCTCTGCCAGACCCCGGAGAAGACATAGAGGGACTGGAACCATTCCGACTGCCCCATGAAATCCACCCGGGGCAGCCCCATGGCACCGAATAACTGGTTCACCACGCCGGTGCTGGGCGAAAGCATCATCACCATGATCCCGACCACCACGACAACGGAGAGGAAGTTGGGTGCGTAGGCCACCAGCTGCACATAACGACTGAAGTACTTCTGCCGCAGGGCGTTCAGGGCCAGAGCCAGGATGATCGGTGCGGGGAATCCGATCAGCAGCTCGTACAGATGGAGGCCCACCGTGTTCCGGAGCAATTCCGGGAACTGGTAGCTGGTGAGGAACCGGACAAAATGATCAAATCCCACCCAGAGCGAACCCGTGATCCCGTGGACCGGAGAGTAATCCCTGAAAGCGATCTGGATCCCATACAGGGGCCAGTAACAAAAAATGATGACCCAGGCCAGAGGGAGCAGCAGCATGAGGTACAGCTGCCAGGCCCTGAGGATCCTGCGACCCAGGGAGACTCGTTTGCGCGGATGCTCTGTTGTCAGTGCTGCCATCGTCCTCACCCTTTCAGCGAGCCGACCATCATGCCCTTGACAAAATGTTTTTGCACAAAGGGATAGATGAGCAGAGGCGGGATGCTGGCGACGACGATCAGCGCGTATTTGAGCTGATCGGCAATGCGTTTGAGCTTCTCCACCTGTGCGGGGTCCGCACTGGCCATCCGGGATGGGTCAAAGGAATTCTGCAGAAGGATGTCCCGCATGACCATGGGCAGTGAATAGAGATGCTCGTCGGTCAGGTAGATCAGGCCATTGAAATAGGAATTCCAGGACCCCACCGCGAACAGCAGAACGTTGACGGCGATGATCGGCTTCGAGAGCGGAATCACCACCTGGAAGAAGAACCGTGCATCTGATGCCCCGTCGATCCGTGAACACTCCAGAAGCTCCTGGGGGACATTGACCTGAAAGTAGGTGCGGGTCACGATCAGCTGCCACACGCTCATCGCCCCCGGCAGAATCATCGCCCACGGGGTATTGAGCATGCCCAGGCTCTTCACCACCAGATAAGAGGGAATCATCCCTCCGGAGAAGAACATGGTGAAAACGAACACCATCATGAGCAGCCTGCGTCCCGGAAGATCAGTGCGGGAGAGCGCATATCCGCCAGCGATCGTGGCGCAGGTGGCGATGATGGTCAGGACCACGGCATACAACAGCGAGTTCAACAGCCCCTGGAAAATCAGCGGGTACTGAAAGATCGCCTGGTAGGCGTCCACGGAGAACCCCACGGGCCACAGGGTCACCTGACCGGAACTGACTGCCGAGGGATCCGAGAAGGAGGCACTGAGCACAAAAAGCAGCGGATAGAGGATCGACAACGACAGGATGCCGAGCACGATCAGCAGGATCACGTTCAGAAACCGGTCCGCACGCGGTTCACGAATCCGCCGCATCGTGCTGCGGGGTTGCGGATCCGCAGCGCGAGGTGACGGAAGTTGCCTCAGAGTACCGGCATCCGCGCTGGGCGCGGTGGGCAATAAGGTCATGGATGACTCCTTTCTGGGGGACCATAAGGGAGCGAGTGTGATTCACACTACACAGATTCATCCGACTTATAAAGCGTTTTATTGATTCATTACGCCAGTATTGCGCCATTTTTGAGCATATTTTGCCAGCATCATCAGATGATTCGACCCCCAGGTGGCGTTGAGGAGACCTTCATACGCAGCACATCGAACACTCAGCGCGCAGTTGCGGAGCCCTCTACATAGGCCATCAGCAGTTCGCAGAACATGGAGTCCGCCCAGGAGAACCAGGGCCGGGTGAAGCGTGACGGATCCTGAACGTCAAAGCCTTCGTGCATCCGACCGGTACCCGCATCGGTGTTCCGCAGCAGCTGAAGTATGCGCCACTGCTCCCGCCGGTCCATAGTGGTCAGCCCGCGCACTGCCAGGCCGATCGGCCAGATGTAGCCGGGCGGCGTGTGGGGACTGCCGATGCCGGACGCCGCCGCTCCCTGGTAGAAGTAGGGATTCTCCGGACCGTTCACGAGCTCCCGGGTGGCCAGATAGACAGGGTCCTGTTCATCCAGTTCGCTGCACAGCGGTAGCGAACTCAGGCTCGGCATATTGGCATCGTCCATCAGCAGGTGGTTGCCCAGACCATCCACTTCGTAGGCATAGACCGGACCATACTCTGGATGCTCCACCACACCGAAGGCCACCACTCCCGCGAGGATCTCCGCCCGGAGGGTAAGCGCACGCTCCGCCAGCGCGTCATCGTCGTAGACTGCCCGGGCCAGCTCTGCCGTCTGGGCCAGGGTCAGGGCGGCGAAGAGATTCGCTGGAAGGTTATAGCCGTACCTGCAGGCGTCATCGCTGGGCCGGAATCCGCTCCAGGTCATCCCCGTATAGCCCACCGGCGTGCCGCACCCCTCCCGCGCCAGGGTTTCGGTGGGAATCGTGGTGGGTCGCTCGAAGCGGTACGTCGAATTCTCGTGGCGCTGTTCCGCTGTCCACTGATCCACGATGCCGCCCAGGCACCGGTGCGCGGTCTGGTCCAGGAAGTCGGTGCGCCCCGTCAGCGTCCAGAGCCGGTGCGCCAGCTGGACAGGGAAGGCCAGCGAATCCACCTCATACTTCCGCTCCCAGACCCAGGGGCTCTGCGGCAGATCCTCCTGGTCCCATCGATCACCACTGGGTTCCTGATTGAAGGCGTTCGCATAGGAATCCAGCGCAATGCAAGCGAACTGGCGGCGCACCAGGCCAGCGAGCGCCTCGACCAGCGAATCACCGTCTGGGCCCTCCACCAAGCCACGATTCACGCCTGCCGTGTCGACACCCTGCGCGAGGTCAGCACCCGGCGCGGGGTCATCCAGCAGGCGGAGGAAGGGCCTCACCTGGGCGCTGGAATCCCGCAGCCACATGGCGGGGATGTCTCCGGTGATCACGAAGGTAGTGCCATCGGACTGCAGATTGACAGTGTCCTGCAGCGTGGAACGCATGCAGACGCCGAACATGGCGGCCAGCTTCTCATCCGAGGTCACCTCCAGAATCCGGGCCGACCATCGGTCCAGCGCGGCGGACAGCTCCCGACCGATCTGGAACGGCCGTGAACCGGGCACCGATGGTGCGTCGGGCACCTCAGGCGTCAACATAGCCCTCGGGATAGGTCGTCGGCGCAAGATATCCGATGTCAGGAGCTGTCTCCACGCCGGTCAGGAACCCGTCTACGCTGGCCAATCGCGGGGATGGCCCCTCCGCTTCAAGCACCAGGCGGTCCACCACCACGGCCGGGAAGGCGTGGATTCTCTGCGATCCGATGGTCTGCCCCTGAGCGATCATCCGGCCCTCGGCGTCAAGAATCCGGTGCCGTTGAATGCGCTGGCCCTCCTGCAAGTCCTCGGCCAGCCTCAGATGATCCACCCGCTGCGGCCCATCGAAGTCGATCCGCCAGCGGCTCAGCTCCATCCCATCGGGGGCGCCAGCGGCTGCACCTGCGTCGGCAACCGCGGTCACCCGTGCCGGAATTGGAGCACCAAACCGCCGCTCAATCTCCGCGCCCCACTCGGTGATCCGGCGCACGTCCTCCTCGGGGATCAGGCCCCGGGTATCCGGCGGAAGGTTGAGCAGCAGATTGGCACCCAGGCCGATCGAACGGTAGTAGATCGCCAGCAGGTGATCGAGCTCCTTGGGCTCTTCCTCGGGGTGCCAGAACCATCCCCGGCGGATCGACACATCGCATTCGGGCGGAAGGTACAGCCCTTCCTCAAGCTTCGTCGTCACCACGGTGTAATTGGAGAAGTCGGTCCGGTCCACCACATACTCCACCGGATCGGAGGCAAGGCCGTCTTCATTGCCCACCCAGCGAATCGTGGGGCGACCCATATTGAACACCATGGCTCCGGGCTGCAGCTCATCGATCACGGCGGCAATCCGCGCCCAGTCGTATTCGCGCCCTTCCGAGCCGGCGCCATCGAACCACAACTCGGAAAGCGGCCCGTAGTTGCTGCACAACTCACGCAGCTGGCCCAGGTAGAACTCGTCATAGGCTGCCGCGTCGGGATAACAGTCCGCGTTCCGGTCCCAGGGCGAGAGGTAGAGGCCCAGCTTCATACCGAGCTTCCGGCAGGCCGCGGCAACCTCGGCCACCACATCACCCTGACCGTCCTTCCAGGGCGAGGAAGCCACCGAATAGTCGGTCATCGCCGTCGGCCACAGGCAGAAGCCATCGTGATGTTTGGCGGTCAGAATCACGTAGCGGGCACCTGCAGCCTGCGCCGTTCGCACCCACTGTTCGGCATCGAGCTCAGTCGGATTGAAGGAGGACGCCGGGAGCGTGCCGTCGCTCCATTCCTTGCCGTGGAAGGTGTTGATGCCAAAGTGAAAAAAGACACCCAGGCCATCGTGTTGCCAGATGAGTTGCTCAGGAGTGGGCCGAAGAACAGCAGTCATAGGGGCACAGAACACTTTCGCCATGATCCCTAGAGATCCGATGTACAGAATGAATGAGTCGCCACAACTGGCCCCAAATCCCCAATTTGACGACTCATTCACACTATAAATCAGATGTTTCGGTGTCAATCGTTCTGTTCAGATCTGAACAGACTAGCTTAAAGGACCAGCTTAAAAACGCCTCAGATCACGTACCGCTCGTCCTCAGAATCCCCCGGATGATCGGCCACCATACCTGCGGCCAGGGTGTTGCCATCCAGCGGGTCGATCACCAGGAAAGCGCCGGTCCGGCGGTGCTGGGCGTAGGGCTCCACCGGCAGCGGCGAAGCCAAACGTAACTGCACCGAACCGATGTCATTGAGTTCCAGGCCCGATGCCGGCTCCAGCGTGAAGGTGTCCAGGTCGACTTTGCCACTGATCACCCGGATCAGGGCCTGGACCGTGCGGGTGCCGTGCTTGACCAGCACCTTGGCGCCCTCGCGCAGAGGCTTGGGTGAGAGCCAGCACAGCGAGGAGTAGAGATCCTGCGTGGCCTCACGCGTCGTACCTGCGGCTCCGATCAACTCGCCTCGCGCCACATCCAGTTCGTCAGCCAGGCGCAGCACCACCGATTGCGGCGCCTCGGCGGTATCCAGCGGCACGCCACCGGGGCCGTCGATGCCGACCACGGTGGTCGTGCGTCCCACGGGCAGCACGGTCACCGCATCCCCCACCGAGACCGTCCCGGAAGCGATCTGACCCGCGTAACCGCGGTAGTCCCGGAATTCCTCGGCATCGAGCCCGGGGGCCAGGCCGCCCTGCGGACGCAGCACCAGCTGCACCGGGAAGCGAAACGGCTCTGCCTCGGCATCCGCGCCAGCCACCCGGAGCTCATCGATCGAGGGCAGCGATTCCAGGATGCCCAGCAGCGAAGAGCCCTCGTACCAGGGCGTCCGCTCGGAGAGCTCCACCACATTGTCGCCTTCGAGTGCGGACACCGGGACCACCAGCGGTACCGGCAGCCCGATCGAGGCGGCGACCGCGGCGACATCGTCCGCAATGGCCGTGAACACGGCCTCGGAGAAGTCCACCAGGTCGATCTTGTTCACCGCGATGATCACCTGCGGAACACGCAGCAGATGCAGGACCGAAAGGTGCCGCCGGGTCTGCTCCAGCACGCCCTTACGCGCATCAATGAGCACGATGACGGCGTCCGCCGTGGAGGCGCCGGTCACCGTGTTCTTGGTGTACTGCACATGCCCGGGGCAGTCCGCGAGGATGAAGCTTCGGCGATCGGTGGCGAAATAGCGGTGCGCCACATCGATCGTGATGCCCTGCTCGCGCTCGGCGCGCAGACCGTCGGTCAGCAGAGCCAGGTCCAGCCGTGCCGTGCCTTCAGCATCCGCGCCGCCGAAGCCGCGTTCAGCCGAGGTGCGGGCCACCGCGTCCAGGGTGTCGGCGAGGATCGCCTTGGAATCGTGCAGCAGTCGGCCCACCAGGGTGGACTTCCCGTCATCGACCGAACCCGCCGTCGCGAAGCGGAACAGCGTGCCGTTCAGCGGAGCCGCGATCTCAGACTCCGCCGCAGCCGGGGAAAGTGCAACACTCATCAGAAGTACCCATCCTTTTTCCGGTCTTCCATCGCGGCCTCGGAGATCCGGTCATCCGCCCGGGTGGCACCACGCTCGGTCAGCGTTGAGGCGGCGACTTCCAGCACGACATCGGCCACGGTTGCCGCCGTGGACAGCACAGCCCCGGTGCACGACATGTCCCCCACCGTCCGGTAGCGCACGGTCCTGGACACCACGGCCTCGCTGGGTCGCGGTTCCGAGTACGGCCCCACCGCCATCCACATCCCGTCGCGGGCAAAGACCTCCCGCTCATGGGCGTAGTAGATCGAGGGAAGCTCAATGCCTTCGCGCTCGATGTAGCGCCAGATGTCCAGTTCGGTCCAGTTGCTGATCGGGAAGGCCCGCACATGCTGGCCCACGGTGTGCCGGCCGTTGTACAGATTCCACAGTTCCGGCCGCTGATTACGGGGATCCCACTGGCCAAACTCGTCGCGCAGACTCAGGATGCGTTCCTTGGCCCGGGCCTTGTCCTCGTCACGACGCCCACCGCCAAAGACGGCGTCAAACCGTTCGGAGGCGATGGCGCCCAGCAACGGTGCGGTCTGCAGCGGATTCCGGGTGCCGTCAGCGCGCTCGCTCAGTTCACCACGGTCCAGATACTCCTGGACGCTGCCGACGACGAGGCGCAGCCCCAGCCGCTCCACCGTCCGATCGCGGAAATCGAGCACCTCAGGGAAGTTGTGCCCGGTGTCGACGTGCAGCACCGGAAACGGCACCTTCCCGGGCCAGAATGCCTTGGTGGCCAGATGCAGCATGACCACGGAGTCCTTGCCCCCGGAGAACAGCATCGCCGGACGCTCAAACTCCGCCACCACTTCGCGCAGAATGTGGATCGACTCCGACTCCAGAACATCCAGACTCGACAACAGGCCCTGTGCAGGGGTGGCTGCGTCAACCAGTGATGCACTCATACGTGTAACCCACATTCTGTCTTGTCCGTGCCCGCCCAGCGGCCCGAGCGGGGGTCAGCCCCGGGCGCGACCTTCTGGGTGCAGGGCTGGCAACCGATCGAGGGGTACCCCTGGGAGAGCAGGGGGTTGACCGGCAGGAAGTTATCGCTGGAGTAGGCGATGAGTTGATCGAAGGTCCACGGTGCCACCGGGTTCACCTTGACCAGGCCGTTCGCATCGTCCCAGGTCACGAGTGGGGTGTTGGTCCGGGTAGGAGCCTCGTCCCGGCGTACTCCCGTGAACCAGAGCTCGTAGCCGGCCAGGGTCCGGCGCAGCGGCTGGACCTTGCGCATCGCGCAGCAGGCGGCGGCATCGCGGGCAAAGAGGTCCTTGCCGAACAGCCGGTCCTGCGCTTCCACCGTGTTTTCCGGCAGTACGTCCACGATGGTGACGCGCAAGTTCGCGGCCACTTCGTCGCGCGTCACGTAGGTCTCCGGGAAGTGGTAGCCGGTGTCCAGGAACAGCACGTCGACGCCGGGCAGCTGCTCGGCCACCAAGGCAGGCAGAACGGCATCTGCCATGGAGCAGGCGACCGTTACCGCCGAGGTGGCGAAATGGCGTTGTACCCAGCCGATCACCTCCTGCGCGGAGGCATCCCAACCGAGTTCCTCAGCACCGGAGGCGGCGAGCGCCCGGAGCTCGTCATGACTGCGCTTCACTGCGGCGGTGGGAGTCACTGCAGTGCCTCCTCGTCCGCGGCGTGCGCCCATTCGGCGAAGCTCTGGCCCTCGGCACGGTCGGCCACAAAGCGGCGGACCACACGTTCCACATAGTCTGGAAGGTCCGCGACGTAGACTTTCAGGCCGCGCACTGTCCGGCCCAGTCCGGCCTCCTCACGGTCGGTGGAGGCCAGCCCTCCGCCCAGGTGGACCTGGAAGCCAGGGCTGGGATCGCCATCGGGTGTGGGCAGCATCATGCCCTTGAGCCCGATGTCCGCGGTCTGGATCCGCGCACAGGAGTTGGGGCAGCCGTTGATGTGCAGGCTCAGGGCTTGCGGCAGGGCGCCCGTCTCCCCCAGATCGGCGAGCCTCCGTTCCAGTTCCGCGATCGCCGTCGCCGCAGTGACCTTGGTCTCCACGATGGCGAGCTTGCAGAATTCGATGCCGGTGCAGGCGATGGTCCCGCGGCGGAAGATCGAGGGGCGGGCGGAGAGCCCGAGCTCGTCCAGCCGGGCCACGAGGCTTTCCACCTGGGCCGGCGGCACGTCGAGAATGACGAGTTTCTGGTGCGGAGTGGTGCGCAGCCGGGCGGAACCGTGCGCTTCCAGGGCATCCGCCAGCTCCAGCAGGTTTTGTCCGCTCAGCCTGCCCGCGGTGGGTGCGACGCCGATGAAGAAGGCGCCGTCCTTCTGCTCATGGATGCCGATGTGGTCACCGGGTGTCTCCGGCTTCGGGGCAGCCGGGCCGTCGTTGAGCTTATAGCCCAGATATTCGTCCTCCAGCACCTGGCGGAACTTTTCCGGTCCCCAGTCGGCCATCAGGAACTTCAGCCTGGCTTTGGTGCGCATCCGCCGGTACCCGTAGTCACGGAAGATGCTGGTCACACCGTGCCAGACCTCGGCGCCCTGCTCGGGCAGTACGAAGGCGCCCAGTCGCTTGCCGAGCATCGGGTTGGTGGACAGTGCGCCGCCCACCCAGAGGTCGTAGCCGACGCCCAGTCTGGGATGGACGATGCCAACGAAAGCGCAGTCGTTGATCTCATGCACCACGTCCTGCGAGGGATGGCCGGTGATCGCGGTCTTGTACTTCCGGGGCAGGTTGGCCAGGGAGGTATCGCCGATGAACCGCTCGGCGATCTCTTCGATCAGCGGCGTCGGGTCCAGGATTTCGTCCTTGGCGATGCCAGCCACCGGCGAGCCCAGGATAACGCGCGGCACATCGCCACAGGCCTCCGTCGTGGAAAGGTTCACGGCCTCCAAGCGGCGCCAGATCTCCGGCACATCCTCCACCTGGATCCAGTGCAGCTGGATGTTCTGCCGGTCGGTCAGATCTGCCGATCCGCGGGCGAAGTCCACCGAGATCTGGCCGATGACACGCAGTTGCTCGGTGCTCAGCGCACCGCCATCGATCCGGACCCGGAGCATGAAGTATTTGTCTTCGAGCTCATGCGGCTCCAAGGTTGCGGTCTTTCCGCCGTCGATGCCGGGCTTGCGCTGGGTATAAAGGCCCCACCAGCGGAAGCGTCCGTGCAGGTCGGTGCCATCGATCGAATCAAAGCCATCCTTGGAGTAGATCTGCTCGATCCGCTCGCGGACATTGAGCCCGCCGTCCTCCTGCTTCCACGCCTCATTGGCATTCAGCGGGGTGGTGCCATCCACCTTCCACTGGCCGTGCGGCTTCGCGGCAGGCCGGGCGGTGGCAGATCGCCCGGTAACGGCCCGGCCAGCAGCAGCAGGGCGGGTGGTGGCTTGAGTCATGTATCGAGGGTAGAGGCCTCCCCCGCGCGGCGTCGGACCAGTCCTCACGTTGCGTCATGCGGAGCAACAGTTCGTCATCTGGGTCAGGGCGAATCACTCCAGCGCGCCTCAGGCAGATAGCTCCTGCAACTCCTGGCAGGCCTGGTCATAGCGTTCCAGAGCGACCTCCGCGATACGCCGATCCGGCAGCAGGGCCTGAGCGACGGCATCAGCCTCGGCTTTGGCCAGCTGATCCTGAAAGTATCCGGGGGCCAGAAGATAGGAGGCAACCGCGATCGGGGCCGACTCGCCCGTGGCGTCTGCGTCTGCGGCTGCGGCTCTGGCCAGGGCAACTGCCTCAGGCACCCGCGGCTGCGCCCCGGCGCCAAAGCCCAGCCGCACCGTGTTCGGGATCGATGCGCGGAGGAACTCTGCCGTCACCTCCATCGCCAGCTCCGCTTCCGGCCGGGAAGAGCCTGCAGAGGCCAGCACCACCGACCAGTGCGGGCCGAATCCCGGAATCTCCGTCAGCCGGTCCGCCAGAACCTGAGCCAATCTGGGGTCTGGACCCAGAGGTGCTGCCGCGCCAGTCAGCGGGCGGGAGGCCGCGGCCTGCGCCACATCCACCAGCACGTGATACCCCACCGTCAACAGCAACGGGAGCACGACGGCGGGAGCCCCCTCGGGCAGCCCGGCGACGACATCGGGCAGGGCTGGCTGCTGTACGTCAACGTAGGCCTCGCGCACCTCGAGTCCAGGCCGGAGCTGACGCAGTTCCTCACGCAGCTGGTTGATGGCCGCACGACCGGCTGAATTGTCGGTTCCATGGCTGCAGGCGATCAGAATGGGCTGCTTCATGGGTGCTCCTTCATGGGTGGAAGTGTAATCTGCTGCGGTGGCCCCTGACCTTTTGCCGGACCTTCTGCCGGACCTGCTAGGAGTTTTCTTCTTTGCCGTCTCCGGCAATCTGCTGGCTGCCCGGAAAGGCTTCGATCTGATCGGATCGATCCTGCTCGGCTGCCTGGTGGGCCTGGGTGGCGGCGTTGTCCGTGACCTGGTGATCGGGGTGACCCCGGTGGCCTTCGCCTCGCCGATCTATCTCGCACCCCCGGTGCTGGCGGCCCTGCTGATTCACTTCCTCTATGCGCATGTGGAGAAGGCCGGGCGTCTGCTGACCATCGTCGATGCCGCCGGCCTGGCGCTGTTCTGCATCACCGGAACAGTCAAGGCTCTGGATGCCGGAATGAACCCGGTGGCCTCCATTCTGCTGGGCGTCACCACCGCCGTGGGTGGCGGGGTGCTGCGCGATGTGGTGGCCAATCAGGTGCCGCAACTCTTCGACTCCCAGGACATCTACGCCATCCCCGCGATGGCCGGCGCCAGCCTGACCGCGCTCGCCTGGTGGGGGCACTGGCTCAACCTCGGCACCGGGCTGGTGATCGCCATCGTGGTCTTTGCTTTCCGGATCAGCGCCTGGCACTTTGGCTGGCATGCACCGCACGCCGTCTGGCGGCCTAGACTAAAGGGGTGAGTGACATGTTCCTGCAGAAGTTCCGAGACGTCGTCCCGAAGCATCTTTCCACCCCGTGGGAAACAGAGGACGGGCTCACCCATGCCGTTCTGGATGCCGAGTTGGCCCACCCCGTGCCGTTGGCGCTGCGCGAGTTCTACCAGGCGCTGGGCAACTCCGAGCTGATGGAGGCCTACTACTTCTTCTGGGATCCGGATGAGCTGGAGCACGATGAGGGATACCTTCTCTTCCTGGAAGATGAGGAAGAGGAGCACACCTGGGGCATCCGGGTGGACCAGATCGACGTGCCGGATCCCTTGGTCTGGCGGCGTAATAACGCCAAGGGCAGCTGGATCTGCGAAGAGGGCACGTTCAGCGAATTCGTTCTGGACTACTTCGACTGGGTCTTCAGCGATGAGGACGACGACGAGGACTGAGCTCTTCTCGCTTACCTTCGCCGCGTCAAGGTTTTAAGCACTTAGTGACGCCGTCGCCACAGAAAACCCTGGAATCCCGCGGATGTTTCCTCGGCCACGCCCAGTAAGTGCTTAAAACTTTGACGCCGTCCGCAGCACCTGCCCGATCTGCGCCATCGTCCGCTCTGGCTGATGGACGACGTCGTCGTAAAAGTATCGCAGTGAGGCATACCCGGCCGATGCCGCAGCGTTGTCCCGGCGACGGTCCCGTTTGATCTGGCGTGGCTCAAAATGGGTGCCACCGTCGAGCTCCACGATCAGACGCCCGGCGATGACAAAGTCCACCTCGCCAATTCCTGCCAGCCGAACATGTTGCTCGAAGGGAATTCCGGCCTGCATCAGCCTCGCGGCAAGCAGGCATTCCAGGAGGGAATCGGCACGGAACCGCACCATATCCAGCACCTTCCGGGCTGGCGAATTCCGGCCGCCGCTCAGCCGATCCCGGAGGAAATCCAAATGAATATCGCCCCGGCCGACTGCGCATTGCACCATCACCAGCGACTCATCCCAGGGCCTGCAGCGCAGTGCGTCCAACAGGACATCGACCAGCGAGGCCACCGGCGCGGCAGCTGGCGATGCCACGCGACGCAGTCGATGAGGCCGGGCGTCCGGTGCCTGGACATGCGGCGGGAGCTGGAGATGAACTTCTTCCGGTTCCCGCAGCTGCCACAGGTGGTAGTACTCAGCCGCGGAAACACAGGTCAGCAGGCCTGAGTTCCTTGCTGCAGACAGGTACGCCGGGGCGCTTGTCGGCAGAGCATACGTTCCGGGGTGAAGTCGGGAAACGATCCCCGAATCCACCGCTCGGCGCAGCTTACGGTCGCTGAAACCCGCACGAATCAGCGCCTTGCGCCGGGCGATGCCGCCGCGGGCTGCCATCCACTTCACCAGATCCATCGCTCCAGACTGAGCCTCCGCCCGATCCGGGCGCAGCCCGCCGCCTCGCGATGTGGGCAACTCTGAGCAGAAAGGGGGATGTGGAGGAGCAGTGACCGGTCAAGGTTTTAAGCACTTACTGATGATTCCGCCACAGAATACCCCGGAATCCCGCGGATGTTTCCTCGGCTGTGCCCAGTAACTGCTTAAAACTTTGACGCCGTCCGTTGCTGCGAAGCGTAACCCCTACACCTCACGGTGCACCACGGCCTGGGCGAAGCTGGCCAGCGCCGATTTCACCATTCCCTCCGGCAACGGATCCAGGGCGGCAACGGCCTCGTCGGCCCACCGCCGGGCAATCGTCCAGGAGGCCTCGGTCACGGGGTGCTCGCGCAGGGCGGCAACGGCCTCGGCCAAGGCTTCATCCGAGCTCAGATCCCCGTCCACCAGCTCCAGCACAGCAGCGGCGCTGGGATCGCTCGGCGCCGCCTGACGCAACAGCAGCACAGGCAACGTGGGTACACCTTCGCGCAGATCGGTGCCCGGCGACTTCCCGGACACCTGCTTCATCCCGGTTACGTCGATCACGTCATCGGCCAGTTGGAAGGCCACGCCCACCTTCTCGCCGTACTCCACCAGCACGGCCTGTGCTGTGCGATCAACACCGGCAAAGATGGCGCCCAGCTGCCCGGAGGCGGCTACCAGGGAGCCGGTCTTATCCGCGATGACGGACAGATAGTGTGCCAGCGGATCCTCGTCAGGGCGCGGGCCAACGGTTTCGTGCAGCTGCCCCAGACAGAGTCGCTCAAAGGTGCGGGCCTGGATACCGAGGGCTTCGGCACCCAGCTCGGAGACCAGAATCGACGCCCGGGCAAAAATCAGATCGCCGGTCAGGATCGCCACCGAATTGCCCCAGACCTCATGGGCGGTCGGTGCACCCCGGCGGTACGGCGCGGAGTCCATCACGTCATCGTGGTAGAGGGTGGCCAGGTGGGTCAGCTCAACGACGACGGCGGCACGCACCACCTCGGGACGCTGCGGATCCCCCAGATGGGCAGCGAGGAGCACCAGGAGTGGCCGGATCCGCTTGCCGCCGGCTTCCACCAGATGGCGAGACGTCGCGTCGGCCAAGGGGTCGGAATTGGCGATCGCCTCGCGAAGCTGCTTCTCCACTTTGGCTAGAGAGGTGGCAATCGCAGGGCCCAGCTCGGCGTCCTCAGCAATCTCGCTGAAAGCCGCTGGAAGTTTCAGATCCAGGGCGAGCGCACTCGTGGGCGGGTCCAATTCAACCGAGTCGGGCAGACCATGCCCGGCATGCGTCCACCCGGTACCTGCGGGGCGCTCTGTTTTGCTCACCGGTCAAGCCTAACCTGCCCATTGCTCGTGGCTGGAACCAGCGCCTCGAGAACCGCCACCAGGCGATCCGTCGGCAGCGGATCCTGACGGCTGTTCAGATTGGCCATGAATGGCACCACCGCACGCATCAGCCCCGGCAGTGGCATGCCGGTGCTCAGCGCGAGCTTCATGATCGAGGGCTTACCGATCAGTGTGGCGAAGGCCCGTCCCAGGGTGAAATGTTTGCCCCATTCATCCTCGACCCGCCGCGCATAGCCCTGGAGCGCGGCATCGAGCGTCAGGCGGGAGTTCACCAACGATGCCGGAGCGATCGCCTCCGCGGCGAAGCGTGCCGATTCCATCGCGTAGCTGATGCCTTCACCGTTGAACGGGCTCACCATGCCGCCCGCGTCGCCGAGCAGCAAGAGCCCGGGCTGGTAGTGCGGGGTGCGGTTGAAGCCCATCGGCAGCGCGGCACCGCGCACCGGGCCCACCTGGTCTTTGGGCCGGAAGTCCGGGCCGGCCGCCGAGCTGGACATCGAGGCCGTCCAGTCGCGCAGCACCTGCCGGTAGTCCAGCTTGCCGAATTCCTTCGAGGAATTGAGGATGCCGAGGCCCACATTGCAGGTGCCATCGCCCACCCCGAACACCCAGCCGTAACCGGGCAGCGGGCCTTCCGGACCGTCCAGCTCCAGCCAGCCTTCCATCCAGTCGTCCTCGTGGCGTGGCGACCGGAAGTAGGTGCGCACGGCCACGCCCAGCGGCCGGTCGTCGCGCTTTTCCAGCCCCAGCGAGAGTGCGGTCCTGGTGGAATTTCCGTCCGCCGCCAGCACCACATCGGCGTCAAAGTCCCGGAATTCACCGGTTTTGCGCCCGTGGTCATCCAGCACGGCGGCGCGCACGCCCACGACGCGTCCGGCATCGTCCTGCAGAGCCTGATTGACCGTATGCCCTTCCAGGATCAGGGCACCGGCGCTGCGGGCATGCTCGGCGAGCGCCTGGTCAAAGACGTAGCGGGTGCTGATCAGCCCGTAGTCAGGGAAGTCGCCGCCGGAGCGCCAGGGCACCTCGACGCTGCGCCCGCGCGCCACCAGCCGCAGGCCCTTGTTCCGCCGCCATCCGGGGCCGGAGTGATCCACGCCCAGGTACTGCAGTTCACGGACGGCGCGTGGCGTCAGCCCGTCACCGCAGATTTTCTCCCGAGGGAAGCGGCTCTTCTCCAGAACCGTCACCTCGACGCCAGACTGAGCCAGATAATAGGCGGCCGTGGAGCCTGCGGGCCCCGCGCCGACAATGACAACCTTCACCGTGATGTGTCTTCTTCTCTGAGCTGGACCGGCTACGCGACAGCTGGTTTAAACGCGCGATGCACGGCCACCAGCCCGCCGTTGAGGTTGCGGTAGGTGACCTTCTCCCAGCCCGCCTCGGCGATCCACTGCGCCAGATGATCCTGGTCCGGCCAGGCGCGGATCGATTCGGCGAGGTAGACATAGGCCTCAGGGTTAGAAGAGGAGACACGGGCGATGGTGGGCAGCGCGCGCATCAGATATTCGGTGTACACGGTGCGCCAGGGAGCGAAACTGGGCCGGGAGAACTCCGCCACCACCAGGGTTCCGCCGGGCTTGGTCACCCTTAGCATCTCCGCGAGCGCCACCTTCGGTTCGCTCACATTCCGCAGGCCGAAGGAGATGGTGGTCGCATCAAAGGTGTTGTCCGCAAAGGGAAGTGCCATGGCATCCCCGGCGACGAAATCGATGTCCGGCCGACGACGCTTGCCCACCTTGAGCATGCCGAGCGAAAAGTCCAGTGCCACCACGTCGATGCCGGCATCGGCATAGGGCTCGCTGGAGGTTCCGGTACCGGCGGCCACATCAAGAACGCGTTGGCCAGGCCGGGCACCCACGGCATCCACCACCACCCGCCGCCATCGCCGGGTCTGGCCCAGCGAGAGCACGTCGTTGCTCAGGTCATACCGGGGCGCAACGTCGTCAAACATCGCTGCTACTTCGTCGGGACGCTTTTCCAGGGATGCACGGTTCACCCCGCTATTCTCCCAGATGCCCGCCCCCGTTGGGACAGGGGAGGGAAAAGATCGGAAAAGGAGGGCCGATAACAGCGAACCTCGCCGGGGCGAGTACGCTGGTCAACGTGCTGCGCAGTCTGACCATCCCCCTCCCCAGCACCCATCCCGCAGCCACCCTGCCGTTGACCGAATTCCTCCGGCCCGGGACACTCATCTGGTCCCGACGGGACGAAGGCCTTCTGGGCTTCGGCGTCAGCACACGCGCCACGTTCCAGGGGCCAGACCGCTTCGCCGACGCCCAGGACTGGTGGCGCTCCCTGCACCGGAGCGGCGCGGTGATCAACGATCTGCTTCTCCCCGGCACCGGGCCGGTAGCCTTCGGCTCCTTCGCTTTTTCCCGGTATTCCCAGCACGAATCCGTCCTCGTGATGCCTCGGCTGCTCCTGGGACGCCGGGATGGCCTGAGCTGGCTGACACTCACCACGGTCGATGCCGATGCCGGGCTCACCGCAGAAGAGGCACTGGCCTCGTTGGATGAGGTCATGGCTCAGCAGGCTTTCGCGACAGCCGTACCGGCCACAGCATCTGAGAAACCGGACGTCGTGTGGGATGTGGTGCCCGGATCCCTCACCGAGACCGATTGGAAGGCCGCCGTCGCCCAGGCCGTGACCGCCATCGAGGGTGGCGAAGTGGACAAGGTCGTCCTGGCCCGCGATCTGTTGGCCCGCAGCAGTGAACCGGTGAACCGCGAGTCGGTGCTGGCCGCACTCGCCCGTGATTACCGCGATTGCTGGGTCTACGGCGTGGGCCAGTTTGTCGGCGCGACGCCGGAAATGCTGATCAAGGTGGAGGACGGCGTGGCCCGCGCCCGGGTACTGGCCGGGACGGTGGACCGGGCTCAGGCACCGCAGGATCCTGGATATCCGCGGCGGGAACTGCTGGATTCGGCCAAGCAGCGCGAGGAGCATGAGTTCGCGGTCCGTTCCCTGGTCAAACAACTGGCACCGTTCGCGGAAGATCTTCATTACCCGGCAGAACCGTTCATTCTGGAGTTGCCCAATGTCTGGCATCTGGCCTCCGATGTGCAGGCCCGACTGGCCGCCAGCCACCTCGCAGACGGCGGCTCCCATCTGCCGACCTCGCTGGCGCTCGTCGAGGCCCTTCATCCCACAGCAGCGGTCTGTGGGACCCCGCGCACCGAGGCTGGCGAGCTGATCCAGCGCATCGAGCACCTGGAACGCGGTCCCTATGCAGGCCCGGTGGGCTGGCTGGATGCGCAGGGCAATGGCGAATGGGGCATCGGGCTGCGCGGTGGCGTCATCGAAGGCTCGCATCAGGCGCGGCTGTATGCAGGGTGCGGCATTGTGGCAGCCTCGCAGCCTGAGGCGGAACTGGCGGAGACCTGGGCCAAATTCCGCCCGATGCTTCAGGCGCTCGGAGCCACTTCTTAAGCATCCTCCTCAGCATCGACTGCTCCTCAGCACTCTTCCAGTCCGTGCGGTCATCTGGTCCCGGCTGGTTGGCGTGTGGGGCGGGATCAGGTAGCAGGTCCCGCCTGGAGGCTCCATGAGGCGGGATCTGGTGACGGGGTTATGGTTCTGGTGTTTGGAAACTTATCCACATTTCTGTGTGAGGGCTGTCATCTTGCTCTGATGTGACCGTAGGGTGGACTCAGCCCAGTTGACCATCCAATGGGCTAACCCGGAAGGTGGCCCCGATGGCAGGAATGCGACGACGTACGGCAAGGCATGATGCGGCGAGGACGCGTTCGATGACGGCCTGGTCCTCGCAGCGTGTGAGTGCCGTTGTGGTATTGATGGTGGTCCTGGGTTTGCTGGCCGGATGCTCCGGCGGATCCGAGCCCGCTGCATCATCGTCAGCGGTGCCGGTGTCCTCCACTGCTTCTCCATCAGCTTCGGCACCATCGACCACCACCGTAGCCGCAGCACCCTACAAACCGGCAGATCTGAATGGCCCGGCACAGAACGTCCCCAAACCAGTCAAGCCCGCACTGGCAGACGAGTTCTCCGAAAAAGGCCTGGATACGTTCGCGAGGTTCTGGTACACGGCGTATAACTTTGGCGTCGAAACTGGGGACACGTCCCTTGCCGGACAGATGGCTCTCTCCGAGTGCACGCGGTGTACCGCTATCCTCACCAACACGAAGGACTGGTACGCCAGCGGGAAATGGATTATCGGCACAGCGCTCACCGTGACGAGCACGAAACCGTCATTTGTGCAGGCGGCAAATGGGGCTTATCAGGTACTGATTCAGTACAACACTGCCGCAGGAAAGTATGCCTCTGCCGGAACTGCTGGCGTCGACGAGCCCGGATCGACGGCGCGAGGCGATGTGGTGAATGCCATCTATCAGAACGGACAGTGGCGCATTATCGACATCGGGAAGCCGATCTGATGAGCAAAGTTTCCAGAATCATCCTGACCATGGCAACTGCACTCATCGCCGTTGCTGTCGCGATTCCCGTGAATGCTGAGCCAGCCATACCTGCATACGATTCCGAAGGTATCCAGACCAGCAACTATCAGCAGGTGCCAGGAACCTCCGGTTGGACTCCGTCGAATGCGATCACTCCGGCTCCCAGTCATGTGTATCGCTTTGAGGTGCTGTGTCAGGCGGACACCCAGAACAGTGGTGATCCGGGTGCGTTCTGCCAATCACAGTTGAAATCGAACTGCACAGCCGGAACCAATGGCACTTATGTGCAGTGGTATCACAGCCTTTCCTGGGCTACACCTCCGGATTGGCAGAAAGTTGGCACCCCCACCTGTGTCTACGACCAGAAACCCCAGGACATTCTGGAGCAGATTGCAGCCCAGATTCAG
>NZ_JASSZH010000033.1 GCF_030271165.1 Psychromicrobium xiongbiense | reverse complement strand
CCGGAGGATTCAGACCCCACCTACACTCCGGATTGCGATGAGCCCCTTTACTAGTACTAGTAAAGAATTCCTGGAATGGTGTTTGTGTTCTTGGCGATACAACATGCCTACGCTCTATTGAAACACAAGCAGCATCTGTTTGGAAGTCCAAAATGACCGCAGATGGGCGGCGCAGGTACCCTTGCCTCCAGTTTATCCGGCACCGGCTAGCGGCTTGCCATTTGGAGGGCGGACACCTTCCACTTGCCATCAATCAACTTGAACGTTGTGTACACCGTGAATTTCGACCCGTCGTGCTTTTGGTGCTGCGGGTCGTGGTCGACGGCGCTGTTCTTCGCCTCGTTCGTATGCTGAGTTGCCGCGCTGGTCGTCACTACTGTGTCGGCCGTTTGCGAGATCACCGTCGTCGAGTCAATCGAGACGGTCTGCCAGTACGGCTCTTTGTCCTTGATGTTGCTGCTCTTGTCGTAGTGGGTAATGAAGTTCATCTCAATCGCCAGTGCGTTAAGTGTCTTTTGCCCTGACGGGCCGTTGACGAATGTATTTAGCGCCGCATCACTGCGCCAGCCAGGCACAAGAAGGGCATCGGCATAGATCTCCCCGTTCTTCTCTGCGATCTCCCTTGGGAAGGCGCTCTGTGCGCCAAGATCGAGATACTTGTTCAGGTTGGCTTCCGTCGCCCCTGCCATGTTCCAGCTGCTGAGCCTGTCTTGGCCAAATGTCTTGGCCAGTTGCTCTGGCGTGAGCGAGCCGTCGAGCTCAAGGCTCTTCACGTTCAGCTCCTGTTCGGAAGGCGCTGGCGATCCAGTCTCGCCAGATGTCGCTGCAGCAGATGCAGATTTCTCAGAACCAGCAGTGGGAGCTGGCTTCGCATCTGGGCGGGTCGATGCACCAACAATCGCACGCGTGGCTTCCTCTACGGCAACAACACCTGCGATGCCGAGGCCAGCAAGCAAGAAGTTACGACGGCTGAGAAGCTTCCGCTCCTTCTCCTTCTGAGCTGGCGCCTCGATGAAGTTGGCCGTCTCAGGCGAGGCCGTATCAATGACCTCCTGGGCAAGATCGGGCACCTGGTTATCCACGAGCCCCTCCGCGTGCGCTTGAGGGAGTGAGGTGTTGTCGAAGGCTTCGCCGACGCGCTGAATGTGCGGTGGCAGTTCGCCTGGGTTGGTGGTGGTGCGGGGGTTTGGACGTTCGATGCTCATGATCGTGGGTTCCTTGCGCGCTTACGTGGGCGCATGAATGTTGTTGACCGCCAAAGTCCGGGGGAGGCGTTCGCCTGCAACCACCGAATGGCAATGTCTTATATATACCACAAACGGCATATTTTGTAAAGACCCTCATGCTTTGCACCCCTTGCGCACCCTGAATGTGATCATCTAAAGATTCCCATACATGTGTGGGCAAGTACAGGTGAGGTCGGCATCATTGTGGATATGTGACTCGCCCGCCCGATTACCCGCCTGAATATGCGGCGTACGCACGCGAGTTCGGGCTCAATCTGGCCAGGTTGCGCACCGCGCGCGGATTGACGCACCGCGATATGGCGGAGATAACCGGCATGGCCGAGAACACCTACCAGCGGCTTGAGAGCGGCCAATCCAAGGCCGGCGTTCCACTGAATCCACAGCTGCGCACGTTGCTGCGGATCAGTCAGGCTCTTGAAGTGCCTGTTGGTGACATCATGCTCGGGGGCGCCCCAGATCTCACCACGGGGCGACGCGCAATGAGGTGATGTATGGGCACAGAGAGATTCCCATACATGTATGAGGGTGTCTTGATGGTGTGGGCCGCAGGGTGGATAAGTGGCCCGACCCCGCAAACCCCCGCGAACGTGGGATAACTATGCGCGAGATCTGGGTGTAAACCTGCAGCGACTGCGGCTGGAGCGTGGGCTTAGCCAGGAGCGCCTGGCGCACATCGCAGGCATCTCCTCGTACACGTACCAGAAGTTCGAAAAGGGCGAATCCAAACCCGGAACGCCGATGAACCCGCGACTCAAGACCATCGTTGCGCTGGCGCAGGCACTCTCGGTTGAGCTGGCGGACATTCTCCCTGTAGGCATGCCGGATGTGACTGCTGGACGGTAGACGCGGCTACCCGGAGGCTTGAGTGATCCATGTACGCGTTGCCGACTCCAACATGCCGATGATCCGTAGCTCATTCTCCATGCGCAGCGCCGGCTCGGTGGCAAGAAAACGAGCCCCGGGGATGGCTACGACTTTACTTTGGAGTCAACCAAATCCGGGGCAGTCACTTCTGAGCGTCTGCTGACTACAAAGAAGTTCCTCATGTTTCGAACGCCAACACAAATCTGACGGGACGATCTCACGCCGCGACCGGCACCAGCCCATTAACCAACCGGGAAATTTCCGACTTCTCGGTTAGCGCTAGCTCCCTCCCTACCCCAGCAAGGTTTGCTTTCTGGGGTCCGAAAAGAACTTTGCGCAGCAACAGTGACATCTCTGGAACAATGCCACCTGGCTCGCTTGTTCGGTATCCTTGCTCGGCCAGCGTTATACACATGGACCGATACTGCCAGTCCGACATCAGGTTCAGCTCTTTGAGCCGGTACGTCGTCGCCATTGCAGAAGTCTTCCAGTAGGCCTTAGCCGCAAGAATTCTCTCTTGGCTGGCTCCACCCATTCCTTGAGCGAGCACTCCCGTTCTGGGCATCAGGAGGCTGGAAGCGAACCGGTGCGCTTCAGCTTCCCGTTCCTTTGATTCGCTTGCAGTCATCTCGAGATCTCTGTGCAGTACAAGATGTCCGAGCTCGTGGGCCAGATCGAAGCGTTGACGCTCCCCCGACTTTGATGTATTCAGAAAGACATATGGCGTACCATCCCGCGAGAAGCAAAATGCATCGATACTGTCGAATTGGTGCGACAGGGACAGCACTCGAACACCGTTGGCTTCTAAGAGGTGTAACAGGTTCGGGATCGGCTTGTCCCCAAGGTTCCAGAGCTTTCGAATGATCTCCGCAGCCGTCTCGGGCAGGTGCTTCCCAAGATCAGGGACATCCGGCGTCGGCAGGCTGAACTTCCGCTCAATTATCTCGAAGAACTCGATGCCTACATTGGCAGACGCCAGGGCAGCATCCCTCATGAGGGCACTGGTTTTGCTCAGCTTGCGGAAGCTGGCGGCAGCGGGCGCCACTGGGTCAACGGCGTCTCGGTAGAAGAATTCGGCTTGAACTTTGAGGGCCTTTGCGAGACGCTCAATAACCTCGGGTGAGGGTTCGCGGTCAGCTGAGTTCTCGTGGGTCGTGAGAGTACGTGTAGACACATCACTGACCTCGGCGAGGCGCTTGAGCGTCCAGCCGAGACGTTGGCGTGCCAGTCTTAATCGTGAAGGTGTAAACATGGCGCTATGAAGGTTATCAGCGAGCTGCAGGGCAGTGGCTATTGAATCGACGGGACATCGAAATCGATGCCACCGTCCTCGTCGTCGTTGCGGAAAATATCCAAGTCGGTGTCGAGGCGCAGAGATTCAATCGGAATCTCGCGGCTAAACCCTACGATGCTCCCCTGCTTGTCAGGTTGAGCCGGACGTGCCAAGGAGATGCGCATCTCTTCTTCTACTTCTTCGTGTAGCAGGAACCATAGCGGCGCCTCTTGGAGCATTTGTTCGAAGTCTTCGTTCCCGCGAAATTCCTCAAGGTCGAAGGCCTGCTGCCCAGGGATCAGCGCTACATCAAGATCATCGAGAGTAGCAGGCCCTTTGGGTCGCGTCCGAGGATGCTTCTTCGGATCAGAGTTCGCCACGTTTACCGCCGACGAAACGGCAATAGCAATCAATCCATCCGGATGGATAGTGCGTTGTTGTCCATTGACCGGACGCCGGTGCCAACCATGGTTAGTCAGGGCGACAGCCAGATTCTCGGTGATGTCGTGGTATAGATCGGAGCCTGGCGTGCTCGGGGCGGCCAGCGAAGTGCGTCCGCGCGAATGTGTCCAAGCCGGGCGGATACAATCATGAATGAGTTCTTCAGTCAGCCCGAAACCCTCCAAGCTGTACTCGTGAGTCGGCTCACCAAAAAGAAACGCAGCGTCACCCATAGGCTGCCTCCAATCCCATCGTTGCTGATTACAATACCACGATCGTGGTCAAAAAACACGCAACACGCTTCGTGCTCAAAAATCTGGCCCCAAACCCATGGCCACCATCTCAAGGTCGAAGCACTCATCAGCATGCTCCTCCAGACACCTCGTCCTTATGCCATTCCAAGACCAACCACCTCAAGTCCGCCCCAAACGATCTGCGACTAGCTCGGATCGTTCACGGCGAGCGAGATTAATCGAAACAATCTGTAGCTAGCACTCTGGTAATTGATGTTGGTATTGTTTGTGCATGGCAGACCTTGGGGAACTGGAAGCGAAAGTCCGGCAAGCCAAATTGGCTGCAGAGAGCGCGGCATCTCTGGAAGCTGCCGCAGCGGAGGCTGTTCGCAGGGACTTCCTACACGCGGCTCAATCGAGAGGCATCAAGCCCACACCGCTGTATGAACGGACGATGCGGGTGCGTAAGATCTTCAAGAAGCTCATTTACGGCATGGAGTATATTGCCGATGGCTGGGCATACCACTGCTCACGCGACTACTTCAATGACCGCAGTACAGACCACCATTTTCACTGCTCGTTCATCACTACCAAGGGTGAACTTTATAGCTTCGACTTTGGCGGCGGAGTTTCAGACGACAGAATGCAGCAGATTAGCGCCTACTCCTACAAGGTCCTGGGTGCTGATCCTATCGTTGGCGGCAATTTCTCTGGGCCACGCCTCCCCTCTGTATGTGTAGGAGATGCGGGTCGCATGGCGGAATACCTCGCAAGCTTTGATAGCTAGCCATACTGATTAGGAGGCGTGACTGGATTCGGTTCGCCACTTCGTTTTCCATGGCCTGCCATATCGGCACCTCCCGGGCAAGGCATAAGTCCTTCATGAAGGTGACGACCGCAGCGTTGATCACCGCCAGCGGCGCGGACTACGTCATGACGGTAAAAGGGAACAAACCATCCCTGCACCGGGTGCTGAAGGCCCTGCCCTGACTGCAGACCCCTGCGACCAGCGCGGCGCACAAGAGTCGGGGACGCAGAAGCCGACGCACGATCAAAACCACAATCGCTCCTGCCTGGATCGACTTCCCTGGCGCGGCCCAGATAGCCCGGCTCCGCCGTACCGTGACCCAAAAGGCAACCGGGAAGAAGAGTGTTGAGATCGTATACCTGATCACCAGCGCCGAGACTGATCCGACCACCCTGACGTCCTGGGTCCAGGAACACTGGCATCTCGAGAACAAATTCCACCGGCTCCGGGATGTCACCTACAGAGAGGACCTCCGAGAGCCGCTGCCATGGGCATGCTGAAGCTCGGGGTGCGGATGCAGAGCAGTATCGCCTACGCGCTGGGGGGGATCCAGCGCATTCACGCCAGTCCTGCGGAGGTGGCCACTTCGGGAAGCCACCTCTCTGGGGCGAATAGTGAGGTGCCGTCGTTCATTGGCGAGGATCGGATGATCGATATCAACAATGTGCCCCTGGACGATCCATCTACCTATGAACTGATCCAATCCACTCACACGCTGGGGTGCTTCCAGATCGAATCTCCAGGCCAACGGGAGTTGGTTGGAAAGATGGCGCCACGGGAGTTCGGGGATCTCGTCATCGACATCTCGCTCTTCCGTCCTGGCCCCATGAAGAGCGACATGGTGCGGCCGTTCCTTGAGCACCGGCATGGCTTCGCCACTGCCAAGTATCCCCATCCGAGCCTGCGCCCGATTTTGGAAGAAACGCATGGCATCGTCGTTTTTCACGAGCAGTTGATCCGCATTTTTCAGGTCATGACGGGCTGCAGCCTGTCCCGGGGCGATGAGTTCCGGCGCGCCCTCGGAAAGGCCAGCAAGGAAGAAATAGTCGAAGCATTCTTCCGCAAGCATGCGGCCAACCGTGGCTACCCTGCACGCGTCATTGAGGAGGTGTGGGGCACGCTGAAAGCATTCGGCAGTTTCGGCTTCTGCAAAGCACACGGGGCGGCCTTCGCCCTGCCCAACCGCCTGGCTGAAAGCACACCACCCAGAAGCATTCCTGGCCGGAATCCTCGAGCACGATCCCGGCATGTACCCCAAGCGACTCCTAGTAGCGGAGGTGCGCCGGATGGGCGTGCCGATCCTCCCGCTGGACATCAACAAGAGCACCGAACACTACCGGGTCGAGCGGCTGCCAGATCAGCGGCTGGGGATTCGGCTGAGTTTCAACGGCATACGTGGGCTGAGCCAAGCCGAAACACAGCGGCTCGTTGCCGGGCAGCCATACACCACTATCGACGAACTCCGGCATCGTGCGAAACTGTCTCGGCCGAATATTCGCCGCTTGGCCGAGCTTGGTGCTCTCGACGCCATGCACCACGATGCCGGAGGGGCGGCCAACCGGGCTGATCTTATTCGCCACCTGACGGCAATCTCAGCACAAAAAACTGTCACCCGACACCAGCACATAACTGACGGCCAGCTCACCCTTCCGTTCGAGGGCGATCCCGAGCTATCGGGGCTTCCGGCAGAGCTGCCCGATGTAACCCCGGTTGAGCAGCTTAAGTCCGAACTCGATCTGATGCACCTCGACGTGAGCGCTCATGTCATGGACACGCATCGCGCACTTCTGGACTCGCTGGGCGTCACGACAGCCGACAAGCTGCTTGGCCTGCGCAACGGCACGGAGGTGCTGGTCGCGGGTATTCGGGTGGCGACCCAAACCCCACCGATGCGGGGCAACAAGCGGGTGGTGTTCATTTCGATCGATGATGGGACGGGCTGTGTTGACGCTACCTTCTTCACCGAAGCCCAAGAGCGCAGTGGGCCATTGCTGTTCAACACCGAGCTTCTCCTGATCCACGGCAAGACACGACGAACCGGGCCGAGCGGAATCAGCATTGGGGCGTTGGAAGCGTGGGATTTGAGGAAGACGGAGACGTTGCCTGCGCCGGGGCATCTGGGGAGTTCCGACCGGGCACGGGACAGTTGGCAAGGTAACCGAGTTGGCGTCCGAGAGCTCAGGATTGGCGAGGAGCCTCCCGATCGGATGAGCGCGGTGAACTCGGATGGTCGCGAGCGTTCGCTCTCGTAGTCGATGCTAATCCGCTGGCAGGCGAACTTCCATTGTTGTTATTTCTACCTCTTCACACCCCAGCACAGTCGGCTCATACTGAGTGGTAGATATGAACCAAGATGAATTCACGAAACTATTCACGTACATGCAGGATATGCGTGGCGATCTCCAGCAAGAGATACGCGATCTTCGTGCTGAAACGACGGAAAACACCGATCGGATCTTGACAGTACTTGATGCCAGTGCGGATCGCACCGATGCCGACGAAACCGAGCGAGCCGCACTGACTGCGCAGGTCGACAGGCACGAGGATTGGATCGTGGCGTCGGCGCCCAAAGTTGGCGTTGGCTATCCGCTGAAATCTATTTAGAGCCGATCCGGTTCTGGAGACTCGTCCGCTCTCTCCATCTTTCCTGCTCGGCGGAGTCTCCAACGCCCGAAGTCACCCGCGGAGCTAGCTCAGCATGGGTTCTGCGCCCCGAACGACCGGCACAAGTCAAAGAGCCCCAAAAGCACAGCCGGAGGATACTCGCGGTAGCCGTCCAGGTATCCCCGCGCGGGTAAGGAAAGTCGATCTGGACCGATGGGATGGGGTTCAAAGAAGTCAAACCTCTCGAGCATCTGTTCAAGCATCTCGGCCTGTGGGAGCGAAAGCTCACCCTCAATGAAGTCCATGGCCTCGTTCCAGAGTGGCTCGTCCCAGACCGTTGCTTCACCAAGCAAGGAGTGCAGCTTCGACGGGCGGAGCGAGCTCGCGTATGCGGGGAATGGTGCTGAGGTTTTGGAGTTTGACATATCTGTCACTAGTTATGCGCCGACTGCTCAGAAATTGCAAGAGCAACTGATGCCGGATGAGCTGAATGTGCCCTGGACAGCCGAACGGAGCCGGCTGTCCCCATCCGTATCGGAGGAACGCATCGGCGAACATTCGGTGACGGTCGACGGCTAACATCTCCCTTATGGATCCGCTTACGGAATCAGAGTGGCGGGCAGTTGGGCTGAACCCGGTCGTAGTCTCTGCACGCCTTGCTGCACTCGACGCTCTCTCCGATGCGTTTGACTACTTTGCAACGCACACACATGTGATGGGGCATATGTTAGGGCCCGACCGAGTTTCGGGAGTATCGTCGACCGGCAATGGGGACGAGCCGCTGGTCGCAGCCAGCTTCGTCCTTCATACCGGCAAAGTTCTTCTGGACGGCATCCGCACACTACACCAAGCCAGCAACACCTACGCCGTGGCAGCTCTTGTTCGGCAGCTTGTCGAGGTGGAGTATCTGGCCTGGGCATGTGCCGAGGACCCTGCCGAGGCGCGAGAGTGGTTCACTTCCACATCAGAGAAGCGTCGTTCTCGGTGGAAGCCCGGCGACCTTCGAAAGCGATCGGACGGACAGTTTCGGGATTCAGACTATTGGCAGCACTGCGAGATTGGTGGGCATCCCACACCGCGCGGTGTTCGCGCTCTCATCACAGGCGCAAATCAAGATCTGATCGCCGAGATCACTGTCGCGGAAGCTGTCAAACACGCCTTCCGTACATGGGGCTTCGCCCTCGAGGTCCTTCCCGATGAGCTCCGACAGTCCTGGACGGAAGACCGGTGGGAGTCCTTGAATCAGAAGATCGGGCACTGGCAAAACGAGGAGCCGTTTGGCAGGCTCCTCGAGCAGAACGATGCCGAGTAGCCGCCTCAGATCTCGCCCAGCCATCAGGCGGCTGCCGCTTGGAAATATTGCACTTTGATCACGTCGCAGGATTCTGGTCCCAGCCCCTTGCAGAGACGCCCACCCTCACCCTAGATTGTGAAGGGAGTCACAAAGATGTGATTCATCCACCCGGACCAGGCGAAAGGCGGCACGTCGGTGACAGATCCCGTTACTCACCCAGCCCCTACCGGGTGAGAAGCCGGAGCCCTTCTGGACCCCGACGTCATGGCCGTTTTTAGCCTTCCAAGTTCGAAGGAGCGCGCCATGGACGCAAATAATCCGCCCAATCGGATCGACACGACTCCTCAGTCGGAGAGCCCGCCACCGGATCGGGGAAGCCGATCCCGAAAAATTGGCGCAATGATTGGGTACGCCGCAGCTCTGTTCCTGGGATTGTCATACGCGGCCCTCCAAGACAAAGACGTACTTTTGTTCTGGCTCTTTGTTACTGGCGTGATCTTGTTCCTGCCGTTGTACCTGGTGGTTTGGCACCCGAAACGGCTCAAGATCATCGAGATCAACTTCAGCTTCTGCAAGCTGCATGCACCCGAGTTGCTTGCCAAACTGAAGTTCTGGAAGAAGAGAGAAAAAGTTTGGCATGAAGATGCGCCTGCGATCTCGTCCCGCCCGACGAGGACAGACATGCCGGAGTCAGCCCCCAATATTTCAAACAAGAAACTTGACAAAAAGCTCCAACAGATCGCGAGCGATGACAAGAGTCTAGAAGCGAAGCCAGGAAAGAAAAACGGGAATAGCGCTATCAGGAAGGGCGCAAAACGCAAGAAAGCCAGCTGATCTCAGCTAAGCGTCCTGTAGCCTCGATGCCTCAAGTTCATCGAGCAGGCGTCGCACAATGTTTTCGGTGTGATGAATCATTGACAGCATCACCTCGACCCCACGGTTGTCGAGCACGCCGCCACCGGCCAGGAGTGCGTGAGTGTCAGTTGTGGCCTGAGCGGTGCGGCGGACGCGGCAACTCCACCATTCAAAAATCGCCGCCGCATCCTCCGGATCCAAAGTGTCACCGAACCGCTCAATGACGAGTGGGTGGTTGGTGGCAGTGTCGGGGTGCTGGGCTACCTCGAACCAGGCAAAAAACTCAATCCGTGCACGTTCGAACTGGCTTGCTGCGAAGGTGCCGACGGTCTCCGTGGTCAACTCGTGATCTTGCCGCCATGTCGCATCTGGCTCTGTGGATTCGTCTGGAGTGTTTGTCTTTCCGAGGATGAAGCTGGCCATGCGAGTCCACCTTGAACCTCTGAGAGGTTCGGAGGATCCTTCTGGCAGCTGCTCACGCGAAACATCCCCAGGCTTAGCTGGGGAATCAGGGTCGTGGGGTATGAAATTGTTGTCCTGCTCCATCTTTGTGGAGCTGATTATGGACCTACGCTTTGAACCTGTCAATGTCCCGCCTCCAAGGTACGAGTCATTCTGGTTGTTGTGGTGCGGATGGATGAGCGACATCTGCGTATGCGTCTTGTCTCTATGTCTACCAAGAAACGACTGAACCACAAGAGGACGCGCCGTGGATGAGACACAAGCGTATCTCGCAGGGAACCGCTGCGATAGGTCGCGCTGGGATTTTGTTACCTAAGCGCTATCGAGGCGGGGTTGTGGTGTCGCCACACCGCGCTAAATGCTCAGTCGCCTCGGTGCACGCTGGACAGATCCGTAGGTAGCAATGCCAGAACTCCCCTACCTTGGCTATCATGATCAACCATGATGGAAGGACCGCCATCAGACCATGACAACCTGGCGCACTTTACCTGCTCCAGGCCGTTCCGCCTGAGTCGATCAGCGAGCACTGCAACTTCTGTATCAGGGAAATCTTGGCCGAGCACAATCCCCACCAGCGAGGTGGCGATGGGTACGAACTCCTTCTCAGCTTCACCGATCGCAAGGTATCTGTATTCGTTTTCAGACTCCCAGTCGCGATTCTTCTTGAAAAAGAGATCGTCGCGATGATCCCGGACGATCCTTGCAATGGCATCTTTTACCTGCCCCGCACGAAGTTCATCGGATGAATAGGTCAGAATCCTCTGATAGTGTCCGAGCTTCACGTCCTCGTATGTGATGGCACCTTCGTGGATGTCGAACGAATTTTCCTCGCTCAGCAGCTGAAGAGATTCTCCCCATCGCTCCCGGTCGAAAATCAAGCACACGCCGGAATGGCGATCCGCATACTGATGCCACATCCGAGCCCTTGCCCAACCTCGGTGAAACGGCAACCGGAATGTGGGCTGGTCAGTCTCTCGGTCAAGGGTGAAGCAAGCAAGCTTCACCCCTTCACGGGCATCGCGCACCAACGACCAGAGCCGTCCTATCTCTTCGGGCTGGTCCAGGGCTTCGTCATGAGTCAGCTCAATACTCCCGCCCCAACCTGATGTTTCACGGGGATCGTTAGTCGCTGAATACGGACCCATCATCAGTGCCCGGCTTTCCAAGATCCTAGCCAGGGTGGAAGCAGACGTGTAGTGATACAGGTATGACTCGTCAGGGTTGACGCGGTTGGTAAAAATTGACTGGCTACCACCCTGAAATTCTTCGATCACGAACTGATCCTATCCCTGGCTGCATCTGGGCCAACAGCCAAGCATCACAGGATCAGGAGCAATGGTCGTCACGCTGACGGCTTACCTTGCCCGAGCAGAAATAGCCGTGCGGTGTCGTAGCTGACGCCGACTTGCTTGGCGATGGCTCGGATGATCAAGCCCTGTTTGCGGAGTTCCAGAACCTGACGTTCAATCTCGGGAGTGAGGCCCTTCTTCCTTCTGTCGATACCCCGATTGTCCAGCAGGCGGAGAAGGGACGACTTGGAGACACTCATCTCCCTGGCGATATCGTTTGCCGACTCCCCTGCCTTATATCGGCCGACAATCTCGTCCAACTTCGCCTTGCCAAGCCGATCCACCAGACGATAGCGCTGGCGAGGGGACCCCGACTTGCGCCTCGGCTGCCCGGGCTCTTCCGCAGCAGCCCGTGCCAACGCAGCGTCGATCGCGTCCAGTCGAGCCAGCTTAGGGAGGGCCTGCTTCGAATACTCTGCGAGCACCCCGACTCACCGAAGGAGCCCGGATTCAGGAGACTGAATCCGGGCTCCTTTCGCTTCTGACAGCTTCGCCCACCGTCCACTCGCGCACAGTCGCGGCGGCAGTCACTGTGCGCAAATGCTCGGTCGATCCCCTCACAGCCGGCCGCTCAGACAAACGCGCCCATGCCGGTCACCGCGCGGCCCACAATCAGCGAATTGATCTCGTAGGTCCCCTCGTAGCTGTACAGCACCTCGGCATCACCAAACAGCTTGGCCCCCTCGTAATCGCTGACGATGCCGTTCCCACCCAACAACGATCGGCAAGCCGCCACGGAGGCACGAGCCAGCCGGGTGGTCGTGGCCTTGACCATGGCGGCCTGGGCCATCTCCGCCTGCCCGTCTTCCTGGAGCCGGGCGAACTGGATCATCAGCGCCAACGATGCCTGGGCGTTGCCCAGAATCTCGGAGAGCGGCAATTGCACCAGCTGGAACTTGGCCAGCGGCTTGCCGAACTGCTGGCGACTGAGGGCATGGGCCCGGGCCACGTCGAAGGCGGCCAGCTGGATGCCGGCGGCCTGCCAGCCCACCCAGGCCCGCGAATCCCGCAACAGATCATTGGCCGCGGCAAAGGTGCTCGCTCCCGGCAGCAGATTCTGCTCCGGGATCCAGACGTCATCGAACGCCAGATCGGCATTCTGCATAATGCGCAGGCCGATTTTGTGGTTGATCTTGCTCGCCACGAAGCCTGGCCGGTCCGTCTCGACCAGAAATCCTTTGATGGCGCCATCCTCCGCGTCCCGTGCCCAGACCAGGGAAACATCCGCGATGGTGCCTGCGCCGATCCACCGCTTGGCCCCGTTGAGCAGCCAGCCGCCGTCGACCCGCTGCGCCACGGTGCTCAGGCCGCCGGCAATATCGGAGCCGTGATCGGGTTCGGTGAGCGCAAAGGCGCCGAAGGCCGCAAAGCTGCCCAGCGGCCCAAGCCATCGCGCCCGCTGAGCGGCGGAGCCCAGGGCGTGGATCATTCCGACCACCAGCTCATTGTGGATGCCGACCAGCGCAGAGAGCGAGACGTCGGCCCGCGCCAACTCGGTGTACATCAGCCCCTTGAACAGGGCCGAACTGCCATCGATCTGAAGGCGACCCAGTCCCAGATTCCCCAGCTCCTTCACCAGATCAAAGGGGAATTCTTCGCGGTTCCAGAAGTCGATGCTCTCCGGCCGGACCCGGTCCTGGAAAAACCTCCGCAGGCGTTGGTAGCGCAGGCGCTCCTCCGGGCTGAGCAGCTCCACGACGTGCAGGAGATCTGCCTCAGGAAACGGTACTTCTGCTGACACGGCCCACCCTCTTCGAGAATCCGATTCCCAAAACACTTGGAAGTCCAAGTATTCCGCACTTTCGATTAAGTTGGAAGTCCCACTAAATTGGATTTTCCGGTAGATTTCTGCACAGAAGACCGCTACGCGAGGATGGGTAGATGATGGGCGTTACGGACGAGTTCCGGGCAGCACGGGATCAGCTGATCGAGCTGCGCAGCGACTACACGAGCGCGCGCGCCGAGTTCCGCTGGCCGCGTTTTGAGCATTTCAACTTCGCTCTCGACTGGTTCGACGCCCTGGCCCAGGATCCGGCCAGAGCCGAGCAGCCCGCACTGGTGATCATGGAACCGGACGGCTCCGTCCTGCGCCGCAGTTTTGCCCAGCTCAGCACGCGTTCCAGCCAGGTGGCCAACTGGCTGCGTAACCTCGGCGTCCAGCGCGGGGACAGGATCATTCTCATGCTGGGCAACCAGGTGGAGCTCTGGGAGATGATGCTGGCCGGGATGAAACTCGGCGCGGTCCTCATTCCCACCACCACGCAGATGGGCCCGGCCGATCTGGCGGACCGCGTGCGCCGAGGCGAGGCCAGCTGGGCGGTGGCAGGATCTGCCGACATCGCCAAATTCGCCCAGGTTCCCGGCGACTACCGTCTGATCGAGATCCCCACGGATGCCCCGCAGAGTCACGCCGCCAACTATCGGGACAGCGAGGATGCCTCCGCCGATTTCACTCCGGATACACCGACGCGAGGCGACGAGACGCTGTTGCTGTATTTCACCTCCGGCACCACTTCCCAGGCAAAACTGGTGGAGCACACGCACACCTCCTACCCCGTGGGGCACCTCTCCACGATGTACTGGATTGGCCTGGAACCGGGCGATGTCCACCTGAATGTGGCCTCCCCCGGCTGGGCCAAACACGCCTGGTCCAATGTGTTCACGCCCTGGATCGCGGAGGCCTGCGTCTTCATCTACAACTACCCACGCTTCGATGCCAGCGCGCTGATGGCGGCCATGGATGCCGAGGGCGTGACCAGTTTCTGCGCGCCGCCGACCGTGTGGCGACTGCTCATTCAGGCCGATCTCACCCAGCTCGCCACCCCGCCGAGCAAGGTGGTCTCCGCTGGCGAGCCGCTCAATGCCGAGGTGATCGATCAGGTGCACCGGGCCTGGGGCCAGACGATCCGGGACGGCTTCGGCCAGACCGAGTCCACGGTGCAGATCGCCAACACTCCCGGCCAGCCCGTCGTCATCGGCGCCATGGGCCGCCCGCTCCCCGGGTACGATGCCGTCCTGGTCGACCCTGCTACCGGCCAGGAGGGCGACGAGGGCGAGTTGTGCCTGCGGATCGATGACGCCAGCGGCTACGGCCGACCCGTGGGCCTGATGGCCAGATATTACGGCGATGCCGAGAAGACCGCCGAGGCCTTCCGCGACGGCTACTATCACACGGGCGATATGGCTTGCCGGGATGAGAGCGGCGTCATCACCTATGTGGGGCGCAACGATGATGTCTTCAAATCCAGCGATTACAAACTCTCACCCTTTGAGCTGGAGAGCGTCCTGCTGGAGCATCCGGCCGTGGCGGAGGCCGCCGTCGTGCCCTCTCCGGATGAACTCCGGCTCTCGGTCCCCAAGGCCTTTGTGGTACTGGCGCCGGGGCATGCGGCCAGCCCGAAAACGGCCGAGGACATTTTGCGCTACTGCCGCGAACATCTGGCACCGTTCAAGCGGATCCGCCGCCTGGAGTTCGCCGAACTGCCCAAAACCATCTCCGGCAAAATCCGCCGGGTGGAGCTGCGGCGGGCGGAAGAGGCCCGTCATGGAAAGGATGTCGGAGCCGCTGTGGAGGGCTTTGGCGTAGAGTATTCCGACACCGATTTTCCCGGTTTACGAAGCTAGTCGGCCCAGCAGCTGACCGAAGGATTGCCCGATGCCCCTGACCCGTGACCCGATTGCTGAGGCGCGCGCCAACTGGGAGCGGCAGGGTTGGTCTGAAGAAGCCGGGCCGATGGCAGCGATCACCGCGATCATGCGAACCCAGCAAATTCTGTTGCTGCGGATCGAAGGGGTGCTCAAACCGTTCGGCCTGAAGTTTGCCCGCTATGAGCTGTTGGCCCTGTTGGGATTTTCCCGTCACGGCACCCTGCCAATGAGCAAGGCCAGCGCGCTGCTCCAGGTGCATCCGACCTCGGTGACCAATGTGGTGGACCGGTTGGAGAAGGACGGCCTGGTCCGGCGGGCACCCCATCCGACCGATGGCCGGGCCACCCTGATCGAGCTGACACAGAGTGGCCGGGAGGTAGCCACACGGGCCACCGAAGCACTCAATGAGCAGATCTTCTCCCAACCGGGCTTCTCCGCTGAGGACGTACTTACGCTCACCGAGGTGCTGGGCCGCTTTCGCCGCGATGCCGGGGACTTCGATGACGAGGACCAGGCCTAGGCTTAGCGATGGCCTGTGGTGCGACGGATGAGACCCAGCCCAGGAAACGGCCCTTCACCGCCCCCGAAAGTCTGGCTCCCGCTTCTCGGTGAACGCCGTCATGCCTTCCTTCTGATCCTCGAGGGCAAAGACCGAATGGAACAGCCTGCGCTCGTAAGTCACGCCCTGCACCAGGCCCATCTCGAAGGCGGCGTTGACTGCTTCTTTGGCGATCATGGTCACCGGTTTGGACTTGCTGGCAATCACCTTGGCAACGTTCAGCGCCTCCGCCAGAAGATCCTCCGTGGGCACCACCCGGGAGACCAGGCCGATCCGCCCCGCCTCGGCCGCATCGATCATCCGTCCGGTCAGGATCAGGTCCATCGCCTTGGCTTTGCCGACGGCTCGGGTGAGCCGCTGGGACCCACCCATCCCGGGCAGAACTCCCAGGTTGATCTCGGGCTGGCCGAACTTCGCATTCTCCGCCGCCAGGATCAGATCGCACATCATGGCCAGTTCGCAGCCACCACCCAACGCGAATCCGGAGACTGCTGCCAGCGTCGGAATGCGCAGTCGGCTGAAGTCCTCCCAGCGCCGGAACCAGTCTGCGGCATACATCTCCTGATAGCCCTGCGCGGCCATCTCCTTGATATCCGCCCCCGCCGCGAAAGCCTTGGCGGAGCCGGTCAGCACCAGGCATCCCACGCCCGGATCGGCATCGAGCACCACTGCCGCGCTCACCAATTCATCCATCAGCGCCTGATTCAGCGCGTTGAGCGCGCGGGGGCGGTTGAACGTCAGCACCGCCACCCGGCCGTGCCGCTCCACCAGGACGAGAGGTTCTTCGGTCACAGGGCGCTCCTTGAGTGATCTCTGATCTGGGTGATGATGCCGGAAAAGTCTCGCCCAGCGCCACCCTCCTCGGCAAACCGCTGGTAGATCTGTGCCGCGAGCGGGCCGAGCTCCGCAGCCACCCCGGTTCCCTGCAAGGCATTCAGGGCCAGGCCGAGGTCCTTGGCCATCAGGGCACCGGCGAACCCCGGCTGATAGTCGCGGTTCGCCGGGCTGGCGGGCACCGGTCCGGGCACCGGACAGTTGGTGGTCACGGCCCAGCACTGTCCGGACGCCGTGGAGATGACATCGAAGAGTGCCTGATGGCCCAGACCGAGTTTCTCACCCAGCACAAACGCCTCGGCAGCGCCGATCATCGAGATCCCCAGCAGCATGTTGTTGCAGATCTTGGCCGCCTGGCCAGCCCCGTTTCCACCACAGTGCACCACCCGCTTGCCCATCACCTCCAGGAGCGGGAGGACGGCATCGAACTCCGGGGCAGAGGCGCCGACCATGAAGGTCAGCGTGCCCGCCTGGGCGCCGACGACGCCGCCGGAGACCGGGGCGTCCGCTGCCCGGTGGCCGGCCGCCACCGCCAGTTCAGCAGCCTCACGGGCCTCATCGACATTGATCGTGGAACAGTCCAGGAACAGCGAATCCGCCGGGGCCGCCTCCAGCAGACCGCCCCTATAGGCATCCAGCAGATGCCGCCCGCTCGGGAACATGGTCAGCACCACTTCGGCCCCCGCCGCACAGGCCTGGGTGCTCTCCGCCGTCGGAATACCCTCCGTCCGAGCAGCCTCCAACGCCGCGGGAACCACATCAAAACCAAGCACCTCGTGCCCGGCCCGCACCAGATTGACCGCCATCGGCAGGCCCATATGCCCCAGTCCCAGGAACGCTACTTTCATTGCCCCGCACCTCCCGTGAAGAGAACTTCACCAAAATAACTCTCGACCGTCTCCGCAGAAACCTCCGCCAGCGTGGCAGGGCTCCAGCGCGGAGTGCGATCCTTGTCCACCACCTGCGCCCGAATACCCTCGCGCATATCCGGCGCGGCCGCCATCCGGACGCCCACCCGGTACTCCTGATCCAACGCTTCCTCCAGAGTGGCCAGCCCGGCAGCCCGGCGCACCGAGGCGAGCGTGACCTTGACCGCGGTGGGCGATTTCGACTCGATCAGCTCCGCCCAGTCACGGGCCTGCTCGCCCCCTTCCTGCGAGGTGCGCAGCGCCGCCACAATCTGTTCGGCTTCCGGCCAGGCATAGGCTTCATCGATCCACGGCTGCGCGGCGGCCAGAGCGGACACCGGGGCAGGCTGGGCAAACCGGCGCACGATGCCGCGCACTACCTCCAGCTCCGAGGCTCCGGTGGCCCCGTGCCCGGCTGGCAGACCCCCGGCTGGCAGACCCGGCGGCGCGTCCTCAGCAGCCAGTGCTTCAGCCAGTGCAAGCAGACTCTCCGAAGGCACCAGATAATCGGCCAGCCCGAGGTAGAGGGCATCTGCCGCGAACAGGTGCGCCCCGGTCAGCGCTGCATGCACGCCGCTCTGCCCCGGTGCTCGGGAGAGCAGATAGGTACCACCCACATCCGGCACAAAGCCAATCGTCGTCTCCGGCATCCCGCACCGGGTCCGCTCGGTCACGATGCGCACGCTGCCGTGGGCGGTAATACCGATCCCGCCGCCGAGCACCAGCCCATCCATGAAGGCGATATAGGGCTTGGGGTAGTTCTTGATCAGCGCATTGAGCGTGTACTCGGTGCGCCAGAATCTGGCTGTTTCCTCCCCAGCCTCGGCCGTACCGCTGGAGATGTCCCGGTAGATCGCCACGATGTCCCCGCCCGCACACAATCCCCGCTCACCGGCACCCTGGACCAGCACCCGGCGGACCGTGTCGTCCGTAGCCCAGGCACGCAGCTGAGCGAGCATCGCCGTGACCATACCTTCGGTGAGGGCATTGACGGCCCGAGGCCGGTCCAGCGTCACGACGCCGAGCGGGCCGCGCTGGCTGAAGTGGATCTCGGGATCGGCGTTCATCAGGCCCCCTGCGGCATCACGAAGTGGCTGTGCCCCGCACCTTCCCGGATGCCGGAGGGCCATCGGGAGGTCACGGTTTTGGTCTTGGTGTAGAACCGGAACGCATCCGCTCCGTGCTGGTTGAGGTCGCCGAAGCCGGAGGCCTTCCAGCCGCCGAAGGTGTAGTAGGCAATCGGCACCGGAATCGGCACGTTGATGCCCACCATCCCGACGTCAACCCGGTGGGAGAAATCGCGGGCGGTGTCGCCATCGCGGGTGAAGATCGCCACGCCGTTGCCGAATTCGTGCTCGCTGGGCAGCCGCAGCGCTTCCTCGTAATCAGCGGCTCGGATCACGCAGAGCACCGGGCCAAAAATTTCCTCACGGTAGATCCGCATCTCCGGCCTGACCTGATCGAAGAGCGTCGGCCCGACCCAGAAGCCGCCCTCAAAGCCCGGAACCGTGAACCCGCGCCCATCCACCAGCAGCTCGGCTCCTTCATCCACCCCCAGCTGAATGTAGTCCTCAATCCGTTGTTGGGCCGAAGCGGCCACCACGGGGCCGAAGTCCGAATCCGGGTCCAGGCTGGTGCCCACCCGCAGAGCCGCGATCCGCTCGCGCAGGATGGCGACCAGCGCCTCGGCCGTCTCCTCGCCCACCGGCACGGCCACCGAGATCGCCATGCAGCGCTCCCCTGCGGACCCGTAGGCCGAGCCGATCAGGGCGTCGGCCGCCTGGTCCAGGTCGGCATCGGGCATCACGATCATGTGGTTCTTCGCGCCACCGAAGCATTGCGCTCGCTTGCCGTGCGCCGCGGCTGTTGCGTAGATGGACTGCGCGATCGGGGTGGAGCCCACAAAGCCCACCGCCTTGATCCGCGGGTCGTCCAGCAGCGCATCCACTGCCTCCTTGTCCCCGTTGACCACGCTGAAGACACCATCGGGCAGACCCGCCTCGGTGAACAGCTCCGCCAGCCGGAGCGGCACCGAGGGATCACGCTCCGAGGGCTTGAGGATGAAGGCATTGCCTGCCGCGAGCGCCGGGCCCGCCTTCCACAACGGGATCATGGCCGGGAAGTTGAACGGCGTGATCCCCGCAACCACACCGAGCGGCTGGCGCAGCGAGTGAACGTCGATGCCGGCCCCCACGCTGTCGGAGAACTCGCCTTTGAGCAGATGCGGGGCGGCTGCGCAGAACTCGACCACCTCGATGCCGCGCTGAATATCGCCCTTCGCGTCCGGGAAGGTTTTGCCGTGTTCGCTGGAGAGCAGGGTGGCCAGTTCATCGAGATGGGCGTTCACCAGATCCACAAATCTGAGCAGGATGCGTGCCCGACGCTGCGGGTTGGTGGCACCCCATTCCCGCTGGGCGGCCTCGGCACGGTCGATGGCGGCGCTCACCTCCGCGGTCGCGGCCAGCGGCACCCGCGCCTGCACCTCGCCCGTACAGGGGTTGAAAACCTCGCCCCAGCGCCCGGATTCCCCCGGGACCGGTCTGCCGCCGAAGTAATGAGTCAGTTCACGCACCATGTGCTGGATCTCCTTGCGAGTGGGCATCATTGCCGGGCCGCATCGACACTGCGGACTCTACGGAAAAATATACTCGGACTTCCAACTAATATCACCCCGCGAGCAACACTCCTGGGGTGCCCGCCGACCCACCCGCCGTCAGATGATGCGGGTTAGCGCGTGGCTAAGTCACCATATCTGACGGCGCGTGGATGGCCGCCTGGTGGGCGACTCGGCTAGCCAGCGATTTTCTTAGCCAGAGATTGTATAGTCCAGCAGCAGATAGCCCTTCGGCGAGGTTGCGGTGCTGACCGCTTCGAGCCGAATCTCCGGCACGCCTTCCAGCAGACGCCGTCCATCGCCCACGATCACCGGCGCGACCACCAGCCTGAGTTCGTCGACAAGGCCCGCTGCCAGCAGCGCCTGAGCCACCGAAATGCTGGCATGCACGCCGATGTCGGCACCGGGCTGCTCCTTGAGCATCCGTACGTAGTCGACCAGCTCGCCCTCGACCGCGACGGCATGGGCCCAGTCCCGGTCAAGTGGCGTAGAGGTGACCACGTGCTTGGCAACCCCGTTGATGAAGGTAGCAAAGGGTTCGATCTCGCTGCCCGGCCAGAAATTGGCCCATTCCTCGTAACTGCGTCTGCCGAGAATCACGGCGTCCTGCCCGGCGATGACCGCACCAAGGTTGGCGTCCATCGCCTCATCCCAGTCGGCGAAGAACTCATCCGGACTCTCTGCGACCCCATCCAGAGAGACCAGCTCGTACACCACGACTTTACGCATGATCGACGCCTTCCCAGACCCTAGAACTGTGTGCCGGTGAGCCTTTCGAAGGCCTCGACATAGCGCTGACGAGTACGCTCAACGACGTCCGCTGGCAGGGCGGGCGGCTCAGCGCCCCCGGAGCGATCCCAGCCCGATGCCGGGGAGACCAGCCAGTCGCGAACGTACTGTTTGTCAAAACTCGCCTGGGCCTGGCCGGGCTGCCACAGAGTGGCATCCCAGAAGCGGGAGGAATCCGGGGTCAGCACCTCGTCTCCCAGGGTCAGCACGCCGTCGGCATCAAGGCCGAATTCCACCTTGGTGTCCGCCAGGATGATGCCGCGTTCCCGGGCGATCTCCTCCGCCTGCGAGTACACCCGCAGAGTGGTGTCGCGCAGCGCCTCAGCGGTCTCCGGGCCCACCCGCTCCACCACGGCGGCGAAGTCGATGTTCTCGTCGTGTTCGCCTACCGCGGCCTTGGCAGAGGGCGTGAAAATCGGCGCCTCGAGCCGCGAGCCATCCACCAGGCCGGCCGGTAGCGGGAGACCGCAGACGGTCTGAGACTTCCGGTATTCGACCAGACCGGAGCCGGTGAGATAACCACGGGCAATGCACTCGATCGGGTACATCTGCAGGTTCTTGCAGACCATGGCCCGGCCCGCCACCTGCGCGGGAACGCCCTGAGCCTCGGTAGTACCCAGCACATGGTGCGGCACCTGAAGCTGGCCGAACCACCACAGGCTCAGCTGAGTGAGAATGGCTCCCTTGTCCGGGATTTCAGTGCTCAGCACATGGTCATAAGCGCTGAGCCGGTCGCTCGCCACCACCAGAACGCGGTCCGGGACCTCCTGTGCATCAACAGACTGGGCCGCGGGTGAGGCCACGTCGACCGGGTCTCCGGAACGGGCCTGCGAGCCGAGGGGGTCGATGGGGACATAGAGGTCCCGTACCTTGCCCGAATAGACGTGGCGCCAGCCCGGCAGCTCAGGCGCGGCGGGAATCCCGCTGCTCATGCCTGATCCCCCACAGCACCAGCTGCATGGCGTGGAACCCGCTGTTCCGGCAGAGTGACCTGACTCCGCGCAGCCTTCGCCGCAATATCGTTGCGATACTGGCCGCCATCGAGCTCAATTTTGGCCAGTCCGTCATAGGCCCGCTCCCGGGCGTCCACCAGATCTTCACCCAGCCCGACCACGGCCAGCACCCGGCCGCCCGCAGAGACCAGCTTTCCGGCCTCGTCCAGGGCTGTTCCCGCGTGAAGCACGTGCACGCCGGGGACGGCATTGGCCTTTTTGATCCCGCGGATCCGATCACCCGTGCGCGGTGTCGCCGGGTAGTCATGAGCCGCCAGCACCACTGCGACAGCGCTCTCCGGCGCCCAGCGCAAGGGATCGGCATCGGCCAGTTTGCCCTTGGCAGCAGCCAGCAGCAAGGCGCCGAAGGGGCTGCGCAGACGCGCCAGTACCGCCTGCGTCTCCGGGTCGCCAAAGCGGACGTTGAACTCGATGACGCGCAGACCGCGGGAGGTCAGGGCGAGCCCGCAGTAGAGCACCCCCACAAAAGGAGTGCCGCGGCGGGCCATCTCGTCCACCGTCGGCTGGGCCACCCGCGCCACGACATCCTCCACCAGTCCCTCGGGAACCCAGTCCAGCGGGGAGTAAGCGCCCATGCCACCGGTGTTCGGGCCCTCATCCAGATCGAAGATGCGCTTGAAATCCTGTGCCGGAGCCAACGGAACCACCGTATGGCCGTCGCAGAGCACAAAGAGGGAGACCTCGGGTCCGTCCAGGAATTCCTCGATCACCACCTCGCCACCGGCATCGAAGCAGCTCTGCGCATGAGCCAGCGCCTCAGCACGATCGTTGGTCACCACGACGCCCTTGCCCGCAGCCAGACCGTCATCCTTCACCACATACGGTGCACCGAAGACATCCAGTGCCTCTGCAGCCTCTTCGGTGTTGCTGGCCACCCGGGCCATCGCGGTGGGGACGCCTGCCTCCGCCATGACCTGCTTGGCGAAGGCCTTCGACCCCTCCAGAGTCGCAGCGGCCTGGCTGGGGCCGAAGACGGGGTAGCCCGCCTCGCGGACGGCATCGGACACTCCCGCCACAAGCGGCGCCTCGGGCCCAATCACCACCAGATCGGGGTCCAGGGTGCGGACCAGAGCAGTCACCGCGAGCGGATCCGAGGCGTCCACCTGGTGGGTGGGTACCAGGGCAGCGATGCCGGCGTTCCCGGGGGCTGCGTGCACCTCACGCACGCCGGGATCGCTGAGCAGAGCGCGGACGATGGCGTGTTCGCGGCCGCCAGGGCCAACAACAAGAACTTTCACGCCCCAAGACTACCGAGCGGAGCATCGCCGTGGCGAGAACCCCTTTTTGCGAATCGCGAATCGAGCCAGCCCGGGAACCGACGCCTGGACACCCCGCACGCCGTGGCATGGCGGCGGCATCGTCAGCGATACTTGAACTGTGCCCTCCACTCTCCCGGACCAGCAGTCCACACTGACTTCACCCACCAGCACCACCGCGGGAGCCTGCGCATGAGCCGCCTGGAGACCTTCCGCAGCCAGGACGCGGTGGAGCTGGCAGTGGTGGAACGCAGCCAGTTCATCGAATCCCGCCATCTGGGCTCCGCCGTTCTCACCGCAGCGGACGGCTCCGTGGTACTCAGCGTGGGCGATCCGAGTGCGCCCATCTATGCGCGGTCCACCCTCAAGCCCTTCCAGGCCCTGGCGTCCATGCAGGCAGGCGTCCCGCTGCGCGGTGCTCAGGCAGCCATCGCCAGCGGAAGCCACTGCGCCTCCCTGGAGCATCTGGATCTGGTGCGGCGCATGCTTCAGGCCGGCGGAGTCAGCGAAGAACAGCTACTCTGCCCGCCCGCTTGGCCCCAGGACACCGAGGCGTACCAGTGGATGCTGCGGACGGACCGCTCCAAGACGCCGCTCGCCATGAACTGTTCCGGTAAACACGCGGCCTTCCTCTGGGCCTGCACCGAGAACGGCTGGGATACCGCCAGTTACCTCAATCCCGTGCACCCGCTTCAGCAGCTGGTGCTGGCCGCCATCGAGGATTATGCGGATGAGGCGCCCGCCCATATGGGCACCGATGGCTGTGGCGCGCCGGTGGCCGCCATCTCGCTCACCGGTCTGGCCCGCGCGTACGGCAAGCTAGGCCGGGCACCGGGAGACAAGAACGCCAATGCCCGTGCGGCGACGATTGCCACGGCCATGCTCGACTACCCCTGGGCGGTGGAGGGCCGGGGCCGACCCAATACGGTCGTCATGGAGCGCCTGGGCATCCTGGCCAAACTGGGGGCCGAGGGTGTACTGGCCCTGGCGACGGACACCGGGGTGGGAGTGGCCGTCAAGGTGCTCGATGGCAACGGGCGCGCGGCCAGCCTGGTCGGCCTGATGCTGTTGGCGGCCTCCGGCGCGGTCCCGGCAGAGAAGATTGCCGCCGTCCTGCCGGACATCGTGGAACCGGTGCTCGGCGGCGGCCGACCGGTCGGCCAGTTGCGGCTCGGCGCACCGGTTTCTGCCCTGCTGGATGGCTGAGCTGAATGCCTGAAATGAACACCCATGGTCGCGCGACGACGCATAGATGAGACCGCCGGGCGGCAGGCGGTGGAACGCTGGCGCAGTGATCCTGCGGGCCTGGACCGGGCGAGCCTGGCCACGGCCGTCCGCTTTGCCCTCGAGGAGGTCGCCGCCCGCGCACCGGGTAATTCGGTGGAGGTGCGGGTGCCGCCGTTCGGAGTGACCCAGTGCATCCCTGGCCCCCGGCATACCCGCGGCACCCCACCCAATGTGGTGGAGACCGATGCCGCCACCTGGCTGGCGCTGGTCACCGGCCGCTTGCGCTGGGCCGACGCCATCGTCGGCGGAACGGTGTCCGCCTCCGGAACCCGAACAGACCTGGCGGAGCTGCTGCCGCTCTGGGACTGAGCCGGGAATTGATCGGGGCACCCCGGAACACCAGTACCCTTGAAGATATGTCTGAACCGCAGGAACCCCGCGAAATCACCGTGCGTCGAGCCCCCAAATACGTCCCTTTTCTGGTCGCCGGTGGCCTGCTCGGTGTGATCGTCGCAGGCATCCTGACCCTGAGCTCCTCGGACGCTGTCTATAGCTCCGGCACGGTCTTCGGCTTTCTGGTAGTCCTGACGGTGGCCGCTGGGGCGGCTCTGGGCGGCATTGTGGCGCTGGTGATCGACTGGATCGGCCGACGACGCAGCACCCGCGTCCGGATCGAAGCCCTGGACAGTGAGACCATGGACAAGGAGACAGGTGCCGTAGACATACCCACACCCACCGCCACAAACCAGTCCCCGCTGCCCGGAGTCTCCCGGCCGGATGTGCCGTAGAATATGGTGGTGGCACGCGGCGACGGCAAACTTTCCCACGATCTCAACCCCGGCGAAAAAGGCCCCCAGGACGCTTGTGGCGTCTTCGGAGTCTGGGCTCCCGGCGAAGAAGTGGCCAAACTCACCTACTACGGACTCTATGCGCTGCAACATCGCGGCCAGGAGTCGGCGGGCATTGCCACCAGCGATGGTGAGCGGATCAATGTCTATAAGGACATGGGGCTGGTCTCCCAGGTCTTCGACGAGTCAACGCTCAACACGCTCACCGGGCATATTGCCGTGGGTCACTGCCGCTACTCCACCACGGGCTCTTCCACCTGGGCCAATGCCCAGCCCACGCTCGGTGCCACCCAGACCGGAACCGTCGCCCTGGCGCACAATGGCAATCTGACCAATACCGCGGAACTCTACGAGCTGGTCCTGGACCGTTACGGTGAGCCCCGCAGCGGTGAGATGGCGCAGGGCAATACCTCAGACACTGCGCTGGTCACGACGCTGCTGCAGGGCCGCGGCACGGAAACCCTTGAAGAGACTGCCATGGAGGTCCTGCCGCTGATCCAGGGCGCCTTCTGCTTCGTCTTCATGGAGGAGGGCACGCTCTACGCCGCCCGGGACCCTCACGGCGTCCGCCCACTTGTGCTCGGCCGCCTGGACCGGGGCTGGGTCGTGGCCTCAGAATCCGCAGCCCTGGCTACCGTCGGTGCCAGCTTCATCCGGGAGATCGAGCCGGGCGAGTTCATCGCGATCGATGAGGCCGGGGTCCGTACCCAGCGTTTCGCGCCCGCCACACCGGCCGGCTGCGTTTTCGAATATGTCTACCTGGCCCGGCCTGACGCCACGATCGCGGGGCGCTCGGTTTACGAATCCCGTGTGGAGATGGGCCGCCAGCTGGCCCGGGAAAACCAGTTCGATGCCGATATCGTGATTCCGGTCCCGGAATCCGGAACGCCGGCCGCCGTCGGCTATGCGGAAGAGTCCGGCATCCCCTTCGCCCACGGCTTCGTCAAGAACGCCTATGTGGGCCGGACCTTCATCCAGCCCTCCGAGACGCTGCGCCAGCTCGGCATCCGGCTCAAGCTCAATGCACTCGAATCGGTGATCCGCGGCAAGCGGCTCGTCGTGGTGGACGATTCGATCGTCCGCGGGAACACCCAGCGCGCCGTGGTGCGGATGCTCCGGGAGGCCGGTGCCGCTGAGGTCCACGTGAAAATCTCCTCACCGCCGGTGCGCTGGCCCTGCTTCTACGGCATCGACTTCGCCTCCCGGGCGGAGCTGATCGCCAACGGCGCAGCCATTGAAGAGATCGCCAAGTCCATTGGCGCCGATTCCCTGGCCTACATCTCCGAAGACGGCATGATCGAGGCCACGCAGCAGCCCCGCAAGCGGCTGTGTACCGCCTGCTTCACGGGTGTGTATCCCATCGAGCTTCCGGCTGCGGACCGCCTGGGGAAAAATCTGCTGGAACGCCCCACGCTTCCCGGCCTGGACCTCGTTGAGGTGAACGGCTCGCACCCCGGGGCCAACGGCTGCGATCCCGGCCCGGGCGCTGAACTGGAAAAGCTGCTCGACGACTCGACCAAGAAAGAGGCAGTATGACCGAGGCGATCACCTATGCCAGTGCCGGAGTCGATGTGGAGGCCGGCGACAAAGCCGTCGAGCTGATGAAGGATGCCGTGAAGGCCACCCACAACGCCTCGGTTCTGGGCGGCGTCGGTGGCTTTGCCGGGCTCTTCGATGTCTCCCGGCTGCTGAGCTACCAGAAGCCGCTGCTGGCAACCTCCACGGACGGCGTCGGCACCAAGGTCGCCATCGCCCAGGCCATGGACATCCATGACACCATTGGGTTCGATCTGGTCGGCATGGTCGTCGACGATATCGTCGTGGTGGGCGCAGAACCGCTGTACATGACCGACTATATCGCCTGCGGCAAGGTGGTCCCGGAGCGCATCGCTGACATTGTCCGCGGTATTGCTGCGGCCTGTTCTGCCGCCGGAACGGCGCTGATCGGCGGGGAGACCGCAGAGCACCCCGGGCTGCTGGCCGCAGGTGAGTACGATGTCGCCGGTGCCGCCACCGGCGTGGTGGAGGCCAGCAAGCTGCTGGGCCCCGAGCGCGTCCGTGAGGGCGATGTGGTGATCGCCATGGCCTCCTCCGGCCTGCACTCCAACGGCTATTCGCTGGTGCGCCGTGTGATCAACCGTGCGGGCTGGGCCCTGGACCGCCAGGTCTCCGAGCTGGGCCGGACCCTGGGCGAGGAACTGCTGGAACCCACCCGCGTCTACGCGGCGGATTGCCTGGATCTGGCCCGGACCTTTGACGTCGATGCCGAACTGGCCGTCCACGGCTTCAGTCACGTCACCGGCGGCGGGCTGGCGGCCAATCTGGCGCGCGTTCTGCCGCAGGGCCTGGTGGCCACGGTGGACCGCTCCACCTGGGAACTGCCGCCCGTGTTCAAGCTGGTCAGCGAGCTGGGCCAGGTGCCGCTCGCGGACCTGGAGCGCACGCTCAACGTCGGGGTGGGCATGGTGGCGATTGTCAGTGCCCCCGCGGCCGATGCCGTCATCAACCACCTGGCCGACCGCGGCCTGCCCGCCTGGGTGATGGGCACGGTGGCCCGGGCGAGCGCTGGCGATGGCCCCACCGACGGGCCGGACTACATTCAGGGCGCCAAGGGCGTGGACGGCGGCGCTGTGCGCCTCGTGGGTCGCTACAGCTAAGAACATCCAGTACGACTGGGGGAGGCGCAGCTGCGAGCTGCGCCTCCCCCCAGTCGTACTGCCTTCGGTCGTACTGCCTTCAATCGTCCAGCCTTCAGTCGTCCAGCTCGTCCGTCTCGATGACCAGAGGGTTGAGTACCCGGTGCAGGAAGGACTGGGTGCGTTCTTCCTGAGGGTTTCCGACGACGTCCCGCGCGGGCCCCTGCTCCACGATGTACCCACCGTCCATGAAAATCACCCGGTCGGCGACCTCACGGGCAAAGGACATCTCGTGGGTGACAATGAGCATGGTCATGCCCTCGGCGGCGAGTGACTTCATCACCGCGAGCACTTCGCCCACCAGTTCCGGGTCCAGGGCTGAGGTTGGCTCGTCGAAGAGCATCAGATCCGGGGACATTGACAGGGACCTGGCGATGGCGACCCGCTGCTGCTGCCCGCCGGAGAGCTGGGCGGGGAAGGCGTCGGCCTTATGGCTCATGCCCACACGTGCCAGGTTCTCCCGAGCTACCGCAACGGCCTCATCCTTGGATCGTTTGAGGACGGTACGCTGCCCGACGGTGAGGTTCTGCAGCACGGTCAGGTGCGGGAAGAGATTGAAGGACTGGAAGACCATGCCGATGCGACGACGCACCACATCGATGTCCACCTCGGGATCAGTGATCTCATCCGATCCGATGAACACCTGCCCGGTGGTCGGGACCTCCAGCAGATTGACGCATCTGAGCAGGGTCGACTTACCGGATCCCGAGGGCCCGATGATGCAGACCACCTCACCCGGCGCGACGTCTACGCTGATGTCCTTGAGTACCTCGTTCTGACCGAAACTTTTACTCAGGTTTCGCACCGAAATGGCGCTCCCGGTCGGTGTGTGGACTGTGGAGGGAAGAGTCTCGGTCATCTTAACGGGCCTTTGCGAAGCGGCGCTCAAGCAGGCGCACGAGCTGGGAGAGCGGAAGCGTGATGGCGAGGTAGCAGCAGGCGCCGATGATCAGCGGTGTCGGGTTGACGGTGCGGTTGAGGAAGTCCTGGGCGAACTTGGTGAGCTCGTACTGCTGGGCCGTGACGCCGACGACGTAGACCAGGGATGAGTCTTTGACCAGCAGGATCAGCTCATTGGTCAGCGGTGGGATGACAATGCGGAAGGCCTGCGGGATGACAATCGTCATCATGGTCCGGGAATAGGTCATGCCCATCGACCGGGCGGCTTCCATCTGCCCCTTGGGGACCGCCTGAATGCCGGCCCGGAACGTTTCGGACATATACGCGGCCGCGGTCACTCCGAGGCCCACCATGACCATGCCGTAGGTTTCCCCCGGAAACACCGTCCCGGGATAGGCCGCGGGGATGCCGTAGGCAACCATGAACAGGACCACCAGAGCAGGGACGCCGCGGAAGAACTCCACATAGGCCGTGGCAATCCAGCGGTAGGGGCGCACCGAACTCAGTCGCATCAACGCGACCACCAGACCCAGCACAAAGGCGAAGACGAACGCCAGCGCCGTGTAGATGAGCGTGTTGACCAGGCCGATCGTCACCACGCGCGGCCACATCCGGTCCAGGATGTCGCTGCGCAGGAACGAGGCGCTGACCGTCGGCCAGTCGGTCCGGACGACGAGGAAGATCACCACGGCGATGCCAATAAGGTATTGGATGCCGCGTACAGCCCGGGTTTTCTGCCTGCGCGTCAACCGCGGTGTGGGGACGTCAGCGGTGCTCGTATGGGTCATGGAATTCTTCCGGCTCTTCGGATGTAGCTGGTCCCTGAGGTGCGG
>NZ_JASSZH010000032.1 GCF_030271165.1 Psychromicrobium xiongbiense | reverse complement strand
ATTGGATGCCGCGTACAGCCCGGGTTTTCTGCCTGCGCGTCAACCGCGGTGTGGGGACGTCAGCGGTGCTCGTATGGGTCATGGAATTCTTCCGGCTCTTCGGATGTAGCTGGTCCCTGAGGTGCGGTGGGCTGCCGGAGGAACCGGCAGCCCACCGCGGGGAACCTCAGCTCTTGGGGACGTCGCCGATCCACTTCTTGTAGAGGGTGTCGTAAGCGCCATCGGCCTTTGCGCCGGCGATGACGTCATCGACGACCTTCTTCAGCGCCGTATTGCCCAGCTGCATGCCGAAACCATACTGCTCACCGGTGTTGAACTGAGCGGAGACCTTCGCCTTGCCCGGATTCTCCTTGATCGCCTCGGTCCACACCGGGAGGTCGTTGATCGCGGCGTCGATCTGCCCCGAGGTCAGCGCCTGGGTCTCAGACGCCAGATCCTGATATTCGACGATCGTGCAGCCACAGTCGGAGGCATGCGCCTTAGCGTAGTCCAGGCCTGTGGTGGCGGACTGCGCGCCGAGCTTCTTGCCCTTGAGATCCGCCAGCGAATTCAAGGTTGAACCCGGAGCGACCAGAAGTGCCTGGGTGGCGTCGAAGTACGGTGCGGAGAAGGTGATGACCTGCTTCCGGGCATCGGTGATGGTCATGCCGGCCGCTGCGATATCGCATTTGCGGGCGGACAGGTCCTGCCCGGATTTGATGCCTTCAAACGGGGTGTCCACGATCGCCTGCTTCACCCCCAGCTTCTTGGCCACCAGGTCCATCAGGTCGACGTCGAAGCCGACCGTCTCACCCTTGTCGTTATTGGACTGGAAGGGCGCGTAGGGAAGGTGGGTGCAGACGGTCAGGCTCCCGGGATGTACCAGGGCGACGTCGCCGCTGGCGCTGGCTGCCGGGGTAATCGGGCCCGAGCTGCAGCCCGCCAGAGCGAGGGCGGCGAGGGCAAAGCAGGCTCCAGCGATTGCCAGACTCCTTGGTGACCGTTTCATGGAGTCGAATCCTTTGTTATCAGATATGGGTGGTTGAGACTATATCGGCAACCGTACCGGCGTCGTGTAACCAGCCTGTTACGTGGTGGCTGGGAAGGCCCGGATCGTTACCGCGAAAGCGCCCCGGTGGTGGGACCACTCCCGCCGCCGGGGCGCTGCTTCTTCCGCAGTATTTTACCGGTCTGTCGGCTCCGGGTCATACTCCGCTTCGGTGAGCTGCATCGCAGCAAAAACTGCGCCGGTCGAATCGGCAACAACAGCCATCCGCCCGAAGGGGATGTCGAAGGCCGGAGCCAGAACGCTCCCGCCCAGCTCAGGAATCTTCACCAGCGCCTCCTCGATGTCCGGCACAGCAAAATACACTGTCCAGGCATTCGGCATTCCGGGCTGTGCATTCAGCGCCCCGGCCACCGGCCTGCCGTCCACCATGAAGGTCGTGTAGTCACCGATCTCGCCCATCGGAGCGGTCTCCACCCCCACGCCTGCCACCGACTGGTAGAACGGCAGAACTGCCGAAACATCCGCCACCGTCAGCTCGTGCCAGACCACGGTGCCGGGCTCGTTGACGATTCCGGTGCCCTGATGATTTTTGGCCTGCCAGAAGCCGATGGCGGCACCACCCGGATCGGTCGTGACGAAGAACCTGCCGGAGTCATTGGGCACGTCGCTCGGAGGCACCAGCAGAGCTGCACCCGCCTCGACGGCACGGGCCGCCGCAGCATCGGCGTCGTCCACCGCCAGGTAACTCGCCCAGTAAGACGGCATTCCGGCGGCCGCCTGATCGGGGAACTGTTGGGACAGGCCCGCAACCCAGCGGTCCTTGAGGGAAGCCATGCTGTAGGTCATACCGTCGCCCATAGGCATATCGGTGAAGGACCAGCCCAGCAGACCGCTGTAAAAGGCCTTGGCCGCCTCCGCATCGGTGCTGGAAAGATCCACCCAACAGGGAGTGCCCTCGCGGTACGTATCAACTGTGCTCATGGAGTCAGCCTACGCGGCACCAGGAATCAGGGGAACAGAAATCACCCATGAACTGACAGGGAGACAAGGAACAGCGGATCAGCCAATCCGGCGTTGATCCGCAGAATCGTCCTCGTCATCGAGATCGTCCGCGTACTTATCCGCGTAGTCCGAATAATCCGGCTCCGGCGGCTCCTCCACATAGCGGATGGAAGCGGTGCTGGAGGGATGCGAGAGCTCACGCTGCAGCGCAGAGTAGTCAGTGCTCGGGGAGTAGTACTTCATGTCCCGAGCCTGCTTAGTAGCTTTTGCCTTTTGACGGCCGCGCCCCATGGCGTGACCCCCTTTTGTACTTGGACCGGAGGTGGTCACCCTGGCACGGGAGAGGCCCCGGAATTAACGGTCAATTCTGTCGTAGGTATAGATTACATGTTTTTGGTGGCACCCCGCGCCCTCGCCAAGATGCTGGCAGCGAACACCAGCGTGGGTAGTTGTCCCCATGCCCAATGCAGCCCGGTTTCAGTAGAATCAATTTTGCCGACGTTATTACCCTCGGAATGCTCCGCCCGTACCCCTCGCGTATTACTCTTGGGGACAGAGCAACCCGTAGAGAGCACGTCGATTACGAGAAATTTACTGCGAGGGATTCCATGAGCGAGAACCAGAACGATTCCAGCGGCCCACGTCCGGCGGGCTGGGGAAACAACTCCGACTCCGGACCCGCACTCCCCGAGCCGGTCCTCGGGTCAGCAGAAATCAGTGCAGATGCCGCCCAGAATGCGGGTCTGGACCAGGTCGATGCCGAGGCTGCCGCCGTCGAAGCTGAAATTCATGACAACGACGCCACGGTGCTGCGCTCCAGCCTGAACCGACCGCCGGTTGCCACCAACCCCTGGACCGGGGGCGCGCAGGACTCTGCTCAGTCAGCCAATCCGACAGGCCCGGCCCAGCCGGCACCTTCGCAGCCCTCACCAGCCCAGTCGGCACCTTCCGCAGCTGCGCAGCCGACCCAGCCGCTCTGGTCAACGCCCACCGCCTCCAACCAGACGACACCTGCCCAGCCGTCCGTGCCGCAGGCTCAGCCGTACCAGCAGGCGTCGTCACAGACTCCTTCCTCCCCGTACGGTCAGGCACCGCAGCAGCCGCAGAACCCGGGCAACCCTTATGCAGCGCCAGCGCCTTCGCAGCCGAGCGCCCCGCAGGGCTCCCCCTACGGCCAGCCGCAGAGCCCGGCTTCTCCTTACGGCCAGCCCAGCCAGAACCCCCAGGGTCCCGGTCAGCAGGGTCAGAACACTCAGGCCCAAAATCCGCAAGCCCAAAATCAGCAGGCCCCGGGACCCCGCTACGGCACACCTGCCGCCGGCGGCCCCGCAGCGTCACCCTACGGCGCTCCCCAGCCGAACCAGGTTCCTCAGCCGAACCAGGCTGGCCCCGGTCAGGCTGGACCCGGCCAGCCCCCGTACGGTCAGCCCTCCGGCCAGCCTCCCTATGGCTCCGGTGCACCTGCACCTTACGGTGCACCCGGTCAGCCGGGCGGCACGCCTGGCCAGCCGGGCTATGGTGGCCCCGGCCCGGGCGGCTACGGCGGGCCCCAGGGTCCCGGTGGACCCGGCGCAGGTGGCCCCTTCGGCCAGCCGCCCCGCAATAACCGCATGTGGTGGTGGATCGGCGGTGGCGCAGCAGCCCTGGTCATCATCGTCATTCTGGTGATCGTGCTGGTCAATATGCTCGCCGGGCTGGGCAAGCCCTCAGCAGTCGACTCGCCTACTTCGTCGAATCGTTCGACCAGTTCCTCGTCCGGCAGCCCCAAGTCCACCGCCTCAAAGTCCAGCAGCTCGGGCTCCTCTTCGGATGACTCGAGCGTCATCGTGCCGGGTGCAACCGCCTCAGACTGGCTCAAGGGCGACTGCATTCGGGGCTTCAAGGACCCGGCAACTCCTGCCGACATTGTCGACTGCACCGCCCCGCACAGTGCCCAGGTGATCCTGCCCTACACCTTCACCGATGCCAGTTACCCCGGCAAGGACGGGCTGAAGAACACCCTGAGCACCGAGTGCAAGAAGATCGCACTCAAGTCCTCGGCAAGTAACTACGGAGCCTCGTACGACTATTACTACCCCACCCAGAGCGGTTGGGATTCTGGTGGGCGCAAGGGTTTCTGCCTGGTCACGGCCACCAGTGACAAGATCACCGAAGACCTGATCCAGTAGCGGTCCTGAAAGTCTGTCCGGGGGCCTCACAGGAGGTTCCTTAACGAGGGGGGCCGGGAAGCAGTTGCTTCCCGGCCCCCCTCGTTGTCTGCGACGC
>NZ_JASSZH010000031.1 GCF_030271165.1 Psychromicrobium xiongbiense | reverse complement strand
CGCTCGTCGGGGCCCCCCCCCCCCCCCTCGTTGTCTGCGACGCTATCTGTCTGGACGCTGTCTACGACGCCAGCTCGCTCACGGAGCCTTGGTCACGACCAGCCCGGTCGCTGCCGAGCCATTGCCCGCTGCGCCGGCACCTTCAAGATCAGCCAGCTCCTCGACATCGGCCGCAGTGTCGACGAGCACGGTGTCGCCGTCCACGATCTCTCCGGAGAGCAACGCCCGGGCCAGCCGATCCCCGATCTCGCGCTGCACCAGGCGGCGCAGCGGCCGCGCGCCGTAGGCCGGGTCATAACCGGTGATGGCCAGCCAGGCACGGGCACTGTCCGTGACCTCCAGCACCAGTCGACGCTGGTTGAGGCGGGCCGCAAGGGACTGCACCTGCAGATCCACGATGGTGGAGAGCTCCTCGATGGTCAGCGGCTCAAACATCACCACATCATCTAGCCGATTCAGGAACTCCGGCTTGAAGGATGCGTTGACCACGGCCATCACGGAGTTCCGCTTCTGGGCGTCGTCCAGCAGCGGATCGACCAGGTACTGCGAACCCATATTGGAAGTCAGCACCAGGATCACGTTCCGGAAGTCGACGGTGCGGCCCTGGCCATCGGTGAGCCGGCCGTCGTCGAGCACCTGAAGCAGGATGTCGAAAACCTCCGGGTGCGCCTTCTCCACCTCGTCCAGGAGAACGACGGAATAGGGCCGACGGCGAACCGCCTCGGTGAGCTGTCCACCCTCTTCGTAGCCGACATATCCGGGAGGGGCGCCGACCAGGCGGGCCACCGCATGCTTCTCCGAATACTCGCTCATATCGATGCGAATCATGGCTCGCTCATCATCGAAGAGGAAGTCAGCCAGCGCCTTGGCCAGCTCCGTCTTGCCGACGCCGGTCGGGCCGAGGAACAGGAAAGAGCCGGTGGGCCGGTCGGGGTCGGAGATACCGGCCCTGGCCCGCCGTACAGCATCGGAAACGGCCTCCACGGCCTTGGTCTGGCCGATCAACCGTGCTCCCAGCACCTCTTCCATATGCAGTAGCTTCTGACTCTCGCCCTGCAACATACGACCGGCCGGAATGCCGGTCCAGGCGGAGATGACCTCGGCGATATCGTCCGCGGTAACCTCTTCCGCCACCATCAGCTCGGCCCGATGCTCCGGGCTGTCCACGCCATTGAGCGATTCCTCCGCCTGCTGCGCCTCCGTCAGCTCATGCTCCAGAGCCGGAATCTCGCCGTACAGAACACGCGAAGCCTGCTCCAGGTCCCCCTCGCGCTGAGCCTTCTCTGCAACAGAACGCAGTTCGTCAAGGCGCGCCTTGAGATCACCGACTCGGTTCAGTCCAGCCTTCTCGGCTTCCCATCGGGCATTGAGCGCGGCAAGCTCTTCCTTCTTATCCGCCATATCCGCACGCAAAGCGTCCAGCCGCTCCACCGACGCGGGGTCGGTTTCGCCATCGAGCGCCAGCTCTTCCATGGTCAGCCGGTCCACAGCGCGCCGCAGCTGGTCAATCTCCTCCGGAGCGGAGTCAATCTCCATGCGCAGACGGGAGGCGGCCTCATCGACCAGGTCGATCGCCTTGTCCGGCAGCTGCCGGCCCGTGATGTAGCGATTGGACAGGGTGGCGGCGGCCACCAGAGCGGAATCCGCGATGGCGACCTTGTGATGCGCTTCGTAGCGGTTCTTCAGGCCACGCAGGATGCCGATCGTGTCATCAACGCTCGGCTCCCCCACGTAGACCTGCTGAAAGCGGCGCTCCAGCGCCGGATCCTTCTCGATGTTTTCCCGGTACTCGTCCAGCGTGGTGGCGCCGATCAGACGCAGCTCGCCGCGAGCCAGCATGGGCTTGAGCATATTGCCGGCATCCATGGCGCCTTCACCGCTGGCTCCCGCACCCACCACGGTGTGGATCTCATCAATGAAAGTGACGATCTGCCCGTCGGAGTTCTTGATTTCCTCCAGGACCGATTTGAGCCGTTCCTCAAATTCGCCACGGTACTTGGCCCCGGCCACCATGGCAGCCAGATCCAGGCTCATCAGCGTCTTGCCGCGCAGGCTCTCCGGCACATCGCCGGCCACCATCCGCTGGGCCAGACCTTCCACGACGGCCGTCTTGCCCACGCCCGGCTCACCGATCAGCACCGGGTTGTTCTTGGTCCGCCGGCTCAGCACCTGGATAACCCGGCGAATCTCACTGTCGCGGCCGATGACGGGATCAAGCTTGCCTGAACGGGCCACCTCGGTCAGATCAGTGGCGTACTTTTCCAGTGCCTGGAAGCTGTTCTCCGGATCGGCCGAGGTGACCTTGCGGTCCCCGCGAAGGTCCGGCAACGCGGCGCGCAGCGCCTCCACCGTGGCGCCGAGGCCCTTCAGAGCTCGGGCGGCACTGTCATGACCTTCCGCAATACCGATCAGCAGGTGTTCGGTGGAAACGTACTGGTCCCCCAGCGTCTCCGCCTCCTTCTGGGCAGCCTGGATGACCTGCAGTGCTGCCCGGGAGAACTGCGCCTGGGCCACGGAACTGCCGGAGGTTGAGGGCAGCTCCTTAATCGCCGCAGAGGCCTGGACGCTGACTGCGTCCGGGTCAACCGCAATAGCCTTGAGCAAGGCGACCGCAAGGCCCTGACGCTGATCCATCAGCGCCTTGAGCAGATGTGCAGGTTCCACCTGCGGATTACCGGCCGTGGAGGCGTTCGCCGCGGCAGCGGAGAGTGCCTCCTGGCTTTTGGTGGTGAATTTGGTGTCCATCCAAGCTCCTTCCGGCAAGGTGTCAGTCACAGCCAATATAGGCACGCGTGGTGCACTGTGTCTGTAGAGATGATTATTGATTAGATAGTTATAAACTAACTTGAGTCTAATAGACTCAAGTTAGGAAATCAAGGAGATCCGGATCACTGCTGCTCCCACGCCGCACCCAGCCTTCTCAGGCTCTACCCTTGAGCCATGACGGTCTATCTCGACCCCCCGCTGTGGCCCGCTCACGGCACGCTGTTCTCTCATCTGATCTCCGATTCCTCCCTTGAGGAACTGCACGACTTCGCCCGGGCCGCAGGCATTCCACCCCGAGCCTTCGACCAGGATCATTACGACGTACCACAGCGACGCTATGAGGACCTCCAGGCACTCGGGGCCCGGGCCATCAGTGCAGCCGAACTGACCCGACGGCTGATCGCCAGTGGACTGAGAATTCCGGCGCGGGCCCGGAAATCCTCGCTGAATACCGCCCTGATCCTGCGCTGGACCACCCTGATGCCGGGCGAAGAGAATGTTGGCCGGGCACTGCTGGAGCGCTGGTCCGAACCCCACCGGCACTACCATTCATCCGTTCATCTGCTGGCCGTGCTGGAAGCCTTGGAGCGGCTGAGCCCGGAGCCACCACGGACCGTCCAGCTTGCCGCCTGGTTCCACGATGCCGTTTATCGCGGAGTGGCAAATCAGGACGAGGAGGAATCGGCGCTGCTGGTGACGGAGCTGCTGGACGGAGCGCGGGCCGTCTCGAGGCAGGAAGCTGCGGAGGTCCAACGGCTGGTGCGGCTGACAGCGCACCACTCTCCTGACGCCGGGGACCACGATGGCGCCCTGCTCAGTGATGCCGACCTGTCGGTTCTCGGCGCGGAACCTGCAGGCTACGCCCGCTACCTGCGGGCCGTCCGCCAGGATTACGCCCATTTGCCGGATGTCGACTTTGCCGCCGGACGGGCCGGCATCGTCCGTCAGCTTCTGGATCTGGATCCACTGTTCCACCTGCCGGAAGCCCGCGAGTTGTGGGCCGCACAGGCACGGGCGAACCTGATGGCGGAGCTGGAGTTCACTCCGCAGTGAGCCCAGGGCGGAGAATGGATCGCATGAAGACCCTTCTGAACGTCATCTGGTTACTCTTCGGCGGAATCTGGCTCGCGATGGGATATTTTCTGGCTGGCCTGGTCTGCTGCCTGCTGATCATCACGATCCCCTGGGGCATCGCCTCGTTCCGGATCGCGGGCTACGCGCTCTGGCCCTTCGGCCGCACGGTCATCGACAAGCCGGGCGGCCCGACCGTCGCCGCCAGCCTGGGAAATGTGATCTGGCTGGTGGTCGCCGGAATCTGGATCGCCATCGCCCATGTCACCACGGCCATCGCGATGGCCCTGACCGTCGTCGGTATTCCGCTGGCGATTGCGAACCTCAAGCTGATCCCGGTCTCGCTTATGCCGCTGGGCAAACAGATTGTGCCGACGGACCGGACGTTCGCGGTCTACGGCGGCCGCCACTGAGATTTTCCTTCGCCGAGTGTCGATGTAACGCTGTTTTCCCGGGGTATTCCAGCGTTACATCGACACTCGGCGAAGGTTTGCAGCCCTCAGCAGAGCGGGACGTTCACGGCGAGGCCGCCCATGGCCGTTTCCTTGTACTTGGAGCTCATATCGGCACCGGTCTGACGCATGGTTTCGATCACCTGATCCAGGCTCACATGGTGCAGGCCATCCCCGCGCAGCGACATCCGGGCAGCATTGATCGCCTTATTGGAGGCGATGGCGTTGCGCTCGATGCACGGAATCTGCACCAGCCCGCCAATCGGGTCACAGGTCATGCCGAGATTGTGCTCCATCGCGATTTCCGCCGCATTCTCCACCTGCTCCACCGTGGCCCCGAGGATCTCAGCGAGCGCTCCCGCCGCCATCGACGATGCCGAGCCGACCTCTCCCTGACAGCCCACCTCGGCGCCGGAGATGGAGGCTCGTTCCTTGTAGAGGGTGCCGATGGCACCCGCGGTCAGCAGGAAACGGACCACCGCGTCCTCGCGCTCGGCGGCGCTGGCGTCGGCGAGAACGTAGCGGGTGGCGTAGAAGAGGACGGCCGGAATGATGCCAGCCGCGCCGTTGGTGGGCGCGGTGACAATGCGCCCACCCGAGGCGTTCTCTTCGTTGACGGCGAGGGCCACCAGATTGACCCAGTCCATGGCAAAGTGCGCATCCCCTGAAGGGTCCTCCGCGCTGAGATTCTCAAACCAGTTCCGGGCCCGACGGCGCACATTCAGCCCGCCGGGAAGCACGCCCTCACGGTCGATGCTGCGGCGGACGCAGTCCTCCATCACCTCGTGAATGCGCAGCAGATCCGCCCGGATCTCGGCTTCCGACCGGTGGACAGCTTCATTGCGCAACATCACCGTGCTGATCGGCACACCCGCGGCTTTGCACTGTTCCAGCAGCTCCTCGGCGGAGCTGAAGGGGTGCGGAACCGGGATCTCATCCACCACAACGCCGGGCTCCTCCCCCTCCCGGACAATGAAGCCGCCGCCAATCGAGAAGTAGGTTTCGGTGTGCAGCACATCACCGCTGGTGTTGTTGGCGGTGAAGCGCAGCCCGTTGGTGTGCCGGGAGAGCACCGTCAGCGGCCGCAGCACCATATTCTCCTGGGTGAACGGCACCTCCTTAACGCCGGCGAGCCGAATCGACCCGGTGTCCGAGATGCGCTGCAGCGCGGATTCGTACTCCTGCGGGTCAACATTTTCTGGCCGGGTGCCCTCCAGGCCAACGGTCACCGCGGTCAGCGTGCCGTGCCCCAGGCCGGTGGCGGCCAGGGACCCGTAGAGATCCACCCGGAGGGTTGCCACCTCGTCCCAGACGGGGCTGTTGTGCAGACCGAGCGCGAATTCTGCGGCGGCTCGCATCGGTCCGACGGTGTGCGAGCTGGACGGCCCGATCCCGATGCTGAAAAGGTCAAAGACGCTGACGGTCATGACGGCGAAACTCCTGAAAACTCAAGGAAACTCAGGGACAAGAGGACAGGCAAAGAGGGCAGTCGGCTGACGGACGACGACTGCCCTCTTTGCCTGAAGGGGCTGAACCGGTGGGACGCTACCGGCTCAGAACTTTGCCGGAACCTGGGTGGCACCGGGCTCGCGCTCGGCCTGCCGCTGCAGTAGCTCCGCCCGGGTCTCCGGGTTGCCTGCAGCGTCGATGACGGTCCAGGCCAGCGCCTGAGCGCCGTCCAAGGCGGCCTGATCGCCCGCCTCCGAGCCGGCATCGGCCGCGAACTGAGCGGTGTGCGGAACGCCCTTGGCGCCCAGCACCGCGATCATCGGGTGGATCGAGGGGACAGCGTGGGAGATGTTGCCCATGTCCGTGGAGCCGCCGCCACCCTTGGCCGCGTGGCTCACGGTACGACCCATGGCCTCGAGGTTCGCATCCCAGCTCTGGGCGAGTAGCGGATCCTGGATCAGATCTTCATAACGCGGTTCGGTGCCGACAGCCTCCCAGGTGCAGCCGGTGGCGAGCGCACCGGCGGCGAAGCAGTTGAGCATCCGCCGCTTGGCGTCCTCCAGCGTCTCCAGATCGAAGGCTCGCACCTCAGCCCCGAGCACGGTGTGGCCCGCGATGATGTTGGTGACCTCGCCGCCGTGCTCGACGAAGGCGTTCATCCTCACCGTGCCGCTGAGCTGCTGACGGAGCAGGCCGATGGCGACCTGGGCGACCACTGCGGCATCGGCGGCGTTGATGGCCTTATCCGGTGCAGCGGCGGCGTGCGCCACCTTGCCGGTGTAGGTCACCGCGAAACGGTCAACGGCCTGGGTCTTGGCCAGCGTGCAGCTGATGTCCTGATCTCCGGCCGCTCCATGGACCATGAGTGAGATGGTCGCCTGCTCCCAGGCCCCGGACTCCAGCAGCAGCACCTTGCCACCGCCGTGTTCCTCCGCCGGTGTGCCGAGCAGCACCACGCGCAGGTTGAGCTCGTCGGCCACCTCACCCAGGGCCACTGCAGCGCCCAGGGCGGCCGTGGCGATGATGTTGTGGCCACAGGCGTGACCGACTTCGGGCAGCGCGTCATACTCGGCGCAGATCACGACCGTGAAGTCACCCGTCCCTCGCACCGCTTCAAAGCTGGTTTCCATCCCATAGGCGCTACGGGTCACGGCGAATCCCGCCTCCTCAGCCGCCTTCGCCAGGGTCTCCGCCGCCTCACGCTCCACAAAGGCCAACTCGGGGTTGTCGTGGATGGAATGGCTGACGTCCAGGAGCCGGGCTTTCCACTGCTCCAGGGTGGAGGTGACGGCTGATTTGACCTGATCGAGGTCGATGGCGGTGTCGGTGCTCTGCATTGAGGGTTGCCTTTCAGAAAAACAGGTGAATCGTGGAGACTGCGTTGCGCTTATTTCCAGTTGCGGAGAATCAACTCAGCAATGAAGGTGGAGAACAGGTAGGAGGAGGCGATGGCGACCAGACCCACCGGGATGATGCGCCATCCGACGCGGCGCAGCAGCGGCAGGTCCTTACCGAGGCTGAGCCCGGCGAAGGTCAGCACCACCGTGGTGATCGAGAGGAAGTTGACACTGGTCACCATGCTGACCAGGAACGAGGCAATCGGTGAGATCGGGCTGGAGAGCAGCGTGCCCAGGGTGATGATGAACACCATCGAGATGACCTTGCCGCGGCACAGCCTCGACAGGCCGATGCTGGCCAGGATCAGCGCATCAATGATCAGGTAACCCCAGACCATGTTCCAGCTGAAGCTCTTGGCGGCGATGGCGGAGATGATGATGCCGATCACGGTCAGTGCGGGCATGGAGATGGTCAGCGGCACCTTGGTCACGTTCAGAACGCTCTTGACCTCGGCTGCGATGCTGCCGGCAGTCAGTGCGGGTGCCAGATCCTGGCCGTCCTTACCAGCGAGAGCCGGGAAGCGACTGGTCATGCCGTGGTAGATCTTGTCCGCCAGCGGGAGGGCGATCCAGACGGCTACATAGACGCCGATCGGGCCGGTGACCACGTTCGAGGCTGCGGCGACGGCGAAAATCTGGTCCTTCATTCCGGGGTACTGGCTGGCGACGCTTGCTGCACCTGCCGCCATCATGGAGGACGAGCCCACCCCGGCGCCCATGGCGAGAGCGAGCGGATCGAAGACCTTGAACGAGGTCATCAGCGAGGCGAGCACCGAAATGAACAGGGCACCGAAGAGCGTGCCGAAGAGGTACATGGAGAGCACACCGCGGTACTGATCCGATTCCGGACCGTACTTATCGCTCACGATGGCGAAGGAGCCCTCACGGTCGATCGAGAAGGTGGCGCCGATGGTCGCCGGGCCCATCCGGAGCACGACGGCCAGCGGCAGGGCCAGCACCAGCGTGCCGAGCATATGCCCGACTTCCTGGAGCAGCAGCGCAGGGCCAGCCTTGAACAGCAAGGGAACATTGGGGCCGATGGTGAATGCCAGGCTGGCCACCAGCACGAGAACCGCGATGCCCATGATCGAGCCTGCAGCGGACTGGAGCCGGACAGGGAATGGCCGGAAGCGCTGGCCGGAGATGATGCCGCCGGCGAGGATTCCCCAGACCATGGGCAGCAGCGTGATGGAAGCGATGCCCAGGGGGATGACCGCAGGGCCGATGAATTGGCTCAGCGAGGCCAGAACCAAGGCGAGCGCGCCCAGCGGCCAGAGCCACTTCAGCGAGACCCGGGTACGAGGTGCGTCGGAACGCAACGTCGATGCAGTCATGGGATGTCCTTCAGGGTTCAACAACGAGTGAGTGATCACGGCGAATGGGTTGTCACAGCGACTCCCCAAAAGGTAGTTGTGACGTGTTTCACTAGCGTAAAATTGCAGGATAATTCCTGTTCGGGAGGCGTTTATGCAGGATTTTGAATTCGATGAGCTCGATCTTCGAATTTTGCATGCCCTACAAGTCCGGCCACGAGCCGCCTGGACTGCGCTCGCGCCCGTGGTCGGCGCGGATCCAGTCACGGTGGCCCGGCGCTGGGAAAACCTGCGCGAACAGGGCCTGTGCTGGGTGGCGGCATACCGCGGAGCGACCACAGAAAGAGTGGGCGCCTTCCTGGAGATTGAATGCGCCCCCAGCAGCGTCCGTTCGGTGGCACAACAGCTGGCAGAGGATCCCGAGGTGCTCACCATCGACCTCACCGCTGGCGGCCGGGACATGCTCGTGACCCTCTTCTGCCGCGATGATGCGGACCTGGCCCGCTATCTCCTTGATCGCATTCCTACCGTCGAAGGCATCCAACGCCTGCGCACGCACCGTTCCATCCAGCTGGTGGTGGATGCGCAGGTCTGGCGCCTGCGTTCGCTGACTACCACTGAGGTCCGGGCTCTGGAACATGCTGTGCCGGTCGCCCGTGCGGCAGTGCGGCAGGTTCCGCCCGAGATTGAGCATGGCATGCTGGCCCTCCTGCGGGAGGACGGCCGGGCGAGTGTGGCCAGCATGTCCGCAGCTCTGGGCATCAGCATTCCGCGCACCAGGAGCGCCCTGACCACCCTGGTGGCCCAGCAGCGCGTTATCCTCCGCCTGGAGGTGGCGCGGCCCTATTCAGGCTGGCCGGTGTACGCCTGGTATTTTCTGCAGACACCGGCTTCACGGGTCAGCGAGGTGGCTGGCAATCTTCGCGGCCTGGAGGAGGTTCGCCTGATCACCACCACCGCCGGGCAGTACTCCCTGGTGATGGCGGTATGGCTTCGCCGTATGGAGGACATCACCCGCCTCGAACGGCATATCGCGGAACGGCTCCCCTTTGCAGAGATCGCCGACCGCTCGGTCGTGCTGCGCACACCGAGGCATCTGGGGATCAACCTGGAGCCCTCCGGCAGGCGCACGATGCCGTCCTCCTGAGCCGACTGGGGGCGGCGAGGCCCGGTTCAGCTCCAGGTGTCCCGGGTGTAACGCTCCAGCATCCGGGCAAAATCCTCAATGTCTTCCGCAGACCAGTCAGCGAGGCGCTCCGCCAGGGCAGCTCGCAGAATTCGCCCCGCCTCGCTGAGAATGTCCTGCCCGGCCGCGGTCAGATGCAGCCCCTGGCTACGGCCCAGGCTTGACGCACCCTCGGGCTGGCCGCCGGTGGTCACACATCCCAGCTCCATCAGGGCGCCGAGCTGCCGCGACACCGTCGAACGGCTCAATTGGAAGTGGGCCGCGATGTCCACCGCCCGGCATCCTGGATGGGCACCGATATGGCTCAACAGCGACCGATCGACATCCGAGAGCGCACCATTGGCCCGACGGACACGCGCGATGCCACGACGACTGATCGTGGTCAGCGCACTCTGAACGCGGGACATCGCGGCCTCACGCGAGGAGGAATCCATGAACACAGCCTAGTAGAGCTACTTGTTGCAGAATGCAACAAGTAGCTCTACTATTAGTAGGGAACCTAACCATCGCAATCGCGATCTTCTCGGCAGACAGGCCATCATGTCCCTTCACCGCACGCCCACTCCCACCTCTGCTTTCCCGCCGATCCGGCACAAACTCCCCTGGCCGCCATCGGGCGCCTGGAAATCCATTGCCGCGCATCTGATCATCCCGCTGTTCCTGGGGCTGGGCATGGCAGTGTTCTACCTGGGTGCTTTCCACGAGCCGACACCGCACAACCTGCCCGTCGCCATCGTCGGCCAGAGCCCGGCGGTGAAAGTTCTGGCGCAGACAATGAACGATTCGGCACCCGGGAAACTTCAGGTCACCACCGTGGCGACCGCAGCAGAAGCCCAGCAGCAACTGCTCCACCATGAGATCGCGGCGGCCTACGACACGGACGCCACGCATGCCACCATCTACGTATCCAAGGCCTACTCAGACGCTGAGTCCTCCGCCGCCCAGGAAGTGTTCCTGCCGCTGGCCTATCAGCAGAAACTTCCGGTGACCGTCAGCGATGTGCGCCCCGGTGGGGAACATGATCCTACCGCCCAGGGCCTGTTCTTCCTGCTCGTGGCGCTGAGCGTCGGCTCCTACGCCAGCGCTGTCGCCGTGGCAGCGAGCACCGCCAAACTGGCCATCGGATGGCGGATGCTGGTCTCTGCAGTGGTGTCCCTGGTGGTTTCCGGCATCGGCGTCATCGTCGCCGGGCCGATTTATCAGGTCCTTGCCGGCAACGAGTGGAGCATCTGGCTGACGGCCTCGCTGTACTCCTTCGGCATCATCACCATCGGCGTGGGGCTCCACCCCTTCCTGGGCAAGTGGACTACGCCGACGCTGACGCTACTCTTCGTCATGCTGAACTTCACCAGTAGCGGCGGGATCTTCCCCACAACCCTCTCCCCCGCATTCTTCAGCGGACTGAACACCTTCTGGAATGGTGCTGCGTGGCTTGACGCGGCGCGGGCACTCACTTACTTCCCCGGCGATCAGTTCGGCTGGGATGGGTTGCGTCTGGCTCTGTGGGCCACGGCAGGGCTGGGCCTGATCGCGGTCGGCCACCTGGCGAGCGTTCGACGCCGCCGCCTCGCCGACGACACGATCGCCGCCACGTCGGAGGAAGAAGCGAGCGTCGTCGCTGCCTGAAAGTCTGCGCCGACGGGCCGGTAGGTTTCCGAGAACCTCCGTTTCCGGGCATCGCCCTGGTGCCGGAAACAGAGGTTTTCCCCATCTTCGGATTTTCCAAGGCTAGGATGGCCACACCAGAAGTCAGGGTCAACGATCCGGAGGACATTATGAGTGCAGCCAACCCCTACTCGATCTGGCGGCGAAAGCCGGTGGACGATATGCAGGAAGAATCCGAACACAGCGGTCTATTCAAAAGTCTGGGGCTCTGGCAGCTCACAGCCATCGGCGTCGGCGGCATCGTGGGTGTCGGCATCTTTTCCCTCGCCGGGCTGGTAGCCCATGGCGATGCCAACAACGCAGGAGTCGGCCCCGCCGTCCTCATCTCGTTCCTGATCGCCGGACTGGCCTCCGCGGCCGCCGCGCTCTCCTATGCCGAGTTCGCAGGGATGATCCCGCGGGCAGGTTCGGCCTACAGCTACGGGTACGTCGCCCTGGGCGAAATTATCGGCTGGTTCATCGGCTGGGATCTACTGCTGGAATACATCGCGATCGTGGCCGTGGTGGCGATCGGTATCTCCGGCTATCTTGATGCCTTCCTGGCCGGATTCGGCATCCACCTGCCCACCGGGTTGACCGAGACGTTTGACCAGGCAGGCGGCGGCATCAATCTTCCGGCCATCCTGATCTGCCTCGTAGTGACGTTCATCCTCAGCCGCGGGACGAAGGCCTTCGGACGGTTCGAGCTGGTTGCCGTGGCGGTGAAGATCGTCCTGATCCTCTTCATCATCGGCCTGGGCATCTTCTACATCAACACCAACAATTACAACCCGTTCATGCCCAGCGGATTTGGGCCGGTGTTCACCGGCGCAGCCACCGTGTTCTTCGCGGTGTTCGGCTACGACGCGATGAGCACCGCGGCGGAGGAAGCCAAGGACGGACGCAAACATATGCCCAAGGCGATCATCTTTTCGCTGATCATCGCCATGCTGCTCTATGTTGCGGCCACGCTGGTGCTCACCGGTATGCAGAACTACCACAGCATCGATCCGAAGGCGGGCTTCGCTTCCGCCTTCGCCGGGGTGGGACTGCCAATCATCGCCAGCATCATTTCGGTCTTCGCGGTGCTCTCCATCCTCACCGTGATGCTGACCTTCCTGCTCGGTGTGACGCGAGTGTGGTTCTCGATGAGCAGGGACGGTCTGCTGCCAAAGTGGTTCTCCGCGGTGGACCGGCGGGGCGTCCCTCAGCGCGTCACCTGGATCGCTGGCATCGGCTCCGCGATTTTTGCCGGCGTCCTGCCGATCCGGGCCGTGGCAGATCTGACCAATATCGGCATTCTGGCGGCCTTCGTCGTGGTCTGCGTGGCCGTCATCGTGTTCCGGTACACCAAGCCGGATGCGCCGCGGACCTTCCGCCTGCCACTGATGCCGGTGGTGCCCGTCATCGGCGTCGGATTCTCGCTCTTCCTGATTTCGCAGTTGCACTGGGAGACCTGGCTGCGCTTCGGAGTCTGGCTCGTCATAGGCCTGTTCATCTATTTCCTGTACGGACGCCGTCATTCGGTGATGAACCCGGACAGCCCGCGGCACGCCATCCGCAGCTAAGCCCCCTTGCCCCGTGCTGGCGTCGAGGGCGCCTGTCAGGGGGCCCGCTTGTCAGGGGGCTAAGGTGTGAACATGCGTTCACGGGTGGATTGGCTGGATCTTGGCCTGCAGTTTCTGGGCTTTGTGGTGATCTACCTGGTGCTTGCTGCCCTGAACTGGCCGTGGCTGCTCAAACTGGCCATCGCGTTTCTTCTGGCGATCGGCGTGAGCGTGGTGCTGCGCAGAATCCGTCTGGCACTGCGGAAGCGCCGCAGTGAACCGAAGCGGATCCGGGTGATCAGCGTCGAAACCGTCGACGACACATCTCGCTGACGTCCGCCCGCCGTCCCAACGCTCCCGTAGTGTCGACTCAGTCGGGAGCTTGGGACGGCGGGCGTGAGATCAGCCTCGGCGGGCGTTGCTGGCCGGAGCTCCGGCACGGCGCGGGCCGCCGGAGCGGGGGCGCGACGACGGCGCAGCGCTCGATCCCTGCTGGCTGCGGCCCTGCCCACTCGACGGGCGGCCGGATCCCTGCTGGGAGGCCCGCTGAGATGACCCGCCGGTCGACGAAGAGTACACCGGGGCGCTTCCGCCACCGTGGCGGGCACGGCTGCGGCCCTCGCGAGAGGCTGGCGTGCGGGCCCCCCCGGTGCGGGAGCCACCAGCGGGCGCTCCTTCGGAACGTCCGCCGCGGCCGGAACCGCCCTGGTGCGAACCGCTCTGACCCGAAGCGCCCTGGCCTGACGGACGCCGGCCTGAGCCACCCTGGCCTTCACGACGGGCGCGCTTGCGCTCGGCATTCGCGCCGGTGGAACGGCCTCCACCGGCCTGCGGAGCCTTGGCGGCACGCAAAGCTTCGCGGGTGCGCGGATCAACCTGATCAGCAACCTCACCCACCAGCTTTGCCACCAGCGGCGAACCCGGGTGGACCTTCTCAAAGGCGACCTCGACGCCGGCGGCACGCATCAGTTTCTTGACGTCCTGCTGCTGCTCCGGGAGCGAAAGGGTCACGACGGTGCCCTCGGACCCCGCGCGAGCGGTACGACCCGAGCGGTGCAGGTACGCCTTGTGCTCGGTGGGCGGGTCAACGTGGATGACCAACTCGACATCGTCCACGTGCACACCGCGGGCGGCGACGTCGGTGGCCACCAGAACCCGCACCTCACCGGAGGAGAACTCAGCCAGGTTCCGGTCGCGGGCATTCTGCGAGAGGTTCCCATGCAGATCCACCGCGGGGATACCGGCATCGGTCAGCGTTTTGGCCAGCTTGCGGGCGTGGTGCTTGGTCCGCATGAACAGCACGCGACGGCCCTTACCGGAGGCAAGTTCCACGATGAGCTGCTTCTTGGCATTTTGATCCGCCACCGAGAGCACATGGTGCTCCATGGTGGAAACCGCGGCCTTCGGCTCGTCCACCGAGTGCGTGACCGGGGAGCTGAGGTAGCGCTGGACGATCTTGTCCACCCCGTTATCCAGGGTCGCGGAGAAGAGCAGGCGCTGGCCCTTGGCCGGAGTGGTGTCCATGATGCGCTTGACGACCGGGAGGAATCCCAGATCCGCCATGTGATCGGCCTCATCGAGGACGGTCACTTCCACGGCTTCCAGGCTGACCAAACGCTGACGCATCAGGTCTTCCAGGCGGCCGGGGCAGGCGATGACGATGTCCACACCCGCGCTGAGGGCGCGTTCCTGCCGCTGCTGGGACACGCCACCGTAGATCACCGTGGTGTTGAGCCCCATGGCTTTGGCCAGCGGCTCCACCGTGGCGTTGATCTGGGTGGCCAGCTCACGGGTCGGAGCCAGGATCAGCCCCAGCGGACGGCCCGGACGACGGCGGTAGGCGGCCTCGTTCTCCGCCAGACCTGCCACAAGGGGCAGTGCGAAGGCCAGCGTCTTACCGGAGCCTGTGCGGCCACGGCCCAGGACGTCCCGGCCGGCCAGCGAATCGGGAAGAGTTTTGGTCTGAATCGGGAAGGGTTCGGTGATGCCCTGGGCATCAAGGACAGAGACAAGAGCGCGCGGGACGCCCAGAGAAGCAAAGGAAGTCATGGCAACTTTCCATCAAAGAATCGGCCCCATGGCCATAAGACACGGCACAGGGTTTCGCCGAAGAAAACTCGAGGTCAACCGCACGGTGGATCAGATCATTGGCGGGACAGAAGAGAGGCGTTCATCGACGCAGGCGGGCACTGGAAGCGCCGCACCACCCCCTTAGTGTATCAGTCGGTACACTCAACGGGATGAATGAGAGCACCTACCGGCCGCAGCCGGTCAGTTTTGTCCGCCGCGGCAGCCGACTGCAGGGCCGTCGCGAAAAGGCCTGGGAAGAGCATCGCGAGCAGTATCTGGTGCAGATGCCCCGGCTCATTGCGGACACCTCGGTGGACCCGGACTACAGGTTCGATGCCGCCCAGGCCTTTGGCCGGGAAGCTGAACTGGTGCTCGAAGTCGGTTCAGGCCTGGGTGAGGCCATTGCCCACGCGGCAGCGCAGACGCCCGAACGGAATTTCCTGGCGGTCGAGGTATATCTGCCGGGACTGGCTCAGACGGTGCAGCGGGCAGCGGCTCTGGGTCTGGACAATGTGCGGGTGGTGCAGGCCAATGCGCCGGAAGTGCTCGCCACGGCCTGCGAGCCGGGAAGCCTGGCTGAGGTGTGGACTTTCTTCCCGGACCCGTGGCACAAGAGTCGGCATGAGAAGCGCCGCCTGGTCACTCCGGCGTTCGCTGAACTGGTGGCCGATGCACTTGCTCCGGGCGGTGTCTGGCGGCTGGCCACGGACTGGGAACACTATGCGGAGCAGATGCTCGAGGTCGGTGAAGGATCAAGCCTGCAGAACCTGCATCAGGACTGGGCTCCCCGTTTCGAGGGCCGCATCGTCACCAGTTTCGAGAACAAGGCGCTGAAGGCCGGGCGAACCATCCGCGACCTGACCTTCCGCAAGGCCGGCTAAGGCCCTGCGGACCGGATCGGAGTGGGCTCAGCTCAGTTCGATGCCGTCCACCAGGCTCTGGATCAGCTGCAGGTCAGCCTGCGGTTGCGGATCTGCATGTACCGAAATCAGCGTGAGACCAAAGAACTCACCGCTGAGAAAACGGATGCCGATCACGGTGGCGATTCTGGGCGTCTGCTCCGCATCCGCAAAGCTCACGGCAACGGCGTACACCTCCTTGCCCGGGCTCTGCAGCCGCCCCTGGGTGAGCACGGCGCCATCGAACTCCTGCTGGTAGTACGCTGCCGACTTCTCGGTCCACTCGGTGGCCTCGGCGTAGTCATGCACCAGATCGGTGATTCGCTCGATCGAGAACAGGACGTCTCCGGGCAGGCTGATCTGTTCCGAATCCGGCCCGGCCTGGGACTCCTCCAGGATCAACGAGCCCTCCGGAAGTTGGGCGGTGAACCCGATATCGGAACGAATCTCAATAGTCACTTGCTGGCCCTCTCACTGAAGATTTCTGACACAGTAAATCCTGACCTAGTCTTCCGCACTCCTGACATCACAACGGGCACACTAGCCCTTTCGGTCCGCCGGGGTGACCGATTGATAGTCTGAGGTGTAGGGAGCTTTGTAGACGGTTCCGACATTGGTGGTCACCTCAGAAGTGGAACCTGCTTTCAGGCTGGCCACCCCAGTATCGATATCCACCCAGTTGTTCTCGCTCTTGACCACGGCATTTCCCTGGAGAGTCACACCGCTGGCGTGGTAGATGTTCGCCAGATCCTGACCGGCTGCCACCGAATCGCCCACGGCGGTGTGGTTGATGAAGCTGTTAATCATCGCCTGATTCTGTGGGGTGGCGTAGATCTCCATCTTTGCGCTGACCTGCTCACCGGCTTTGAACGTGGAACTCACTCCATTGGACTGCCCGGACGGTGTTCCGTCCGCATTGACAGCGGCCTTGAGAGAGTCCTGAACAGTGCCCTTGACGTCCAGGGAAAGCTTCTGAATGTTGTGGTCGGCATCCCAGCTGACCGTCACCCCTGCCTCTCCAGCGCCCTCAAGTTTTGCGCCGCCGCCCAGATCGAGTTTGGCATCGGCCTTGATTGTTCCGGTACCGGTGGAGGTGCCGTTAGTGAGGTTCTGCTCGTATGCCAGGTCCAGGCTTGCCTGACCCTTGACATCCCCACCCAGGTCCGTCTTGCCGTACACCGAAACGGTTCCCTTGAGTTTGTCGTCGTGAGAGACGACGCCGTGCTTGTCGGCCGCCTGATTGAGGGTGTCCAGCACATACTTTCCGGGATTGTCGACGGCGTGTTCGATCTTGCCGAAGTCGTCCGGCGGCAGGTCATGGATCATCTGATTCTGGGCGGCCTGAGCGTCGGCCAGGCTGTTGAATTTATAGGTGCGGCTGGCTTCGCCGGTGAGGGTCACACCGACGCCGGCCTTTGTGCTTGGTGTATTGACGCCGCCGCCCAGATCACCGTAGACCTTCAGGGTTGCTGAGCCGTCAGCATTTTTGGTGATCTCAGTGCCGACGTGTGCACCGCCGTGAACCCAGGCCACCTGGCCGTCGATGCCGATCGCTTCCTTGTCCTTGTAGACCGGCATCGTGGACAGCGCTTTGTCGGTCAACGCCAGCTGTGCCGCATGCATGGCATCCGCAGGAAGTTTTCCTTGTAGTTCTGCCAGCTGCTCTGCCAGCGGGATGTTATTCGCACCGTTCTGAGTCAGGAGATACTGCTTGTCTGCGTCAGAGAGCGACTTCCACCAGGCTTCAACATCGGCTTTGGAGGCGTCATGCATTTTGGCGAGCTGATCCTGGAGCGCCGCGTTGTGAGCTGCGGTCTTCTCAAGATCACTCAGGACTTGCTTACCCTGGTCCAGTATTTGCTGGAGCAAGCCTGGTCCGCCCCCGCCTTCCACAGCGGACGCTTTTTCCTGCTGCTCTGCCTGCCCCACCAGATCCTTGGAAGTGGCCTCCAGGTACGTCCGGGCATCGGTCAGTTGCGGGCGCATGCGTGAGGACCAGTTCGCTTTGAACGCGGAAGCATCACCGCCATACCAGCGGACGCGTTCCACGATCGGCTGGAGAAGGTTGACAGCATGATCGATCTGCTGGGAGGAGGTACTGAAAAGCTTCGCAAGATCCCGAAGCTGTTGGGGATCTGCTCCCAGCATCTGATCATTCATGGTCTCTCCTGAAGTCTCCTGAACGGATGCCCACGCCAGGCGGTCCGCGAGTCGTAGGTTCTCCCAGTACGCTACCGGCTCGGTATGGATCAGACCATGGGGAGATCTGCCCATCACCGATTCCCCTCAGATTCCCAGCCCGGCTGGATATGCTCGAGTCATGGCGTCTTACCCAGCTCCGCCTCCCCAGGCACCCCGCCAGCCCAGCCCAGCACGGCGGTCCAGGAAGGCTTCCATGACTGTCGCCATCATCGTCGCCCTGTTCGGTTGTGCCTTCCTGTGGTTTGGTCTCGCTGTCTTCAACGGCGCGGAATCCGGGCGGAACGCGGCCAAAGAATTGCAGGCTGCAGGACTGAGCGGAGTGGTCACCGATGCGCGGGTGAAGATCTGGACCAATACCGACGGCAACACCACCGTCTCCGATATGGAGTTGACGTTCACCGGCGCAGACGGCAGCTCTCACACCCTGAGCACCAAGCATTTCCCCAGGACAAGTGTGGGGAATTCTGACCCGGCCGGTTGGTATTCCGATTTCTCCACCAAGGCCCAGGTCGTGGGGCAGAAGGTGACCTATCGGCTGGGTGACCAGCCCGCCGTCGAGCTGGAGAACCAGCTGCCCGGGCTGATCAATGCGCCCTGGGGCTTCGCCAATTATCTGGGGCTCGTGTTTGGCGGTCTCGGCGTCATCGTGCTGATCGGGGCCGCGGTGACCTTCATTCGCAGCCTGAGCGCCGGCTGAGCGAGCAGACCAGCACCCATGCCGCACGTAGTCAGCGAACGAATCATCGCCCTGGACCGGGAAACAGCCTTCAAGCTGTCCCAGACCACCGGGGAATTCCGTCTGCGTTGGGATCCGTTCATCCGTTCCCAGCGCTTCCTGGACGGAGCACAGCTGGCAGCCAAGGGCGTGCGGACGCGCACACGCTCCCGGCTGGGCTTGTTGATGATCAGCGAATACGTCTCGTACACGCCGCCACAGTCGGTGGGAATGAAGATGATCCAGGGGCCATGGTTTTTCGTCCAGTTTGGCGGTGGCTGGCGGTTTGCAGAGCACGATGCCGGCACCCGGGCGGTCTGGAAATACACCTTTTCCTGCCGTCCAGGCTGGTTGCGGTGGCTGACTCATCCGGTGGGCCGCTGGCTGCTCAGCCGGGAAATCGAACGGCGTATCTCGGCCTTTGCGGCCACCTGCGAGGACCCGGCGCTGATCGCGGAGCTCAGAGCTGCCTTAAGCTGAGGCCATGGCACTCCTGCACCGGGCAACCCTGACGCCGAGCAAACTCGAACTCATCCAGCACTATCTGCCGTCCCAGCCCTGGGGTCCCGCGGGAGCCGGGGCTCCGCTGGAGCTTCTCGGTTCCTACCGCTTTGACGATCCCGACGGGGAGGTGGGTCTGGAGGCCCATCTGGTCAGCGATGGCGAGCGCGTCTGCCACGTGCCGCTGAGCTACCGCGGCGCTCCGCTACCGGGAGCCGAAGCCTGGCTGGTGGGCACCATGGAGCACTCCGTGCTGGGAACCCGCTGGGTCTACGACGGCTGTGCCGACTCCGTGTTCCTCACTGCCTTCGCGACGGCCATGCTCACCGGCGGGCAGCAGGCAGAACAGTTCGTGGAGGTCGATGGCGCCCTGGAACCGAGGCCCAGTACCGCCGCTGTCCAGGGCTCGGGCGGCTCGGAGGCCGTCCCGATCATTGCGAGCCCTCAGTGGCCCGTCACGGCCGGGACGCTAGCGAGGGTCACGGCCGCAGGTCTCGCCCTGCAGATTGCACGCCTGGTGGACGCCGCGGATGCGCCAGAGGGCCAGTGGACTTTGACCGGACGGTGGAGCGGGCTGGTGGAACCGGTCAGGCTCGCGGCAGCATCACTGGTGGGCTCATCACTGGTGGACTGACGCTCAGCCCCGCACCGCCAGACGAGGTGCGACGATCAGGGCGAGGACCGCGATCAGGACGGTCAGTGCAAAAACCGCAGGGAACGACAACCCGGCAACAGCGTGAAAGAGCAGCCCCGTCATCGCCATCGACAAGGCACCCCCGACGGCATCGCTGACGCTGCCCGCCGATGAGTTGAATCCCTGGTTGTCCGGGGTGGACAAGCTCAGGATAGACACGGTGAGCCGAGGGTATGCCAGGCCCATGGCGCCACCACCGAGGATCCAGATGACCATGATGACCACGGGCGGCCATCCAGCCAGCGCTGCCAGGAAGATACCGCTTACGCATGCCGTCAGGGCTGCCGTGCCAATCCGTAGCGCGACGGCGCTGGTCAGCCGGACCGTGAATCGACCCTGAAGGTTGGAGCCCAGTGCCCAGGCAAGCGCGGAAAAGGTCAGAGCCAGCCCGGCGATCGAGGGGCTGAAACCGTAATGATCTATCAGCAGGTACGGCACATAGACCTCCGCGCCGAAGAACGCTGCGGACATCAGCCCACGCAGCAGGACCGCCGTCGGCAGTCCGCGGCGCGCACGCAACGTTCCGGCTGGCAGCAACGGACGCACCGCCAGTACCGCAACGGCGATGGCGAGGCCTGCAGCCGGCCAGGCCCAGGCACCGAGCTCTACCGAGAGGTTCAGGCCCAACACCGCGAGTGCCACCACAGCCGCGAGCCCCAAACGGAGCGGAGCTGAAACCGGGGTCTTCGGGGGCGTCGTCGGAGGCTGCGTCGAGGTGCCCGCCTGCTCTTCCTCAGCCCCCTGTAGATCCCCGCCCGGCTGCCCGGCATCGAGCTTCCGCACCGCAGGAAGCAGCATGACCAGCGCCGGAATGACCAGCACGACGACGCCCAGGAACACCCAGTGCCAGCTCAGGGCCTGAGCGACCAGACCGGCACAGAACGGCCCGACCATCGAGGGAACCACCCAGGCTGCGGCAAAGGCGGCGAAGATCCTGGGGTGCAGGATCGGTGGGAAGAGGCGCGCGATGAGCACGTAGAGCACCACGTTGATGGCACCGGCGCCCAATCCCTGAACCAGCCTGCCGGCCAGGAAAACCGGCATGTTCGTGGCCAGGCCTGCCAGTACCAGCCCCGCCGCGAAGACCGCGACCGAGGCGAAAAGTGGTCCTTTAGGCCCGGACCTATCGGTCCACATCCCCGCCAGCACCATGCCGATGACACCGCTGGCCAGCGGCCCCGCGAAGGCCAGCGCGTAGAGCGCTGCGCCATCGAGGTCCTGACTGACCAGGGGCATGATGGTGGTGACCGCCATCGACTCGAAGGCTGCCAGAAAGACCAGGGCGCAGGCGCCGACGGTGGTGAGAAAGTACTCGGGGGCCAGGACGCCGCGACGCGACACCATCGGTCGTGAATCTGGACTCTGAGCGGCATCGGGTACAGAGGACGAGGTCCGCGTCGCTGCGGACCTCGCGCCATGTTCTGTCATACCCACGAGCCTACGGCCTCAGCCCAGGCTGAGGCCAAACACAGCTGATTCAGCTATTGATGCGGTAGCTGGCTTTACGGATGGCGCACCGACCGCGCCCGGAGGAGTCGGTAGCGGCGCAGAAAAACGACCGCCAGCACCAGACCGACTGCAAGCGCGACGACGCCGTCACTGAGCGAGGCGCCTACCCCGGCAATGTCCTGCCCGCGGAGCGCCGGACCCAGCGTGAAGATCGCAGTGTAAGCCAGGCCAAGAGCTCCCACGATCATGAAAAGTGCGGAGGTGGAGAGATCCAGCAGTCGCTGACTCCGCACCGGGACGGTGGTTGCTACCCGGGGCGTCCCTCCTCGATGAGTCACCCGGGTCACCAGCCGGGCACCCAGCCATACCGTCAGAAGCAGCACGCCCAGAATCCCAGCCATCAAGCGCTCGGAGATCAGCTCATCCGAATGGTGCAGGGCCGCCGCCACATTGCAGGAATCTGCCTGCGGGAAGAACCCCAGAAAATCGCTGCATCGGGCCGGGGTGTAGGTGGTTCCGTTGCGGTCCCCGGCGTAGAACATCGGCCCGAGCAACGCCTCCAGAGCCACGGACAGCAGGCCACTGGCACCGATCACCACCAGGCCCAGGCCAACCATCGGCCAGAGTCTGGCCAGATAAGCGCGCAACGCGGTGGCCACGGACGATGCCGTCGCAGCCGCAATGACCTCCGGCGCACCGAAGCGGTCAATCGCCTGCTGGGCGGCCTGCTCCGGTGCCCACCCCTGAGCAAGAAGCCCTTCCTGGCTGTCCCGCAGATGCGACTGCGCCTCCTGAAGGTAACGCCACTGCTCGCTTCCGCTCAGACGCGCCCGGAGGCTCAGGCGATCGGCGAGCTCGTCCAGGTAGCGGTCGATGGCGTCATCGTGCGCGCCCACCTCAGGCACCCGCCAGCTGGAGGCCGGTGCTCGCGGCGGTGACCGCCTGGGAGAAGGTACGCCAGGCGGCGCGTTCCTGCTGAAGGGCAGCGGTGCCGCTATGCGTGAGCGAGTAGGTGCGACGCCGTCGCCCGCCGTGCAGGGACCAGGAACTCTCAATGTGACCGGCGTCCTCCAGGCGATGTAGCGCCGGGTACAGCGAGCCCTCGGGGATATCCAGAACACCGCCGCTGCGTTGCGCGAGCGACTCCACGAGACGGTAGCCGTGAGCCGGGCCGGATTCGAGCGCGGCCAGGACCAGCAATTCAAGATTGCCGCGAAGTCGTTCATCAGCCATACCACGACAATACCTAGACTGTCTGGGTATTACAAGGATGGTGCCGGGAAATTTCGGGCTCAGACCCTCTTGGGCTAGCGGGTTCCCTGGAGTCCAGGGAACCCCACGACTCCATGGACGAAAAACGCGATTCGCG
>NZ_JASSZH010000030.1 GCF_030271165.1 Psychromicrobium xiongbiense | reverse complement strand
TCGCGTCGGTTAAAGCACCCCGGGTCCGGGGTGCTTTAACCGACGCGAATCGCGTTCAGTGTGGGTGTGATGGATGAGGCTACGGCTTCCAGACCACCAGGGCCTGACTGCGGGCCTGCGGACGCTTGCCACGGCTGAGCGACACCACGTCCCCGGCTACACCGGCCGCGAAAACCCGGCTGGCATTAGCTTGCTGTTCCAGCTGTGCGGTGAGTTCCTTGACTTTGGCCTGGAGTGCAGCCACCTGATTCTCCAACTCAAGAATGCGCTTGATGCCCTCCAGGGACACGCCCTCCTGAGAGAGCCGCTGCACCTCCCGCAGGGCATCCACATCATGACGGGAGTACCGGCGGGAGCGCCCCGGCGCACGATTCGGCGAGACCAGCCCCATCCGGTCGTACTGGCGCAGAGTCTGCGGATGCAACTCCGCCAGCTCCGCCGCCACCGAAATCACGAAGACCGGTGCGTAAAGATCCTCAGTCATCGCCAGCTCACAGTACTGCTTGGGCTGCCAGCCCGGAACGCGGATCGCTGTCCGCGGTAGCCGCAGCGAAATCCATCACTGCCTGCTCGGCATCCTTGTTCAGCTTTTGCGGCACGACGACGTCGACCGTCACCAACAGGTCACCGGTCGCCTTGGGCGTCTTGACGCCCTTGCCCTTGACCCGCAAGGTGCGCCCGGACGGGGTGCCGGCCGGAACACGGAGCGTAACATTCTCACCCTCCGTGGTGGGCACCGAAATGGTGCCACCCAGGGCCGCCTCCGCGAAGGTGACGGGTACGTGGATGCGGATGTTGTCGCCATCGCGCACAAAATAACCGTGCGGCTTGACGTGCACGGTGACCATCAGATCACCGGGGCCTGCCGAACCAGGCTGACCCTTGCCCCGGACACGAACTTTCTGACCGTCCTTGATGCCAGCCGGCACCCGGACGTCGATCACCTCGCCGTTGGGTTCGCGCAGGCCGATCGTGGTGCCCTTGAGCGAACCGGAGAACGAGATGGTGGTCTGTGCGGTGCGATCAGCACCCTTAGTGGGACGCGGCTGCTGGTAAGCGCCGCCGAAGATGTCAGCGAACTCCGGCGGAAGCCCCGAGTCCGCATAGCCAGGGGTGAACCCCGAGGAGCGGCTTTGCCGGGAATTGGTGAAGAGGCCGCCAAAGAGGTCCTCAAACCCGGCACCGCCCTGCGGTCCCGCTCCCCCAGCGCTGAAACGGGCACCCGAACCCATGGCGCGGATGGCGTCATACTGCTCGCGGTCTTCCCCGTTGGACAGCACCGAGTAGGCCTCAGAGATGTCCTTGAACTTCCGCTCCGCGGCTGCGTCACCCTGGTTCTGGTCCGGGTGGTATTTTCGGGCCAATTTGCGATACGACTTCTTGATGTCCGCTTCGCTGGCGTCCTTGGAGACACCCAGCAGAGCATAGAAGTCCTTATCGACCCAATCCTGGCTAGCCAAGATGTCTCCTTTCGAATGAAGTAAATGTCTATCTGATCGTCGTCTTCAGCGGTGACCTAGCGTCTTCAGCCGGCGGCCGAGCTACGCGGGATGGGTGGGTGTGCCCCGGTCACGCACTCCAACAGTCGCGATGGTAGGGGGTGAGGTGCGCGACTGCCTCCCGACGGAATTTCGTTGCCGCCGTCGGGAGGCAGTCGCGCACCTGGTGAACACCCAATAAAGCGATTACTCCGGGACGGCGACGATCACTTGGGCGGCGCGCAGAACGCGTTCACCTTTGCGGTACCCCGCGCGGAGCACCTGGCTGACCGAATCTTCCTGAACCTCGGCACTGGGCTGTTGCATCAGTGCTTCGTGGATCGTGGGATCGAACGGGACGCCGGTCTCCTTGATGGCCTCCAGACCATAGGTCTGCAGCGCCGCTTCCAGTTTGAGCGCGATGGCGGCAAACGGCCCGTCTGCCAGGTCACCGTGAGTGCGTGCCGCCTCCACGTCATCGAGCACAGGCAGCAACGAGTTGAGCACGCCGACGACGGCGCTCTCCCCCGCGACGGCCCGATCGCGTTCCACGCGCTTGCGGTAGTTCACATACTCGGCCTGGAGGCGGAGCAGATCGTTCTTGAGCTCGGCGGCCTGCTGTTCACCGGCCGCCACGCCCTGTGTCACGGAGTCTTCCGCGGGCACGTCTGCGTTGTTGAGGATGTCCTCAACCTGAGCCAGGGGATCGGCCGCGCCCCCGGCGGGACCCGCGCTGTCGCGCGGATCCTCACCGGGTGCCGCAGTGTTGTCCTCTGTGGACATGGCTACTTCTTCTCGCTCTTGGGCTCGTCGTCAACGATCTCGGCGTCGACGATGTCCTCGTCGGGCGAAGTACCGTTGGCGGACTCGCCTGCGGAAGCGCCAGCGGCCTGCTCCGACTGGGCGGCGGCGTAGATCGCCTCACCCAGCTTGGTCTGCGAGGCCTGCAGCTTCTCCGACGCAGCCTTCACGGCGTCGTCGTCGGTGCCCTCCAGAGCGGCCTTGAGGGCGTCGACATCGGCCTTGACCTCAGTCTTGACGTCCGCGGGCAGCTTGTCGTCGTTCTCGGAGAGGATCTTCTCCACCGAGTACGCGAGCTGCTCCGAGCTGTTGCGTACGTCAGCGGCCTCGCGGCGCGCCTTGTCCTCAGCAGCGTGAGCCTCGGCATCGGCGACCATGCGCTCGATGTCTTCCTTGGAGAGCGATGAGCCACCGGTGATGGTCATCGACTGCTCGGCCCCGGTGCCCTTGTCCTTCGCAGAGACGTGAACGATGCCGTTCGCGTCAATGTCGAAGGTGACTTCAACCTGCGGCACGCCACGGGGTGCAGGTGCGATGCCGGTCAGTTCGAAGGTGCCCAGCGGCTTGTTGTCGCGAGTGAACTCGCGCTCGCCCTGGAAGACCTGGATCGCGACGGAGGGCTGATTGTCATCCGCCGTGGTGAAGGTCTCGCTGCGCTTGGTCGGGATTGCGGTGTTGCGCTCGATCAGCTTGGTCATCACGCCACCCTTGGTTTCAATACCGAGGGACAGCGGGGTGACGTCGATGAGCAGAACATCCTTGCGCTCACCCTTGAGGACGCCGGCCTGCAGGGCAGCGCCCACGGCGACGACCTCATCCGGGTTGACGCCCTTGTTCGGGTCCTTGCCGCCGGCCAGCTGCTTGACCAGTTCGGTCACGGCAGGCATACGGGTGGACCCACCGACCAGCACGATGTGGTCGATATCGGAGACCTTGATGCCGGCATCGCGGATCACGTCCTCGAAGGGCTTCTTGGTCCGCTCGAGCAGGTCCTTGGTCAGTTCCTCGAACTTGGCGCGGGTGAGGCGCTCGTCCAGGTGGACCGGTCCGTCGGGAGTGACGGAGAGGTACTGCAGCGAGATGTTGGTGCTGGTCGCGGAGGAAAGTTCCTTCTTGGCCTGCTCCGCAGCCTCACGCAGACGCTGCAAGGCGATCTTGTCCTTGGAGAGGTCGATGCCCTTGAGCTTGAGCTGGCTCAGCAGCCAGTCCACGATGCGCTGATCCCAGTCGTCGCCACCGAGGTGGTTGTCGCCGGAGGTGGCACGGACCTGGATGGTGGAGAAGCCGTCGTCGTCCTTGCCAACTTCCAGCAGAGAGACGTCGAAGGTGCCGCCGCCCAGGTCGAAGACCAGGATGAGCTCGTCTTCCTTGCCCTTGTCGAGACCGTAGGCCAGAGCTGCTGCGGTGGGCTCGTTGACGATGCGCAGGACGTTCAGGCCCGCGATTTCGCCGGCTTCCTTGGTGGCCTGACGCTGGGCGTCGTTGAAGTAGGCCGGAACGGTGATCACCGCGTCGGTCACCTTCTCACCGAGGTAGCTCTCGGCGTCGTTCTTGAGCTTCATCAGCGTGCGGGCTGAGATTTCCTGCGAGGTGTAATCCTTGCCGTCGATGTCGACGGTCCAGTCAGTGCCCATGTGGCGCTTGACCGAGGCAATGGTGCGGTCGATGTTGTTGACGGCCTGGCGCTTGGCGATCTCGCCAACCAGGACTTCGCCATTCTTGGAGAAGGCGACAACGGAAGGGGTGGTGCGGCCGCCCTCAGCGTTGGCGATGACGACAGGCTCACCGCCTTCAAGGACGGAGACCACCGAGTTTGTGGTACCGAGGTCGATTCCTACTGCACGGGACATGGTTTTCCTTTCAGATTGCTTGTTCTGGACTCAACTTTACACTTGAGTCTGTCATTGTCAAGTTAAAGTGAGTCGATGCGGCTCAACTTTTTAGATGCTTGTGTCATCAGGCCGGGAAGGGTGGCAAGAAGGGATTTCCTCCTGCATCGTATGCCGCCTGGTAGCGGGGCGGAAGGGGCCTTGACCCAGGCCTGCGCGATGATAGGTCTTACAACCCCACCAGCCCGGCCAGCAGGCTGAGCTGATGATCAAACAGCTCTTCCCGGGCAGGGAAGGTGTCCGGCCCATACTGGCCGAAGACCTCAAAGCTGATGGCACCAAACAGAGAAGTCCAGACCAGGACACCCTTCGCCAGCGCATCATCGGACATCGCGAGATCCAGTTCCGCACGGACCGCCGCGAGATTCTCAGCCAGCGCCGGGGCCATCGCCACGGGCGACTCAGCCAGCTGGCCCTCCATCAGGGCGCCGGCTCGGTAAGCGGCATCGAAAATCTGCACCAGGCGGTTGACCACCCGGGTTCCGGGAACCGTGGTCCGCTCCCCCGGCGCCTGATAGCCGGGAACGGGACTGCCGAACAGCAGTGCATACCGGGCGGGTTCGCGCAGCGCCCAGGTCCGCACCGCGCGCCCCAACACCATGAACCTGCCCGGAAAGTCCTGCTCTGGGACTGCCGCGAGCGCCGCATCCACCTCGTCGCCGAGCTCGTTGTAGGCATCGATCAGCAGCAGCGTCAGCAGCTCATCGCGGCTCTCGACATACCGATACACCGCAGAGGACACCACCCCCAGATCCCGGGCCACCGCTCGCAAGGACAAGGCGGCAGCCCCCTGATCCGCCAGATGCTTCCTACCCAGTCGAATGATGTCCCGAACCGTTCGCTCGCGCGCTCGCTCGCGAGGAGTAGCTGATACCGCCGAAGCATCCCGAGGAGTGTTCATGCCTCAAGAATGCCATACCAGAGAGCGGCAATAACTTTTGAGAGCAGTGCTCTTGACATGAACTGATCCGTGCTTCATGCTGAATTCGAGAGCACCGCTCTCTGAATGACTCACCGACAGGCTCACCAAAGCGAGGAATCATCATGGAACAGCACTATGTCGTCACCGGAGCAGGCCCGGTTGGATGGACCGTGGCAGAGCAACTGGCCACCCAGGGCCACCGCGTCACGATCCTGACCCGTTCCGGAAGCGGCCCCGAACACCCCCTGATCACCCGGACCTCAGCGGACGTCTCCCGACCTGAGGCTCTGGCCCAGCACCTCGAGGGCGCTGCCGCCATCTTCCATTGCATTCACGGCAGCGCCTACACGGCAAAAGCCTGGGCTGCCGAGCTACCCGGGGCCGAGCGCGTGGTGCTCGATGCCGCCCAGACCGCGGGCGCCGTGGTCGTCTTCCCGGAGAGCCTCTACTCCTACAGCGAGCCGGGTCAGCTGATGCGGGAATCCAGCCCCCGGGTGGCTCAGGGTGGCAAGCGGGGCATCCGGACCCAGTTGCTGCAGGCACGGGCAGCACACCCGGCGGATACAGTCAGCGTGGTGGCCAGTGATTTCTTCGGGCCGCAGGTACGCACCGCCCATGCGGGCGAGCGCATGGTGCCCAGAATCCTGGCCGGGCAGTCCGTCACCGTCCTGTGCAGTGCCAACCAGCCGCACAGCTTCACGTACATTGGCGATCTGGCAGCAGCCATGATCGCAGCGGCACAATCGCCCGCGCTGTGGAACCGCGTGCTGCATGCACCGACCGGCCCGGCGCTCAGCCAGGGGGCTATGGCTGAAGCCTTTGCCCAGGCGGCAGGAGTCCCCGCGCCCCCGGTGCGAGTGGTGCCTGCCTGGTTGCTGCACACTCTGGGCCTCGTGATGCCGGGCATCAAGGACGTCGCCGAGCTGTCTTACCAGTTCTCAGCACCCTTTGTGATGGACTCCCGGGCAAGCGAGGGTCTGTTGGGTTTTGGCCCCACGCCGCTGGCAGACGCCGCAGCAGCAACGGTCGCCTGGTGGCGGGCGCACGCCTGACGAGACCGGGTTTATTCGCCCCGCGGGTTTATTTCGCCCCGATAGGCAGCTTCCAGAGCGGCGATGTCGAATTTCGACATCTGCATGAATACCTGGGCGACCCGACCGGCCGCTTCTCCATCCCCGCCTAACAGCTCCGGCAGAACCGTGGGAACTACCTGCCACCAGAGGCCGAATTTGTCCTGAATCCAGCCGCACTGGCTTTCCCGGCCGCCATCGCCCAATTTCTCCCAGTAGTAGTCCACTTCTGCCTGGTCGGCACAGTCGATCTGGAAGGAAACTGCCTCGTTGAAGGTGAACATTGGCCCACCATTGAGTGCAGTGAAGGCCCGGCCGTCGAGTTCAAAGGCCACGGTGAGCGCAGTTCCGGCCGGGAATGGGCCACCATCTCCATAGCGCGAGATGGCGGTGATTTCCGACCGGGGAAAGATGCTGCAGTAGTACTCAGCGGCTTCCTCGCCGTTCTGGTCAAACCACAGGCAATTGGTGATGGCAGGCAAGGCCCGTCCTTTCGCTGATGCTGGACTTTCGCTGATGCTGGATCAGGCCTGTGGTGCCGCGGCCCGCTGTCCTCAGCCTAGGACTGCGGGCGTCTGGCCTCAACCGGCGCCCCCGGAGAGATCTCGCTCCCGACCGTCAAAGTTTTAAGCACTTACCGCCCCCAGAGGCACGCCGGGACCTGGATTCCCGGGGCTCACGAGCCGCGAGGAGCCGGTAAGTGCTCAAAACTTTGACCGTCACCGCCGCTAAGAACTCAGGTCAGCACCAGGAAAACCAACTGGCCCTTGCCTGAGGCGAGAACGATCGACGACTTAAGATCGAATCCGGGGACCAAAGGAAACGCCAGATCAACAATTCCCGCAAAAGGCCCATCCCCCTGAGTACTTCTTTGAGCGAGGGTCACAGTCATCCCGCTGCCGTCACTCAAGGTGAACTGCTCAATCGTCTTTGCGAGGTTTGCACCGTTCCGATGCCTTGAAGCTACCAACTCCTGATCACGAAGACGAATGAGAATGTAGCTTTCCGTGGTTTCAAGCGTCTGAAGGCCTAAATCGACTCCGCTGTGACTGATCGTCTGAAACGCCGCCGTCAACATGGCTAACCTATTCGGTCACTGCACGGATCACTGAAAGAAAAGGTTGGCTCACAACACACTTCCTCGACTGTCGATTCTTCGTTACCGCCATGCGTTACGGCTGAATCCCCCCTGCCAGGAGCAGACTACTCCCTGATGCCCTCGCGAAAAAGCGTCAGTCCCGCCCCTTATGCTGAACCCATGACCGCACGATTCACGGCCAGGCTGCTCCTGGTGGGCGCCCTTCTCATCTACTGCGCCTTGCTGACCTGGTTCCAGATGACGGCGCCGGATCAGGTGCCTGCCCATTTCGGTGCCGGCGGCCAGGCCAGTCGCTGGGATTCGAAGAACGGCTTCGCCCTGCTCCTGACGATAGTGGCCGCAGCCCTGTCGCTGCTGCTCACTTTCCTACCCCAGTGGTTGCCACGTTTTCCCAGCGCGCTGGTCAACGTTCCGAACCGCCGCTACTGGACCCGACCTGAGAACCGCAGCGCCCTGCGGGAGCTGCTGGAGGTGGATCTGTCCCGGATCGCCGCTCTGGTGATCCTGTTGCTCAGCTGGATCCTGGTGATGGTCAACTACGCGGCCCAGCACGGCGGCGAGGCCTCTGACCCACTGCTGATCGGGCCGAGTCTGGGCATCGTCCTGGTGATTCTTGGCTACGTTGTCTGGCTGGCTGGTGGCAAGAGATACGCGATCCCTGCCGATGCCGCCGCGGGAGTCTCCACCCAGGGGAAGTAGTCCAGACGGTAAAGTCGCATCGTGCCCCTCTCCACCTGGTTTGCCCTACTCGCCGCCTGCGCCCTGATCAGCTTCACCCCCGGCGCCGGGGCGATCAACACCATGAGCAATGCTCTGAACTCCGGCTTCCGCCGCTCGCTCTGGGGCATCGTGGGGCAACAGCTTGCCCTCATCATCCAGATCGTGATCGTTGCGGCCGGGGTCGGGCTGCTCGTTGCCTCCTCACCGATCGCGTTCCAGGTGATCCGCTACCTCGGCGCGGCCTACCTGGTCTACCTGGGCATCCGGAAGTTCTTTGCCCCCGTGAGCGAGCCCACCACGGAGGATGCCGCCGCCCCGGAGTCAGCGTTCAGCCTGCTCCGGCGGGGGTTCTGGGTCAACCTGCTGAACCCCAAGGCAATCGTGTTCTTCCTGGCGTTTGTGCCACAGTTCATCCGCCCGGATCTCCCGCTACTGCCGCAGTATCTGGTGTTGGCAGCCACCGTGGTGACCGTGGATGTTCTGGTCATGTGGCTGTTCTTCGCAGCCACCGCGCGATCACTGCATGGTTTCAGCCGCAGCCCCCGGGGAGAACGAGTGTTGAACCGGATTTTCGGTTCACTCTTCGTGAGCGTGGGTGTTCTGCTGGCTGTGTACTGAGAAACCGGGTGTACTGAGCCTACTGAGACACTGCGGTCCTCAGAATTCCAGCAGCACCTTGCAGGACAGCGAGGCGTTCCCCGCGACCTCAAAGGCCTCCAGTGCCTGCTCCACGGGGTAGACCTCAGTCACCACCGGACCGGCCTGCAGCGTGCCGTCCGCCAGCATCGTGAGCACCTCATCGATCTCGTCATTGAAGCGGAAGGACCCGCTGATCTGAAGTTCCTTCACCACGGCCAGCGAGATGTCCACCGGTTGCGGCCCCGCGGGCAACAGCCCCACCATGACGACCCGGCCACCGCGCGTCGCGCCACGCAGCGCGAGCCCCAGCCCGCTGTGATGCCCGGAGGATTCAAAGACGATATCGGCCTGAACCGTGGTGATCTGCTCCTCGGTTGCCGCCTGAATCGTCTCGGTGGCGCCCAGCTCGGTCACCACCTCCAGCGGCTTGGCCTGCAGATCCACCGCCACGATCTCGCGCGCACCCAGCGAGCGCACGATGGCGACCACCAGAGCCCCGATGGGCCCGGCACCAATCACCAAGACCTTGGCCCCGGCAATCGGCCCGGCCTGCTTGACGGCATGCAGCGCGACGGCGGCAGGCTCGGCAATAGCCGCATCCCGCAGCGAGAGCCCTTCCGGAAGGGTTCGCAGCATGCGCCCCGGCAAAGTGACGTAGCGGGCGAAGGCTCCCTGGGTGTGCGGGTAGTGGGCTGCACTGCCCAGGTACGTTCCACCCGGTGCCAGATTCGGTCGGTCGGCCGGGTAGGGGGTGTGCGCGGCGTCATCGTGCGCGGTGGCCGGATGCACTGCCACCTCAGCCCCTGCCTCGGGCGAGCTGCCATCAGCAGCGGCCTGAACCACGGTGCCGACAACCTCATGGCCCAGCAGCATTGGCTCCCGCAGAATCGACTGACCGGCCGCACCGTGCCGCCAGTAGTGCAGATCCGAGCCGCAGACGCCGCCGTAAGCGATCACCACCACCGCTTCATCCGGAGCTGGCTGCGGCATCGCACGCTCTTCGACGCGCAGATCGCCCTTGGCGTAGATCATCACGGAGGTATTGGGTTGCATGATTCTCCCGGGGGTTGGCTGTGAAGGTGGGTGAAAACAAACAGGGCTCAGACGACGGCGGTCATGCCGCCATCGATGAAGATCGTCTGACCGTTGACGAAGTTGGAGGCGTCGGAGGCGAGCCAGACGGCGGGGCCGACCAGATCCTCCACGGTGCCCCAGCGAGCAGCAGGCGTCCGGCCGATCACCCAGGAGTTGAAGGCGTCATCGTCCACCAGGTTCTGGGTCATCTCGGTGTGGATGTAGCCCGGCGCCAGGGAATTCACCTGCAGGCCAAAACGCGCCCATTCGGCCGCCATCGCCTTGGTCAGGTTCCGCACGCCACCCTTAGCAGCCGTGTACGGCGCAATGGTGGGCCGGGCGAGTTCGCTCTGCACCGAGCCAATGTTGATGATCTTGCCGCTGCCACGGGTCACCATGGGCCCGGCGACGGCCTGGCCAATCAGGAACAGGCTGCTCAGATCGGTCCGGATGACGCGCTCCCAGTCCGCATAGTCCAGCTCCAGCAGCGGGACGCGGTGCTGAAGGCCGGCATTGTTGACCAGCACATCAGGCACACCCGCCGACTCGATCAGAGCCGCCACGCCTTCGCGCACTTGCTCGGGATCGGTGACATCAAAGGTGGCCGTGACCACGCGGTCCTCGCCGAAGGTCGCGGCGAATTCCCGGGCGGTGGCCTCCACCGTGGCCAGCTGGCGGCCGTGGATCACCACGGTCGCCCCGGCCTCTGCAAGACCACGGGCGATGGCGCGCCCGATGCCGCGGCTGGAGCCGGTGACCAGAGCGAGTTTGCCGCTCAGGTCAAAGCTGACGGTCTGGGTCGTTTCAGTGCTGTCGCTCATCTGTTTCTTTCTCTGACGTTGCTGCTGAATGCTGGGCGGCTGAGTCCTGGGCGTGCTCCACTTCGGCACGCACCACGGACAGGTCCTGGTCTCCGTACCCGTGGTCGATCAGCGAGCGGTACCGGGCGCGGGCAGCGCCGCTGAGCAGGGCATCGGTGCCACTCTCATGGGCTGCCTCGAGGAAGAATCCCAGATCCTTGAACATATAGCGTGCGGCCCCGCGGACGGCGTAGTCCTGTTCCACCAGGCGAGGCCCCAGCACCCGGAGCACGGCCGAATCCGCCAGTCCCCCACCGAGCACTTCGAGCAACTGCGCACCATCCAGCCCGGCACGTTCCGCAACCACCACCGCTTCGGCGAGCGCCGCCGTCGTCAGTCCCACCAACACCTGGTTGCAGGCCTTCGCGAGCGATCCGGCGCCGAGGGCGCCCAGCAAACGCGGGGTTCCCATCGCTTCCAGCACGGGGCGTGCCTGTTCGAAGGCGGCCTCGGTGCCACCGGCCATGATCGAGAGAGTGCCATGGGCGGCGCCCTCCGTGCCGCCGCTGACCGGGGCATCCACCAGTGCGACGCGGCCGTTGCTGAGCTGGGCAAGACGCTTACCCAGACGCACGATGCCGGTCGGCGATACGCTGCTCATCACCACCAGCACGGTGCGCGGCTGGTCCTGAGGGTTCTGGTCCTGATCACTCTCGTCCTGATCGGCATCGGCCGTCACCGTCCAGGCCTCGACCAGGGGGACCAGCAGCTCTTCAATCTGAGGCAGGTCCGGCAGCATCACCATCACCACAGGAGCCGCGGCGGCGTCCTGTACTGCGGCGAGGCGTTGCGCCCCCTCCTGGCTGAGCCGTTCCAGCGCGGGCTCCGAGCGGTTCCAGGCCTGCAGGCGGAAACCGGCCCTCAGAAGGTTCCGCGCCATGGGTTCGCCCATATTGCCCAGGCCGAGGAAGGCCACCGAGGGTGTCTGCTCCATTGCGTTCATAATGTCCAATATACTAGCCAGCTTTCAGTATGATGAACAGATGACAGAGTCTCCGACATCCAGCTCCTCATCCAGCGCCTCGCCGCAGGTGCCGTCGAGCAGCCCCCTGACCATCGCTATCTGCGCCCCCCTCGAAGCAGAGTTCGTGGAGCAGATCCAGCGCAGCGCCCCCGAGGCGACCGTGCTGTACGACCCGGCGCTTCTGCCGCCGGAACGTTTCCCCGCTGACCACTCCGGCGACCCGGCCTTCCAGCGCACCCCGGAGCAGGAGGAACAGTACTGGGCCAATATCCGTCAGGCTGATGCGCTCTACGGCCTGCCCAATGAATCTGCCGCCGGGCTGGCGCGCGCCGTGCGGGAGAACCCGAAGCTGCGCTGGGTCCACGCCATGGCCGCCGGTGCCGGTGGCAGCGTCCGCGCCGCAGAGCTGAGCCCGGAAGAACTCGCCCGGGTCACGGTGACCACCTCCGCCGGGGTCCACGCCCTGCCACTGGCCGAGTTTGCGCTGATGGGCATTCTGAACGGCCTCAAGCGCGTCGCGGACCTGCAGATCGATCAGAAGAACAAGCACTGGCCCACACTGCGCGTCCCCACGCCGCTGGCCTCCGGTTCCCACCTGGTGATTTCCGGCCTCGGCGAAATCGGCATGGAAACCGCCCGCCTCGCCAAGGCCCTCGGCATGAGCGTGAGCGGAAGCAAGCGCGCCGCGGTCGAGCTCGAGGGCATTGAGGAGGTCGTGACCAATGACGGGCTGGGACCGTTGCTGGCCAACGCCGATGCCGTGGTGAACACGCTGCCCGGCACGCCGTACACCGAACACCTCTTCAATGCCGAACTGTTCGCCACACTCAAGCCCGGCGCCATCTTTGTCAACGTGGGCCGCGGGACGGTCGTCGATGAGGAGGCGCTGCTGGCCGCTCTGGAGGATGGCACGGTCTCCTACGCCTGCCTTGACGTCTTCGAGCAGGAGCCGCTGCCGGAATCCAGCCCGCTGTGGGAACACCCGCGCGTACTGGTCTCCCCGCACACCTCAGCGCTGAGCCTGGCAGAGAACCGGCTCATCGCCGAGCGGTTCATCTCCAACCTGGCCAAGTTCCAGGTGGGCGAGCCGCTGCCGCATACCGTGGATCCGGTGTACTTCTACTGACGGAGTTCTGCGATCCCCACGGATTTTGCGAACGATAACGGAAAGAGCACCCGCGATTGCAGGTGCTCAAGAGTGGGGCGCGAGGGACCCGGCGTGGCGCCGCAGGCGACACTCCGGGAGTGCCCCACTCGCCGTTATCGTTCGCGTTTTGGGATGACGCCACTGAGAGTGAATGGGCGGGTCAGTCGACCTGCGCCAGGGACATGGGCGCCCCCAGGGTGCGGGCCAGCTCCTGCAGTTCGACCACCAGCCGACGCTCCAACTCCCGGGTGAAGGTGGCCTTGAGCGCCGTCACGGAAAGACCCAGATTCGCCCCGTGCGTGCCGCGGGTGGGAATCGCCACCCCTACGCAGACCACACCCAGCGTCGATTCCTCATCCTCAAAGGCATAGCCGCGCTCCTGGACTTCTTTCAATGACGCCCGCAGCGCAGCCGGGTCGGTGATCGAGTACTGAGTCAGCGACGGGAGCACCTTCCCCTCCGGGAAGAGTGCTTCCAGGTCCTTCTCATGCAGTCGTGCCAGCAATGCTTTGCCCACGGCGCACAGTGAGGCGGGCATTTTGTCCCCGATATTGGAGGTGAACCGCACGGCAGGATGCCCCTCGTACCTGGCCAGATAGATGACGTTCGCGCCATCGAGCATGGCGATCCGGACGGTCTCATTGACCAGCGTGGGCGACTCTTCACAGAACCGATAGAACTCACGGACATCATCCTGCCGGTCCAGATAGGCGGCACCGAGGTCCACCAATTTACGCCCCAGGCCATAGCCGAGGCCCTGCTTACGCACCAAGGACGCCTCTTCCAAAGCCTGGAGCAGATTGGAGGCGGAGGATTTGGGGATATCCAGCTCGCGGGCCAGATCGCTGAGTGTCATCACGCCAGTGCTGGAGGCAGCCAGTGCGTCCAGCGCCGCTGCGGCGCGGGTAACGGCGGGTGCCGGAGATGCTGTGCTCATGAGACTCACTTTCGGTTGTGTTCAGCATAGTGAACACCATCCGAAAATGCATGCCCGTCGTCGCCGCAGGCCGACCAGCCCAGCGCTGCTCCCCCTCGAGCACTACCCTTCGAGACCCGCGGCGCCCTCAGCGAACGTCGCGGCGTCGATGACGAAGCGATAGCGCACATCGGAAGCCAGCACCCGCTCATAGGCCTGGTTGATCTGAGAGGCCTCAATCACCTCGATCTGAGCCCCCAGGCCGTGCTCGGCACAGAAGTCCAGCATCTCCTGGGTCTCCCGGATGCCGCCGATGCAGGATCCGGCAAACGACCGGCGGCCGGTGATCAGGGCGAAGGCATTCACCGGCAGCGGCTCACCCGGAGCCCCGACATTGACCAGCGTCCCGCCGATAGCCAGCAACATCAGATAGGCGCTGATGTCCAGCACCGCGCTGACGGTATTGATGATCAGGTCAAAACTGCCCGCCAGCTGGGCAAAGGTCTCCGGATCGCTGGTCGCGTAGTAGTGGTCCGCACCCAGCCGCAGTCCGTCATCGCGCTTGTTCAGCGTCTGCGAGAGCACTGTGACCTCGGCACCCATGGCATGTGCCAGCTGCACCGCCATATGCCCCAGCCCGCCCAGGCCGATGACGGCCACCCGGGTCCCGGGGCCAGCACCCCAGTGCCGCAGCGGTGAGTAGGTGGTGATGCCGGCGCAGAGCAGGGGCGCGGCGACGTCGAGCGCCAGGGACTCCGGAATACGCACCACAAAATTCTCCGTGACCACAACGTGCGTCGAGTACCCGCCCTGGGTCACCGTTCCATCGCGGTCCACCGAACCGTAGGTGCCGATGTTGCCCACCAGGCAGTACTGCTCCTCACCGGCCAGGCAGCTGGTGCATTCACCACAGGAGTTGACCATGCAGCCCACACCCACCCGGTCCCCCACCGCATGGCTGGTGACCGCCGACCCGACGGCCGTGACGACGCCGGCAATCTCGTGTCCGGGAGCCAACGGGTACTGCTGCGGGCCCCAGTCACCGCGCACGGTGTGGATGTCCGAGTGGCAGATCCCGGCGAATTTGATCTCGATCAGCACATCATGCTCACCCAGATCACGGCGGACGACGGTGCTGGGCACCAGAGGTTCGGCGGCAGAGGGCGCGGCATAGGCGTTGACGGTCAGCATGGGAACTCCTTGAGTCACGGGTGGCGCAGCGTCGAGTGCACCTGTCCCTCTCACGATACGTTTGTTCGATGCGCTCCCTCTACCTCCAGCCACATGCCCCTTTCGGTTCCCGGCCCGTCCCGCCCGGCGTCGACATCGCGGGCCTTCCGGCCAGGGTCGGCACGCTGACCGCCCTGCACGCCGAGCCGCAGAACGCGCTGGGGACTGTGCTCTTCGTGCCGGGATTCACCGGGTCCAAGGAGGATTTCCTTGACTTCGTGCCCCTGCTGGCCGCCCGCGGCTGGAATGCCTGGGCCTACAGCCAGCGTGGACAGGCGGATTCGGCGGCTCCTGCGGGAGTGGACAGTTATGCGCTGGAGAAACTGGCGGCCGATGCCGTCGAGCTGGCCGCGATGGTCAGCCAGACTCCGGTGCATCTGGTCGGGCACAGCATGGGCGGGGTGGTGGCCGTGGAAGCCGCCATTGCCGCACCCGAACGGTTCCGCAGCCTGACGCTGCTCTGCTCCGGCCCACATGGCTGGCCGGAGCGGCTTCAGGAGACCACGGACGTGATCTCTGCGGGCGGCAGCCTGGGACTCTGGGAACACGATAATCCGGGCCTGCTGGAGGCTACCGATGAGGAACTCGGGTCCGAGGCCGCCTTCTACCGGCTGCGCGCCACCCACACCTCCAGCGAGAACCTGCTGGCCACGGCCGGCATCCTGCGCCACCATGTGGATCGGAGCGAGGCCCTTCGCGCCACGGGCCTTCCCGTGCTGATAACCCACGGCGAGGATGATCAGGCCTGGCCGCAGGACTGGCAACGGCAGATGGCGGAGGCGATCGGCGCGCCATACCGGATCATCCCGGGCGGGGCGCATTCCCCGCAGCGTGAATCGCCCCAGGCCACCGCGAACACCCTGGATGCGTTCTGGCGCTCAGTCTGAGGGCTCGGTCTGAGGGCTCATCCGGGCGCCGGAATATCGGGCTGAGTACAGTGGGGGCATGACTTCTCCCTATCGGATCGTCACGGTGTGCACCGGCAATATCTGCCGTTCCCCGATGGCGGAGTTCATGCTCCGGCAGGCGCTTGATGCCGCCGGGCTCGGCAGCCGGGTCGAGGTCGACTCGGCCGGCACCACCGACTGGGAACGGGGCAATCCGATCGACCCACGGTCCGCCAGGGTGCTCAGATCCCATGGGGTGGACGATGCCGCCGGGCATCGGGCCCGGAAGATCACCGAGGCCGATCTGGCCGGAAGCGAGCTGGTGCTGGCGCTTGATACCGATCACCTCGACTGGTTGCTCCGCCAGGCCTCCGCAGCGGACCGGCACAAAATACGTCTTCTACGCGAGTTCGATCCTGATGCCGAGCCGGCTGCTGATCCGGCGGAACTCGGCATCGCGGACCCCTGGTACGGCACCGCCGAGGACTTCGACCAAACCTACCGGCTGATCGCGGCAGCGCTGCCCGGCATCGTGCGCCACGTCTCAGAACGCATGAGCACCCAACCCGGAACCGGTCAGCATGCTTAAGCCCCGGCCAGTCATCATCGCCATCGACGGCCGCTCCGGTGCCGGCAAAACCTCGCTGGCCGTGGAATTGGCCGCTCTGCTCCGCGAGCACCGCACCGTCTCGCTCTTCCACCTGGAGGATGTTTACCCGGGCTGGAATGGCCTGCAGGCCGGCATCCGCCGCTATGTGGACACCGTTCTGACTCCGCTGCGCGCGGGGGAGGAAGCCGTCTGGACGGCCTGGGACTGGGAGACCCATTTTGATGCGGGCACACATACCACCGCCCCGGCACAGGTCGTGGTGGTGGAGGGTGTGGGCGCCGGGACTGCTCAGGCCCGCGGACTGCTGGACGCCGTCATCTGGCTGGATGCGCCCGATGACGTCCGGAAGGAGCGCGCTCTGGCCCGCGATGGCGACACCTACGCTCCGCACTGGGATGTCTGGACCACTCAGGAAGCCGAGTTACTGGCCCAGGATCATCCCCGCGACCATGCGCAGGTGATCGTTAACTCCCCCGCCACAGCGGCACAGGTGCTCCGTGGACTCTGTGCCCTTCCCGCCCTGGACCCGATACTGACGCCCGAGCGGCACAGGCTGGCCAGTAACCCCGTGCTGAGGACGGCGATCCCCTTCTCGCCCGGGGCGCTGGATGTGGGTCTCACCCATCCGGGTGAGACTCTCTTTTCCGCCCTGTTTGCGGACTCGCCTCGGGCGATCTGGCTGGACAGCTCCAACTATTCCCCCGAGTCCGGGCCCGGAGCCCGGAACCGGTACTCGATTCTGGCGGACGATTCCGGCCCGTTCGGGGCCTCCGCCGAGCACACCGACGGCCTCACCACCTTTCGTCACCACGGGGTGAGCGTCAGGACCGAAGGCGGCTTCCTTGACTGGCTCGACACTCAGTGGATGCCGCAGCGGCCGGCCCCGGCAGACCTCAGGTCCCCGGATCTTCCTGGCCATCCTGTGAGCCCCGGCCATCCTGTGAGCCCTGGCGGCATCGGCTGGCTGGGCTATCTGGGTTACGAACTCAAGCGGGAAACCGGGGCACTGGGCAGCCGCATGCTCGGGCCCCAGGAGCAACCCGAAAAACCTGCGAGCGCAAGCGACGCCGGGCCGGAGCTCAGCCGGGACGCCACACGGCCTAGCGCCCCAGCGGACGCCGCCCTGATCTTTGCTGGTCGCGGCATCGTGCTGGACCACCATGAGGACGTGGCCTATGCGGTCAGCCTGGACAGCGGTAATCCGGCCGATCATTCCGCCTGGGTAGAGCAGGTCCGCCGGGCGCTGGATCAGCCGCTTCCGCCACAGCAACCGACCCAGGCCGGGAGAGCAGCTGCCGTGCGCGATTCCGCGGCGGAATACCGTGCCAAGGTAGAGGCGGCCCAGCAGGAGATCGCTGAAGGCAACAGCTACGAGGTCTGCCTCACCACCGAGGTCACCTTCTCTCTGGCGCAGGATCCCTTTGAGGTGTACCGGGCATTGCGTCGGGCCAGCCCGGCACCCTTTGCCGCCTTCCTGCGCTTCGGAGAGACCTCCGTGTTGAGCACCTCCCCGGAACGGTTGCTGGCGCTCACCGTCGATGGCGCCCTCCGAGCCGAGCCGATCAAGGGCACCCGGGCGCGCGGGGCTGATCCTGCCGCCGATCAGCGGCTGCGCCTTGAACTTGCCGACTCGGCCAAGGACCGGGCGGAAAACCTGATGATCGTGGATCTGATGCGCAATGACCTCTCACAGGTCGCAGTGCCGGGAAGCCTGCGGGTCAGTCGGCTCTTCGCCATCGAAAGCTATGCCTCCGTGCACCAGATGGTCAGCACCGTGGAGGCACAGCTGGCACCCGGAGTCTCCCCGTTGGAGGCGGTGCGTGCCACCTTCCCGGCGGGTTCGATGACGGGCGCACCCAAGATCAGCACCATGACCATTCTGGAGGAGCTGGAGGCGACCGACCGGGGCCCGTACTCCGGGGTGATCGGCTATCTGGCGCAGGATGGCGGCGTCGACCTCTCCGTGCTGATCCGTACCGTGGTGCTGCACGGCGGGCTGGCCAGCCTGGGGGTGGGCGGGGCTGTCACGGCGGATTCGACGCCCGAGGCCGAGTGGCAGGAAGTCCAGACCAAGGCGCGGGCGGTGCTGGGTGCCGTCGGGCTGGAGTTCCCCGCCTCGCATTGAAGGCGCGCTAACCGCGAGCCGGCGCCGAGTGGTGACGTAACGCCCTCAACCGGCTGGTTTGAGGGCGTTACGTCACCACTCGGCAGCAACCATGAAGACGTCCACCGGGTCCTCGGATTCCAGGACAAAGCCTTGGCGTGCGTACAGGCGGCGGGCTGCACTGCCCTGGAGCACATTGAGCCGGAAAGGCCGTCCGTGCGAATGCTCCGCCATCACCCGCTGCAGCACCGCCGACCCCACCCCCTGCCCCTGGAACTCCGGGGCGAGATAAAAGTGTTCGATCCACCACGCATCGGGCTCCGGCCGGACAGCGATGACGCCAGCGTCCCGCCGGTTGACGACCACCACGGAGGTGTTGCCCGGCTGGAATGCGGTCAGAAAGCGCTCCCTGACGCGCACGGGATCCCAGCGTCCGAGCCGTTCCAGATCCGGACGCATGACGACGGCGCGCAGCTCAGCGATCCAGGCGGCATCGGCAGCCAAGGCGGGGCGAAGCGAGAATTCGACGGGCACGTAACCATCTAACCGCGAACTGCTGCCGAGTGGTGACGTAACGCCCTCAACCCAGCCGGTTGAGGGCGTTACGTCACCACTCGGCAGCAGCAATCGCGGGTGTGAAACCTCTCCCAGGAGCTACCGGGAATAGTGCATGCAAACGCATGGTTCGCAGGGGTATGAAAGCATTTGGTTTCCTCTCCTTTGGCCACTATGGCCCGGGCAGAGGTTCACAGACCGTCACCGCCAAGGACTCGCTGCTCCAGGCCATCGACCTGGCCGCCGCTGCCGAGGAGATCGGCGTCAACGGCGCCTATTTCCGGGTGCACCACTTTGCCACCCAGCAGGCCGCGCCGATCCCGCTGCTGAGCGCCATCGCCGCGCGGACCTCACGCATTGAGGTCGGCACCGGAGTGATTGATCTGCGCTATGAAAATCCGCTCTATCTGGCCGAGGAGGCCGCCGCCCTGGATCTGATCAGCGACGGCAGACTGGCGCTCGGCATGAGCCGTGGTTCACCCGAGACGGCGGAGCGAGGCTACGAGGCCTTCGGCTACACCGGGACCAACGCCAACGGCGAGGATCCCAAGGGCGCCACACTAGCCCGCGAGAAATTTGAGCTCTTCCTGGCCGCGATCGATGGTGAAGGCGTGGCCCCGGTCAACCGGAGCATGAACTCGATGGGCAGCGGCATACTGGGCAGCAATTCCATGCTGCGGGTGGAACCGCATTCGCCCAGCCTGCGCAAGCACGTCTGGTGGGGCTCCGGCACCCGGGAGACCGCGGAATGGGCCGGAACCCAGGGGGTGAACCTGATGTCCTCCACCCTGCTGACGGAGGATGGCGGCGTGCCCTTCCACGAGCTCCAGGCCGAGCAGATCCGCCGCTACCGGCAGGCCTGGCAGGCGGCCGGGCACCAAGGTACTCCGCGCGTCTCGGTCAGTCGAAGCATCTTCCCGATTACCAGCGACCTGGACCGGCTCTACTTCGGCCAGACCGACCGGGACCAGGTGGGCGTCATCGACGGTCTCCGGTCCACCTTCGGCAAAAGCTACGCCGCCGAGCCGGACCGGCTGGTCGAGGAGCTGCTGAAGGACACGGCCATCGCCGAGGCGGACACGCTCATGCTCACGGTGCCCACCCAGTTGGGTGTTGAGTACAACGCTCATGTTCTGTCGACCTTCGCCGAACAGGTGGCCCCCGCGCTCGGCTGGAAGCCCAATACCGAGGGACCGGTGGAGGGATATCCGATCTGATCGGTTTTCGGTGCGGTCTTTCGGGGCGGGCGCCTGATACGCCCCGCCCCGAATCAGTGCGGTTGAGCTTGCGGTTAAGCTTCTGATATGGCCAATACTGCAGTGACCCAGCTTGTTTTTCTTGACGACGCGTTCCCGGAAGGCCGCCTGGCGGATTCTGCCGTGCCGCAGCTTTTCGCGACCGATCTGGGCGCCACCCGTGGCGACGGCGTCTTCGAATCCCTGCTGGCCATCGACGGGCACGCCCGCAAGGTCGCCGCGCATCTGGATCGTCTGGCGTCCTCCGCCCGGATGATGGACCTGTCGATGCCGGACCCCGAGCGCTGGCGGGCTGCCATCGGCACCGGGCTGGAGGCCTGGGCGGCCGCAACCACCGCCGAGTCCGCAGACCTCCCCACCGCCGTCGTCAAGCTCCTGCTCACTCGCGGGGTAGAGGGCAGCGGGAAGCCTACCGCCTGGGTTCAGGTCTCCGCGGTCCCCGCAGCGGGCGCCATCCAGCGCGAAAAGGGCCTGGACGTGCTGCTACTGGACCGCGGCTACGATTCCGAGCTTGCGGCGCGCGCGCCCTGGCTGCTGCTGGGCGCCAAGACCCTCTCCTACGCGGTGAATATGGCGGCGCTGCGCTACGCACACCAGCAGGGCGCCGATGACGTCATCTTCACCAGCGCCGACGGCCGGGTTCTGGAAGGCCCCACCTCCTCGGTGCTGATCGCCCGGGTGGAGACCCGCGATGGCCAACCGGTAAAACACCTGGTGACCCCTCAGCTCGATGCCGGAATCCTGCCCGGCACCACGCAGGGCGCACTGTTCGCGGCCGCCCAACAGCAGGGTTGGGTGCTGGGATACGGTCCGCTGGTGCCGCAGGATCTGTTCCAGGCCGATGCGCTCTGGCTGGTGTCGAGCATTCGAGGCCTTGCCCCGATCCGGACGCTCGATGGTCGTGAGGTCGCCACCCATGCTGCACTGACGGCGGAGCTGAACTCACTTTTCGACGCGATCAACTGAGCGCCGCCCTCCCAACCGGTGGGAGGGCGAGGAGAGTCTCCGCAAGCGACACATCCGTGACCAAAGACGTGAATAGCCGGGCCTCGATAGCCGCGCGCATGGCCTTGGCCTTGGAGGCACCGCCACCTACCGCGATCACCTCCGGCACCTTGCGCAACTCATCCGCCCGGATCGCGACGGTCCGCTCGTCCAGGGTCGTGATGATCGTTCCATCGGCGGAGAACAGCGTAGCCGCGACGTCCCCCAGAACCCCCTCCGCCATAAGGCTTTCGCTGATGCCCAGCTCCTTCGTCGCGTCATAGAACTGGGAGTTTGGCGGGCTCCAGTTGCCCACCGCCACCACGCCCTTGGTCACTCGGGGGAACTGCCGGGTGGTCTCCCGGATCACCGGGTCCTGCAGCAGCGCGCGGGCCGCGGAAGCATCATGCAAAACCAGCGGCGCAAAAATCGGCCACACCCGGCCGCCCGCGGCCCGCTGCGCCTGCCGGACGATCTCCACTCCGTCCTGCGGCCGCTGACCGGCCACTCCACCCAGTGCCACGACGTCGCAGCGCGGCAAGGAGGTCAGCGCCTGAACGGTCGCCTGAACGGTGCGCCCGGAGGTCAGGCCGATGACGTCGCCCGGCTCCACAATTTCCTGCAGCAGCTGGGCAGCCGCCCGGCCCACATAGTCGCGGATGGCGTCATCGGAGTCCCCGGGAGTCACCGCCACAATGGCCCGACGCAGGCCGAAACGGTGCTGGAGGGCAACGGATAAGTCCGAGTCGATCAGCCCGTCCGTGTCGAACTCGAAGCGGACGATCCCCAGGGACTTGGCCCGCTTCAACATGCGAGCCACCTTGAACCGGGACTCTCCGATTTCCTCAGCAATCTCCGACTGCGACACATCGCTCACGTAGTAGCGCTTGGCCACATAGGCCATTTTGACGAGTTCATCCGGTCCCATGTGTTCCCCTTTGCGTCCACGTACAGCAGATCATACATCTATGTGTCGCTCAAATGAGCGCCAGTGTTGCACAAATGGAGTGACGTTTCTTACAGTCAGGACTACAGCAGACACGGGCGAGGGCGCCCGTGGCGGAAAGAATGGAAATGACCAGCGCAAAGACGAGCTCGGATCAGGAGATGGGTGCGGAACGCGAACCCAACAGACCCGCAACTCTCGAATGCTTCGATATCAAGAAGTCGTTCGGTGGCGTACCGGTGCTGAAGGGAGTCTCACTCCACCTCCAGCCGGGGACCATCACCGCCCTGGCCGGCGAAAATGGGGCAGGTAAGTCCACCCTCATGAAAATCGCCTCGGGACAGTACCGTCCCGACAGTGGCCACGTTCTGGTTCGCGGCCAGGATCTCCCCTCGGGCAATGCCCAGGCGGCCTACCGACTGGGAGTGAGCATCGTTCCGCAGGAACTCGCCTCCATGCCGGACCTGACCGTCTACGAGAACATCTTCATCGGACGCGAAATCCGCGGAATATTCGGTCTGGACCGCAAGGCCATGATCGATCAGGCCCGCCAGAGCCTGGAGGAATTCCGCCTCAAAGTCTCACCGACCGCCCGGATGGGCACTCTCCCGGTCGGCGTACGCCAGATCATCGAGATCATCAAGGCCACCAACACTGGCGCCCGGGTCATTCTGCTCGATGAGCCCTCCAGCGCCATCGCCGAGCAGGAAGTCGCCCATCTGATCGAGGTCATGCGGGCCCTGCGGGACCGCGGTGTGGCACTGCTCTTCACGACCCACAAGATGGAAGAGATCCGCGAGGTCGCGGACCGCGTGGTGGTCCTGCGCGATGGCGGCCTGGTGCTCGATGAGCCGTTGTCCAAGCTCAGCGATGACGACATCGTCACCGCGATGATCGGCCGCGAGCTCGAGGACCTGTTCCCGGACCGGAATGTGCCCGGCGACGACGTGATTCTGGAAGTCGAAGGCCTCCAGGTGGCCGGAGCCAACGGGCCGGTCTCCTTCACCATCCGCAAGGGTGAAGTCCTCGGGCTGGCCGGCCTGGTGGGCGCGGGCCGTTCCGAGCTCCTGGAGTCGATCTTCGGCGTCCGTAAGCATCATGGCGGCACCATCCGGGTCGGCGGCAAAACGGTCCGCCCCAACTCTCCGGCTTCCGCCATCGCCAACAAGATCGCCATCGTGCCGGAAGACCGCAAGGGCGCCGGCGCGGTGCTCTCCATGAACGTGTTGGACAACGGCAGCCTGCCCCGGCTCTCGGACTTCGCCACCGCGGGAATCCTGAAGCAGGGCGCCCGGCGGTCCGCGGTCCGCGAGGCCACCGACTCTGTGCACCTGCGCAGTCGTGGCCTGGGGCAGAGCATGGAAACCCTCTCCGGTGGCAATCAGCAGAAGGTCGTCCTGGCTCGCTGGCTGACCGGCCCGGTGGACATTCTGCTGCTGGACGAACCGACCCGCGGCGTCGACGTCGGCGCCCGGAGCGAGATCTACCAGATCATCGTGGACCTGGCAGCGCAGGGAATGGCTGTACTGATGGCCTCCAGCGATATGCCCGAAGTGCTCAGTCTGGCCCACCGGGCCATGGTCATGCGTGGCGGTGAAATGGTCGGCGAACTCACCCGAGACGACCTTGACGATGCCGATGTGCAGGACCGCATTTTCCGTCTGGCCAGCGGCCTGGCCTCCTGATAAGCGAAGGAACCCTACAACCATGACCACTGCAACGGCAGCCCCGGCGCCATCCCGCTTCGGAAAGGCGTGGCTCTCCAACCTCGCCATCCGCTACGCGATGGTGCTCGTCCTCCTCGTCCTCATCGCGTTCTTCCTCTACCGCAGCGCCCGCTTCGGCACGGTGGAAAACGTCGTCACCATCCTGATCGCGGCCGCTCCGTTCGCCCTGATCGCCCTGGGCCAGACGCTCGTGATCCTCACCGGCGGCATTGATCTTTCAGTGGGCAGCGTCATCGCGCTCAGTGCGATGTCCGCTGCGCTCTACGCCAAGGCCAATCCCGATCAGATCTGGATGGCCGTCGTGGTCGCCGTCCTGGTCGGCCTGCTCGCCGGGGCCATCAATGGCGCCATCATCTCGCTGATCAACGTCCCGCCGTTCATCGCCACCCTTGGCATGCTGACCCTGGCCTCCGGTCTGGCATACGTTGTGGGCAATGGTGCCCCGATCAACGGCTTGCCCAAGTCCTTCGGGCTGATCGCCAACACGCAGATCCTCGGCCTGACCATCCCGGTACTACTGATGATCGTCGGCATCATCGTCTTCGGTCTGATGATGCGCCGCACCACCTATGGCCTGCGGATCTATGCGATTGGCGGCAACCGGCTTGCCTCTGAGATTGCCGGCATCAAAACGGGTCGTGTTCTGTTCAGCGTCTATGCCATCAGCGGTGCCCTCGCCGGGCTCTCCGGCATCATGCTGGCCTCCCGCGTGATCAGCGGCTCACCTTCGCTGGGCCAGGGCTACGAACTCGACGCCATCGCCGCAGTCGTCATCGGCGGCGCGAGCCTGATGGGTGGCCGAGGCACGATCTGGGGCACCGCACTGGGCCTGCTGCTGATCCAGACCCTCAACAACGGCCTGGATATCCTCACCGTTCCCGCCTACTGGCAGAACGTCATCAAGGGCGTGCTGATCGTGGCCGCCGTCGCCGTGGACGTCTGGGCCAGCAAGCGCAGGACCTGAGCCGCTGCCCGGCATTCTCACATTTTTACCTTTTCCTGCAATACACCACGTTGAACCAAGGAGAGTTCATGAAACTGACCAACATCTCGCGCCGCAGCGTTGCGGCCCTCGTCATCGGGGCCGTCGCCCTGGGCCTCAGCGCCTGTGGCGCAGGCGATCCCAGCGCGCAGCAGAACAACAGCGCCGGTGGGCCGAAGCACCTGAAGATCGGCGTCACCGTCTACAACATGTCGTCCTTCATCACGGCCGGCAAAGAAGGCATGGAGCAGTACGCCAAGGACAACAACATCGAGCTGCTCTGGAACTCGGCCAATAATGATGTCTCCACCCAGGCCAGTCAGGTGGATCAGTACATCAACGCCAAGGTGGACGCGATCATCGTCGTCCCGGTGCAGCAGGACTCGCTGCAGCCGCAGGTCTCGGCCGCAAAGGCAGCCAACATTCCGCTGCTGGACGTCAACGCCTCGCTGAACAACAAGGAGGTTGCCGGCAGCGTTCAGCCCGATGACGTCGCGGCAGGCTCCCAGGAAGCCGAGATGATGATGAAGAAGCTCGGCAACAAGGGCAATGTGGTGGTTCTTCAGGGGCCACTGGGCGGTTCCGCTGAAATCAACCGTGGCAAGGGCATCGATCTGGTGCTGGCGAAGAACCCCAACGTCAAGGTCCTGGCCAAGGACACGGCCAACTGGTCCCGTGAAGAGGCCGTGAACAAGATGAAGAACTGGATCTCCGCTTTTGGCGACAAGATCGACGGCGTCATCTCCGAGAACGACGATATGGGTCTGGGCGCCGTGCAGGCACTCCGCGAAGCCGGCAAATCCGTTCCAGTGGTCGGCATCGACGGCATCGAAGACGGACTGAACGCCGTCAAGAGCGGTGACTTCATCGGCACCTCGCTGCAGCACGGCACCATCGAGCTGTCCGCCGGCCTGGCCACCGCCGCCGCCATCGCACGCGGTGAAACTGTCAAGAAGGAGGGCACCTACATCATGCCCGCCGTCACCAAGGACAATGTGGACGCCGTTCTGAAGAACGTGGTCACGGACAAGGCCACGCTGCTGAAGAACCTGACCGCCATGACCGCCGACAACCTCAAGACCGGCAACCTCGCCTACGAGGGTCTCCCGGGCCAGACCAAGTAGTCCACCCAGCACTACTCATCCATGGCGGGTCTGGGGTCACTGTGGCCCCGGACCCGCCGTCTGGAAGGAATTGAAGGAACCCAACGATGGCCAGCACGCCATACCCGCCCGTGAGTAGCGACGAGCTTCTGTCCGCCGCCCGGGAGTTCATCCGCCGCGAGGCGCAGGCCCTGACGAACCTCCCCGAACAGCTCGATGGGAGCTTTGCCCGGGCCGTCACGGCCATCCTGTGCCTTCACGGCAAGGTCATCACCACCGGGACCGGTACCTCAGGCATCATGGCCGAGCGCCTGGCCCACCTCCTGGCCGTCACCGGGACACCGGCGTTCTACCTTCCCTGCCTGGACGCCCTGCACGGCGGCATGGGGTCGATCACCCCGGAGGACCTCGTCATCGCGCTCTCCAAAGGCGGTGAGTCCGCGGAGCTGGTGGAGCTGGTCAGCAGGCTGCGGGAGCGTCAGGTGCGGGTTTTCGCGATCACCGAACGCCCGGAATCCTCCTTCGCCCAGGCCGCAGAAGATGTGGTGACCGTCCGGACCGAACCCGCCGATGCCGATGCCGGCGGCCTGATCGCGATGGGCTCGACTCTCGTGGCGGGCGCCTGGGGAGACGCATTGGCCTATGTGCTGATGGCCGTGCGCGGGCACAGCTGGGAGGAAGTCGTGGACGTTCACCCTGGCGGCATCGTGGGTCAACAGACGGAGCTGCCCGAGCGGCTCGATTTTTCCGGCGGCTCTTCCGTCGATTTTTCCGGCGGTGGCGCATGAGCCGCCGACTGGTGGCCGGCGTGGATTCGTCCACCCAGTCCTGCAAGGTCCAGTTGCGTGACGCCCAGGACGGTCAGCTCCTCGCCTCCGGCTCTGCACCACATCCTCAGACCTTCCCGCCGAACAGCGAACAGGACCCTCAGGCCTGGTGGGAAGCATTCACGATGGCGTTCCGCACCGCTCTGGCTCAGCCCGAGGTCCACGGTGGGAGGGTGGTGGCCATTTCGGTGGCCGGTCAGTGCCACGGCATGGTCCCGCTGGACGCCGACGGACAGGTGATCCGCCTGGCCAAGCTCTGGAATGACACGACGACGGCGGCGGAGCTGGCACGTCTGCGGCAACGGATCGGGGACCTCGCCTTCCTCAACGCCGTGGGATCCCTGCCGACGCCGGCCTTCACCATCGCCAAACTGGCCTGGCTGGCCGAGCACGAGCCCGGCAACTTCGCCCGGCTGGAGCAGATTCTCCTGCCGCACGACTATCTGACCTTCCGACTCACCGGACGCTATGTCACGGACCGCTCCGAAGCCTCCGGCACCGGCTACTACGATGCCCGGGCCAACCGGTACCTCCCCGAATTTCTCGATCTCATCGCCCCGCGTGACTGGGCGAACCTACTGCCCGAGGTGCTCGGGCCGGAGGCGGTGGCCGGCGAGGTCCTGCCGGAGGTCGTCCGGGAACTGGGCCTGTCCGGGACCGTTCTGGTGGGCGCTGGCGGCGGTGACCAGCATGCAGCCGCGCTGGGCCTGGGCGTCCAGCCGGGTGACATCGTCTATTCCTTTGGCACCTCCGGTGTGGTCTCGACCGTCCATCCGGAGGCGGTCTACGACGCCGAAGGGTTCGTCAACGGTGTGGCAGATATGACGGACGGCTTCATGCCCCTGGTCTGCACCATGAATGCCAGCAAGGTCACGGACACCTTCACCCGGCTGCTCGGCGTCGACCATGCGGAGCTGTCCCGGCTGGCCCTGACCGCTTCGGATGGTCACGGCCCCATTCTGGCCGCATTCCTGGACGGCGAGCGCAGCCCGGACCGCCCGGAGGCCACCGGGACCATCACCGGACTCACGACGGCGACCAGCCGGGAAGAGCTGGCGCGCTCGGCTTATGAAGGGGTCATCTTCGGCCTGTACCGCGGCCAGGAAAATCTGGAGCGTCTGGGTGTGGACGTCCGCTCCGGGCGGGTCCTCGCGGTGGGCGGGGGCGCGCGCTCGGCGGCTTACACTCAGTTTCTGGCCGATACGGTGGACCGGCCGGTTCTGCTTCCTGGCGAAGGCGAGGCCACGGCCAGGGGTGCGGCGGTGCAGGCTGCCGCGGTGGCCGCCGGGCGCAGGGTGGTGGAGGTCAGGGATGCCTGGTCGCCTGCCACGAGTTGCGCGGCAGAGCCGCGCGGCCGCAGCGTTCGAGAGCCCTATGAGCGTTATCTTGCCCTGGCCAGCACCACCTCGCTGGACCGGCGAGCCTGATGTCCGCAGAGCAGAGCGGAGCGGGCGATGGCGTGACGCTGGCTCCCTGGAGCACCTCGGTGCCGAAGGGGCGGCTGGCGGGCAGCCTGTTCGCCGTGCCGCCTGCGCATCGCCTCGAGGCTGCGCGCCTGCTGGACGCTCAGGGACACCGTATTCACGCGGATTTCATTCTGAGCGCATCCGGCGAACATCGCGGCGTGACGCCGGAGTCTGTGCAGATCATTCGCCAGGAATGCCCTTCCGCCGTTATCGATGTCCACCTCATCCCTCCCCCTGGCACCCCTGATGCCCATATTCAGGACGCAGCGAGGGAGTGCATCGAGGCTGCGCACCGATCCGGTGCGGCGCTGATCGTGGTGCCCGAGGTCCTGACCGGGCTCCCTTCACTCACCGATGCGATCAGCAGTTACCGGAAGTCGGGTGGGCAGCTCTGGAGAGAAGTTGCTCCGGGCGACGACGACGTGCCCCCGCAGTACGTGGACGGCGCGCTGATCATGCTCATTCCGCCAGGAACAGTGGGACAGGCGGATCCGTCCCTGCTGGAGCGCGTCCCCTGCTGGCGAGAACACCTCCCGGTAGCGGTGGACGGCGGGGTCACCGAGCGGATCGCCCACCAGGCGCTTGCTGCAGAAGTCAGTCTGATAGTGGCAGGACGGTCTCTTTTCCGGGCCCAACGCCACCACCTACAACGAGAAAGGAAACCACAATGACAACCAACACCATTGCACCGACCATGCGCACCAGCGTCCTGACCGGTGTGAAAAGCCTGGAGATCGAGGACCGCGAGGTTCCGGTACCCGGAGCCGGAGAGGTCCTGATCCGGGTCAGCGCGGTAGGTGTGTGCGGCTCCGACGTTCACTATTATCGTCATGGCCGGATCGGCGACTTCGTGGTGGATGGCCCTCTCGTCCTCGGTCACGAGCTCTCCGGGCGGATCGCTGCGGTAGGCGCGGACGTCGATCCCTCCCGGGCGGGACAGCGCGTCGCCGTCGAGCCCCAGCGCCCCTGCGGGAAGTGCCGCGAATGCCGGGGCGGTGCCTATAACCTGTGCCCGAACATGGAGTTCTACGCCACCCCGCCGATCGACGGGGCCTTCGCCGAGTACGTCCTGATCCAGGACGCCTTCGCCCACGCCATCCCGGACAACGTTTCGGATGAGGCCGCGGCGCTCCTGGAGCCGCTCTCCGTGGCCATCGCCACCATGCGCAAGGCCCATGTGGTGCCGGGATCCAGCGTGCTGATCGCCGGTGCCGGCCCGATCGGCATCATCTGTGCCCAGGCGGCCAGGGCTTTCGGTGCCGCGGAGATCATCGTGACGGATCTGGTGGAGGAACGCCGCCAGCGGGCGCTGAGCTATGGTGCCACCGCCGTCATCGACCCCTCGGTCACCGACGTCGCCACGGCCGGGCTGGACGTCAACGCGTTCATCGACGCCAGCGGTGCCCCGCGAGCCGTGTTCTCCGGGATCAAGGCGGTCCGTCCGGGCGGCTACGCCGTCCTGGTGGGCCTAGGCAACTCGGAGATGTCCCTGCCCGTTGAGCACATCCAGAACTACGAAATCTCGGTGACCGGGATCTTCCGGTACACCGATACCTGGCCGGCCGCCATCCATCTGGTGGCCTCCGGTGCCGTGGACCTCGATTCCCTGGTGACCGGGAAATTCGGCCTCGATCAGGTGGCGGAGGCGCTGGACAGCGACCTTGACCCTGATTCGCTCAAATCCATTGTTTACCCCTCGAACTGACAGGAACCCCATGTCCATCTTTTCCCTGGCCGGCAAGACGGCCCTCGTCACCGGTGGCAATCAGGGCCTCGGTAAGGCCTTCGCCTTTGGTCTGGCGGAAGCGGGAGCCCGTGTGGCCATCGCGGGCCGCAGCGCCGAACGCAACGCCAGTGTGCTCGCCGAGGCCCAGGAGGCCGGTTACGACTTCGTGGCGATCACGGCGGACATCACCGATGACGCCCAGGTGGAGCGGATGACCCTGGAGGCCATCGATGGCCTGGGCCGCATCGACATCCTGGTCAACAACGCGGGCACCTGCTACCACCGGCCCTCCTTCGAGGTTACCGATGACGAATGGGCCAATGTCTTTGACCTCAACGTGCGGGCACTCTGGAAGGCGAGCATCGCCGTCGGCGCTCATATGCGGGAGAACGGCTCCGGTTCCATCGTGAACATCGGCAGCATGTCCGCGCTGATCGTCAACCGGCCGCAGTGGCAGCCCGCCTACAACGCCTCCAAGGCGGCTGTGCACCACCTCACCAAGTCACTGGCTGTGGAATGGGCACCGTACAACATCCGGGTCAACGCCGTCGCGCCCGGCTACGTCAAAACGGAGATGGCGCCCGTGGACCGGCCGGAGTTCCAGCGCTACTGGATCGAGGACGCCCCGTTGCAGCGCTTCGCTCTGCCGGAGGAGATCGCACCCTCGGTTGTGTTCCTGGCCGGCGACGGTGCCTCCTTCATCACCGGCTCGGTCCTGGTAGCCGATGGCGGATACACGGCGGTCTGAGATGTCAACGGAAACAGTGCGGCGGGTGGTGGTCAATGCGGCCGACGACGTCGTCATCGAGCAGGTGGAGCGCCCCGTGGCGGGCGAAGGAGAGGTGCTGGTCCGCAGCACCGTGGTGGGCATCTGCGGTTCGGATATGCATGCCGCTCATGGTCGGCACCCGTTCATGAGCCTGCCGTTCCGGCCGGGCCACGAAGTGGTGGGCGTGATCGAGGCGGTGGGACCGGAGGTGGATTCCTCTCTGCTGGGCCAGCGCATCGTTGTGGAACCCAATCTCCCCTGCGGCCACTGTGAACAGTGTCAGGAGGGCAGATACAACATCTGTTCCACCCTGGAAGTCTTCGGCTGCCAGACCCCCGGCGGCATGGCGGACGTCTTCACGATCGCCGCGGACCGTGTGGTGCCGTTGCCGGACGATCTGGAGGACCAGTGGGCGGCGCTGATCGAGCCCTTCTCGACGCCGATGCACGCCGTCCGGCGAGCCGGTGACCTCCGGGGCAGGCGCGTCGTGGTGATCGGGGCCGGACCGATCGGCCTGTTCACGATGATCGCCGCGCTGCACGCCGGTGCGGAGCGCGTCGTCGTCGCCGATCTGTTGGAGTCCAAGCGGGAGCGCGCGGTACGTCTCGGTGCGTGCGGTGCCTTCGACCCCACGGCCGATGACGCAGCGCAGCAGGCCCGCGCCGCTCTCGGCGGCGACGCACATGTGGTGTTCGACTGTGTCTCCCGCGAGTCGACCGTGCACCTGGCCATTGAGGTGCTCAGCAAAGGCGGCAGCCTGATGACCATTGGTGTTCCTGCCGGGCGGACGGTCGTCGATCTGGACCTGGTCCAGGACCGGGAACTGCAGATCCTGGGGAACCTCATGTTTGTGCGCAGCGATGTTCTGGCCTCGATCGAGCTACTGAGCACCAAGCCCTTCCCCTTCGAGGAACTGGTCACCGGGACGTTCAGCCTCGCCGATGCCGCCCTGGCCTTCCAGGCATCGGACGATCCTGAACAGGTCAAAGTACTGGTGACCGTGGAGCCCTGAGGCTCGCGCAGGGTGAAGTCGCGGGGCGGTGGTACGAGTGCCACCGCCCCGTTGGTTTAAGACTGTTGGTTTAAGACGCCCACAGGTTTAACAGGCTTAAGAAGAAAGGAAAAGAACATGGACGTTGACCTGAACGGGAAGGTCGCCATCGTCACCGGCGCCGCCAGCGGAATCGGCGCCTCGGTGGCACAGTACTTCGCGGAGCGCGGAGCCACCGTGGTGGGCGTGGACCTGAATCAGGAGGTACCGGCCCGGATGGCGGTGCTCCCGGGCACCGGCCACCTGGGACTGGCCAGGGATCTGACCGATCCCCAGGCTGCCGGCGAGGTCGTCTCCCGGGTGGTGGAGGAGGTCGGAACGCCGCAGATCCTGGTGAACTCGGCCGGCATCGGGCTCATCGACCCGGCGACGGACGTCCCGGCCTCCCGTTGGCAGCTGACCCTCGACGTCAACCTGTCCGGGAGCTTCTACATGGCGCAGGCAGCCGGCCGGGCCATGCTGGAGGCCGGCTACGGGCGGATTGTCAGCATCGCCTCCCAGGCCGCCGTGGTCGGTCTGGAACAGCACGCGGCCTACAGCGCCAGCAAGGCCGGGATTCTGGGCTTCACCCGGGTCCTGGCGATGGAGTGGGCGCGCCGGGGTGTGACGGTCAATGCGGTCTCACCCACCATCGTGGAAACGCCGCTGGGCCGCGAGGTCTGGGCCGGAGAGCGGGGCGAGCAGGCCCGGAGCGCCATCCCGGTGGGCCGCTTCGCCACCTCGGAAGAGGTGGCCGCGCTCATTGCGTTCCTGTGCACCGATGCGGCAGCCATGATCACCGGCGAAAATGTGATGATCGACGGCGGTTTCACCATCGTCTGATCGGTGTGGTCCGCACCGGGCTGAGGCGGACCACACCGAGGCTCAGACGATCCGGTCGCTGCCGCCATCCACCGGGATCTGAGCCCCGGTAGTGGCTGAATACTGGGCACGGCACAGATCGGATACCACGGCAGCCACCTGACGGCTGGTCACCTCCGTGCGCAGCAGGTTGCGACGCTTGTAGTCGTCGATGCTCAGGCCATACTTCGCGGCACGTTCTGCCAACAACTCCGGCGTCCAGAGGCCCGTGTCGAAGACGGCATCGGGATTGACCATATTCACGGTGATCGAGTCCGGTGCCCATTCCAGTGCCGCGACCCGGGCCAGCTGCGTCGCCGCTGCCTTGGAGGCCGAGTAGGCGGCCGCTCCGGGACCTGGTGCGGGCACGTTTTTCGAAGCGATCAGCACCACACGGCCACCGCGGGGAGCGAGTGCCAGGAAGCGATGAGCGGTCTGGAACAGGGTGAACAGGCCATCCACGTTCACCGCCATGCTCACATCCCAGGCGCCCCGGTCCAGGCCGGTGATCGGCGCGCTCGCCGCAAACACGCCGGCCGCGGGTACCAGAAGGTCCAGACCACCGAAGTGGAGCACACCTTCCTCCACCGCCTGGACCACGCTCTGCGGGTCGGTGACGTCACAGACCACTCCGAGCCATCGGGGGTCGCTGGAGACCTCCCGGACGGCGGGCGAGCGGTCCAGCGCGATCACGGCGGCACCGAGCTCCATCAGCTGCAGGGCGCAGGCCTTGCCGATGCCGGAGGCAGCGCCGGTGACCAGGGCCACCTCACCGGTGAAGGGCGGTTCGCTGGAGGCCTTGCGGAGTTTCGCCTGCTCGAGCTCCCAGTATTCGATGGAGAAGGCCTCAGCCTCGTCGATCGGCTGGTAGCCACTGCCGGCCTCGGCCCAGAGAATCACCTCTGCGGTGTGTTCGTAGATGTCTGCAGCAATGCTGGCCGCTTTCACCGTTTCCCCGGCCGTAACCAGTCCAGCATCGGAGGCCAGTCCGGCGTCAGAGGCCAGAATGACCCGCGGGGCCGGGTCCAGTGGGATGACCGTCTCCCCGAGCGCCTCCTCGTTACGGCGCACATAGTCCAGGTACTCTGCCGTATACGCCTCAATGTCCCCGTCCACGCTGGGCAGGCGCTTGGTCCGGATCACGTGCTCGGGTGTGATGGTGCCACGGAGCGCGATGCCGGGATATCCGGGGTGGTTCCGCAGGGCACGGACCGCTTCGCTGTTGCGGCGCTGAAGGATCATGGGCCGGGCGGCGGCCCGGCTCACGGCGGCGCGGAGCGTGGCATGAGCCAGCGGGTCAGCTACCGGGGTGGCGTCGGGCGCCGTGTCCGGGGTCGTTTCGGGCACTCCAGTCGTTTCGGGCGCGGCTGCCTGCACGGCATCGCGCGCTTTCTCCACCAGCTCCAGGTGCCTGGTGTAGGCCTCCTGGGCGTCATCGGAGAAGGTGAAGAGGCCGTGCTTGAGCAGGACGATGCCCGCCAGCGACCCCGGATCCGCCACGGACTCCCAGCTGCGCGCCACCGTCCGCGCCAGGTCGAAGCCCGGTTTGACGTAGTCGATCACCAGAAGGTTCTCCCCCAGCGCGGCCCGCACGGCAGCGTGGGCATCCGGCTGATCGCCCAGCGCCACAATGGCATCCGCATGGGTGTGCAGCACGGTACGGAAGGGGATCAGCGCGTGCAGAATGGCCTCGATCGAGGCGGTGGGGGCGGCCGCGCTCAGCGAGGCCTGGCGCAGCTCGTTGACCATGGTGGTGTCATCCAAGCTGTCCAGCGTGGACAGTTCCAGCAGACGCCCACGCCGCAGCGGCGCGAAACCGGCGGTCTCGATGGTGGCCAGATCCCAGCCGCTGCCCTTGACGTGCACGACGTCGACCAGCTGCCCGGTCACATCCGTCACCGTGTCCTTCACCGAGGTGTTGCCGCCGCCGTGGAGCACGAGTGATGGGTCCGCACCCAGGGCTCGGGACACCTGGACGCATTGCTCCAGAGGACTCAGGGATGCAAAATCCGTGGTGAAGTGGGCATTCATCCGGAAGGACCTTTCTCACAGGGGGCAGGGATAACGAGCGTTGAACCCGGTGATCCGGACGCCGGATCAGGGAAGATGATGGTTAAGAGGGGCGCAGGTGCAGCCGGGCTCACCAACGCTGACTGCATCAACATCAACTGCGACAACTGCGTCCACAGTTGGGCCGAAAGCCCTCCAATAACGTTATAAACACGATATTTGAGAGCAAATCACATGTCAACAGGTGACTTTTAACATTTCTTGATGTTATGGTGGAGTCACCTCAGAACCAAAGGGGGCAGAAGTGGCCAAGTACTCTACCGGCGCCACACGCCGGTCGGAGATTGCAGATCTTGTCCTGGAACGCGGGTTCGTCCGGATCGACGAACTCGCAGGGCACTTCGGGGTTACGCCGATGACCATTCATCGTGACCTTGATGATCTTCATGACCGAGGATTGCTCTCCAAAGTCCGCTCAGGCGCCAAGGCGACACCGCTCGAAGAGATCGAACGTAACGTTGCGTTCCGTGAACATCACATGATCGACGAGAAACGCGCCATCGCCGCAGCGGCACTGGAATGGCTTGAATCGACCGGCGGAGCGTCTGTCATCGGCATCGATGACAGCACCACCGGTCTGGCAGTAGTGGACGGCCTGGAGCCTGGTTCCGGACTGACCGTGGTGACAAACTTCCATCGAGCGGTGGACCATGTGGTGGCGATCGACGGGCTCCGGCTGATCGCCATCGGGGGCATCTTCGAACCGGAATATCAGTCCTTCAACGGCGCCATGGCGATTGAGGCGGTCAAATCCGTACGGATGGACGTCGCCTTCGTCTCCGTGGCATCGGTATGGCACGACTCGGTCTACCAGCCCAACCAGGGACCACTTCTGACCAAGCGGGCCATGATGCAACAGGCTGAACGCTCGGCGCTCCTGATCGACCACTCGAAGTTCACCCGACGGGCCATGCACCGGCAGGCCGGACTGGACGAATTCGATGTGGTGATCGTGGACTCCGGGATCAGCGCCCGGCATCTGACCCAGCTCGAAGATTCTGCGGAACACGTTATCGTCGCGCCGCTGCAAGAGTAACTCCACGCAGCGGCTGAGTCCTAGAGAGGCATCATGAGAGCCGCCATATTCCGCGGGCCGGGCCATTTGGCCATCGAAGAAGTCGACCGCGTTGCGCCGGGTCCCGGTGAAATCGCGGTCACGGTCAAGGCTGCCGCCACCTGTGGCACCGACCTGAAGTCCTACCGACGCGGGCACCCCAAGCTCTTCCCCGTGCTCCCGGCCCGCTTCGGGCACGAGTTCGCCGGCATCGTCTCAGAGGTGGGCGAAGGCGTCACGGAGTTCGAGGTCGGCATGCGCGTCGTGGCCGCCAACACGGCCCCGTGTGGCCACTGCTGGGCCTGCACCATCAACCGGGAGAGCCTCTGCGAGAACCTTCAGTTCCTCAACGGCGCCTTTGCCGAGGAGATCGTCATCCCCCGAGCCCTCGTGGAGCGGAACACCTACCGCATCCCGGACACGCTGGCTTTCGAGGCCGCTGCGCCGCTGGAGCCCCTCGCCACCGTGGTGCACGGGATGGATGAGAGCGGCATCGGACTCGGTGACACCGTGGTCGTTCACGGCGCGGGTCCGATCGGCCTCATGTTCGTCCGCCTCGCCACCCTCCGTGGCGCTCATGTGATCAGCGTGGATCAGTCGGCCTTCCGTCTGAGCGAGGCCCTTCTGGCCGGCGCCGAGCAAAGCGTGGATATCAGCGGATTGGACGCCGCGCAGGTCGATGCCGCCATCCGTGAACTCACCCCCGGTGGACGCGGTGCCGATGTCAGCATCGAAGCCGTGGGCCTGCCCGTGGTCTGGGAGCAGGCCGTCCGCGCGCTTCGCCCCGGCGGCACCGCCGTGCTGTTCGGTGGAACTCCGAAGGGCGCTCCCTTCTCCGTGGACTCCTCCGCCATGCATTACCAGGAATACACCCTCAAGGGCGTGTTCCATCACGCCCCCAAATACGTGAAGACCGCAGTGGATCTGCTGGCCTCCGGAAAGGTGGACGGAATGTCCCTGATCAGCGAAACCCGGCCTCTGGAGGCTCTGGTGGACAGCCTCGAAGACATGGCCGCCGGCCGTGGCAGCAAATATGCGTTGGTGCCGTGATGAGCACTGTCACCATTCTCGGCGCCGGCGCCATGGGCTCCGCCCTGGCCACTCCCCTGCGCGCCAACGGACACGAGACCAGGCTCTGGGGAACCCATCTGGATGATTTCCGGATCGATGCACTCGAGGCCGGGCTGCCGCATCCCGGGACAAACGTCCCCGCCCCCGAAGGCCTGAAGCTTTATCGCTCGGCAGCCCTGGCGGAAGCGCTCGATGGCGCAGATGCGGTGATCATCTCGGTCGCCTCGGTGGGGGTGTACGACGTCGCCCGGCTGGCAGCGCCGTCCCTCGCTTCCTCGTCCCTCGATTCCTCACCCGGGGGTGGGAAGCTGCTCATGCTCACCAGCAAGGGTTTCCACACCCGCCCCGACGGCAGCATCGGGCTCATGCCCGAGGCTGCACGGGAGGCGCTGGGCGAACCGGGCCGGACCCTGGTGTCCATCGGGGGACCCTGCAAGGCCAACGAGGTGGCCGCGGGACGGTTCACCGCGACGCTGTACGCCTCGGACGATGCCGCCGCCCTGGACCAGGCAGCCGCCCTGCTGGCCACCGCGGACTATCGGATTCAGCGCTCTGACGACGAGACCGGGCTGGAGATCGCCGCACCCCTGAAGAACGTCTACGCCATCGCGCTCGGTTTTGCGGATGGACTCCACGAGCGCACCGGCGAGCCCTGGCACAATCTCAAGTCCGCCTTCTTCGCACAGGCGGTCCGCGAGATGTCAGTCCTCTCGGTGGCCATGGGCGGCCGGGAGGCGACAGCTTACGGCCTTGCCGGCGTCGGTGACCTGGAAGTGACCGGGCTCTCCGGCCGCAACAAGGTCTTCGGTTCCCGGCTGGGTGCCGGAGAGAGCGTCCCGGAAGCACGGGAGGCCATGGCTGCGGCCGGGCTCACCGTGGAAGGTCTGGATGCGTGCAGGCTGTCCCAGGGCCTGATCCGTCAACTCGGCCTGGGCGCGGAAACCCTTCCGCTGCTCACGGCGATCACGGCGGTGCTCTACGCGGAGGCCGACCCTCTTACGGCTCTGACCGGGGCGCTCACCTACTGATCCCTTTCGCACTACAACACAAAGGAGTGTTTCGTGGACGCAGTCATTGCTGTGGACGCCTCCACCACAGGCAGTAAGGCGGTGGCCTTCGATGCTCAGGGCAACGTTCTGGCCATTGGCAGGAGAACGATCGACCGGGACTCCCCCCAGGCCACCTGGCACGAGCAGGACGCGCTTCAGTGGTGGGCCTCCACCGCTGCAGCGATCCGGGAAGTCACCGAGACGCTGGCGGCTCAGGGCCACACCCCGGTGGCGCTCGGCATCACGCACCAGCGGGAGAGCTTTGTCTGTCTGGATGCCGAGTACCGGCCGCTACGGCCGGCCATCCTCTGGCTGGATGCCCGTTCTGGCGATGAAGTCCGTCGCCTGGGTACACCGCGGGTCCACGAGCTCTCCGGGAAGCCGCCGTCCACCACTCCCAGCTTTTACAAGCTGGCCTGGCTGGCACGGTACGAGCCGGAGGTCATGGCCGCCACGGCGCATATCGCCGAGGTCCACGCCTGCCTGTCCTACCGGCTGACCGGCGAGTTCGCCACCAGCACCGCCTCCGCAGACCCGATGGGGCTGATGGATGTCCGCACCGGCGACTGGTCGGAGGAGTTGCTGGCGCTGGTGGGCGTGAGTCGCAATCAGTTGCCCCGGCTTGTGGCCCCGGGGCAACTGATCGGTACCGTGCACGATGACGCCAGCCGCCTGACCGGCCTTCCCACCGGGCTGCCGGTGGTGGCTGGCGGAGGCGACGGCCAGTGCGCAGGTCTGGGGGCCGGCGTCGTGCGCAGTGGAAAGGCCTACCTCAGCCTGGGCACCTCGATCACCCTGGGCTGCTACGCCGATTCCGTGGCGGTGTCCCGGGGATGGCGTGTGCTGGCCAGCCCGCTCGGGCACGGCGTGACAACGGAGGCGTTCATCGCCACCGGGGCGCTGTCCGTCTCCTGGTTCCGCAAAGCCTTCCCTCAGGTCGCGGTGGAGGGCGACGTCGATGTGTATGACACCGCGCTGGAGACCTGCCACGGCAGTGGGCTGTATTTCCTGCCGTACCTGAGCGGCTCGGCCACGCCGTACTGGGATGACAAGTCCCGCGGCGCCTTTGTGGGCGTGAATGAGAGCCACGACTGGGTGGATTTCTACCGTTCTGTGCTGGAGGGGCTGGCCTTCGAAACCCAGCTGCTGCTGGAGCAACTGGAATCTGCCTCCGATCCCATCACGGATGTGGTGGTGATGGGCGGTGGGGCCGCCTCCGGACGGTGGTTGCAAATCCTTGCCGATGTCACCGGGCGGCCGCTGCGGGTATCCACCACCACGGAGGCCACCGCCCTCGGCGCCGGGATTCTTGCTGCTGCTTACTGCGGGTTGGTTCCCGGCGGGGTGGAGGCTGCCGCGGCGGCGATGGCGCACACGGAGCAGGTCTTCGTCCCGAGGGACGCGCAGATGGAGGCCTACGCCCAACGATTCTCCGTCTATCGGACCATTTACGGGGCGCTCAAGCCCGTTTTCGATCAGTCATTCGAGGTGGAACGCGCGCTGGGCGGTTTCACACAGGAATGTATCCAGAAATAACAGAACTAACAGGACCAAGGAGGCCATCATGGCTAAAGCATGGAGCATCGTCATCGGCTCAGATGATGCAGGTTTTGACTACAAGGAGATCCTGAAGGCGGATCTGGAGGCCAGTGGGCTGGTGGCCTCCGTGCAGGATGTGGGGGTGGACGCCGTATCCCAGACGCCGTACCCCTCGGTGGCCATCGCCGCGGCTGAGATCGTGGCCCGCGGCGAGGCGGACCGTGCATTGCTGATCTGCGGCACCGGCCTGGGCGTCGCCATCGCCGCCAACAAGGTTCCGGGCATCCGGGCCGTGACCGCACATGACAGCTTCTCGGTGGAACGGGGCGTGCTCAGCAACAACGCACAGGTTCTGACCATGGGTCAGCGGGTGGTCGGCATCGAGCTGGCACGTCGGCTGGTCCGCGAATGGCTCGGGTACCACTTCGACGAGAGCAGCGCCTCCGCCGCCAAGGTGGACCTGATCGGTCAGTTCGAGACCACCGGAAGCTGCTGACACCCTCCCCTCTCCGCCGCTCCCGACGGAGTCGACACCACGCGAGCGTCACGACCGTTGGGAGGGAGGCACGGACTATGTAGCGGGGGCCCAGGGGCGCAACTTGTTGGTGACCACAGCCAGCAGCAGACTCACCACCAGGAAGACCACGGTGATCCCCACGCAGGTCACTGCGACCATGCCGTAGCCGCCGGAGAGGGCCGGGTTGAGGAACGGGTAGGCGTACCAGTTCAGGATGGCGCCGCGGATCAGCGAATACGCCAGATAGACGATGGGCGGAAGAGTCCAGATCCAGAGCTTCTTCAGATCCAGCGGCCGGGCTGGCGGCTGGATCAGCCAGTCGAGCACCACCACGATCGGCATCACATAGTGCAGCACCGTATTGATCCAGGGCAGGAGTGAGCCCAGATCAACCTCCCGCAGCAGAGCCGTGAACACGATGCCCACCAGCGCCATACACACCACGGCACAGCCCCGTACCATGTCACCGGCTGGCGTGCTCTTCCGGCCTGTGATGAGGTAGAACGCCGCAACGAGCAGCACCAGGGCACCAAAAATATTGGACAGATTGGTGAAATAGCTGAAGAAATTCACCACATTAAAGCCATCCTGGATATGGATCACCAACTGCGTGCTGATCGCCACCAGCGACAGACAGCCGAAGCCCAGGCGGCCCACAAAGAGCACGATTCGCCGATTCATAGGCTCATCCTCGCACCCATGAGGGTATCTCCGTTCCGTCGAGGCGGTAACGAGCGCCGTATGTCGGCAGTAAGGTCGGAACATCCACCGCGAGCGCTTCCGGGCGGAAGCCATGGATCGGCACCACCACCCCGGGATGGATCTCCATCACCATCTTGTGCAGAGCCTCCCCCGTGGCGTGGCCTGAAGACCCTGCGGCGACAAAACTGATCCCCAGCCGCTCCAGCCATTCCAGCCAGGTGGCCCAGTTCGCCATGAACGGCCCCAACGGCTCACCCTGCGAGTGCAGAAAGGGCAGGAACTCACCGGACCGTCGGGGCAGATCGAGCAGCGCCGGCACATCACGCACATCGGGCTGCACCAAATACCGCGATGGCCGCTCGCGCACCTCGCGCAGACTCACCGTCGGCAGCACGGTTCCGGTGGCCCCCCGCAACCGCTCGATCGCCGCCTGATGCACGGGCCGCTGTGGCCGGGACGCGTCCCAGGTCACCGCACCATGCACCCCGAAATGCGCCAGCATCGCCGCCTGCTGCCCGGGCCAGACGAGGGTGCGCCCCCGGGAGGCTGCCAGGTCGATGAAGCGCTGGGCCCGCTCGGCATCGCGCTCATACATGCTCAGCAGGGCCAGCCCCGGAGCCTCCGCGAGAGTCTGCGCCAGCAACTCCAGGATTGCGTCCTCGCTACGCGGCTGATGGCCCGGCTCGATGTCGAAGCTCAGCATGGTGGTCTCGGTCACCAGCATCCCGACGCCGGTGGCGCGCCGGATGAATTCCTCCGAGCGCAGCGCACCATCCCGATGGAAGTTGAGGTCCCCGGTGTAGGCCAGCGTGCCTTCCGGGGTGTGCACCAGAAATCCGCAGGCTCCGGGGATGTCGTGGTCCACGGGGATCGCCTCGACGCGCAGATCGCCCACCTCCACCACGCCATCCATCGGGCGCAGCTCCACCGCCTCGCCCAGCCCGGCCAGGGCCAAGGACTGTTCCAGGCGCACCGTCTCCGGGTGGGCATAGACCGGGATTCCCGCCCGCACAAAGCTCAGGGCGCCATCGTGGTCCAGATGGGCGTGCGAGAGGAAGATGGCGCTCGGCCGCGGGTCGGGCACCGCCAGCGGCGAGTCCTCCGGAAGCTGGTCCGGGTCGTAGATGCCGGGAAGTTCCGCGGCGAAGCCTACCGCCAGCCGATCCCGGAGCCGGTACTCGGGCCGTTCCTGCACCGGATCCCGAAAGAGGTCCTGCTCCCCGGGGATGTCCAGCCCCATGTCCAGCAGCACCCGCGCGGAATCCGTGGACACCATGATTTTGGACGAACCGATCACCCGCAGACCACCGAAGAACTCGACGGTGACCGCCGGACTGGACTCATTCATCCGCGCACACTCCCCTGGGTGCCATAGGCACCGTTGACAAAGTATTTCTGAAGGAACAAAAACACCACGATCACCGGCAGCGTGGTGAAGGAGACCGCAGCGCACAGGCTGGTCCAGTCGGTACCGTCCGCCCCGTAGAAGGCCTGAAGTCCCACCTCGATGGGCCGCACGGAATCCGATTTGGTCATGATGTAGGGCCAGACGAAGGAGTTCCAGGTCCCCATGAAGGAGTTCAACCCCACCAGAACCAGTGATGGTGCGGCCAGCGGTGCCGCCACAGAGAACAGCATCCGGAACGGCCCTGCGCCGTCGATCTCCGCCGCTTCAAACAATTCCGTAGGCAACGTGCTGAAGAACTGACGGATCAGAAAAATCCCGAATACCGAGGCTCCCCACGGCACAATCTGAATCAGGTACGTGTCATACCAGCCGATCTGCTGAGCGATCAGAAAGTTCGGGATCAGTAGCACCGTCTGCGGCACCATCATCACGGACATGACCACCAGGAACAATGCGCTGCGCCCCCGGAATCGCATCACCGCGAAGGCGAAACCGGCCAGCAGTGAGGTCACCAGAACTAGCACGATGACGCAGGCGGCAATGAAGACCGTGTTGCCGAAGTACATCAGCCAGGGGCTTGCTTTCCAGGCACTCACATAGTGCGAGAGATCCCAGGCCGGCCAGAGCCGCGGCGGGAACTGGAAAACATCCGCATCGGAGGAGACGCTGGTCAGCACCATCCAGCCGATCGGCAGCAGGAACAGCAACCCGACCACGATGGCGACCAGCAGGCGTGCCCCGCGCCCCAGCACCGCGGCCGGGCGGGGGCGGCGACCCACGGAACGGCCCCGGGCAGCGGGGCGAAGGCTGCGCGCCGTCGAAGGAAGCGTGCGGCGAGCCCTCACCTCACCTCCCCCGTCGCTGCCGGTCGCCATCGTGCGCGTGCTCATGTCAGGAAGCGTCCTTCTGTGCCTTGGCCGCGGCGTCCTGCGCCTTCTGGAGCGCTGTCTTGGAGTCGGTCCCATTGTTGATCGCGTCCAGGATCGCCTGGCTGAGCGCACCGGAGGCCTTGGTCACCCAGGACTTAGGCGGCAGGGAGGTCGCCGAGTCCAGTTGCTTCGTGGCATCCGCCACCCAGGCGTTCTTGGCCACATAATCCTTGAACGCCTGCTGATCCATGGCGGTCCGTGAGACCGGCAGATACCCCGTGGTGGAGGACCAGTACGCCATCTCCTCCGGCGAGGTCAGGAACTGCATGAACTTCCAGGCGGCAGCCTTCTGTGCCGGGGTCGATTTGTCGAAGAGCGCGATATTGGTGCCCGCCAGCTGGTTCGCCGTGCCGGAGGGGCCGGACGGCAGGGCTGCGACGCCCATCGCAAATTTGTCTCCCACTGCCTTCTTGTTGAACTGGAAGCTGGCTACTGAGGAGATGTCGAAGGCACCGGTCTGCCCGCCCAGAGCCACCTGCCCGGGGTAGTTGCTGCCCAGGGCCAGGGATCCGTCCGCCTTCATCTTCTTGAGGAAATCCAGGGCCTTGACCACCCCATCCTTGGTGAACTGGGGCGTGCCGTCATCGGCGAAGACCGTGTCGCCATTGGCCTGGGCCAGGATCTCAAACAGCGCTGTGCCACCGGCTGGCCCGTTCGTGCTGCCCGGGTCGATCGAGAGGCCGATGACTTTGCCGGTGGAGGCGGTTTTGGCGGCCGTCGCGAAGTCATTCCAGGTCTTGGGCGCCTGAGGGACCATGGTCGTGTTGTAGTACTGCACCACCACGGATTTATTGAAGGGCCACATCCAGGTCTTGCCGTCGGAGAGCTTGAGGTCCTTCTTGATCCCGTCAAAGAAGTTCGGGTAGTCCTTGCTCTGCGAGACGTAATCGTCCAACGGAACAATCACCTTCGACGCCGCAAACTCGTCTGCCCAGTTGCCGTAGACCTGGGCAATGGTGGGCGGGGTCCCGGCTGCGGTCTGGGCGTTGATCTTGGTCTGCAGGGTGCTGTAATCGGGCTGTTCCTGCAGGTCAACCGTGATATTTGGGTACTTTGCCGTGAAGTCCTTAGTGATCTTGGCCAGCGAATCCTTGATCGCCCCGGAGGACATGGCTTCCATGAAGCTGATGGTCACAGGGTCGGTGGAATCGGCCGGCGGAGTGTTCGATGACGGCGCAGCCGCCCCGCCTCCGCAAGCCGTGGCCATCAAGGTGGTGGCGGCCAGGATGGACAGCAGTCCGGCAGTGGTTCGGATGGTACGCCTGTTCCGGGGGCTCTTCTGCCCCGGGTTGCGGGTGGTGAACATTTCTCTCCTCAGATGGTGGTGGACCGAGCGGGGGTGCCACGGTGTGATGAGCGGTGCATGGATCGGCGCAGTGACCGGGAGTCAACGGATCGGGAGCTGCGCAGTTGAAGGATGGACAAGAGGACGGTCAGGGCGAAGAGGACGACGGCGAGCGCCGCGGCGTAGCCGGTCTTCCGGAACACGAAGGCCTGCTGGTAGAGCTGGAATCCCAGAGTGGCCACATCCGGGCCACCTTTGGTCATCACAAAGAACTGAGTGAAGGCCTGCAGGGACGCGACCGAGGTGATCACCACCACGAAGATGATGAACGGTCGCAGCTGCGGGAAGGTGATGTTCCAGAATTCCTGCCAGCGGTTGCAGCCGTCGAGTTTGGCGGCCTCGGAGAGCTCCGGCGACAGGGTGGTCAGACCGCCCAGAAAGATGACCGTGACAAAGCCGATCTCATGCCAGAGCGAGTAGATGATGACGGCGGGCATGGTGTAGCTGGAGTTCCCCAGCCAGTCGATGCCGGGTAGCGAGAACCAGCTGAGCACCAGGTTCGCCAAGCCGTAGCGAGGATTAAAAATCCACACCCAGACGATCGAGGTGGCGACCAGCGGGGTCACATGGGCCAGAAAGATGGCGGTGCGAGCTCCGAGAAGCACCTTGTTACTCCAGCTGCGCGACCAGCTTCCCGCTGCACTCTGCAGCAGGAGCGCCAGTGCCAGCGAAATCGCGGTGCCGCCCACCACCATGGCGAGAACAAAATAGGCACTCACACCCAGGGTTTGCAGAAAGGGCGGGTCTGCTGAGCCCTCCAGCATGGCCTGGTAGTTCTGCAGACCGATGAACTTGTTCTGCGAGGCGTTGAGCCAGTTCCATTTGAAGGTGCTCACCACGAAAGTGAAGATCGTCGGCCCGATGGTGAACACCGTAAAAATGGCCAGCGCAGGGAAAACAAACAGATAGGCCAGGGGCGAGCGCAGGCCCGATGACGCCCGTGAGCGCCGGGGGCCGAGGACGGTCAGATCACTTTTGGTGCGTGCAGTGGCCACGCAGTTCTCCACAGTGGTTGTGCCGGATGCCGGGATTCACCCACGGCTCTTGGCGGTCGACCAAGATTTCAGTCTCTGCCATCGGCCAGCGCCGCACAAGGGCCGGTGCGTATCGCCGAGGTTAACAACCGGGAAATTTTCCCGGCCCCACGCGGAGAACAACAACTAGGCTGGGCGCATGAGTGGAATGGGCGCCATGCGCGCCGGGGCGATGCGCGGCGGAATGGGCCCACGGGACGAGGATCTGCAGCGGGACGCCATTGCGAAAGCGCCCGTCATCGAGCATCTTCTGCGTCGGATCTACGAATTGTTCGCCCCGCATCGCAAGGCGCTGGTTCTCACTGCCCTTCTGGTGCTGCTCGGCGCCGCGCTCACCGTAGTCCCTCCGCTTCTCACTCAGCGCGCGTTCGATGACGGACTCTTCCCACCCGGCGGAAGGCCGGACCTGCGGGCGCTCGGGCTGACCGTCGCTGCGATGATCCTGGTCTACCTCGGCTCCGCGCTGCTGGGCGTCTGGCAGACCTATCTCACCGCCTCGGTGGGAAACCGGGTCATGGGAGCGCTGCGGGTCCGGCTGTTCAGCCACCTGCAGGCAATGGATCTGAGCTTTTTCACCCGGACCAAAACCGGCATCATCCAGTCCCGGCTGCAGAACGACGTTGGCGGCGTCGCCTCGGTGCTGACCAACACGGTCTCCTCCGTGCTGGGGAATTCGGTGACGGTCATCGCGGCCCTGGTGGCCATGCTGCTGCTGAACTGGCAGCTGACCATCGTCGCCGTCGTGCTGATGCCCGTTCTGGTGATCGCCCAGCGCCGGGTGGGCCGGGTGCGGGCCAGAATTGCCACCCAGACACAGGAATCGCTCTCGGAGATGTCCGCGATCACGCAGGAGACGCTCAGTGTTTCCGGGATCCTGCTGGCCAAGAGCTTCAGCCGGCAGCAGGCCGAAATTGAACGTTACGATGCGGCGAACCATCACCAGATCGGGCTGCAGGTTCGCCAGACCATGAGCGGCCAGTGGTTCTTCGCTGTCGTAACCATCTTCCTGTCCTCCATTCCCGCCATCGTGTATCTGGTGGCCGGGCTGCTGATGATCAGCTCCCCGGCCGATGGCGGCGCGCACAGCATCACGGCGGGCACGATCGTGGCGTTCACCACCGTCCAGGCGCGGTTACTCTTCCCGCTGACCGCGCTGATGCGGGTGGTGCTGGATCTGCAGACCTCTGGCGCTCTCTTTGCCCGGATCTTCGAATATCTTGACCTCGTCCCGGCCATCGCCGATGCGCCGGGCGCGCAGGATCTGGAATCCGTGCTGAGCCAGTCCCCGCAGAGCCGCGCGGAGTTGGGCCGGATCAGTTTCGACTCGGTCAGCTTCGCTTACCCGGATGCTAAACCTCAGGAACGGCCCACGCTCGATGACGTCAGTTTCGTCATTGAGCCCGGGCAGTTCGCGGCCTTCGTCGGTTCCTCAGGGGCCGGGAAAACCACCATTTCGTACCTGATCCCGCGGCTCTATGAGGCGAGTTCAGGCCGGGTGACGTTTGCCGGGTGCGATGTGCGCCAGCTGCGGCAGGAGTCCCTGATGGGGCATATCGGCATCGTGAGTCAGGAGACCTATCTCTTTCATGCCTCCATCGCGGACAATCTGCGTTACGCCAAGCCGGGCGCGACGATGGAGGAGCTGGAGGATGCTGCCCGGCGGGCCAATATTCTCGACACGATCATGGGTTTTCCGGACGGTTTTGACACCCTGGTCGGCGAGCGCGGATACCGGCTCTCCGGTGGCGAAAAGCAACGGATCGCCATTGCCCGGGTGCTGCTGAAGGACCCGGTGGTACTGGTGCTCGATGAAGCGACCAGTGCCCTCGACTCCATTTCGGAGCGGGTGGTCCAGGCGGCACTGGAAACGGCATCGCAGGGCCGCACCACGGTCGCGATCGCTCACCGGCTCTCGACTGTTGTTGGCGCGGACGTGATCTTCGTCGTCGAGCGCGGAAAGATCGTGGAGCGGGGCACCCACCGGGAACTGCTGGCAGCGGAGGGGCGTTACGCCGCGCTCTACGCGGAACAGGCCGGGGTGCCGGGGTAGGGACAGGGCTGAGCGGGAATACCCAGGGCGCCCGGTTGCTTTTCCCAGAACCGGACGCCATCCGACGTCCCGCGGAAGAAGGCGAGCAAACGATGAACGAACCGTCCCTGTCCCGTTGGAGCGCTTTCCCCGCGCCGGGTTCCGGCCCGGAGGGCGGCAATCCGGCGGGCGTGGTGCTTGACGCCAGCGCGCTCGATGACGCCCAGATGCTCGGCATCGCCGCTCAGCTCGGCTATGCAGAGTCGGCCTTTGTGACGGCTCCGCCCGACGCCGCTCCCGGAGAAGCTCTCCGGGCCACGGTTCGATATTTCTCGCCCGTGGCGGAGGTTCCGTTCTGTGGTCATGCCACCGTGGCCACCGCCGTCGCCCTGACCGAAATCTACGGATCTGGCCGCTATGTTTTCGAGACCCGCGCCGGTTCGGTGGAACTGACAACGGAGCAGCGAGACGGTGTGGTGACCGCGTCTTTCACCTCTGTAGACCCCCAGGTGAGTGCTCTGCCTGAAGCTCAACTGGCAGACATCCTGGATCTACTGGGCCTTGACGAGAGTGAGCTGGACCCAAGATTCCCCTCCAGAGTGTCCTTCGCGGGCAATCCTCACCCGATGATCGTCCTGGGTAGACAGGACACTTTTGACAGTTTCAGTTTTGACCCCGACGCGGTGCGCCAGCTGATGGACAGCAACGGATGGACCGGCACCATTACGGTTCTGCATTCCCTGCAGGACCCTGACAACCAGCCACTGGTCTGGGAAGCGCGCAACCTCTTCCCCGTCGGCACCCTCTCGGAAGACCCGGCCACCGGCTCTGCCGCAGCCTCCACCGGAGCGTATTTGCGGGCGCTGGGCGTTCTGAGCACTCCGACGGAGCTGACCATTCACCAGGGCCGCCACATCGGGCGGCCCAGCCTGCTGCGGGTCTCCGTCCCGCCCGCTGGCGGAATCACCGTCACTGGGACCGCTCACCGCATCGACTGAGTCCTCGCGCTCATCGCCAGCCCTCCGCCATCGGCCGGTTGCGCATTGGCCTGAGCGCACATTGCTCTGAACATACATCGAGTGTGCAGTGTTGCAGGGTGTGCGTCGCCGCGACCCTGCAACACTGCACACTGAACCCCGCCACATCCTCGTCACGACCTCCTCGCGCCAGTGTCATCTGATCCAATTATGATCAAATACTCATAATGTGATCATTTAATCTTGACAAGTGACTTCGGTCACTCTAGTGTCATGGGAACAAACGGCCGATGACGACCCGGAGGATACGTGTGGCATTAGCAACCAAGGTGACAGAGCGCGGCAGCACCCGCAAAGTGCCCTTCCTGATCCGGCTACGCCGCGATTACCCTCTGCTCCTCATGGTGCTGCCGGCGGTGGCGCTCCTACTGACCTTTGTGTACATCCCGCTGCTGGGCAACGTCATCGCCTTCATGGACTACGTTCCGTTCATCCCGATCTGGAGCAATGACTGGGTAGGGCTGGATAACTTCACCAAGCTGTTCTCCAACACCGGGTTCTGGCAGGCGCTCTTCAACACCATCCAGATCACTTTCCTCAACCTGGCTCTGTACTTCCCGGTGCCGATCGCGCTGGCGGTTTTCCTGCATTCGCTGATCAGCCCGTTCCTGCGCACCTTCGTCCAGTCGGTGCTCTACCTGCCACACTTCCTGTCCTGGGTGATCGTGGTCGGCCTCTTCCAGCAGACGCTCGGCGGCAGCGGCGTGCTGAACCAGTTCCTCCAGTCCAATCACCTGGACCCGGTCAATATCCTGGCCAATGCGGATACCTTCAAGCTCCTGCTCACCTCCCAGGTGATCTGGAAAGACGCCGGCTGGGGCACCATCATCTTCCTGGCCGCCCTGGTGGCGATCGACGATTCGCTCTACGAGGCGGCCGCCATTGACGGTGCAGGCTGGTGGGGCCGTTTCTGGCACGTCACGCTTCCCGGCCTGCGCCCGATCATCATCCTGCTGCTGATCCTCCGCCTCGGAGACGCCCTCTCCGTCGGTTTCGAACAGGTGATCCTGCAACGGGACACCGTGGGTCCGGCCGCAGCTGAGGTGCTGGACACCTTCGTCTACTACAACGGCATCGTCAACGGTGACTGGGGTATCGGCATCGCAGCCGGCCTGCTCAAGGGCCTGATCGGTCTGCTGCTGGTACTGGGCGCTAATAAGGCCGCACACCTGCTCGGAGAACAGGGAGTCTATTCAAAATGAGCACCACAGAGCTGAAGGCGCCAGCCGCCACAGTCCGCAAACTCAGGAGCAGAACGGCCGCCTCGACCCGGCCCAGCTGGTCCAAAGCGCCCTCGATCCCGATCCGGGTCTCCAAGGCGATCGCCGTCATCGTGCTGTGCCTGGTCATTCTCTTTCCCCTGTTGATCGTGGTCTCCACCAGCCTGTCCACGGCAGAGTCACTGAGGCAGAACGGCGGCTTCGCGATCATCCCGACCTCCTTCAGCATCGAGGCTTACCGGCAGGTGCTCAGTGGTGGCGTGGTCTCCCGCGCCGTGGTGATCAGCCTGCTCGTGACCATCGTCGGTACGGCCATCAGTCTGATCTGCACTGTGCTCGCCGCCTATGCTCTCAGCCGCAAAGGCTCGCTGTTCCAGAAGCCTCTGCTCGGCCTGGTGCTGCTGACCTTCCTCTTTACCCCGGGCCTCATCCCGGTGTACCTGATGGTCAAGCAGCTCGGCCTGCTGGACACCTACTGGTCGCTGATCCTGCCGGGTGCGGTCAGCGCCTTCAATATCGTCATCGTCCGCGGGTTCTTCCAGAACATCCCCCAGGAACTCATCGACAGCGCGAAGATCGACGGTGCCAGCGAATGGCGCACCTTGTGGAGCATCATGCTCCCGCTGTCCAAGGCTGTGGTGGCCGTGGTCGGGCTGTTCTACGCCGTCGGGTACTGGAATTCCTTCTTCAACGCGCTCATCTACTTGCAGGACTCCTCCAAGTGGACCCTGCAGCTCGTCCTGCGCAGTTACGTCCTCCAGGGCGCGCCACTGCTCACCGACACCGGGACGGTCGTAGACACGCCCACCGCCGCTATCCAGATGGCCGTCATCGTGATCGCCATGGTCCCTGTGCTCTGCGCCTACCCCTTCGTCCAACGGCATATGAGTGCCGGCGTGATGACCGGCGCCGTCAAGGGCTGACGCTCCAATCCCCCAGATCTACCGCACGCATCCTCGTCAACAAAGGAGTTCACACATGGATTCACCTCTCGCCCACCCCGCCACCCGAATGTCGCGACGATCGGCCCTCAAGGGGCTGGTGCTCAGCGCAGCCGTCCTGGCCGCAGGCCCGGCGCTGGCGGCCTGTGGCTCCGGCGGATCCGGAGCAGCCGCCGGGAACAACGGGGCGAAGGCTGCCTACCCCACCTATGTCCCGATCACCCAGGGCCCCAAGCCTGATCTGGCCGGCACCGCCGAGGGCGTCCAGCCGGTCTTCTTCAGCTACCCCAAGGAGCGTTTCACCTCGGTCCAAGGGCAGGTGGGTAACGGTGGTGCGCTACGCGCCTTCATCCTGACCTACGGGCAGCCGCCGCCGGAGGTGGGCTCCAATGCCTACTGGCAGATGATGAACAAGAAGATGAACGTCGATTTCAAGCCGGAGATCACCCTGGCTGGCGAATTCCCCACCAAGTTCGCCACGGTCGTGGCTGGCGGCGATATCCCGGACATGGTTCAGGTTCCGGTCTTCATGGGACTTCCGCGGCTGCCCCAGCTGATGGGCACGGTCTTCCAGGACCTCACCGACAAGCTCTCCGGCGATGCGGTCAAGAAGTACCCCAATATTGCCAACATTCCAGAGCACGCCTGGGTTACCGCCCGGATCAACGGCAAAATCTACGGCGTACCGTCCGAGCGGCCGCCCTTCGGCAACATCATGTATTCACGCAAGGACATCATCGACTCCGTCGGCGCCAACTCCCAGCCGCAGAGCAAAGCCGATTTCACGGCGCTCTGCAAGGCCGTCACCGATCGCAGCAAGAACCGCTACGCCCTGGGCGGCTTCTCCTCGGCCTCCGGTGTGGCGTGGAATGACAATACCTTCGGTTGCATGTTCGGCCTGCCGAACACCTGGAAGAACGATGGCGGCAAACTCACCCACGCCTACGAAACCCCTCAGTACGTCGAAATGATCACCTACCTCAAGGAACTCTGGGATGCCGGGTACTGGCACCCGGACACCCTGAGCATGAAGCAGCAGCAGGCGGTGGATGCCTTCACCAATGGCAATGTGGTGCTCCGTGAGGATGGCCAGGCCTGGTGGGTCAACCAGGCGAAGTTCCCCAAGATCACCATCGACGCGCTCATCCCCTTCTCCGCCAACGGTGGCAAGCCGAGCAACTATCAGGGGTTGGGCTGCTTCTCCTTCGTCGCGCTCAAGAAGGCCTCCTCGGACCGCATCGACGAGATGCTCCGGGTGATCAACTATGCCTCTGCCCCCTTCGGCTCCAGCGAATACTTCGATATGACGTTCGGGGTGGAGGGCGTCGACTGGACCACCGACGCCAAGGGCAATGCGGTCAGCACCGACAAGGGCACTCTGGAACGCGGAATCAACGTCAACCGCATCGGCTCCGGGCCCCAGGTCCAGTTCAGCGCTGCACCCATGGATGATGGATTCAAGCGCCAGTACGAGGTCCAGAAGGCCCTGGTCCCCATGCTGTTGGCCAACCCCACGGTGGGCCTGTACTCAGAAACCGCACAGAAGTCTGCCTCGCTGGACCAGATGATGACGGATACCAAAACCGGCATCATTGTAGGACGCCAGCCGCTCACCGACTTCGCCGATGCCGTCAAGAAATGGCGCAGTCAGGGCGGCGATACGATCCGCAAGGAATACGAGGATGCACTTGCCAAAGCCTGAGCAGTTGCCTGGCTCCCACTCGGGGGGCCAGGTGGCACAGTTTGCCCTGGCCGACTACTTTGCCGAGCAGGTGTACCCAGACTGGGTGCGCCAGCGGATCCGCCAGGGTGCGGATGTGGCTGCCCCCGGGCAGACCGAGAACGCGACCGTGCTCTTCACCGGCTGGGGCGCGCCTCAGCTCAACGCGGAAGAACTCCGTCGCTACCCTGCACTGCAGGCGGTCTTCCACGGTGCGGGCTCGGTGCGCGAGCTGGTCTCGGAAGCGCTCTGGGACCGCGGGATCCGGGTGTCCACCGCGGCCGGGATCAATGCGGACCGAGTGGCAACGTTCACCCTGGCGCAGGTGATCCTGGCGCTCAAAGGCTATTGGCGATACGGCGTCCCGGTCACCGGGGGTGTCCAGTCAGCGGGGCTGGACACCCTCGGTGTGGACCGGGGCGTGGTGGGGCTGGTCGGGCTGGGGCGCATTGCGCGCCGCCTGGCCGCCCTGCTCCAACCTCTGGGCGTGGAGATCCTGGCCTACGACCCGATCGCTCACCGCGAGGGTCGGGTTCCGGAGGGTGTGCACCTGGTGGGGTTGCCGGAGTTGTTCAGCCGCTCCCGGGTGGTCTCCGTGCATCTTCCGCTGCTGCCCAGCACGCGGGGGATGCTCGATGGCGCACTGCTGGACCTCATGCAGCCGTACAGCACCTTGATCAATACCGCCCGGGGCGGCGTAATCGATACCCCGGATCTAGTGGCTTTCCTGACCCGACGGCCTGATATCACGGCGCTGCTCGACGTCACCGAGCCGGAGCCGTTGCCGCTGGACCATCCGCTCCGACAGCTGAGCAACGTCCGGTTCAGTCCGCATATTGCGGGATGTATCGGCAGTGAGGTGGCGGCTATGGGCGCGTTTGCCGCAGATGAGTTCCTGCGGTTCTGCGCCGGGCAGCCCTGGCTGGATGAAGTGACCCCGGCATCGGCGGCACTTTCCGCCTAGTAGCTGCTAGTAGTCTGTCGATAGTGCCGCTCGTTGTTCCCCATCGCTCATTCATCAGTCGCCGTTGAGCCATTCCAGGAAGGATTCGGATGGAAGCCCGTCATGAGGCGCTGCTGGCATTATTGCGCACAGAACACCGGCTCAAGGTCAGCGCTGCCGCCGAGGCGATCGGTATCTCCCCCGCCACCGTGCGCCGGGATATTGCCGAGCTGGCCGCCAAGGGTCTGGTCAAGCGGGAACACGGTTTTGTTCTGGATACTGCGGGATCGGTCACCGGACCGGGCCTGAGCATCGGAATGCTGGTCCCTGATCTGGGCTATTACTTCCCGAAGGTGATCGATGGTGCCCGGGCAGCGATCTCTGCGCTGGACGGGAATCTCACCGTGACGGTCACCGGCTACCAGGGCCCGGGCAGGGACCGGGCGCAGATCGAGCGCCTGCTCAGCCGGGACGTCGACGGGCTGATCATGACGCCCAGCTTCGAGGAGCTGGGCCGGGACGACTACGCGCAGTGGCTGCACAGTCTCAAAGTGCCGGTGGTGCTGGCCGAGCGGCTCCTGCCGCCGGGCTCCCGGCTGGTGGATTTCGACCGGGTGAACTCGGCGCACATCGATGGGCTCTTCCTGGCCCTGCGCCATCTGCAAAGCACTGGCAAAAACCGAATCGCCCTGGCCGGTCGCTCTGACTCGCCGACCGCTGCGGCACTGGGTGTGGCCTGGCAACGCGCCTCTGAACTCGATCCCCAGCTGCTGGAACCCATTCAGCTTCCGCATGGCAGTGATGACACGCCGGAACAGTTCGAGGAACTGGTGGAGACAATCCTCCAGAAACTCAGCGAGGGGTCTCTGGATGGACTGATTGTGCACAATGATCGCGATGCACTCATCCTGACCCAGCGCATTCTGGAGGCGGGGTTCGCGGTCCCGGGGCAGCTCGGCATCGTGGCCTACGATGGCGAGGTCGCGGCACTGGCGGACATCCCCCTCACCGAGGTCTCACCACCCAAAGAGCATGTGGGCCGGATGGCCGCGGAGCTGCTGATCGACCGGATCGCCAGTGGGCTGACGACACCTCCACGCCACGTGCAGTTACTGCCCACCCTGACCGTGCGCCAGTCCACAGTGTCCATCTCCTGACATCACCTCCGTCCCAACTACTGCGTCACAGTTGGGAGGGCGAGGGCGCGCAGGACGGCATGAAGTGCTAAGTTCGAAGTGAGTAACGAGCGCCGGTGTTAAGCCCTGACTGACCGGCCGGCAACCCTCCTTCCGACGGGGTGCCTCAGGTGACTACTCGGCAATCAATGGTGTGGTTGCAAGCTCGAGGCAGCTCCTGCTGGCAACCACCGGCACAAGGAGTTCCTCATGGCGGACGCGCCCCTGACCTACCGGTTGCTGACCGGACCCGACGACCACGCCTTCTGTGAGCGTGTCAGCGCAGCACTTGCGGAGGGCTACGTCCTGCACGGCAGCCCCTCCGTGACCTTCAACGGGACCTCCGTGATCGCGGCCCAGGCCGTCGTTCTGCCCGGTTTCCTCTCCAGCGTGGGCTTCGGCTCCGCGACGGCATCGGCCATGGCCTCGTCCGGGGGTACTCGATGAGCTACGCGGGAGATCTGACCCCTCAGCAGGCCTGGGACAAAGTGGCTGCCGGCGGCGTGCTGGTCGATGTGCGCACCGAGGCGGAATGGCAGGTGATTGGCGTGCCGGACATCTCCTCGCTCTCCGCCGGGAACGCGCCCGTCGAACCCGTTTTTCTGCAGTGGAATCTGGCGGGGAACGTGAAGAACCCGCAGTTCCTGGCGGAGCTGCAGGCCACCGTCCCCGCTGAAGCGGAGCTGGTGTTCCTGTGCCGATCGGGCGCACGCTCGGTGGCCGCTGCGGAGGCGGCGACGGCAGCCGGCTACACCTCCTACAACGTCTTGGAGGGCTTCGAGGGAGTGCCCAACGGCTACGGGGACCGCACCGTGAACGGGTGGAAGAACAGCTCGCTTCCCTGGAACACCTCCTGGAGCGCATCCGGAGCCACGGCCGGCACCGGGGTTGGGGAGAAGAACGCGTGAGCTTCAATCCACTGGCCTCAGAGTGGTCCTCCGACACCCAGGCGGTGCGCGGCGGTCTGGACCGGACCGGGTTCTTCGAGACCTCGGAACCGATCTTCACCAATTCCGGCTTTGTCTACGACTCGGCGGAAGCCGCCGAACGGGCCTTCACTGGCGAGGACGAGCGATTCGTTTACTCACGCTATGGCAACCCCACGGTCGCGACCTTCCAGGAGCGGTTGCGCCTGCTTGAGGGGACCGAGGCCTGCTTCGCGACGGCATCGGGCATGTCCGCTGTCTTCGTGGCCCTGGGTGCGCTGCTGGCCGCCGGGGACCGCGTGGTCGCTTCGCGCTCACTCTTCGGCTCCTGCTTCGTGATCCTCAACGAGATTCTGCCCCGCTGGGGCGTCGAGACCGTTTTTGTCGACGGACCGGACCTGGATCAGTGGCGTGAGGCGCTCGCGGTACCGACGGCGGCCGTGTTCTTCGAGTCCCCCTCCAACCCCATGCAGGAGATCGTGGACATCCGCGCGGTCTGCGAGTTGGCTCATGCCGCCGGTGCCACGGTGGTGGCGGACAACGTGTTCGCCACCCCCCTGTTGCAGCGCTGCACCGAGCTGGGTGCCGACGTCGTGGTCTACTCGGGGACCAAGCACATTGACGGTCAGGGCCGCGTCATGGGCGGGGCGATTCTGGGCAGCCACGAGTTCATTGACGGTCCGGTGAAGAACCTGATGCGACACACCGGGCCAGCATTGTCCTCATTCAATGCCTGGGTGCTGACCAAGGGCCTGGAGACCATGCGGCTACGCGTAGAGCATTCCTCCGCGCTGGCGCTGAGCCTGGCCGAATTCCTGGAGCAGCAGGAGGCCGTGGAATGGGTCAAGTACCCACTGCTGCCATCGCATCCACAGTATGAACTGGCTGCCTCGCAGATGTCCGCCGGTGGTACGGTGCTGACCTTCGCGCTGCGCGGCCGTCACGGTTCCTCCGGTAAGGAGGAGGCCTTCGCGCTGCTCAACGCGCTCAAGGTCATCGACATCTCGAACAATCTGGGCGATTCCAAATCGCTCATCACCCACCCCGCCACCACCACGCACCGGGCGATGGGCGAAGAGGGGCGCGCCGCGATCGGGCTCGGGGACGGCGTTGTGCGCCTCTCCGTCGGGCTGGAGTCCCTGGAGGACCTGCGCGGCGACCTGGAGCAGGCGCTGAAAGCGCTCTGAGCGGCCCTCGTTTAACCACCTGGGTCGCAGTAGGCCTACTGCGACCCAGGTGGTGAGGCGAAACCTAGTCCTGGAAGTATTCAATCTCCGCGCCGAGTGCGTTGAGTCGCTCAGCGAGTTCTTCGTAGCCACGCTCAATCACGTAGATATTCCGCAGTTCCGAGGTGCCGCGGGCGGCCAGCATGGCCAGCAGGATGCATGCCGCCGGGCGCAACGCCGGGGGGCAACCGATCTCTGCAGCACGCCAGCGAGTGGGGCCCTCGACATCGATCCGGTGCGGATCCAGCAGTCGGACGCGGGCACCGAGCTTGTTCAGCTCGGTCAGGTAGATCGCACGGTTCTCGTACACCCAGTCGTGGATCAGCGTGGTGCCCTCTGCACAGGAGGCGATGACAGCAAAGAACGGCAGATTGTCGATGTTCAGCCCGGGGAATGGCATCGGGTGGATCTTGTCCGCTGCCGCGACAAGCACCGAGGGCAGCGTCGTAATGTCCACCAGGCGCGTCCGGCCGTTGCGGGCAAAGTACTCGTCACTCTTGCGGTAGCGGAAGCCCATGTGCTCCAGGACGGCCAACTCGATCTCCATAAATTCGATCGGCACCCGGCGGATCGTCACCTCGGAGTTGGTCACAATGCCCGCAGTGATCAGGCTCATCGCCTCGATCGGGTCCTCGCTGGGCGCGTATTCGATGTCAACATCGATATGCGCCTTGCCCCGGATGGTCAGCGTGGTGGAGCCGATACCTTCCACGCTCACGCCGAGCCCCTGCAGGTAGAAGCACAGATCCTGAACCATGTAATTGGGGCTGGCGTTGCGGATCACCGTGGTGCCCTCGCGATGCGCGGCAGCCATGATGGCATTCTCAGTGACGGTGTCGCCGCGCTCGGTCAGGATGAAAGTCCGGTCCAGGCTGTCCGCGGGCGGGGTGTCGATCGAGTAGAAACCCTGGTGCGCTTCCACCGAGAGTCCAAACTGACGCAGCGCCTGCATATGCGGCTCCACGGTACGCGTGCCGAGGTCACAGCCGCCGGCGTACGGCAGGCGGTAGCGCTCCGCCTGGTCCAGCAGCGGCCCCAGAAGCATGATGACGCTGCGGGTGCGACGGGCAGCCTCAACGTCGACGGAGGCCAGATCCAGCGACTCCGGACGACAGATCTGCAGGTCATTGGCATCGAGCCAGGTGCATTCGACGCCGATGCTGGTGAGCACCTCGACGATGCGGTTGACCTCTTCAATGCGGGCCAGGCTGCGCAGGGTGGTGGTGCCCCGGTTCAGCAGGGAGGCGCACAGCAGTGCGACACCGGCGTTCTTGGAGGTGTTGACGTCCACTTCGCCGGAGAGTTCATGCCCGCCAGTGACGCGCAGATGGGTCATTTTGGTGTTCACGGAGCCGCCTACGTTGACGATGCTGTGGCCGAGGATTCCCTCCATCCGCTGAATCATCTTCAGCGAGAGGTTCTGTTTGCCCTGTTCCATCCGGGCGACGGCGCTCTGGCTGGTTCCCAGTTCTGCGGCAAGTTGCCCCTGCGTCCAGCCTTTTTCCAGCCGGGCGTCACGCAGGATCTGAGCTATGGTCTCGTTGGTCTCTTGAACCTCTGTCGTCATGGGAGCCAAAATATCATGAGATGCATAATTCATCAAAAGGCATCGAGTCGCTCCCAAATTCTTGTCTCAAATAGTCACCACATGCGATATTCCGTGGATCGCCCGCCCCACAGCTCACGGAGTGGTGGGATAGGCTTATTCCACGCTTTTGGTCAGTGTTCCACGCAGTTTCGCGCACATTTATCCGGGGGGAGGCGCGCATGGCCCGCAAAGCCACCTCGAACGATGTCGCCCGCCACGCCGGGGTCTCACGCAGCGCCGTCAGCTTCGTGATGAATGGCCGCGCCGACGGCAATATCGCCAAGGACAAGCAGGAGCGCATCCTCGCCGCGGCCAAGGCGCTGAACTACACACCGAACGCCGTCGCACGCTCCCTGCAGAGCCAGCGGACCCACACGATTGGCGTGGTCACCGACTCCATCGCTGGTGGCCCCTTCGCCGGGAAACTGCTCCAGGGCGCCAGCACCACGGCCTTCCGGGCCGGCTACCTACTGCTGGTCATCGACACCCAGCAGGACAGCGCCCGCGCGGACAGCGCGGTGTCCACCCTGGTCAACCGTCAGGTCGACGCCCTGATGTTCGCCACCATGAGCTTGCGCGAACACACCCAGCCGCCGGTGCATTCTGAGATTCCCGTCGTGCTGGCTAACAGCTTCGACCCCCAGGGAAAGCTGCGATCCATCATCCCCGACGAAGTGTCCGGAGGCCGCGCAGCAGCGAAGATCCTGATCGATGCCGGCCACCGGCGCATCGCCTACCTTGCAGGTACCAATGAACTGGTGGCCACCGAACGACGCACCCAGGGCTTCCTGGCGGCCATGACTGATGCTGGGATCGAGCCGACCGCCATCGTGCCCACCGGATGGGAAACCAACGCCGGTTTTGCCGCAACCCTGCGCCTGCTGTCGACCAGCAACGGCGAGGTGCGTCCGGAGCGCCCCAGCGGCATCGTCTGCGCCAATGACCGGGTGGCGTTGGGCGCCATGCTCGCCTGCGGCCAGCTGGGCCTGCGGGTCCCTCGGGACGTGAGCCTGGTCGGTTACGACGATGACGAACCACTGGCCCGCACGACGGTACCCGGCCTGACCACCGTGGCACTGCCGCACCGCGAAATGGGCGAGCAGGCTGCGGCCCTGCTGCTGGAGGACCTGGCCAGGGCCTCGGCAGGTTCACCGGAAACGCCCGATGCCGGGCACGCTGCTGCGGTGGACGATGCCAGCCAGGTGGCACCCCTTCTGCTGCCCTGCCCGGTGGTCACCCGAGGCTCGGTTGCCGCCCCGCTGTTTTAAACCTGAATTCGCGAACTTTATCGGGAAAAGCACCCGCGATCCCGGGCGCCTTAAGCGGCGCGATTCGCGTTTTCGCAGGAGTGTGCCCCTGGTTAGTCGTCGTCGAAGTCGACGTCGGCCCCACGCAAGGCGGCGATGGCCTTGACCAGCAGCCGCACGGCGGCCACAGCGATCACCGCGGAAACCACCAGCGCGAGCACCGGGTCCAGCCAGTACAGGCCGTTGGTGGCCAGGATGATGATGCCGGCAATGACGATCGCGGCGGCGATGGCGGCATCGGCCAGAGCATCCAACAGCACCGAGCGCATGTGAAGATCCTCATCCGCGGAACCCAGTCCCAGGACAAAGACCCCCGTGAGCATCATCACGAGGGTCGCCAGGCTGACCACCACCACGGGCAGACCGTCGATGGCGGGCGAGCCCTCCTGCAGCCGCCCGATCGCTTCGACCACCACGGTGGTGATCACGCCCAACAACAGGATCGCGTTGATCAAGGCGGCGACGGCGATGGGTCGATGAGCGCGGGGATGGTCCGGATTGCGATCACGCAGGATGATCGCGATGAGTCCGAGGATCAGTCCCAGGCAGTCTGCCACCGTGTCACCGGCTGCTGCGAGCACGCTCACGGAGTTCGCCATGATGCCAACCACCACGAGAGCGATGATCAGAGCTGCATTGAGACAGAGCACTATGAGCACGCGTCGACGTTGACTCCATCGGGGTTCAACCGGCGCGAGCTTCCCGGGCGCAATGTCAGAATTCACATCCTCTATTCTTCCGTTTTTGTTTCATTCCGGCATCGCCGCCCACCCGCGAGGCCAGTTCGCGAAAACGCGGAACCAGCCTTCAAAGGCCCAGGCGATACACCGCGAACGGGCCTTCGCCCCGGATCTCGAAGTGCGAGGTGCCGGTCGGATACGTCCGCACGGTGCGCGACACATCCTTCACACCCACCTCCGCGCCGAAGCATTCCACTAGCGAGCCATCCACCAGAATCCGGCCGCTCGTGATGCCGACCATGCTGCGGACGTCATCGCCGTCCACCAACACCAGCTCCACCGGCCCTTCGGCAACCACCTCGAAGGCACGTTCCTCCGCCGGAAGAGCGTAGACCCCCGTACCACCGAACAGCACCCCGTCGCGAAGCGTGAGCACCTCAGCCACCGGCTCACTGCGCAACACACCATCCCGGAAGGACAGCGAGCGCGCATAGGTCAGCACACCGGCCCAGCCCGCCGCCTCCACCTCGGCCTCGGGCCGGGAAGCATCCCAGCTCCAGGCCCAGAGCAGGGTCCGCGGTTCCTCCGCCGTGGCGGCCATCACCTGCGGGGCGTAGAAGTCCGGGCCCAGGTCTGCCCGACCACCGCCGACCGGCTCAAACACCAACCCAGCACCGCCGGGACGCAGCTCACCGCTCAGATACGTCACGCCAGCGTGGCGGTGAACACCGTTGCGCTGGAGCCACAGCGACACCATCAGCACCCACTGGCCATCCACCTGGAACAGCTGCGGGCACTCCCAGACATCGCAGGGGGCGTACTCCTCCGCCAGCCCGGAACCACCCTCGACGAGCGGGCCCAGGTACTCCCAGTCCGTCATCGTCCGGCAGCGGTAGAGCAGAATCAGTGGCGTGCCATCCGTCCGGCCCGCCCCCTGAATCGCATACTGCTGCCCCTCGAAGGTGAACAGGAAGGGGTCCCGCACCTGGGAGAGATCTGGCTCATCAGGCATGCCGACGATGCCGGTCTCGGCCTGCTTCCAGACCAGCAGGTCCCGGTCCGAGATGGCGGTGACCACCTGAGACTCCTCCGCCCGCTCGGCGATGCCGGTATAGAAGGCCGTAGGTACCCGGCCATCCAGCGCCACGACCCCTGACCAGGCCCCGATGGCATCCGGGCCGCCCGGCCTCGGGAAGAGGGCGATGGGCCGCTGGTGCCAGCGCACCAGATCGGTGGAGGTCATATGGCCCCAGTGGATATCCCGGTGCGTGGGCTGATCCGGGTAGTACTGGAAGAAGACGTGATACACCCCATCCACGTAGGCACAGCCATTGGGGTCGTTGAGCCAGCCCTGCGCGGGGCGTCCGTGGAGCGCCGGGAACGCCGGATCAAGAGCGTTCACGGCCGCACTCCAGACGACGGACCGCCCACGCCAATGTCTGCCACCGAAAGGTCCTCCACCGTGGCGCCGCCTTCAGTGCTAATCCGCAGTCGACGCCCTGCGCCCAGCACTGCGAGATCGGTGATCGAACGGGAGCCTGCAGCAGCAAACACTTCGATCGAACAGGTGTCGATCACGATGGTCAGATCGATAACCTCCGCATCGCCCAGTAGCGACACGCCAGGCAGAGACCCGCCAGGCAGCGGGGCAGATTCGACGCCGTCTCCCGGGACAAAATCCGCGGCCGCCGTACGATCAACCGCAATCCGGCCGGCGGCAGCACCGATGGAGACGCGCCCCTCGCTCCCCGCGATCTCCAGCAGCACGGTGGCACCGGGCTCTGCTCCGAGTCGCAGGCGCGCCTCGATCCGTGCCGCAGTCGGAAGCACGCCCTCTGGGTCCACCGGCACCCCTGAGGGCAGGATCGGCGCGGCGCACAGTTGCGGGCGGCCTTCCACCGTAGCCAGGCTCAGCCTTCGGGCCAGGGTCATGGCCCCGCGCCATGGCAAGCTCGGCACGTCCCCGGCGTAGTCCCAGTTATTCATCCAGGCGAGGATGGTCCGCTCCTGGTCCGGCAGCCCACTGAAGGTCACGCCCGCGTAGCAGTCGCTACCGAAATCGAGCCAGTCGACGTCCTCCAGAGCGTCGGGCACCGGCTGCTCCGGGACAAAGGTCACGCCGTCGAAGTTTCCTACGACGTATTGCGTTCCCGATCCGCCGGCGATGCCACCAGGGTTGAGGCTGATCACCAGCACCCATCGGAGGTCGGCGGGGTCGCCATCGAGCGCTAGCGGGAAGAGGTCCGGGCATTCCCAGACGCCATCGACCGCCCCAGCCGGACCATAGGTCGACAGCAGCGACCAGGAACGCAGGTCATCCGAGCGATAGAGCACCACCTGGCGGTTGGCCGCCTCGACGGCCACCATGACCCAGTACGTGCCCGCGGCGCCGTCGTAGCGGAAGACCTTCGGATCCCGGAATTCCAGTGATCCGCGGTCCAGCACCGGATTGCCCGGATATTTGGCCCAGCTCAGGCCGTCGTCGACGCTGTATGCGAGTGCCTGGCTCTGGATATGGCTCTCCGCATCCACGGAGGTGTAGATCGCCACCAGGGCAGTCTCCCCCTCGCCGGCGAATCCGCTGGTGTTGTCCGTATCGACGACTGCAGATCCGGAGAAGATCTGCTCACGTTCATCGACAAGAATCGCGACGGGATGCTCCTCCCAATGCACCAGATCCACGCTCGAAGCATGGCCCCAGCTCATATGGCCGTGATCTGAGCCGTAGGGGTTGTACTGGAAGAACAGGTGGTACCTGCCGTCATGAAAGACGAGCCCATTCGGGTCGTTCATCCAGTGACGCTCAGGAGTGAAGTGAATGAGGGGCCGCTCGATCATCTGATCTGCTCTCTCCTTGGTCCGGAATGCGGCGGTCAACGCCGGGTGATGATGAGGGACGCGAGCGAGGCTTCTCCGTCGCTGACGAAGAAGCCGATCCGGTGGCCAGCGCGCGCGTAGAAGCGGGTGCTCAGTGCCACCTCGTCGTCGACGATGACCATGACGATCTCGCCGTCCGTGACGACCTCGAGGGTGTGCCGACCTTCCGCCAGGCGGACCGGCCGCTCAAACTCGAACGGAACGTCGCCGGAGATCTGCCACTGCTCCGTTCCCGTGCGGGTCCGGGGCCAGCGATCAAAGATCACCCGATCGCGCCGCGGCTCAAGCTGCACGATGCCGGCCTGGTCACCATCCGGCGTCGCGCGCAGCAGCAGCCCCACCGTGGCGGTGCCGGGGGCCACGTCGATCTCCGCCCGGGCGTGGAACGCCTCGGGAAGATCGGTGCTGCCGACGACGCAACGGTAGGAATCCTGGGCGGCCAGCGTCAGCGGCAGCTCAGGGAGACCAGCCGCCACCGGCTCGGTGAAGCTCGCCACGAACTCCCGGGGCAGCCGGAAAGCGAGTGTCCCGTCCGGGCGCTGCACGGCCTCAAGCGCCGCCATCGTGCCCGCCCACTGCCAGGCGCCGTCGTCGGTGGCACCCTCCCGGGTGGCGATCCAGCCGACGAAGAACCGCCGGCCGTTCCGCTCCACGGTCTTGGCCGCATAGAAGGCGCGGGTGTCGATCACGTCGTCATCCGGTGCGGTCCACGGCTCGTCCAGCGAGCTGGCCATCCGGTAACGGGTGCAGAAGGTGTCGGTGAACTCGGAGTACACCAGGTACCACCAGTCGCCCCACTGGAACACGTCCGGGCACTCGTGAGCGACAAACCGGCGCGGGTCCCAGAGAGGTGCCACCGGAGTCCAGGCGAGCAGGTCCTCCGAGACCAACTGCGCGATCGTGCCGCGACGCCTCTCGGGTCCGTCAGTGTGCCGCGCTGCGAGCACCATCCGCCAGGTCGAGCCGTCGTGGAACACGAAGGGATCGCGCCAGTCGCCCGTCTCGTAGCCCTCGGTGGCTCCGAAGGTGAGCTCGGGGTGCTTCTGCCAGGGGCCGCCCGGCTCCGCACTGGTCGCGTGAGCAACCAGCTGGAGCGGGCGGCCATCCGCATCGGTGCGCAGAGGGTTCTGCGCGGTGGAGAAAAGATGCCACAGGCCGTCTGGGCCCTGGACGACGGAGCCCGTGTAGACATTGAAGTCCTCGGCCTCCGCGCCACCCGAGGGCATCTGCTCGCCGTGGTCGGTGAAGGTGACGAAGTCCTCCGTCGTCACCAGCCGCCACGGCATGCCCGGTGCGGGTACGGTGCGCTCGTCATGCAGGTACCAGAGGTGGATGACGCCATCGTATTGCGCGGGGATGACGTCGCCCACCCAGCCCGAAGGGGGCCGATGGAACACCGGTACTTCGGTCATCGCGAGGAGCCTGCTGTAACACCGGCGATGAAGTAGCGCTGTGCGACGATGAACAACAGCACGCTGGGGATCATCGCGATCACCACACCGGCAAGCACCACCGAGATTGATCCGGTGCCGAGGTTGCCCTGAAGCCCCACCAGTCCCAGCGGTAGCGTGAAGTTGCTCTGCGACTGCAGGAAGATCAGCGGTCGGTAGAACTCAGCCCAGAATCCGGAGAAGTTCAGGATCGCGAGGGTCGAGATCGCCGGTGCCGCCATTCGTGCATACACGTGTGAGAACACACCCCACTGGCTGGCGCCGTCGATGCGCGCTGCCTCACCGAGTTCACGCGGCATCTGCATGAAGTACTGCCGCATCAGGAAGGTGCCGAAGGCGCTGCCCAGCGCAGGGATCACCAGAGCGCCCAGGCTGTCGGTGAGTCCGAAGGTTTTGATGATCAGGAACACCGGGATGATGATCGTCTGCATCGGCACCATCATGGTGGCCAGGAACGCCCCGAAGATCCAGTTCTTACCAGGGAAGGAGATCATGGCGAAGGCGTAACCGGAGAGCGTGCAGGTCACCGTTTGACCGACGACGATCAGCAGGGTCACGACCACGCTGTTGAGGAAGAACTGGCCGATCGGGATCTGTTCGAACACCGCCGCGTAGTTACTGAAATCCGCATTGAACGGAATCCACTGCGGTGGGTTGGTGAAAGCGTCGGCAGGGCTGCGCAGCGAGGTGGTCAAGGCCCACAGCAGCGGGCCCAGGGCGAACACCGCGGCGATGATCAGGGTAACGAGGCCCGCAATCTTGCCGATGCTGAACACTCGTTGACGCTTTCGGGAGGTGAGCCCCGCTGAACCCTTGCCGCCCACATCGATGGTTGTGGCTGCGCTCATTGATAGAACACCACCTTCCGGGAAGCGATGAACTGGAAGCCGGTGATCGCCAGGATCAGCAGCAGGAGGACAATGGAGATCGCCGAGGAGTAGCCGAACTGCAGATTCTGGAAGCCGTTCTGGTACATCGAGATCGTCGCCGTCGTCGTCGCGGTCCCCGGGCCGCCCTTCGTCATAACGTAGGGCTGGTCGAAGAGCTGCATCGCGTTGATCATGGCAATGACCGCTGCGAAGAGGATCGTCGGGCTGATCAGCGGGATCTTGATCCGGAACAGCGTCCGTAGCGGGCCGGCACCGTCAATCGAGGAGGCCTCGAGGACGTCGGTGGGAACGGCCATCAGCGCCGAGACGAACAGCACGAAGGTGAAGCCCACCTGCTGCCAGACCACGATCAGGACGATCGCCACCTGGGCTCCGAACGGGCTGGTCAGCCATGGAACATTGCCGATGCCGAGCAGGCCCAGGTAGTAGTTGATCGCACCGAACTTGTTGTCGAACAGATAGCCCATGAAGATCGCCACCGAGGCGGTGGAGGCCAGCAGGGGCAGATAGAACGCTGTCCGGAAGAAGGTACGGCCGAATTTCGAGGTGCGCTGGTTGACGAGCACCGCGAGAAACAGCCCGAGTGCCAACTGGAGCACGACGATCGCAATCGCCATGCCGATGGTGACGCCGAACGACTGCAGCACGGGCCCGTCAGAGAAGAAGCGCTGGTAGTTCCCCAGACCCGCCCAGGTGGGCGGCGAGATGACGTCCCAGTCGAAGAACGAGAGGCCGAGCGAGGTCAGGATCGGGGCAAAGGTGAAGACCGTCACGAAGAGCATCGCGAGGCTGATCATCGCGAAACCGAACACCGCCTCCCGCCGGGCCGTCCGCCGCGCACCAGGGCGACGGACGGGCCGGGGAAGCTTAGCCTCGCGCGATGTCGCGCGCTTCGATGCGCGCTCATTGCTGGCTACGGTGCTCATCAGCTGCCTTTCGCGGCTTTCTCCAGGTCACTCTGCATGGAGTCGAGAGCCGCCTTGGCGTTTCCGGAGGAGATGGCCTCGGTGGTCCGCTGGTTCAGCGAAGTGGCGAGGGCGTTGTAGTACGACGGTGCCGAGATCGGCACGGATCCGTCGAGCTGGTCATAGAAGACCGACCAGTTCTTCGGTCCCGTGGTCTTGTACCGGTCCGCGGTCATCAGCGATTTGCGCCCCGAGGTGGTGACGTTGCCCGGGAACATGATGTCGAAGCTCTCCGGCTTGATCATCATCTTGACGACCTCCCAGGCCGCGTCCTTCTTCTGCGAAGACTTAAAGATCGAGTAACCGCCCGTACCGAACAAGGACTTCTTGGTCTTCCAGGTCGGGAAGGCCTGTACGTCGAAGCTGCCGTCCTTCATGCCGGCGTTGTGCAGACCGCCGGCCCAGAAACCGCCACCGATCGTCATGCCGACACGGCCTGAGGCAAACAGGCCCTGCAGGGTTGAGCCGCCTCCGACATCGGGGGACGGCGAGTAGCCGCCCTTCTGCAGGTCGATGACGTACTGCAAGGCTTCGACGGAGGCCGCGGAGTTCGCCGTCGGCGCGCCCCACTTCCAGCCGCCCTTGCGGCCAGCGATGGCCGGGTTCCCGGCGTCGTAGGCCTTGCCCCACAGCCAGTCGCCGCCGTCGTACTTGCCTTCTTCGAGCAGATTGCCACCGTTCGCGTAGAGGAACGAGGTCCAGCTGCCCCACAGGCGCACTACCCAGTCGAACGGCAGGATGTCGCCACCCACGGCCTTGACCTTCTCAGCAGTGTTGTGGAAATCGTTCATCGTCCAGCCCGCTGCCGGTGCACTCGCGCCAGCCTTCTGCAACACGTCGTTGTTGAAGAACATGCTGCCCGCGTTGAAGCTGTCCGGCATGTTGTACAGGTGGCCGTTGACCATCATGGCTTCGACCAGCGCCGGGTGAATGTCGTTGAAGTAGCTGGACTTCAGGGTGGACATATCCTTGGTGACGTAGTCGTCCAGCGGCACAATGAGATCTTTGCCCGCCATAAGCTGCAGGCCTTCTGTCGCGACACTCACGATGTCGGGGGCCTGCCCCGAGGCGATCAGTGTCAGGACTTTCGCCAGGAAGTCGTTCCAGTCGGTGCCGTTGATCGCTGTGACCTTCAGAGTGAGGTCCTTGTCGATCTTCTTAACATTGGGCTGCAGTGCATCCTGCAGCGTGGTGGCGGCCTTCTGGTCGCCGAAGTACAACATGGTCAGTGTGCCGGTGTTGGATCCGCCACCTCCGCTGTTCGGTGCGCAGCCGGCGAGGCTCGCTCCTGTGCCGAGCAAAGCCGCCGTCGCGAGGCCGTAGCCTCCGAAGCGCAGCAGATCACGCCGACCCATGACAGGCCTGAAATCAGGTGCCATTACTTTCTCCTCCTTGAGAACGAATCGGTCCGCACGGAGTGTGCGCGTTCAGGTGTTAAACCGATTTAACACAAACTAACACCCGCCTCTCGGAGCGCGCAAGTACTTTGGATAAATTGATTCACCTTCGTGACTTCATCCGTTAGGCTGTAGTGGAGAGAAAAGGAGGCTGAGACGATGCCTGCGACCCGGAGACCGACGCTGGCCGATGTCGCCCGCCTGTCCGGCCTGTCGAAGACCGCGGTCAGCCTGATTCTCAATGACAGACCCTCCCGGCTCTCCGCCGAAACGGTGGAGCGCGTCCGCACGGCCGCCGCGCAGCTGGACTACAAGCCGAACCCCGCCGCGCAGAGTCTGCGTTCCGGTAAGACCCGTTCCATCGGATTCATTTCTGACCAGGTCACGATCACCCGTTTTGCGTCGGCCATGGTGCGGGGCACCCTTCGGGCAGCCAAAGAACTCGGCCATACCGTTCTGATCGCTGAAACCGGTGACGACCTGACCCAGATGTCCGCTGCTTTCGACGAGATGATCGGTCGGCGGGTCGACGGCGTGATCGTCGGTCTGATGGCCGCCCGCATGGTCGACGTTCCCAGCCCGCCGCGCGGTGTGCCCGTCGTCATCGTCAATGGGCGCACACCGGAAGATCTGCCGAGCGTGCTCCCCGACGAATACACAGCGGGGCACGCCATGGCGTCCCTGCTGCTGGACGCCGGGCACACGCGCATCGGCTTTATTGGCGACGTTCCTTATATCGCGGCGGACCCGCGGCGGTCTGTGACGATCGCACGTCGCCTTGCCGGAATCCGCGATGCCTTCGCCGAGCGCGGAGTCCGCGCCTATGAGGCGGAGATGAGCGGTTGGCGGACCCCGTTCGGCTTCGAACAGGCACACCACATGATGGACGCCCATCCTGATCTCACGGCGATCCTCGCCGGTACCGACGGCGTAGCATTCGGCGTTTACCAGGCCCTGGCGGAACGCGGCTTGCGGGTTCCCGACGACGTGTCAGTGGCGTCCTTCGATGACGAGGAGCTCGCCTCGCTCGTCCGCCCCGGACTCACCACAGCACGCCTGCCCTATGAGCAGATGGCGCGGCTGGGCGTCGAGATGCTGCTCGGCAACCGCGAACTCGCGCACGAGCTGCTGCCCATGCCGATCATTCATCGAGAGTCGGTGCGCACCCTCCCCCGGTAGCCCCACACCCCTCCCCCCTCTTCTCTCTCCCCTCCTCCCAACTGAGTGGCAGTACTTGCACAAAATCGGCCATTTTTCGACAAGTGCTGCCACTCAGTTGGGCGTAACGTACGTTGGACGGGAGGCTTGCTCGCGGGCAGTTTCGCGACCGAGGCTGCTCATTGAGTGTGCACTTTTGCAGGGTGATTGCCGCGTTAACCCTGCAAAAGTGCACACTCAATCTTCGACTGGCCGTCGAAGTCCTCAGATGCGGCGGAAAGCACGATCTCCACGGTGCCGTCGTCAGGTGCGGCCACCGGCTGGGTTACAGACGCGCCCCGAGGCCGGCGCGCCTCGCCCGTTCCATCCCAACCTGCGTTACGCCCCCGCGGTGTCGACGTCGTCGTGCCCCAAGTCCCTCCCCGGCCTCTCCTGCACTTCGCACGTTCAGTGCGGGTCTCTCGAGGCAGTAGGCCCAGCGCCCCAACTGGGTGGCAGTACTTGCACAAAATCGGCCATTTTTCGACAAGTGCTGCCACTCAGTTGGGTTGTTTGGGCGGGGAGTTGTACGAGGGGCGGGGCCTCAGGCGAAGACCGGGTTCCAGTGGCCCGTAATGAGGGACGCCGTCACGGCCGCCGCCGCAATGAGCACCCCGCCCAGCACCACCCAGAAGTCTCGCGGGGTGTACACCGATTCCCGCGCCCAGGTCCGCGGACCGGCTCCGAAACCCTTTGCCTCCATGGTGACCGCGAGCCGAGTGGCCTTGCGAATGGCCTGAATCAGCAGCGCCATCGCCTGGCCAGCAGAAGCTTTCAGCCCAATCCGCACCCCGGACCGCCCACCCATGCCGCGTGCCCGGCGCGCCATACCCAGCACCTGCCATTCGGCCACCAGCAGGCCCACCAGGCGCAGAGCTGCGAGCGCCCCGAGCACAAAACGGTACGGAAGATGCAGTTTCTGTGCCAGCGCATCCGCCAGATCGGTCGGGTCGGTGCTGGCGAGCACGATGACGCCCGGCAGCGCAATGGCCAGCCCGCGCAGGGCGATGGCCAGCCCGGCGGTCAGCGAGCCGGTGGTCAGCACTACGGGGCCCAGACTGAGCACCAGATCGCCGGTTTTAGGAGCGAGCAGCGCCGTGCCATAGCCGCCAACCGCTGCAGCGACCAGAATAGGCCAGCCGCGCCGTAGGAAGGTTGCCACACTCAACGCGGTCAGCGGCAGCATCGCAGCTTCAAGCAGCAGCGCCGCCGTGGCGGAGACCCAGTCAACGCTGATCAGCAGGGCCACCGTGATGGTCAGACCGGCCGCCAGCTGGGCCAGCGGGTTGACCCGCGAGAACCAGGCAGGGCTCCGGGCTGCGGTCCCCATCTCACCGATCATCGTGGCACCGCCTGAGTGTCCGCAGAGGGCGACGCCTGAGAATCCAGCCTGAGGTTCTCCCCTGCCAGCACCCGGGAAAATTGCTCATCGTGAGTCACGCTGAGCACCGCGACGCCGGCATCGAGCAACTCGGTCAGCATGGATGCCAGCTCGGCCCAGGTGTTGGCATCCTGGCCAAAGGTCGGCTCATCCAGCACCAGCAGCTGCGGGCTGGCGCTGAGCACGGTGGCGACCGAGAGCCTGCGTTTCTCGCCCCCGGAGAGCGTAAAGGGGTTCGCCTCCGCCAGATGGTCCAGCCTCAGCCGACTCAGCAGCTCATCGACCCCGCGCTCGGTCCCGGCTCCGGTGGCCCAAACCAGGCCATGCCGGGCCAGCAGCCGCGGCGCAAAAGCCAGTTCTTCCCGGACGCTGCCGGTGACGAACTGATGCTCCGGTTCCTGGAACACCGTGCCAATCCTGCTGACCAGGTCCCGGCCACGCCAGCGCAGCGGGTTTGCCCCGGCGCCGCGGGCCAGTTCGCCGGTGGCCCGCACCTGCCCACTGAGCGGGGGCAGCAGCCCGGCCAGCGTCAGAGCGAGCGTCGACTTCCCGGCCCCATTAGGCCCGGTCACGCTCAACGCCTGCCCAGCGAAAAGCTTCACCGAGGGCACGATGGCGACCGGCTCCACCGGGTGCCCGCGGCGTCTTTTCTGCCGGGAGACGGCTAGCTCGGTGGCTTCCATCAGCAGCGAGCTCCCGGGAGCCGCACTGCGGGCCGTCACCCGCTGCCGCACCGGCGGCATGAATCCCGGAACCCAGACGCCAGCCCGGCTCAGCAGCGCCTGCCCCTGGGCCAGCACCTGCTCCGGCGGCCCGTCCAGCAGTACGCCGCCCGGCGTCCCGGTGGAAGCCATAGACCCGTGTGGTGCCAGCACCACGATCCGGTCCACCACCTCCAGCCACACCGAAACCCGGTGTTCCACCACCAGCAAGGTGGCGCCGGTGGCATCAAGACTGCGCCGGACGGCATCACGCACCTCCACCACGCCTGCAGGATCCAGATTCGCCGTCGGCTCGTCGAGCAGCAGAAGTCCGGGTTCCATGGCCAGCATGCCGGCCAGGCCCAGACGTTGTTTCTGCCCGCCGGAGAGCATGGAGCTGGGATGATCCAGCGGAAGCTGCAGACCCACGGCATCCAGCGCCGCCGGAACCCGCCGCCAGATCTCCTCCCGCGGCACGGCCAGATTCTCCGCCCCGAAGGCCACGTCATCGCCGATGCGGGAGAGCACCACCTGGGAATCCGGGTCTTGCTGCATCAGGCCCACCCGGCCGCGCGCCTGCACCACCGGGAGCCCATCGATCAGCAGCGAGCCGGACTCCTGGGCGTCATCGTCCGTGCCAAGAACCCCTGCCAGAGCATGCAGCAGCGTGGATTTCCCGGCGCCGGACGGCCCCAGGAGCAGCACCCGCTCACCGGGCGCAATGTCCAGGTCCAGATCCGCGACGGCCTGAGCGGCCCGGGTGGAATGTTGCCATCCCCAGCCCCGGGCGCTGATCCGTGCGGGAACCGGACCGCGCCCGGCTGCGAGCGCCATCGCTCAGATCACCGGTTCCCTGGCGGCGTTCCGGGAGGCGAGCGTGCTCAGCGCACCGGTCCGGGCCAGGCCGCGAGTGGCCAGCCAGGAGAGCAGTCCGGCAATCACGGCTCCGGAGATGGCGCCGAAAATCACATAGACGACCTTCCAGACCAGCTCCCATTCCGGGTAGGAGACGATCGAGTCGTTGAGCCCCATCATCACGCCGGAGAGCGCGCCCGCCAGCAAGGCAACCGGCAACCGGAAATTCCGGTAGCGGAAGACGGCAAACCCGATCTCGGCGCCCAGGCCCTGTACCAGGCCGGAGAGCAGCACGGCCAGGCCGAAGCTGCTGCCCAGCAGCGCCTCCACCAGAGCGGCGACGAGTTCACAGTAGATTGCGGCGCCGGGTTTGCGGATCACCAGGCCGCCGATGACGCCGGCGATGAGCCAACCACCACCGTAGAGGCCACCAACCGGGGGGAACACCGCGGTGATCGCTGCGATGATGCCGTAGCCTGCGGACCAGGCCCAGAAGATAACGCCGACGGCCACAGCGAGGACTGAGGCGACCACGATGTCGACCACGCGCCATCGTGAGGTCCGCTGAGTGGTGGGTGTTGCGGCTGATTCAGCCATGAGGTTTCCTCCTTGAATAAGGAGGGGCGGCACCGCGCAGGTATGCGGCACCGAAGAGAACTCGACTCCCTTCGCCGGTACTAACCGGAGCAGGTTCGAGGGTCTGCGGAAACCGCACTCTCAGCGTCCGGCCCCGGGATGGGACTGACGCTCCCCTGTCGTGTGTAACTCAATGATTGTAGGGCCTCGGGAGTACCGGCACCATGCCCGCTCGCGGAGGCCGTCAAAGTTTTAAGCACTTACTACCCTCTGGGGCCCAGAGAACCCTGAATTTCCGGGGTCCAGCGGCGGCGAAACGCCGGTAAGTGCTCAAAACTTTGACGGGCCCGCACCCAGCACTGCGTCCAGCAGGCCGGGGAACCGGACATCCAGATCCTCGCGACGCAGACTCAGCAGACGCTGCCTGCCGTTGGCCTCGTTGCGGATCACGCCAGCCTCACGCAGAACCTTCATCAGATGCGATTTGGTCGACTTGGGAAGGTTGGGGTTGGTCGAATGACAGGCCGCCATGTCCATCGGCCCATCGACGAGTTGGCGGGCGATCGCCAGGCGTTCCGGATCACTCAGGGCAAACAGGACCGAGGTGAGCTCGATGTCGGAGCGCTCCGGATGGGGAAGATCGGCAACCACATGCATAGTTCGATAATACTTGAACTATCAGAAGTGAGCGAGTAGGCTCCGTTTTGTTCGATGATTTTCGAACCAAAGCCGGCATCGAACCATCAGGAGAACTCATGAGCACCGAGCCCACCACGCTCTCCCCCATCAAGTCTCGGGTCAAGGCACAAGCCAGAGCTCAGGGCCTCACCGGGCCCGCGACGCCGACCCGATACGGGTTCATCCTCGCGATTGCGGCGCAGATCATGATGATGATCGGCGCAAGCGCCCCCTCGCCCTTCTACCCGGCGCTCGCACAACGCCTCGGATTCGACGCAACAATGATCACCACAGTGTTTGCCGTGTACGCCGTCGCACTCATGCTCGCTCTTCTGACCGCCGGTTCGCTCTCGGATCACCTGGGGCGCCGCCCGGTGATCATCGCGGGATTCCTCCTGCTGGCAGTCAGCATGATCCTGTTCTGGAATGCCGGGTCCGTGATGGTCCTGATCCTCGCACGCCTCGTCCAGGGTCTGGCGAGCGGGCTACTGATCTCCGCCCTGTCCGCAGCGGTCCTTGATCTCGCTCCACGCTCACGGCCGGGTATCGCGGCCATCTGGAACGCGCTGTGCCCCGGAATCGGCCTCTCCCTCGGAGCTTTCCTCTCCGGCATCGCGCTCGACGCGGCACCTGATGCCCTCGTGGCAGTGTTCGCTCCGCTCACCGTGGCCTACCTGGCCATTGCTGTTCTGTTCTTCAGCGTCCCGGAGACCGCGCCCCGTCTTCCCGGCGCCTGGGCCTCACTGAGCTTCCGCCTGTCATTACCAGCAGGCATCCGCACCGATTTCTGGCGCTCAGCCCCGGCGATTGTTGCCGGCTGGGCAACCGGGGGCCTGTTCCTGTCCCTCGGTGCCAGTATCGTGCGCGGTGAGCTCGGCGGTACCGCTCACTTCTGGCAGGGGCTGTCGGTTGCACTGCTCGCAGGGACCGGCGCAGTCACCGCGCTGATCATCCGTCACCGCTCGCCGCGGACGATCACGATTTTCGGCACCGCGGCCCTTGCCCTGGGGACAGCACTCTCGCTGTTCGCCCTCACCCTGACGTCGCTGCCCGCCTATCTCATTGCGGTCGCTGTCACCGGAATGGGCTTCGGCACCGCGTTCTTCGGCGTGGTCGGAACCCTCGCTCCACGTATCCCCGCCACCGCACGCGCGGATACCTTCGCGGCGATCTTCCTGCTCGCCTATCTCGCCTTCGGGATTCCGGCAGTCGTGGCAGGTCTTCTGGTGACCCCACTCGGGCTCGGAACGGTATGCCTGGGCTACGGTGCTGTTGTCATCACGCTGTCGCTGTTCGCGCTCGTGCTGCGGCTGCGCCGGGCTGCCTAACCAAAACGGCGTAAGCCGGCCAACAGAATGCTCAGGTCAGATCGCGGGTGTTCTTGAATTTGGCGATGGCGCGCTGGGTGCCCCGGGAGGTCAGCGTCTGGATGATCGCCGCCACCGAGGCGGAAACCACGGCAAAGATGATCGCCGAGCGCAGGCTGTGCTCCAGGTTCTCGCTGTCCTTGGGCGGGGCATTACCGGTGGTCTTGGTCCACACCGTGTCCACGAGCTTATTGGCCGCAAATCCGGCACCAAAGCTGATTGCTGCCGCCAGGAGTTTGATAATAAGGCTCATGGCTCCACCCTACTTCAGGGTCCCGGTCATCGGTTGCTCATCGTCGCAAAGGCCATGCGACGACGCCAGCCAGCCGCCAGGAGCAAAGCTCCCGCCCCGATCAGCCCGGAGGCCAGCCAGCCGAGCCACAGATCTGCCACGCCTGTGGAGGCGAGCGCATCCTGCGGCTCCACGGCCGACGGTGGCTGTACCGTCACTGAGGATGCACTGGCCAGAGGGGTGCTGGTGGTCGATGGCGTGGAGGTGCTGGTCCCGCCACCGGGCACGGTCACGGTGCCGGTGGCAGAGTTGTCCCGCTTCCCGGCGTCCATATCCGCCTGAGTGATCGTGTAGCCGGCGGTGCAGGTCACCGTCGCTCCCGGGGCAAGCGGAACGTTCGGGCAGCTCACTGCCCCCACCACGGCATCGGTGACACCCGGCGCAGAAAGCGTCGTGTTACCGGTATTGGTGAAGGTGAAGGTGTAACCGATGGTGTCACCGGCATCGATGTGGCCGCTGGCGTTGCTGTCCACCGGTGCGGCCGCGCCTTTGGCGAAGGTAAAGGTGCTGGTCTGCGGCAGCGGCGTGGTGATCTGGCTGGGCGGCGAGGTGACCGGAGTGCCGCCGGGCGGCGTTCCGGTGGCGGTGGCGGTGTTCGTGACCGACCCGGTGTTCAGATCGGCCTGCGTCAGCGTGTAGCTGCCCGTGCAGGTCATGCTCGCGCCGACGGTAAGTGAGGCTGAGGGGCAGCTGACGGTGCCGATCTTCGGATCGTTCACCGTCACAGAGTTCATCACGGTGGTGCCGGTGTTGGTCACCAGGAAGGTGTAGAGCTGGGTATCCCCGGCGTCGACGCGCCCGGAACCATTGGCATCCTGCACGGCTCCCGCCGATTTGATGATGCCCAGCTGCGGGTTCAACATCACCGTGCTGACCGAGGACGTGTTGTTGGCCGGCACAAAGTCGAATTCATTCGCAGAAACCGTCGCAGTATTGGTCACGGTGCTCCCCGGAGCGGTGCTGGCCGCAAGAGTTCCGTTCACGGTGATGGTGGCCGACGCCCCGACGGCCAGCGTTCCGATGGCGCAGTTCAGCGTCGATCCGTTCAACGGGCAGCTGCTCCCACCGTCGATCCGGGCGCTTGCTCCGGTGATGGCGCTGGGCACATTGTCGCTGGCCGTGACATCGGTGGCAGGCTGTGGCCCGTTGTTGGTCACCACCACCGAATACTGGACGGGGCTGCCTGCCACCAGAGTCTGAGTCACCAGCGTTTTGACCACCTGAACATCTGCCGCGGGGCCCACCGGGGTATCGGTGGTCTGCGAGGTGGCCGTTTTGTTCACGCCGTTCATGGTGTCCCGGTAGTCCACCGTCGCAACGTTCTGCACGGAATTGTTGGCTGCAGCAGTGGTGACCACTACCCGGAAGGTGGCAGTGCTGCTCGCTCCGGGTGCCAGGCTTCCGCCCTTGCTCGCCGTGGCGCCATCGCCCAACCGCACCACGATCTTGTTCCCTGCCGCCTGATACTCACCACGGTCGTCGCCCGTCGCATCGGTCAGCGCTCCGGTTCCGGGGCCGGAGGTGATGCTGAGCGAGCCCGGCTGATAGGTGGTTCCGGCAGGGATCGCGTCACTGAGCACCGTCTGCGGGGCGTTCAGCCCACCGGCATTGTTCGCGCTGACCGAGTACTGCAGCACGTCGCCCACCTGGGCCGGGCTGTGGCCGCTCAGGTTGGTCACCGTCTTGGAGGCGACTACGCAGGCCGGGTTGCCGAACTGGATAGAGTCCAGGAAGTTGCCGATACTCTTGTCCCCACCTGCGGAGGAGATCGCCTCGAACTGGAACCGAGTCACGGTCTGTCCGGCCGGAATCGTGTACAGACCGGAGTAGAGCCCCCAGGCAGACTTGGTATCGCTGGGGCTGGCCTGCACGCTCAGAGGTCCACCGGGCGCCCCGATCTTGACGGCCATCACATCGGGCACTGTAGTGCTCTGCCGCCCGCGGTGGGCCAGAGACCACTGGACCGTCTGACCCGGCACCGTCGGGATGTCCTGATACAGCGCCGAAGCCTGGGTCGCATTGAGCTCCGCAAACTGGTTGCCGGTATTCGAGGAAACACCCTGGAAGCCACTCTTCCAGAGTTCAATCAGCCCGTCAGTGGCGGTGGTTTTCCAGCCCGGCACCTGGCTCTGCGAAATTTGGGTGTAGTTGGTGGTCAGCGCGGGCTGCTCAAAGTCGCCATTCGCAAGGGAGATGGCGGGCGGGCAGGAGACCGGGTTCTGCGTCGCGGGCACCGAGGCCATGGGCGCAACCGCAGGTGTGGCGGCCGAGGACGCCGCGGCAGGCGGGACGACGAGCGCCAGACCAAGAGTCAGAGACGCGGCCAAGAAGGCAACGCCCGAACGCAAACGAACAGCAACTGGCGTACGCCGGTGGCGCATCAATACCGTGACCAAAAGAGTGTCCCCCGACTCTCTGACATCGCCCCTGGTAACGACCAGCCAATCCTGGGTCAGGCTGCCACCAGAAACTCATCCCCCACAATGAACTTCAGCAATCGAGTGTAGCATTACACAGCGTTACCACAAGAAACAGGACGGGCGTCAGGATGCCGCATCCTCGGAGCGGGCAGCCTCCTCCACGACGGCATCGAGGTCGTCCCGGCTGAGCGTCTCCTTGTGCAGATGCCGGGTCCGGTAGCCGGCGCGGCCCACCATATGGGCAGAGACCGGTGCCGTCAGCAGCTGGAAAAGCCAGGCGATCAACAGGATCGGCAGCAGCGCCCAGGAGCGCAGCTGCAGCGCGACGCCCAGCAGGAAGAGGAAAAGTCCCAGCACCTGCGGCTTGGTGGCAGCGTGCATCCGGCTCAGCAGGTCCGGGAAGCGGAGAAGGCCGATGGCGGCCGCCAGGGACAACAGCGAACCCGCCACCAGGCACCCGGCTGCCGCGAGGTCAGCGGCATCGTTCCAGTTCATGGTTTCCGCCGATCCGCCACGTACCTGGCCACCGTCACCGAGCCGATGAACCCCATCAGCGTCAGGCCGACCAGCAGGGCCAGATTATCCAGATGCCGGTTCAGCGCCATATCCGTGGCCAACGCCGAGGCGAAGATGATCAGCAGAACGTCAGCGGCCAGCACCCGATCCAGCAGCGAGGGCCCCACAGCAATCCGGTAGATGGCCCCCAGTGCCGCCAGACTCAGGATGACGCCTACCACCACCAGCACCAGGGCGTTGAGCGGAACGCCGAACACGGTCATGAGTTCACTCCCCCGGAGATCGGCCGTCCATGGTCCGCCAGAGCGGCCTCGGCCCGGATCTGGGCCAGTTCTTCCCGGGTACCCATCACCCGGATCAACCAGGCTTCCACCCCGCGGACCTCACTGCGCACCGCCTCCGCTTCGGCGTCCGTGCGCACCTGCAGAGCGTGAAGGTAGAGCGTGGAGTTCATCCGGTCCACGTCCACCACCAGGGAGCCGGGAATCAGTGAGGTGACGTGACCCACCGCGGTGATCATCAGGTCTGAATGGCTCCGTAGCGGCACGGCCACCACGGCATTGACCACGTGAGGGCCCCGAGTGATCGCGGTCCAGGCCACCACCACACTGGCCACCGCCACCTTCCAGAGAAAGATCCCGGCGAAGGCGAGCGCGTAGACCAGGTTGAACCTGCCGCTGAGCTGCACAGGCGGCAGATAGAACATCCGGGTCACGCCAACAGCGATCAGAGCACCGAGCAGAAGATTACCCACACTGAAGTCCCGCCAGAGGGCTGCCCAGACCACCACCAGCCAGATGAGCAGCGGCAGCTCCTGCTTGAGCGAGTGCTTGGCTTTCGTCATCGGCCGTCACCGCCCTGGGAAGGGGAGCTGTCCTGGGAGTGAGGCATGGGGTCCGGGCCGTTTTGCAACGCCTGAGCGCTGTCCGGCCCCAGCACCGCCTGCACATAGGAGGCCCGGTTGAGCATTTCGGTCGCGGCATGATCGGAGACCTGCACCAGCGGTCCGGCGATCACGGTCAGCAGCAGGCCGAAGGCCACCAGCCCGATCGTCGGGCCAACCATCATCGGCGGCATCGCGGCCCGGCGCCCGGCGGCATCCAGCGTTTCGGTCAGTTGCGGCTCCGGGTCCTCCGCCTCGGCGGGACTGCGCCAGAAGGCACGGTTCCAGACCCGGGCGATCGCGAGCAGGGTCAGCAGACTCACCAGCACCGAGCCGACCACCAGAATCCAGGCCATCGGTGCATTCTGAGCGATGCCAGCCTGGAGCAGGCCCAGTTTGCCCAGGAAACCGCTGAACGGTGGGATGCCGGCCAGGTTCATGGCGGGGATGAAGAACAGCACGCCCAGCAGCGGAGACAGGGTGGCCAGACCGCCCAGTTTGCTGATCGACGTCGTGCCGCCACGCCGCTCCACCAGGCCGGTGACCAGGAACAGGCTGGTCTGGATAGTGATGTGGTGCATCACGTAGAACACCGCTGCACCGATCCCCAGGTCCGAGGACAACGCCAGACCGAACACCATGTAGCCGATGTGGCTGATCAGGGTGAAGGAAAGCAGACGCTTGATATCCGTCTGCGCCAGCGCACCCAGGATGCCGACCACCATGGTCAGCAGCGCCACCACCATGAGTGGCCCGTCAAGGTTGTTGTGTGGGAACAGCAGGGTCTCGGTGCGCACCATGGCGTACACGCCGACCTTCGTCAGCAGGCCGGCGAACACCGCGGTGACTGGCGCGGGCGCGGTCGGGTAGGAGTCAGGGAGCCAGAAACTCAGCGGGAACACTGCGGCTTTGATGCCGAAGGCCAGCAGCAGCATGGCATGCAGCAGGGTCTGCGTTCCCGGGTCCAGATGGCCCAGCTTCACAGCCAGATCCGCCATATTGATGCTCCCGGTGGCGCCGTAGATCATCGCGATGGCGATCAGGAACAACAGCGAGGAGACCACGCTCACCACCACATAGGTGACCCCGGCGCGGATTCTGGGTCCGGTGCCGCCCAGGGTCATCAGCACATAGGACGCCGTCAGCAGAATCTCGAAGCCCACGTACAGGTTGAACAGATCCCCGGCCAGGAAGGCATTGGACACGCCAGCCATCAGGATCAGATAGGTGGGGTGGAAGATCGAGACCGGGCCTTCGGCATCGCCATCCGCGGCACCCTGCCCGGTCGCGTAAATGAGCACCGCCAGGCCGACGACCGAGGAGACCACCAGCATGAGTGAGGAGAACTGGTCCGCAACCAGCACGATGCCCCAGGGTGGAGCCCAGCCACCCAGGTGCACGGCGAGCGTTCCCCCCTCCCAGACCTGTCCGAGCAGGCCCAGCTCCAGGGCCAGGGTCAGCGCGAGCACTCCGACGCTGACCAAACGTTGAGCACGGGTGTGATGGATCAGCAGGAAGGCCAGGGCAGCACCGAGGAACGGCAGCACAATGGCCAGCGGAATGAGCGAGGTCAGGAAGGCTGGAGTGAAGATGGTCATCCTCGCTTCCCTCCCCGTGGCTGGTTCGATCGTGGTCTGCTCGAGCCTGGATTGTTCGCTCGTGCGCGGTTCCGTGGAGGTTCTTCGAACTCGGTGGTCTCCACAGGAATCTCGGTGTCCTCTTCCGGGTCGAAATGATCCCGGGCCGCGACCTTCCGGTCTTCAGCATCATCCTGGACCTCATCCTGACGGGCCAGCATCCAGCTGCGGTAAATGATGCCGAGCATGAAGGCGCTCACCGCGAAAGAAATCACGATCGAGGTCAGAATGAGCGCCTGTGGCAGCGGATCGTTGTAGCTCCCCGCGGGCACCTTGACACCCAACAGCGGTGCCAGGCCGGCATAGCCCCCAGTGAGCAGCAGGAGCATATTGGTCGCATTCGCCAGCAGGGTCAGGCCCATCAGGACGCGGGTCAGGCTACGTTCCAGCAGCAGATAGATGCCCACGGCGTACAGCACACCCATCACCAGCAGCAGAGTCAGATTCACGCTCATCCGCGCTCACCTGCCAGCTCGCTCTCCCGGCGGACCTCTTCGCGCTCATCGATTTCCGCTCCGAGGCTGCGCAACACGTCCAATACCAGGCCCACCACCACGAGGTACACCCCGACATCGAAGAACGTGGAGGTGACGAATTTGAACTCCCCCAGCAAGGGCAGCTGCCACTTCACCATGGCGCTCTGGAAGACGCTTCCGCCGAAGAACAGCGGTGCCACTCCGGAGAGGGCTGCTATCCCGAGGCCGGAGCCCAGCAGCGTCCCGGCACCGAGCGGCGTGGCCTCCGCCAGCTCCGCCCGGCCACCGGCCAGGTAGCGCAACGTCAGCGCGAGCCCGGCCATCAGGCCTCCCGCAAAGCCACCACCCGCCGAGTTGTGCCCGGCCAGCAGCAGGTAGAGCGAGAAAATAATCATCGAGTGGAACAGCAACCGGGTCACCACTTCCACAATGATCGAGCGACGCTCCGGCGCCAGGGTCCGGCCGGCCACCAGCCAGGGGTCCCGGCCAGCGCGGGCAAAGCGTTGCGCCACGGCGAGCGCAGCCGCTCCCCGGTCGTCGCCCTCGCGCACCGGCCGCCGCCCCACGCTCCCGGCCTCCAGGCTGGCCGCCCGCGGCAGGGCTGCCCCACGGTCGCGGACGAAGATCAGACTCGCCACTCCGGTGGCGGCGATGGCGAGCACCGAGATTTCGCCGAAGGTATCCCAGGCGCGCAGGTCCACCAGAGTCACGTTTACCGCGTTGAGCCCGCCGCCGATCTCGTAGGCCAGCCGAGGGAACTGCAACGAAATAGGCGCATCCACCCGACTGCCGAGCGCGACGAGCGCCACGGCCATCATGGTCAGGCCGAAAGCCACGCCCAACACGATCCGGATGGCCCGGTGAGATCCCTGGGTGCGGGAGCGCAGCTCGGGTGGCAGCGCACGCATGGCCAGCACGAAGGCGACCAGGATGATCGATTCGACGAACATCTGGGTCAGGGCCAGATCCGGGGCTCCCTGGAAAGCGAAAATCAAGGCGATGCCGTACCCGGTGACCGAGACCATCAGCACCGCCAGGAAGCGCTTATTGGCACGGGCGGAGGCGACGGCGCCGATCACGATCACGATGGCGGCCACCGGCTGCGCGGGCGTGTTCGGGTCCAGCAGGTACAGCCCGGGCATCGGGCGGCCGGGCCCCAGTGCGGCCACCAGATCCACCACGATGGCGGTGGAGAGAATGACGGCCAGGTAGAAGAACAGCGAACCACGCTGGGTGCGACCGGTGATCCAGATGGCGGTGTTATCCAGGCCGCCGATCAGCGCGCGATAGATCTTTTCCGCATCGATCAGCGGGTAGAGACGGCTCTGCAGTCGGGCTACCAGCACGCGACCCCAGAACAGGAGCAGGCCGAGGCCCAGGGTGAGCACGCTCAGCGCGAGCGCCGGGCCGAGCATGAGGACCGCCAGATGGGGGGCGCTGTGACCGGCATCGACCGTTCCGTGGCCCTCAGCAAACAGCTGCGCATAGGGCAAGGCCCAGTCCTGCACCGGGAGGGGCCAGAGCCCGTACAGCACGGTCAGCACCGCAAGCACCGCGGGGGCGGCCAGAAACTCGGCAGGCACTTTGCGGAAAGGCGTCGGCGCCAGGAAATGCGGCTTGCCGGTGGCCACGGATTTTTTGATGCCACTGCGCTTGCCGCCGCGGCTCCTGACCGGAGCTTCGTGAACCGGCTTGAGTTTGCGGGCAAAGCCGCCCCAGAGGAACCGGGCACTGTACGCCACCGTGAGCACCGAGCCGGCCACCACGCCGATGAGTAGCCAGAGGTATCCCGTGCCGCCATCGTGCGCGGCCTCCTGCGCCTGGATCAGCCCCTCGAAGACCGACTCCTTGGCCACAAAACCACCGGTGAACGGCACGGCGGACATCGAGGCGACGCCCACGGCGGCCACCACCGCCAGCGCGGGCGCGGAGCGGAAGACGCCGGAGAGAATGCGGATATCCCGGGTGCCGGCCTGGTGATCGATGATGCCGACCACCAGGAACAGGGTCGCCTTGAACAGTCCGTGGGCCAATACCAGCGCCAGGCCGGCCAGCGCAAGGGCCTCGGTCCCCTGACCCAGGACCAGCGTCATGAAGCCGAGCTGGCTGACCGTACCGTAGGCCAGAATCAGTTTCAGATCGTGCTGACGTAGCGCCCGCCAGCCGCCCACCAGCATGGTCACCAGACCGAGGGTGGTGACCATGGGCAGCCAGAACGCCGTGTGCGCGAAGGCCGGGGCAAACAGGGCGACCAGGTAGATGCCCGCTTTGACCATCGCCGCAGCGTGCAGGTAGGCGCTGACCGGGGTGGGTGCCGCCATCGCCCCGGGAAGCCAGAAGTGGAACGGCACCAGCGCGGATTTGCTGAAGGCGCCGATCAGAATCAGCACCATGGCCACGTCGATGGCGGTGCCGGTGGGCGGGTGTGCCATCAGCTCCGAGATCCGGTAACTGCCGCCGTGCTGGGCCAGCATAAGCAGCCCGACGAGCATGACCAGCCCGCCGAAGGTGGTCACGATCAGGGCCTGCAGAGCCGCGCGCCGGGCCGCGATTCTGGTGCGCGAGTAGCCCACCAGAAGGTAAGACAGCACCGTGGTCAGCTCCCAGAAGATGAAGAGCAGAATCAGGTCGTCGGCCACCACCAGGCCAAACATCACCCCGGCGAACGCCAGCAACTGGGCACCGAAGCCGGCTCCCTGGCTGAGGAAGGCGGCGTCATCGGGCCTGAAGTAGCGGGCACAATAGGCCAGTACCAGGGCGCCGATGCCGAGCACCAGCAATGACATCACCCAGGAGAGCGGTGTCATGCGGACAGCAAGTTGCAAGCCGAAATCAGGAATCCACTCCACGACCTGGCTGGGCGGGCTGGTGCTGAAGGCGGCCTCGCGCTGCGTGAGCAGCCAGAAGAAGGAGCCTAGCGGCACGGCGGCCAGAACGTAGAAGCCATTGCGGCCCAGGCCGGGCAGCCTGCCGATTCCCCGGAAGAATACGGGCGCTGCCAAAGCCACTACGAAGTGCAGGGCAAGAACTGGCAGCACGATCGGCTCCGTCAGGTGGATTCGGTCGGGGGGCTTATCCAGTCTATCAATGCCCTCCACAGGCTTCGCTCAGGATTGCGGTTCCATGCTGGCTCTGTGCGGTGGATCACCTGCAGTGCACCTGGGACCAGTATCATCACGGTCATGAGCAACCCTCCGCACCCTGAGGCACTGAACCCACCGCTGGGCTCCGCGCTGGGTCATGGGCCCACCCGCCCCTCCCATGTGGGCCGCGGGCAGGTGCTGGCCTGGGCTTCCTGGGACTGGGGGTCTGCCGGGTTCAACGCGGTGATGACGACGTTCATTTTCACGGCCTTCTATCTGACCTCCGATATTTTCGGCGGCGCGGACCACGCCTCCGTGGTCCTGGGTGCGGCCCTGGGCATCGCCGGCTTCCTGATCGCGATCCTCGCCCCGGTCGCGGGGCAACGCAGCGACCACAGCGGGCGGCGCAGGCTCTGGCTGGGCATCAACACCGGCATCGTGGTGCTGCTCACCGGCAGCTGTTTCTTCGTTCTGCCGGAACCGGGCTACCTGTTGCTCGGCTGCGGGCTGCTCGCCGCCGGTCACGTGTTCTCTGAGCTGGCCTCGGTCAACTACAACGCTATGTTGCTGCAGATCTCCACACCCAAAACCATCGGCCGGATCTCCGGCATCGGCTGGGCCTGCGGGTACCTGGGCGGCATCGTGGCCCTGTTGATCCTGTACTACGGCCTGCTCGCGCCCCAGATGGGCTTCTTCGGGATCACCGAGGAGACGCTCAAGTACCGGGTGGTAGCGCTGTTCTCCGCACTGTGGATCGCGGTATTCTCGCTGCCGGTGCTCTGGGCCGTTCCCGAGGTCCGTACTGGTTCCTCAGGTGCTAGATCTTCCGGTGCCGGGTCTGCCAGGGTGGGATTCCTGGCCTCCTACCTGGAGCTGGGCCGCACCATCGCCCGGCTCTGGCGTACCCGCCGCCATACGCTCTACTTCCTGATCTCCAGTGCGGTCTTCCGCGACGGGCTGGCCGCCATCTTCACCTTCGGCGCGGTGATCGCCGTCGGGACCTTCGGTTTCAGCAAGGGGCAGGTACTGATTTTCGCCATCGCCGGGAACGTGGTGGCCGCCATCGGGGCCTTCTCCGCCGGGTATTTCGATGACAAGCTGGGGCCGAAGACCGTCATCATCATCTCGCTGGCCGGGCTGCTGGTCTCCGGAACGATCCTCCTGTTCAGCTCCGGCACCACGGTGTTCTGGATTTTCGGACTGCTGCTGTGCCTGTTCGTGGGGCCGGCGCAGTCCTCGGCGCGCACCTTTGTGGGGCGGCTGGCACCGGCGGGCGCGGAGGGTGAGCTGTACGGGCTGTACGCGACGACGGGGCGGGCGGCATCGTTCATTGCACCGGGCCTGTTCACCCTGTTCATCGCCTGGTTCGGGGCGCAGCGCTGGGGCATTGCCGGCATCATGATCGTGCTGCTGGCCGGACTGGCGCTGCTCATCCCGGTGAAGTCACCGGCCGCACGATGACCTGCCGAGTGGTGACGTATGGCCCTAAACTGCGTGTTTAGGGGCCATACGTCACCACTCGGCAGGTCAGATCCTGCTGCGATGGAAGTTGAGGTAGCTGCGCGATGCCGTCGGGCCACGCTGGCCCTGATAACGGTTGCCGTATTCGCCGGTACCGTACGGGTGCTCCGCGGGCGAGGACAGCTGGAAGAAGCAGAGCTGGCCGATCTTCGACCCGGGCCAGAGCTTGATCGGCAGCGTGGCCATATTGGACAGCTCCAGCGTCACATGCCCGGAGAACCCGGGATCGATAAATCCCGCGGTGGAGTGGGTCAGTAGACCCAGCCGCCCCAGCGAGGACTTGCCCTCCAGCCGGGCGGCGATGTCGTCAGGCAGCGTGACCTGCTCATAGGTGGAGCCCAGGACGAACTCGCCGGGATGCAGGATGAACGGCTCGTCCTCCGCCACCTCGACCAGACGGGTCAGCTCAGGCTGTTCCTCGGACGGGTCGATATGCGCGTATTTGTGGTTGTCGAAGAGCCGGAACAGCTTATCGATGCGCACATCCACGCTGGACGGCTGCACCATCGAGGGCTCGAAGGGATCCAGGACAATTCGCCCGGCATCGATCTGGGTTCGGATATCGCGGTCGGAGATGAGCACAGTCATAAAGTAGCGCATTCAGCCGCGCACAAATTCACCGATCATCCCGGATACCGGCTCCGCTGCCGTCATCATGGCCTCGTGCCCGCGCCCCTCCGCCTCCAGCATGACGGCTCCGGGGATCAACCCGGCGACAAATTCCACCCAGCCCCGCGGGCAGACCCGATCCTCAGAGCCGCGGATCACCAGAGTGGGCACCGTGATCTTCGGAGCCGTCGCCTCGATGCGGTGGCCCAGCATGGCCCGGAAGTTCTTCAGGAACCACCGGGGACCCGCCTTGGCGTACATCATCAGTCCCACCAGCATCACCCAGGCGGACTCGCCCCAGAGGTCCTGGAGCATCCGCAGACACTGCTGCCACATGGTGCGTTCGCGCTCGTTCACCGTCGGCGCGATCAACACCAGGTGAGAGACCAGCTCCGGGTGCGCCACGGCAAGCTCAGTCACAATCTGCGTTCCCATGGAATGACCCACGACGACGAACGGCCCCTGATACTGCTCCCTCAGGCACTGTGCCAACAGGCTGGCAAGCTGGGACATGGTCAGAGCCTGCGCGGGCTCCGGCGAATCGCCAAAGCCCGGCAGATCCACGGCGAGCACATTGAACGAGGTGAGCAACTCCTCGCGGAGCAGGCCGAAGTATTGCTGACCCATGCCGATGCCGTGCACCAGGACCACCGTCCGGGCACGTTCGCCACCCCAGAGACTGGACCGCAGGACGTCGTCGCCGTTCCGGAATTCCTTGATCACGCCCTGACCGTTACGACCGAGGTTCTCCCGGAGCGCCTGACGTCGCCTGCCCACCGGTGCTCCCCTCGCTAACCTTTGCTGTTTCTCAGGGTCAAGCGTAGGCGTTAGCGCCGTCTGAGCGCACGATGCCGGGAAAATCCGCTACACTCAAATCCGGACATTGGAGGTTTCCAGTGGTCCATGCGGGCGTAGCTCAATGGCAGAGCGCTAGCTTCCCAAGCTCGATACGCGGGTTCGATTCCCGTCGCCCGCTCCGTTTTTCCTTGTAATATCCACCGCCAGGTGCCGGTCTTAGGTGCCGGGCAGCCCCAGGATGTGGGGTTTTGGGTGCAGGTGTCCTGGACC
>NZ_JASSZH010000003.1 GCF_030271165.1 Psychromicrobium xiongbiense | reverse complement strand
GCGCCGCATCACCCAAGTGATGCGCCCCCTTCTCGTTACGTGGTTACGTGATCAGTCCAGGTAGTCCCGGAGCACCTGCGACCGCGAGGGGTGGCGCAGCTTGGACATCGTCTTCGATTCGATCTGGCGGATGCGCTCACGCGTGACGCCGTAGACCTTGCCGATTTCGTCTAAAGTCTTCGGCTGGCCATCCGTCAGGCCGAAGCGCATGGCGACGACGCCGGCCTCCCGCTCGGACAGCGTGTCCAGCACCGAGTGCAGCTGCTCCTGCAGCAGGGTGAAGCTCACGGCATCCGCCGGGACCACAGCCTCGGAGTCCTCGATCAGATCGCCGAACTCAGAATCGCCGTCCTCGCCCAGCGGCGTGTGCAGCGAGATCGGCTCACGTCCGTACTTCTGGACTTCCACCACCTTTTCCGGCGTCATGTCCAGTTCCAGAGCCAGCTCTTCCGGCGTGGGTTCGCGTCCCAGGTCCTGAAGCATCTGACGCTGCACGCGGGCCAACTTGTTGATGACTTCCACCATATGCACCGGGATGCGAATGGTGCGGGCCTGGTCTGCCATGGCACGGGTGATCGCCTGACGGATCCACCAGGTGGCGTAGGTGGAGAACTTGAAGCCCTTGGTGTAGTCGAACTTCTCGACGGCACGGATCAGGCCCAGGTTACCTTCCTGGATCAGGTCCAGGAACAGCATGCCGCGGCCGGTGTAGCGCTTGGCCAGTGAGACCACCAGACGCAAGTTCGCCTCCAGCAAGTGGTTTTTGGCCCGCTTGCCGTCGTGAATCACCCACTGGTACTCGCGCTTGAGCTTGTCGGTCATCTTGCCGTCATCAGCAGCGAGCTTCTCTTCGGCATAGAGCCCGGCTTCAATGCGCAGGGCCAGATCGACTTCCTGCTCGGCGTTGAGCAGCGCGACCTTGCCGATCTGCTTCAGGTAATCCTTGACCGGATCGGCTGTGGCGCCGGCAGACATCACCTGCTGAACCGGAGCATCGTCATCGTCCGCATCGGAGTAGACAAAGCCGGAACCCGTGGTCTCTTCGGCGGCCTCAGCCTTTTCGCTCTGCTCACCATCCGCATCCTCGACGTGAGCAAGATCGTCATGCGCGGCGTCATCGGTCACCTCAAGAAGATCAACGACCTCTTCGACAGCATCGTGATCAGGCGCAACGGCTTCAGCTGCCGTGTCCTTGGCGGCCGCTTTTGCGGCAGCGGCTTTCGTCGTGCGGGCTGCGGGCTTGGTCGCAGCAGTCTTGGTTGCAGCAGACCGTGCGGCAGCGGTCTTCGTGGCCGCAGTCTTGGGTGCCGCGGTCCGGGTACGGGGCTTCGCAGCGGTCTTCGCTGCAGCCTGGACGGGAGCGTCCGTAGCCTCAGCGGGCGCAGTACCGGTTTTCCGTGCAGTGGGTGACACTGGTGACCTTTCCTAGCAGCTCAGGTGGTGTCACTCATGCGCAACACCACTATGACCCTGTCAAGTCCGTGATCGGTGCTCGCACCGACACCGTCTGCAGGGTCTCTCAAAGATCAACTGCTGGCGTTGCGTCCTTGTTCCCATAATCGGTCATTCGATACGGGCTTCCTGGAACGCAGATCAACGGACCCCACCGGGTCTGCCTTATAGTCTCTCACGAGATCTGCCCTGCCAGGGAATCCAGGATCTGGATCACCCGTCATGATGAGCTCATGCCCCCTCACCTCATGCGGCATGAGGTGAGGGGCGCTGCCAGGCCGTCAGTGGATCGCGGACCCACGGGCATTGCATACCGGAATCCAGAACCTGCAGCAGGAGGTGCGCCAGGCGATAGTCCGGGCAGATCTCCAGCGCCTGAGTCAGCCGCACACCGCTACGACTGCCACGCCCACGGCACCATTCAATCCAGCCCAGGAGCGTGAGCGCAGCCGCTACCGGTTCCCGCAGCGACAGCGTCCGCGGCACCCGGACAGTGGGACTCATTCCGCCCAGACCCGCAACTCTTTCAAGGCCGTCCGCCAGGCGGTTGACCCGCTCCCATTCCGGTCCCGGCCACTCCCCCATGGCCACCGAGGTGACCGACAGGTCTGGGTCCCCCGGAGCCCCGGATTCGTCACCCACTCGAAAGCCCTGATCGAGCCCGGCCACGGCGGAGACCATCAGAGCATCCCTGATTCCCCGATTGACCAGGGACGCCGTCAGGTAACCCAGCCTCTCCGAGGAGTCAGCCAGCGACTGGCTGCCGTCCAGCACGCTCTCCCACGAGGACAAAGCCTCGCGATGCACGCGCTCTCCCGGCATCGTCGTGGCCATCCGGACCAGTGCCAGGTCAAAGAACTTCTTCGCAGCCCGCCGCATCTGCACAGACGCCACGGGCAATTGCACCGCCTCGCTGAGGCTCTCCAGGTAACTGCTCCCCCGGTACACCAGCTCGGCATTGAGCAGGCTGTTCCGCACAGCGCTCAACGGTCGTCCCTGTACCGGGCAACACTGTGCGTCGCGGCAGAGATAGTCGCGCCAGTGCTCCTCCCCGACGTACCAGGCCTCGTGCAGGGGCTTCCCTATGGAAGCCAGCATCCCCCACACGGCCGCCATCAATTCGTCGTACCCGGGGTCCTCGTCATCGAGCCAGTCCCTCCCGGCAAACAGCGCGACCACAGTGCCGTCCGCTTCGACATCAGCGGAGATCTGACTGATGACGACCTCGGCAAAGAGCCTGCACCACTCAGGGTCGGGGTCCCTGGCTGGCAGGTCCAGCCTCAGAGTGGCGCCCACCTGGTTTCCCCGCAAGGTGACCACCACGAATGATTGGTCCGGCCAGTACCCGACCGCGTGCGGCAGATAGGCCAGGATGTCTTCAACGGACCGGACATTCAACAGTTCTTCATGGCTCATGCATCGAGCATGGGGCGCCAGTGCCCCGCAGAACCGGGAATCGACCCGGCATCGACCCTCTTGTGGAGAATGTCGCGCTGGGAGCTGCTTGTGCAGGAACAGTCGCAGGGATTCCCGGCCGGTGTCAGAAGCCCATGTCAGAAACCGGTGGCCGATAACGTCAGTGACGGTCCGCGCGGTATTTGCGGCGGCGCTCCGGATATTTCCGCAGTGCCTCGCGCAGCGGCGGCACCGTGATGCCTCGGGCAGCCAGTTCCCGCCGTGTCCGGACCCGGGTCAACATCACCGCGCCGAGGCCAAAAATCAGGACGAGCAGCTGGGCGCTCAGGGCAACGCGGAAGGCATCCAGTGTGTACAGCTGACTCGTGAGCCCCATCGTGTGCTGGAGGTCCAGCAGCAAACCCACCAGGTACATGGTCACCACAGAGGCGACATAGCCACCGACATTGACGATGCCGGTCGCGGTGCCCAGTCGCTGGGCCGGATTGAAGGTCCGGGCAAAATCAAAACCGATCATCGACGCCGGCCCACCCAGCCCGAGAGTGATAATCAGAAGGATCACCAGCCAGCCCGGGGCCACACCGGGCCAGAACAGAACGAGCGCCCAGGCCACTCCAGCCAGGCTCGCGATGGTGAGCACCACATTCGAGCGGCGCAGTGGATGACGATCCACCCAGCCGCCCAGCCACGGTCCGCTGACCAACGCGGTCGGAATGAACAGTGTCATCGCCAGTGACGCCTGGCCGGGAGCCCAGCCCAGGCCAGACACCAGGAATGGAACCCCCCAGGTCAGCAGGAAGACATTGCCACTGAACTGGGTGACGAAGTGGCTCCACAGACCCAGTCTGGTTCCAGGCTGCCGCCAGGCCGCCGCCACTATGGAGCCCATCTCCCGCAACTTCACCGGCTGAACCGCAACGACCTCCCCGGACGGCCGGTCACGCACCCCGGCCAGCACGGCCAGGAAGGCGATCACCGACAGACCCGCTGCGGCAAGAAACGCCGGGCTCCAGCCATAGGTGTGCAGCACGGCGGCCAGTGGCACCGCGGAAAGCAGCTGACCCAGTTGACCGGTCAGGCCGGTCAACTGGGTCAGCAAGGGCACCCGGCGCGGGCTGAACCAGGCCGGCAACAGGCGGAGCACTGAGATGAAGGTCATGGCGTCTCCGGCGCCCACCAGAACGCGGGCCACCAGTCCACCGGGAACCGAGGTCGCTGCGGCCAGCTGAAGCTGCCCCAGCGCCATCAAGGCCGCACCACACAGAATCAGTACGCGCGGCCCAAAGCGATCCACCAGCACCCCCACTGGGATCTGGAGCGCCGCATACACCAGTAGCTGCACAACACTGAAGGCGGCAAGTGCCGCGGCCCCGGTCTGAAAACGCTGGGTGGCTTCAAGACCGGCCACTCCAAAACTCGTACGTTGGCAAACAGCCGCCACATACGCCAGAACACCAACACCCCAACACAACCATGCCCGCCAAGAATCCACGGCCCAAGACTATCGACTCCGGTCAGGGATCTCTGAAGCGCTCAGCCTCCATGACGGCCACAGATACGCTGGCTGGATGCTACTCGGAGGGTTCGGTGTCTTCGCGCTCTGCAGCGTCCTCATCTTCCCGCGTGGCAAGGTAAGCCTCAATGGCGGCACCCAGCTCATCGGCATCCGGCAGTTCATCTCCGGCGCCCGCCAGAAGCGAACGCACCGGGCGCTCCTGTGCCTGCTCGTCGTATTGCTGTTCCAGGCGGTGCACCACGTTCTGGACGTCTGCAGAGGCCTGCATCTGGTCAGCGATCTGCCGTTCCACCTCTCGGCCCGCTTCACGCAGCCGATCCGTCGGAAGCATCAGGGAAGCCGCTGCGCCGAGATATTCCAGAGCCGCCACCGCGGCCGCCGGGTATTCGGCATCGGCCAGATAGTGCGGAACGTGCACGGCGTAGCCAGCCACATTGACCCCAGTTTCAGTCAACCGCAATTCCAGGAGATGGCCGATGCCGGCAGGCAGCTGAACGGTTGCCTTCCAGCTGGACATCCCTTCGATCAGCTCGGGACGGTTGCCATGCACGGTCACTCCCAGGGGCCGGGTGTGCGGCACCGGCATCGGAATCGAATGCACCCAGGCCACCAGATTCACCTCCAGTCGCTCGATCAGACCAATCGCCGCGGCCGTGAAACGCTCCCACTGCAGATCCGGCTCACTACCGGTCAGGAAGAGGAATGGCCTGCCCAGACCGTCCACCACGCGATACAGAATGAGTGAAGGGCGCTGGTAATCGGTGAAGTGATCTTCATCGAAAGTGATGTGCGGGCGGCGCGAGCGATAGTCGATCAGCTGATCCACATCAAAGAGGGCCACCGGTTCCGTGTTCAACTGGCCCAGAATCTCGCTGCTGATCTGCGTCACCACCCGGCCGGCATCCGTGAAGCCGGTGAAGCCCATCAGGAGGTTCAGACCGCGCAACTGCGGGTCGCTCAGCAACAGATCGTTGCTGGCATACAACGATTCCGGGTCCAAAAACGGTACGTAGTCAAAGTCATTCATGCTGGTTCCACCTTAGTTCTCCTCCACGGCAACGCGATTGCCCGGGCAATCATTCCGTCAGCATCAAAGGCTACGATCGGAGGACGGCCACAGCCGCAATCCATCGATCAGCGAGGAAGCCATGCCCCTGAACCCCACCGTCTCTCTTGCCGTCACCCCCGGAACCGGCATCCAGGTCAGCGCCGATGCTCTGGTCCTGGGCGTCGCTTCCTCACCGTCCGGCCCCGTGCTCCTCGGCGACTCCCTGCCGGCCAGCCTCGCGGCCTCAGTGAGCGCAAACTTCTCGGTGCTGGGCATCACCGGCGCTGCGGACTCACTGCACAGGCTCCCTGCCCCCGCGGATATCTCCGCCTCGTCCGTCGTGCTGGCTGGTGTCGGCGCAGTCGGTGAACCGGTGGCACCAGAGGCACTACGTCGTGCCGCGGGCTCTGCCGTACGCCAGCTCGCCGGGCTGAAGAGTGTGGTCCTGGCCCTGCCGGCCGAGGATGAGGCCAGCCTGGCAGCAGTCTCTGAAGGCGCCGCACTGGGCGCCTACCGCTACCAGGGTCTGCATGCGGTTGTACCGGCCGGCACGTCCGGTCCCAAGTCGGCGGTGGCCGAGGTGACCATCGCCAGCACGGTGGATGCCCGGGCGGCCCGGAAGATTCTGGCCCGCGCCTCCGTTCTGGGCAAAGCCGTTCGCGCCACGCGTGATCTGGTCAATGAGCCGCCCAGCCATCTCTACCCGGAGAGCTTCGCTGAAGCGACGAAAGAACTCGCCAAGGGCCTGCCGGTCAAAGTGACGGTCTGGGATGAGCGGCGGCTGGAAAAGGACGGCTTCGGAGGGATCCTCGGCGTCGGTAAGGGCTCCTCCCGTCCGCCTCGCCTGGTCAAGGTGGAGTACGCCCCGGCCAAGGCCAGCCGTCATCTGGCGCTGGTGGGCAAGGGCATCACCTTCGACACAGGCGGTATCTCACTCAAGCCAGCCACGTCCATGACCACCATGAAGTGCGATATGGGCGGTGCCGCCGCCATCCTGACCGCGACTCTGGCTGCTGCTGAGCTGGGCCTTCCGTTGAAGATCACCGCCTGGTTGTGCCTGGCGGAGAATATGCCCTCCGGTACGGCCAGCCGCCCCTCGGATGTGCTCACCATCTTTGGCGGGAAGACCGTGGAGGTACTCAATACGGATGCCGAGGGCCGACTCGTAATGGCGGATGGTCTGGCCGCCGCCTCCCGCGAATTCCCTGATGTACTGCTTGACGTGGCCACGCTCACCGGGGCACAGATGATCGCTCTGGGGAATCGGTACTCGGCAGTGATGGGCGATGACGGCGTCCGTGACGCGATTGTCGAGGCCGCCACCGAGGCTGGTGAGCAGTTCTGGCCGATGCCGCTGCCCGAGGAACTGCGCCCCAGCCTCGACTCCGCAGTGGCGGACCTGGCGAATATCGGCGAAAAGATGGGCGGCATGATGACCGCCGCCGCCTTCCTGCGCGAGTTCGTCGGGCCGCGTCAGGACCCCAAGGCCAGGGATGCCAAAGCTCAGGGCCTTGAGTCTGGCGAACTCATTCCCTGGGCCCATCTGGACATCGCCGGGCCGGCCTTCAATGAAAAGGCCGCCTACGGTTATACGCCTAAAGAAGGGACGGGCGTGCCGGTGCGGACCCTGCTGCGCTATGCCGAAGCGATCGCCGGAAGCCCCGCTCAGTAACGCCATCGACAACGTCACCGACACCGTCCTCCAGTGACCGGCCAGACGCCCTGGGTGTCTGGCCGGTCACTGTGCCGAGTGAATCGCGCCACAAAGGCTCATTGGAGCGCCGTCACAGGTGGAGCACGGATAAAACGGGCGCTATGGTGAAACCTGACAGTATTTCCCGCTCGCGCCGGGCCTTCTTCCGCAACTGTGCGGAGTGCCCGTACCTGCTGGGGAGTTCAGCAATCGACGGGGCAGGTCACAATCTCCGACCGGGTCTTTCGTCTTGACGCGAGGGAGCGTTCTCGTGGCCGATCAGGCAACGCAAGGAACATCAGAGTTCGACATCCTTATCCTCGGCGCAGGTAGCGCTGGCTACGCCACGGCCCTGCGCGCGGTGCAGCTGGGCTTCACGGTGGGGCTGATCGAGAAAAGCAAGGTCGGCGGAACCTGTCTGCACAACGGCTGCATCCCCACCAAGGCGCTTCTGCACTCCGCGGAACTGGCCGATCACGCCCGGGATTCTGCCAAGTACGGTGTCAATGTCGAGCTTCAGGGCATCGACATCGCCGCAGTCAACGCGTATAAAGACGGCATCGTCGCAGGGAAATACAAAGGCCTGCAGGGTCTGATCAAGTCCAAGAAGGCCATCACGCTGATTGAGGGTGACGGCAAGCTGTCCTCCCAGAACACCGTCACGGTCACCGCTGCGGATGGCTCCACGACCACTTACACGGGCAAGAACATCGTCCTTGCCTCGGGCTCCTACTCCCGCAGCCTTCCCGGCCTGGAAATCGGCGGTCGGGTCATCACCTCCGATGGCGCGCTCACCATGGAGCAGCTTCCGAAGAGCGCCATCATCCTCGGTGGTGGCGTGATCGGCTGCGAGTTCGCCTCCGTGTGGAAGTCCTTCGGTGTGGACGTCACCATCATTGAAGGCCTGCCGTCCCTGGTTCCCAACGAGGATGCCTCCATCATCAAGGTGCTGGAGCGCTCCTTCAAGAAGCGCGGCATTAAGTACTCCACCGGAATCTTCTTCCAGGGCGTGGAGCAGACCAACGACGGCGTCAAGGTCACGCTGGTCGACGGTCAGGTCTTTGAAGCCGATCTGCTGCTGGTCGCGGTTGGCCGTGGGCCGAACACGGCAGGCCTGGGCTACGAAGAGGTCGGCCTTCCGATGGACCGTGGCTTCGTGCTGGCCAATGAGCGCCTGCACACCGGAGTGGGCAACATCTACGCGATCGGCGACATCGTCCCCGGCCTCCAGCTGGCTCACCGTGGCTACCAGCAGGGCATCTTCGTGGCCGAGGAAATTGCCGGCCTGAACCCGGTCGTCGTCGAGGACGTCAACATTCCCAAGGTCACCTACTGCGATCCGGAAATCGCCTCGGTGGGCCTGACCGAAAAGGCCGCTCAGGACAAGTTCGGCGCCGAGAACGTCCAGTCGCAGGAATACAACCTGGCGGGAAACGGCAAGTCATCCATTCTGGGTACCAGCGGCCTGGTAAAGATGGTCCGTCAGAAGGCTGGCCCCATCGTGGGCGTTCACATGATCGGTGCCCGAATGGGCGAGCAGATCGGTGAGGCACAGCTGATGGTCAACTGGGAGGCTTACCCGGAGGACGTCGCCGCACTGATTCATGCACATCCCACCCAAAACGAATCGCTCGGCGAAACGGCACTGGCTCTGGCCGGTAAGCCGCTGCACGGCTAAGCGCTAAGCTCGATGACGAACAGAGAAACGTTCCACACCATGCTCGAGGAGAATCGGTAGCGACATGTCTGAATCCGTGAATTTGCCGGCGCTCGGTGAAAGCGTCACTGAGGGTACCGTCACGCGTTGGCTCAAGCAGGTCGGTGACCGGGTTGAGGTCGACGAACCCTTGCTGGAGGTCTCCACTGACAAGGTCGACACCGAGATTCCCTCTCCGGTAGCTGGTGTGATCGAAGAGATCCTGGTCGCTGAGGATGAGACCGCTGAGGTGGGCGCCCCCCTGGTGCGGATCGGCACCGGCGCCGCGCCTGCCGCTGCACCGGTTGCTGAAGCTGCGCCTGCCGCTCCGGCGCCTGCAGCGGAAGCACCGGCCGCTCCGGCTCCGGCGGCCGAGGCCCCGGCTGCTCCTGCTCCTGAAGCCCCCGCAGCTGTGGCAACTGGCCACGAGGTGATCCTCCCCGCTCTGGGTGAGAGCGTCACCGAAGGTACCGTGACCCGCTGGCTCAAGGCCGTTGGCGATTCTGTGGAGATCGACGAGCCGTTGCTCGAGGTCTCGACCGACAAGGTCGATACCGAGATTCCCTCCCCGGTCGCCGGAACCCTGCTGGAAATCCGGGTGACCGAGGACGAGACCGCTGAGGTCGGATCCGTGCTGGCTGTGGTGGGCTCCGCCTCGGCCGCTCCGGTGGCCGCTCCTGCCCCGGCAGTCGCTGAGGCGCCTGCTCCCGCTGCGGCAGCACCCGCTCCTGTCGCGGCAGCTCCTGTCGCGGCGGCTCCTGTCGCTGCGCCCGTCGCGGCGGCTCCTGTCGTTGCGCCTCCTGTGGCGGCATCGGCTCCTGCAGCTGGCAACGAGTCGAACTATGTCACTCCCCTGGTCCGCAAGCTGGCCAATCAGCACGGTGTTGAGGTGGCCAGCCTCACCGGTACCGGTGTGGGTGGACGGATCCGCAAGCAGGACGTTCTGGCTGCCGCTGAGGCCGCGAAGGCTGCAGCCGCACCGGTGGCCGCCGCTGCTCCGGTGGCCGCCAAGGCCGCTGCACCTGTTGCTGCAGATTCTGCGCTGCGTGGAACTGTGGCAAAGGCACCCCGCATCCGTCAGGTCATCGCCCGACGGATGCGCGAGTCGCTGGAGACCTCCGCTCAGCTCACCCAGGTCCACGAGGTCGATATGACCAGGATCGCCAAGTTGCGTGCTGCCGCGAAGAACACCTTCCAGGCCCAGAACGGCGGCGTGAAGCTGACCTTCCTGCCGTTCATCGCCAAGGCTGTGGCCGAGGCGCTCAAACAGCACCCCAAGGTCAATGCCTCCTATGACGAGGACAAGCAGGAGATCACCTACTACGATGCCGAACACCTCGCCATCGCGGTGGATACGGATCGCGGCCTGCTCGTTCCGGTCATCGCGGATGCCGGCAATCTGAACCTGGCCGGCATGGCGTCCAAGATCGCCGATGTCGCCTCGAGGACCCGCAATAACAAGATCGGCCCCGATGAGCTCTCCGGCGGCACGTTCTCGATCACGAACTTCGGTTCGGTGGGCGCTCTGTTCGACACGCCGATCATCAACCAGCCGCAGGTCGCGATCCTCGGTGTGGGATCGATCGTCAAGCGCCCCGTGGTGGTCCCGGATGCCAATGGTGAGGACAGCATCGCCATCCGTCAGATGATGTACCTTTCGATGACCTACGATCATCGTCTGGTGGACGGGGCCGATGCCGGACGCTTCCTGCAGACGGTGAAGGCGCGCCTCGAAGAAGGTGCTTTCGAAGCCGACCTGGGTCTCTAGAAGCTCTGTCACACCGCGTCAGGAGGGTGGTTCCAGCTGGAACCACCCTCCTGGTTTTTTAAGCCGCCTGCGACTGCCCTTTCAGATCAGGACATTTGACTACACCGTGTCAGTAAAGCTTCTACATCACGTAGAGTAGAGCTATGGAATTCGTCAAATATGTTCTGGTCTTTCTGCATGTTCTCGGTGCCGCCACCATCGTCGGTGGCTGGTTTGCCACTTTCAAGAAGCCCACGGTGCTTCCGATCCAGTTCATCGGTGCCATCGCTCAGCTGGTCACCGGCCTCGCACTCGTCGGGCTGGCCGGTGCCACCCATGAACCGCTCAACTACGTGAAGATCACGGTCAAGCTGGTCATCTCCATCGTGGTCCTGATCCCGGCAATCATCGGGTTCCTCAAGGCTCGTAAAGGCGAAGCTGTCTCCACCGGCCTGGCTCACGCCGTCGGCGGGATGGCCCTGATCAACATCGGCGTCGCCACCCTCTGGCACTGATTCCCGGCAACGCCCGCCGGCTGGCAGCTGACACGACGCACCGTTGGCCAGCGCAGGTGCCTAGGATGGAACTGTCTCACTGTCCCCGAGATATCTCTGACCTCTTTGAAGGAGCACTCATGGCTACCGTACGTACAGCTCACACCGTCTGGCAGGGCGATCTACCCACCGGCAGCGGCCAGGTCACCCTGGACAGCTCAGGTCTGGGCACCTATGACGTGACCTGGAAGGCTCGCGCAGAGCAGGCCGAAGGGAAGACCAGCCCTGAAGAACTGATTGCTGCGGCACATTCGTCGTGCTTCTCGATGGCGTTCAGTAACGCTCTGGGCCAGGCCGGGTTCACCCCCACCTCGATTCAGACCCGCGCCGATGTGACTTTTCAGCCCGGTGTCGGCATCACCGGAAGCCACCTGAGCGTTAAGGCAACGGTGCCCGGGCTGTCTGAGGAGGACTTCCAGCGCATCGCCGAAGCAGCCAAGGTTGACTGCCCGGTCTCGGTCGCACTGGCCGGCACCACCATCACCCTGGAGGCCGAGCTGGAGGCCTGATCCTCCCCACGCTCACCGTCTGAACAGCAGGAAGGCCGGGCACTCACTCTGGTGAGTGCCCGGCCT
>NZ_JASSZH010000029.1 GCF_030271165.1 Psychromicrobium xiongbiense | reverse complement strand
CTAAAAATGACTCCCGACCCCACACACAAACAACTTGACAGGCTCTTCAAATCGCCTCACAATGAGCCAACTTGCGATCGCGGGACAAACCGCCCCTAACATGAAGAGATAGGAATAAGCGATGAACCTATCACTCTGGCTCAGCAACTCGGTGCCAATTGCAACCACGCAACAGTTAGCAAGAAACGCTGCTGGACCAGCCCACCCAATCCTGTGAACTCTCAGCAACCAGACGACTATTGAGGTTGCAATTCCGGCAACTATAGACCAGAGAAGGGGCCAAAAGAGGAACTCTACAAGAGATGCAGGGATAGGCCCCATGCCTGCATTCCATCTCGCCAGGGCAAAAACGCCCAGCACTCCACACCACGCAACCCCATTCGCGAGGGCCGACCCCAGGACCAACGACGTGGATCGATACCAATCCAGGGCCGAAAAACGCCTACTCATGAAGAGCAGCCGCCCACTGCGTGAAACAACTGCCACTCATGCGCTACCAGCAAACAATTCCCGGAGCACCTGTGGCACAGCCTGGGCGATCTCGCTGGCCCGGATCGGGCCACCAGGGAAACCACCGGAGGCCAGCACACCCGCCCGGCCATGGACACTGGCCGCCATCGCCGCCGCGAGCGCCGGTTTCATGCCACCGGCCAGCAGCGCGCCCAGAATTCCGGCCAGCGTATCTCCGCTACCCGCCGTCGCAAGCCAGGGTGTCCCTTCGGTCTGGCTGAAAGTGACGCCACCCGGCGAGACGATCACCGTGGTGGAACCCTTCAGCAGCACCGTGGCACCGGTGAGCTCGCTGGCACGGCGTGCATAGAACAGAGGTTCCCGCTCCACCTCGGCCCGTTCGGTGGGATGTCCACGGCCGCTCAACAGGGTGGCCAGCTCCCCCGCGTGCGGCGTCAGGACCACCTGCGGGCCCATGCGCTCCGGCAGCAACGCGAGTGCCCCCGCATCCGCCACCGTGGGCAGGCCGGAGGCAAGCGCCTCCCGGCACCGTGCTTCCTGGGCGGCATCGTTCGCAATGCCCGGGCCGATGAGCCAGGCCTGTACCCGGTTGCCGGACGTTTCGGAGTGGCCGGCAACCGCTTCGGGCGGAAAATTCGCCGGAAGCGCCAGAGTCGGTCCGAGGAAACGCACCATGCCCACTCCGGCGGCGAGCGCTCCCTTGACGGCCAGCACGGCAGCGCCCGGATAGTGAGCAGAACCGGCGATGACGCCCAGCACGCCGCGGGAGTATTTGTGGTCGATCGCGGAGGGTCGGGGCCAGGCGTCGGCCAGATCCTGGGCGGTAAGCCTCCACAGCGCTGGTTCGGGCAAGTCAATTCCCAGATCCACTAGGCTCAGCGCACCGGCGTATTCCTCCGCAGGTGGCAGCAGGAGCCCCGACTTGAGACCGCCAAAAGTCACGGTTTCCGCAGCCCGGAGCACCGGTCCGTCCGCCGTTCCGGTATCGGCATCGATCCCGCTGGGCAGGTCCGCGGCCACCACGCCGGGGTGCCCCTGCAGGGCCTCCACCAGCCGGGCCTGGCTGCCGTGCAATCCACCACGGGCTCCGGTACCCAGGATGCCGTCCACCACGATCTGCGCAGACCGGGCCTCAGCGACGGCGCGCGCCTCCTCGGGCCAGCGCACGACTCGCCCACCCGCCGCCAGGAAGGCCTGGAGCGCCTCGGCGTGCGTCCGTTCCGAGGTGAGCAGCGCCGTCGTGCGCACACCCCGGCGGCACAATTGCGCCCCCGCAAAGAGCGCATCGCCGCCGTTGTTACCGCTTCCCACCAGTAGAGCGACCCGGCTGCCATAGACTCGACCGCCGCGCCTCCCCGGCGACGCCCGGCCGTCACGCAGCCTGCGCACGATGGCGAGGCTCAGCCCGTGTGCGGCGCGCAGCATCAGCGCCGCCCCCTGGCCCGCGTCGATCAGAGGACGCTCTGCGGCCCGGATCGCGGTCCCGGTGTAGGCCTCGAACATGGCAGCCCGGCTCAGCCCTCGCCGATAACGAAGGCCGTGGAGATGCCGCCATCGTGGCTTATCGAGAGGTGCCAGCGTTTGACGCCACGTTCGGCGGCTACGGCGGCTACCGTTCCCTTGACCTGGACGGTAGGTCCACCCTCGTCGAGGCCGATCCAGCAGTCCTGCCAGTTCATGCCCGCCGGGGCGCCCAGCGCTTTGGCCACGGCTTCCTTGGCTGCGAACCGGGCGGCGAGCGATCTCGTGTTCAAGCCTCGTTCGGCCGGGACGAACAAACGATCCCGCAGCCCAGGCGTGCGTTCCAACTGGCGGTCAAACCGCTCCACATCCACCACATCAATGCCAATGCCGACAATCATGGCTCCAGCCTACTGTGCCACTCAGAGCCCGGTAACGATCCAGGTCAGGCCCAGAAACAGCAGGGCCAGGGCCGGCGTAGTCAACTGCACGATGCCGGATCTGGTCTTGCTGCGGTCAGAGGCGATCAGCACCAGGCCAGCCAGCACCATGGAACCGGCACCGGCAATCAGCAGGGCGAGCCCGGCGGCTCGCAGACCCGAGTTCGCCCCACTCAACGCCCCACCACCCAGCGTCAACACGATGCCCAGCACCGTCGTGACCGCCAGGAAAAGGTTGTAGTAGCCCTGGTTGAGCGCCAGCAGCCGGGTGGACTGCGCTTCCTCCTCCGTGGTCCCGAAGACCTTTCGGGCCCGTGGAGTGACCCACAGTACGGACTCAAGGATGAAGATGTAGACGTGTATGGCAGCCGCCAAGCCTGCAAACACGAGGGGGAACGCAAGCATGAGGCAGTGCTCCTAAGAGTTGGCTTCGTCTTCCCACCGTGCCAGGGTCTCGGCATGGTTGGGCTTGAAAATATCCTCGGTCACCGAGCGGGTCACGCAGAAATGCTCCAGATCGCCATGCGCATAGAGCGTCTCGTTCTCGTGGGCGATGATCTGGGCCGCCGTCAGCACCGGTGAATCCGCCGTGGTGTGGGCATCTTCGAGCAGGGTCACATCGAAATCGCGCCCCACCGCCGCGCGGACCGCAGTGTCGATGCAGTACTGGCTCTGCATGCCACAGATCACCACATGTTCAACGCCACGCGCCTGAAGGAACGGGCCGAGCATCGTACGGGTGAAGGCGTTGTTGTTCGATTTGTCGATCGTCACCGCGTCCGCTGGACGGGTCAGCCCCTGGTGGACCTCAAAACCGGCCCCGGAGCCACCGCCGACATCCGTGTCCCGGATGAAGACCACCTGAGCGTCGGCGTCCTGCGCTTTCTGCAGGGCGAGGTTGATATTGGCCAGCACCTCATCCCGGTTGGCCAGCTCTCCGGCATAGCTGCCATCGACCATGGCCTCCTGGACATCGATCACCAGCAGCGCATGCGCGCTCATTCTACGGTCACCGACTTGGCAAGGTTACGGGGCTGATCGACATCGAAGCCCTTGGCCGTGGCCAGCGCGCAGGCAAAGATCTGCAGTGGCACCGTGGCCAGCAGCGGAGCCAGCAGGGTGGGCGTCTGCGGGATGTAGAACACGTGCTCCGCATAAGCCCTGACCGCTTCGTCGCCCTCTTCGGCAATGACGATGGTCTTGGCTCCGCGGGCGCGCACCTCCTGGATATTGGAGACGACCTTGGCATGCAGCGAATCGCGGCCTCGCGGCGAGGGGACCACCACGAAGACCGGCTGGCCCTCATCGATCAGGGCGATCGGCCCATGCTTGAGCTCGCCGGCCGCGAAACCTTCGGCGTGGATGTAGGCGAGTTCCTTGAGCTTGAGCGCCCCCTCCATGGCCACCGGGAAGCCGACGTGGCGCCCCAGGAAGAGTACCGACTCGACATCCTTCATCGAGGCGGCCAGGTCCTTGACCTCCTGCTCCCGGTCCAGGACCTCCTGGACCTTGGCCGGGGTAGCCGAGAGCTCATCCAGAATCACCCGGATCTCATCGGCAAACTTGTTCCCACGCAACTGCGCCAGGTACAGACCCAGCACATAAGCGGCCGTGATCTGCGCCAGGAAGGCCTTGGTGGAAGCCACCGCAATCTCCGGCCCGGCATGCGTATAGAGCACCGCATCCGATTCGCGCGGAATCGTGGAGCCGTTGGTGTTGCAGATCGCCAGCACCTTCGCGCCCTGTTCCCGGGCATGGCGGACGGCCATCAGGGTGTCCATGGTCTCACCGGACTGGGAGATGGCCACCACCAGAGTCTTCTCGTTGACGATCGGATCGCGGTAGCGGAACTCGTGGGAGAGCTCCACCTCCGTGGGGATCCGGCACCAGTGTTCGATGGCGTATTTGGCCACCTGGCCCACATAGGCCGAGGTTCCGCAGGCGATCACCACGATCTTGTCCACGGAGCGCAGAATCGACTCGCTGATCCGCAGCTCGTCGAGGATCAGCGCGCCATTGGCGTCGGTCCGGCCCAGCAGCGTGTCCCGGATCGCACGGGGCTGTTCGTGGATTTCCTTCTCCATAAAGGAGGGGTAGCCGTCCTTCTCCGCCGCCGCGGCGTCCCAGTCGACGTGGTATTCCTTACCGGTCGCGGGCAGGCCGAAGAAGTCGGTGATCACCACTTCGTCCGGGGTGATGGTGACGATCTGGTCTTGCCCCAGCTCCACAGCACGCCGGGTGTAGTCGATGAACCCGGAGACATCGGATCCTAAGAAGTTCTCGCCATCGCCCAGCCCCACCACGAGCGGGGAGTTGCGACGCGCAGCGACGACGACGCCGGGCAGATCGGCATGGATGGCCAGTAGCGTGAAGGCACCCTCAAGGCGCTGGCAGGCCCGCTGCATCGCCACGGTGAGCCGGATTTTCGGTTCCAGATCGGCATCTGCCTGGTATTCATCCGCCAGCAGTGCCGCGGCCACCTCGGTATCCGTCTCGGAGAGGAAGGTTACGCCCTTGGCCAGCAACTCTTCTTTGAGTTCGGCGAAGTTTTCAATGATCCCGTTGTGGATCAGAGCCAGCTTCCCGCCATCGGCCAGGTGCGGGTGGGCATTGAGGTCGGTTGGCCCGCCATGAGTTGCCCATCGGGTATGTCCGATGCCGGTCAGCGACTCGGGAAGCGGGTTTTCCTCCAGCTCGTTCAGGAGGTTGGACAGCTTACCGGCCTTCTTGGCCGAGAAGACCTCGCCGTCCGCCAGAACGGCAACACCGGCCGAGTCGTAGCCCCGGTATTCGAGCCTGCGCAGCCCCTCCAGCACCACATCCAATGCCTTGTGTTGATGCCCGTTATCGGCCCGGCCCACATACCCTACGATTCCACACATGGGGTCGATTCTACCGGGAGATCCGCTCCGGACGGCGGAGGTGGGCTGAGGGCTTCATCTCACTTCCCATCCCGCTGGACTGCCGGAGCCGGACGGGCGGAGTCGATGCCGGGCCGCCACCGATATTGCTCTCCTATGGCCCTCCGGTGGCCTGCAGATTAGCCTCCGGAGTCCTAAACCGGCAGAATCGCTAGGGTGAGTCTGCAACGCACCGAGCCCGGCGATGGCGCCTCCCCTTTTGTGGAACTCGATCGCCAGACCTGGTCGAGGCTGTCAGCGGAGATCACCCAGCCCCTCGATGAGGCGGATATTCTCCGTCTCCGCGGCCTGGACGACCCCCTGGACCTCAAGGAGGTCAGCGAGGTCTACCTCCCGCTGTCCAGGCTGCTGAACCTCTACGTCGCCGCCGCCGGGCAGTTGCACGCCGCCACCACCACCTTTCTGGGTGAGCGCACCCAGCGGACACCCTTCGTCATCGGCGTGGCAGGCTCAGTGGCCGTCGGCAAATCCACCACCGCCCGCATTCTGCGCGAGATGCTCCGCCGCTGGCCGGACACGCCCAATGTGGAGCTGATCACCACCGACGGTTTCCTCTACCCCAACGCCGAGTTGGAGCGTCGCGGGCTGATGCAGCGTAAGGGCTTCCCGGAATCCTACGATCGACGGGCGCTGCTTCGTTTTGTCAGTGCCGTCAAAGGCGGAGCGGAAGAAGTCCGGGCACCCTGGTACTCGCATTTGACCTACGACATTGTGCCCGAGCGCGAAGTCGTGGTGAACCGGCCCGATGTGCTGATCGTCGAGGGGCTGAACGTCCTGGCGCCGGCCAGGCCGCACCGCGATGGACGGGCGGGGCTTGCGGTGAGCGACTTCTTTGATTTCTCCATCTACGTCGATGCCAAAACCCCGTCCATCGAAAAGTGGTACGTGGACCGCTTTCTGTCCCTGCGCGGCTCCGCCTTCGCCAAGCCTGAATCGTATTTTCATCGTTATGCCTCGCTCAGCGACGCCGAGGCCATCCAGACGGCGCGCGATATCTGGCACCGGATCAATGAACCCAATCTGATCCAGAACGTCCTGCCCACGCGGGGACGGGCACGCCTGGTGCTGAGCAAGGATGCCGACCATTCAATCCGGCGGATGCTGCTGCGTAAAACCTGAAATGGCGGTGGATGCCCTATGACAGACCCCCAGACAACAGACCCTCAGACAACAGAACCCCCCTATCGCCCCAGACGGGCCAGCCGCGCTCCGATGAGCCGACGCCGGGCACTGGGCTTGGGAGCCTCGATGGCGGGACTCGCCGGGGTGGTGGTGGCCGGTGCCAGCCAGAGTGCGCGGCCGCTGGCAGGTGCGGCAGGCACCTCCCCCACGCCGAGCACCGACCCTGCGGGCCTTCAGACGGCGCCTACGCCCAGCACACCGGCACCCACTGCATCGGTCAGCTCCACCGGTGCCGCCAGTAGCATCGCGGACGCTCCCGCACTGAGCGATCCGGACTCGATCTCCGTCATCGTCAATAAGCACCGACCGCTGAACCCCTCCGCCTACCGACCCGCAGATCTCATCCAGCCCGCGGTGACGCTCGCCACCCAGGGCGAAAGTGCCCTGTTGCGGGCCCCTGCCGCGGCCGCACTGGAATCCCTGGCGCAGGCCGCAGCACAGGCGGGCGCGCCGTTCCGCTTGCTGAGCGGTTTCCGCTCCTACGAGACGCAGCAGAGCACGTACAACGCTCTGACGGCGAGCGAAGGGGTCCCTAGTGCCGATCACGCCTCAGCCCGGCCGGGGTACTCGGAGCACCAGACGGGTCTGGCCGCGGATCTGAGTGATCCGGCCGGTTGCGATCTTGCCGCCTGCTACGGGCAGACACCGTCCGGGGCCTGGGTCGCCCAGAACTGCTATCGTTTCGGCTTTCTGGTGCGCTATCAGGCGAACCACCAGCAGGTCACCGGATACCTTGCCGAGCCCTGGCATGTGCGTTTTCTGGGCATCGATCTGGCCACCCGGGTTCACGACTCCGGATTCAGCACCCTGGAGGAGTTCTTTGGGCTGGAGCCCGCGCCCGACTACCGCTGAGTTCCCGTGATGACAGAGTTCACATGTATTTCATAGAAGATCGCGGACAGTCGTCTTTCCATTCCTGCGCATAATCTCTACCGTTGGTCTCATGATTAAGGGATTCAGAGATTTCATTATGAAGGGCAACGTCGTCGATCTGGCTGTTGCCGTCGTGATCGGTGCTGCCTTCGGCACCGTTGTAACCGCACTGGTCAATAAGGTCCTCATGCCGCTGATCGCTGGCATCGTGGGTAAGCCCAACTTTGACGATGTGCTGAAATTCCAGGTAGGGGCAGATCCGAATAACTTTGTGATGATCGGTTCGCTGCTGACGGCCATCATCAACTTCGTGCTGGTGGCAGCCGCTATCTACTTCGTCATCGTGGTTCCGATGAACAAGATCATCGAGCGCCGCAACGCACGGCTGGGCATCAAGCCCGCGGAAGATGCTCCGGACCCGCAGATCGTTCTACTGACCGAAATCCGCGATTCCCTCAAGGCTCGCAGCTAACACTGAGGTGCCCCGTCCGAGCTTGCGAGGATGGGGAAGGTGCGACGCGCTCACCCTCCGACGATATAACCGCGTGCCTCAGGGTGCGACGAGCGCCAGACGTTCTTCCACGACGGCGGCCAGGTTCTGACAGATCCTGGTCGCCGTCTCCATGTCCGCGGCCTCAACCATGACGCGCACCAACGATTCGGTGCCGCTGGGACGCAGCAGAACCCTGCCTGTCTCGCCCAGCTCGGCTTCGGCTCTCCGGACGGCTTCCAGGATGCCCTCGTCGCTGCTGGCGCGACGCTTGTCCACGCCTTTGACGTTGATCATGAGCTGCGGGAGCTTGGTCATCACGGCGGCGAGATCTTTCAGGCTCCGCCCGGTTTTGGCCACCTGGGCAGCCAACTGGAGTCCGGTCAGGACGCCATCGCCCGTGGTCGCATATTCGGCGAAAATAACGTGGCCGGACTGCTCACCGCCCAGGCTGAACTCGCCTTCACGCATGGCTTCGAGCACATAGCGATCCCCCACCGCAGCTTCCAGCAGGGTGACCCCAGCCTCGCGGAGGGCGATCTTCAGGCCCAGATTGCTCATCACGGTCGCCACCAGAACATCGTCCTTGAGCCGACCTTCTGCCTGCAGCGCGAGCGCCAGCACCGCCATGATCTGGTCACCGTCAATGACCGAACCCTCGTGGTCCACGGCCAGGCAACGGTCGGCATCGCCGTCGTGGGCAATGCCGAGGTCAGCACCATGGGCCAGCACGGCTTCCTGGAGCGGTCCGAGATGAGTGGAGCCCACGCCATCGTTGATGTTGAGGCCATCCGGCTCGGCACCGATCACAATGACGTTCGCACCGGCGTCCTTGAAAACCTGAGGTGAGCAGCCACTGGCGGCACCGTGAGCGCAGTCGAGCACCACGGTCAGCCCGTCCAGGCGGTGAGGCAGCGTGCTGAGCAGATGCAGGATGTAGCGGTCCTCTGCATCAGAGAAGCGCTGGATGCGGCCCACGCCTGCGCCGACGGGTCGCAGGGGCTCCAGGAGCAGACGCTCCTCGATGGCGTCCTCCACGATGTCAGGGAGCTTCTGGCCGCCTGCGGCGAAGAACTTAATACCATTGTCCGCAGCAGGATTATGGGAGGCGGAGATCATCACGCCGAAGTCGGCTTCGAGGGAGGCGATCAGATAGGCCGCCGCCGGAGTGGGCAGAACGCCCGCGTCGTAGACGTCGATGCCGACGCTCGCCAGCCCCGCCTCCACGGCCGCGCCGATGAACTCACCGCTGGCGCGCGGGTCCCGGGCGATGACGGCGCGGGGCCGCCGGCCTGCCGCAAGGGCTTCCGCACCCAGGACGACGGCCGCCGCCTGGGCAAGCGAAAGCGCCAGCTCTGCGGTGAGAAGGCCATTAGCTACTCCACGGACGCCGTCCGTACCAAACAATCGTGACATCGCCAACGATTCTACCCGCTACCCCCTCCGATTCGGACGGCACGGCCGCAGCGCCCCTCGTCGAGTGTCCAGAACCGCACGGCCGCAGCGCCCATAGCTATGCGCAAATGGACACTCACCGCGAGCCGAACCACCGCACATACGCTTGTGGAGCCACGCGCTGATTTTCGCCGAGGCACCGCAGATGCCGCTTGTGGAGCCAAGCGCTAAATTCGCGCGAGGCACCAAAAAAAGCGGCTCGC
>NZ_JASSZH010000028.1 GCF_030271165.1 Psychromicrobium xiongbiense | reverse complement strand
CGGCACAAAAAAAAGCGGCTCGCACCGCGAGCCGCTTTTTTTGGAAGCGCGAATTTAGCGCTTGGAGTACTGAGGTGCCTTGCGGGCCTTCTTGAGACCGGCCTTCTTGCGCTCGATGACGCGAGCGTCACGAGTCAGGAAGCCAGCCTTCTTCAGGGTCGGGCGGTTGTTCTCCACGTCGATCTCGTTGAGCGAGCGGGCAACGCCCAGACGCAGCGCACCGGCCTGGCCGGAGGGGCCACCACCCTGGATGCGAGCAATCACGTCGTAGGCGCCATCAAGCTCAAGCACCTTGAAGGGCTCGTTGACTTCCTGCTGGTGCAGCTTGTTGGGGAAGTAGTTTGCCAGCTCGCGACCGTTGACGGTCCACTTGCCGGTGCCGGGCACCACGCGAACGCGGGCAATGGCTTCCTTGCGGCGACCGACGGCAGAGCCGGAAACGGTCAGCGCGGGGCGCTCCTTCTTGGGGGCGTCATCGGATGCGGGGGCGCTCTCCGAGGTGTAGCTGGTCACAACCTCGTCCTCGGCCTCAATGGCCTCGGTGTTCAGCTCGTCAGTCTGAGCCACGGTTCTCCTTAGGTAAAAAGTTTGTTGAACGTGCGCTCAGGACTACTGGGCGACCTGGGTGATTTCGAAGGCCTGGGGCTGCTGGGCAGCATGCGGGTGCTCAGCACCGCGGTAGACCTTGAGCTTGGTCAGCTGCTGTGCGGCAAGAGAGGTCTTCGGCAGCATGCCCTTGATGGCCTTCTCCACGGCGCGCACCGGGTTCTTTTCCAACAGCTCAGCGTAGTTGACGCTGCTCAGGCCGCCCGGGTAACCGGAGTGGCGGTAAGCGCGCTTCTGCTCGAGCTTGGCGCCGGTCAGGGCGACCTTTTCAGCGTTGATGATGATGACGAAATCGCCCATATCCATATGGGGTGCAAAGGTCGGCTTGTGCTTCCCGCGCAGCAGTGTTGCGGTCTGGCTGGCAAGACGACCCAGGACGACGTCGGTGGCATCGATCACGTGCCACTGGCGGTTGATATCGCCGGGTTTCGGAGTGTACGTACGCACAGTTTTTGCCTTCGTTTCGTGTTCTTGGGGTACGCCCTCCCGTGCGAACACGGGCTGACGACACATCTTCATGCGCTACCGGAACAGAGGTGAGGGCTCTTGCGACCAGTTCATCCATGCGACTCGACATGCCCACACATAATGACCGACGCAACTGGGTCTGTGTGATGACATGCGGTACCGAGTGCGGACACGCATAACGACTGTCCATGTTACCGTGCCGGGAGCGCAGGAACAAATGCGCCTAGCGGACACTCATATCCGCGGTGCGGACCGCCCGGGTCAGCTCGGCCCGCTGCCCCAGTTCGGCGGCATCCGGGTAGGCCACTTCTTCGAGCACCAGAGGATGCGGCGGCGCCAGCAGCGACTGCGCATCGCGCGCCTTGGCTGCCAACCGCTCCCCCATCCAGTCTGGCGGCTGCGCGCCGGAACCCACCTGGACCACGGAGCCGATCAATGCGCGCACCATATTGTGACAGAAAGCATCCGCTTGCACCGTGGCCACCAGCACGCCATCTCCATCACGTCGGAAGTCGAAGCGCTGCAGTTCGCGGACCGTCGTGGCACCCTCGCGCGGCTTGCAGAAGGCCAGAAAGTCATTCAGGCCCAGCGTCTGCGCCGCCGCCTGATTCAGCAGCTCAAGATCCAGTTCCGATCGGTACCACCAGGTCGAGGTGCGCAGCACCGGGTCCCAATTCGCTCCACGATCCGCCACCCGGTAGCTGTAGCGCCGCCAGAGGGCCGAGAAGCGGGCATCGAAGCCAGGCTCCGCGGGCCGCACCCCGTGAACCACGATGGCGCCCGCAGCCTCCCCCAGGATCCTCCCCAGAGTGCCGCGCAGGCGGCGGACCAAGGCGTGCCCAGGTTCGATGGCACTGTTGCGGCTCAGCGCGAGCCATTCCTCTTCATGCAGGTCCAGGTGGGTCACCTGGCCGCGGGCGTGCACCCCGGCATCGGTGCGACCGGCGACCGTGAGACGGACCGGCCTGCGCACGATCAGCGCCAGAGCCTCCTCCACGGCGCCCTGAACCGTCAACCGACCCGGCTGCACCGCCCAGCCGCTGAAGGGGGCGCCATCGTAGGCCAGATCGAGGCGGAGACGCAGAAACCCGCCGTCACCCTCACGGGTGACGGCGGGTTTCTGAAACTGCATGGAGCCAATTCTACGCTGGGCAGAACTCCACATCCGGCAGAAGAGCCGTCAGGCGCTTCCGCTCAGGAGCCTACTTGGCGTCCTTCTCCTCAGCAGATTCCTCAGCAGCGGGAGCTTCTTCGGTCTCTTCAACCACAGCAGCGGTCTCTTCAACCTCGGCAGGAGCCTCAACGGTCTCCTCAACCACGGTCGCCTCAACAGCGTCTTCCTTCGCAGGAACAGCATTCGCAGCGGCCTGAGTGGCTTCAGCTACCACAGCCTGCTTCGGGGAAACGGGCTCCAGAACCAGCTCAATGACGGCCATCGGGGCGTTGTCACCCTTGCGGTTGCCGATCTTGGTGATGCGGGTGTAGCCGCCTTCACGGTTGGACACCTGCTCGGCGATGTCAGTGAACAGCTCGTGGACGATGCCCTTGTTGCTGATCAGGCCGAGCACGCGACGACGCGAGGCCAGGTCTCCGCGCTTGGCGAAGGTGATGAGGCGCTCGGCGTAGGGGCGAAGCCGCTTAGCCTTGGTCTCAGTGGTGGTGATGCGCTTGTGCTCGAAGAGCGAAGCAGCCAGGTTCGCGAGCATCAGGCGCTCGTGAGCCGGACCGCCGCCCAGGCGCGGACCCTTGGTGGGGGTAGGCATAGTGTTTTCTCCTCAGATGGATCCGGGACCCGGCCGCAGGCCAGGCCTCGGAAGGCCTTGAAATGTGTCTTAGAGCTCGTCGTCCGCAAACGCGTCGTCGACATCGTCGAGATCAGCGGCGCGGGCTGCCAGATCGAATCCGGGAGGCGAGTCCTTCAGGGACAGGCCCAGGTCAACCAGCTTGGCCTTGACTTCGTCGATCGACTTGGCACCGAAGTTACGGATGTCCATCAGATCAGCCTCGGAGCGAGCCACGAGTTCACCCACGGTGTGGATGCCTTCGCGCTTGAGGCAGTTGTAGGAACGAACCGTCAGGTCCAGGTCCTCGATCGGCAGGGCCATATCGGCAGCCAGTGCGGCATCGGTCGGCGAGGGGCCGATTTCGATGCCCTCGGCGGCAGTGTTCAGCTCGCGGGCCAGGCCGAAGAGTTCCACCAGCGTGGTTCCTGCGGACGCCACGGCATCGCGCGGGGCGATGGCCTGCTTGGTTTCCACATCCACGATCAGGCGATCGAAGTCGGTACGCTGCTCAACGCGGGTTGCTTCCACACGGAAGGTCACCTTGAGCACGGGCGAGTAGATGGAGTCAACCGGAATACGCCCGATTTCCGCATCGCCAGACTTATTCTGAGCCGCCGAAACGTAGCCACGGCCACGCTCAATGGTCAGTTCCAGCTCAAACTTGCCCTTGGAGTTCAGGGTGGCGATGTGCAGATCCGGGTTGTGGAATTCCACACCTGCGGGAGGCGCGATATCCGCAGCCGTGACGACTCCGGGTCCCTGCTTACGCAGGTAAGCCACCACAGGCTCGTCATGCTCGGAGGATACCGAGAGGTTCTTGATGTTCAGGATGATCTCGGTGACATCTTCCTTGACACCGGGGACCGTGGTGAACTCATGCAGCACACCGTCGATCCGGATACTGGTTACCGCAGCACCAGGGATCGAGGAGAGCAGCGTGCGGCGGAGGGAGTTGCCCAAGGTGTAGCCGAAACCGGGTTCAAGCGGCTCGATGATGAACCGCGAACGATTCTCGGCAACTACTTCTTCAGACAGGGTGGGGCGCTGTGCAATGAGCACTGGGGTTTCCTTTCAGCGAGCATCCGCTATATGACGCAACACAGGTAGGGGAACGTTCGGTCTGGGTCCACTCAGCCGACACGACGCATGCCGGGACTCATCACAGAGCCCCGGCACACACCGACGACGGCGATTGCGAACTAGACGCGGCGACGTTTGGGCGGACGGCATCCGTTGTGCGCGCTGGGGGTCACGTCCTGAATGGAGCCGACCTCCAGACCAGCGGCAGTGAGCGAACGGATCGCGGTCTCACGACCGGAGCCCGGGCCCTTGACGAACACGTCGACCTTGCGGACGCCGTGCTCCTGCGCGCGCTTGGCGGCCTGCTCGGCAGCCAGCTGAGCAGCGAAGGGGCTGGACTTACGCGAACCCTTGAACCCGACCTCGCCGGCCGAAGCCCAGGAGATCACAGCACCGGTCGGATCAGTGATCGACACGATGGTGTTGTTGAAGGTGCTCTTGATGTGCGCCTGGCCAAGCGCGATATTCTTTTTGTCCTTGCGACGCGGCTTGCGGACCGCTCCACGAGTCTTGGGGGGCATGGATTCTCCTAAAATCTTTGCGCTGATCGCGAGCCCTCAATTGCTGAATCTCTGTCGATCACCCACAGGTGATCTTCAGAAGCAACCGAGGATTAGCGACCGGCCTTCTTCTTACCGGCGACGGTGCGCTTCGGTCCCTTACGGGTACGGGCATTGGTCTTGGTGCGCTGTCCACGGACAGGCAGGCCGCGGCGGTGCCGAATGCCTTCGTAGCTGCCGATTTCAACCTTGCGGCGGATATCAGCTGCCACCTCGCGGCGGAGGTCACCCTCGACCTTGAAATTGCCCTCAATGAAGTCGCGGAGCTGAACCAGCTCGGCGTCGGAGAGGTCCTTGACTCGGACGTCCGGAGAAATTCCGGTATCGGCCAGGGTTTGCTGTGCACGGGTCTTGCCCACGCCGTAGATATAGGTAAGCGCGACTTCCAACCGCTTTTCGCGGGGAAGATCGACGCCAGCGAGACGAGCCATCTGGCGGTACTCCTTGGGTAAATCCGGAGGTCGTAGGCAGTACACCCGCGAGTTCTCTCGCGGCCCCAGCCTCCGACCGGGGGTTCGCTTGCTGTTCACTGCTCAGAGACTGAGCCTGTGAACAGCAAACTTGTGCTGCCGTTATCTATTCAAACGTGAACAGGTCCTGAGCTTCCCGTGGCGGGAATTAGCCCTGGCGCTGCTTGTGGCGCGGGTTTTCGCAGATCACCATGACCCGGCCATTACGGCGGATCACTTTGCACTTGTCGCAGATCTGCTTAACGCTCGGCTTGACCTTCATGGTGTTCCTTTGCGTGTGAGCAGTGTACTGAGCGAGCCAGTGTCACTTATAGCGGTAGACGATGCGGCCACGAGTCAGGTCATAAGGACTGAGCTCCACCACGACCCGGTCCTCTGGGAGGATTCGGATGTAGTGTTGGCGCATCTTGCCCGAAATGTGAGCGAGTACGACGTGTTTGTTGGTCAGCTCAACACGAAACATCGCATTGGGCAGCGCCTCAGTCACCACGCCCTCGATCTCAATGACCCCGTCTTTCTTGGCCATATCCTCCACTTACTGTTGTGCATCCCCCGCGTCGGCGGGAGAATCCGGCTCTAGAATTCGGTTGACCAGCCAGCACGTTCTCATCCACCGAGAAGATCGTGGCAACCCAGCAGAGGGAAGATCCCGCAGGGATTCCATTCCACGGGGCCTCCCGAGCAGGGAGGGCCGATCAAGAGTGAGGTGAGGGCGCGCCAGAGCGCAGACAACCAACACACAACTCTACGCCATCAGGGGCGGGAAGTCTAAACGGTCGCGAGCCGAGACCACAGATCAGCACGGACCTGCGGAGCCATGGCATTTTTCGCGCTCATTTGTCAGGACAACCATATGTATTGACATGTATGGATTCGACTGTCAGGATGCTCCCAACGCCATTCCGCTAGGCGCAACAGGACACCTGATCCTGGAACCGTCGCTTCACCGCAGGCAACCCTCGGTCATCGTGGACTACGTATTCATTGTTTAGAGCGCCCCACGCGACCGCGAGTTGCTGCACTCCTCAGGTGCCCCCAACGCTCAAGACATGTTTTCGTTTTGGAGGACCGTTGCACCAAGAGTTCTATTACCTCATCCACATCGCCCTGGCCGTGGTGCTCTCCATGCTGATCGGATTCGAGCGTGAGTTTCACCAAAAGGCAGCCGGCATGCGGACGCACACCCTGGTGGGCCTCGGCGCAGCCCTGTTCATGGTCATCTCCAAGTACGGATTCAACGACATCAGCACAGAGCCTGGCTACTCACTGGATGGCTCCCGCATCGCAGCACAGGTCGTCTCAGGAATCGGATTCCTCGGCGCGGGACTCATCTTTGTCCGCAAAGATGCGGTCCGAGGACTGACGACGGCGGCCAGCATCTGGCTCGTCGCAGCGGTCGGTATGGCAGCCGGGGCTGGCTTGTTCCTGATCGCCCCGGGCGTCACCCTGGTCTACTTCGCAGTAACCCTGGGCATTCCGTATCTACAAAACAGCATGCCGCACTCCAAGAAGTCCATGGCGGCCCTGAAAGTCAGATATTTGGACGGACACGGCGTACTGCGGCATATCATCATCAGCCTGGCCGATCATGGGGTGAAAGTCAGCGACCTGGAAATGGGTAGACGCCTCTTTGATGACACTCTCGAAGCGGGAACCCACCTGGATATTCTCCTCAAACTCACGGGCGCACCCCAGAGCATGGCCGAAGCCGTTCTGGCACTTCAGGAAGTGGACGGAGTTGAGGCTGCGGTACTTACCGAGATCAATCAGGCCGCTTGACGTCCGGGGACATAAACCGGGTCCCTCGAGGTCGGGAACGGCACAGAGGCATGCCTAGCCAACCGGCAGTCATCATGGCGTGATCCCACTCTTTGTCAGGTCAATGTAACAAAGTATCAATCTTGTTCCCTGTGAGTACACTGAACCCATTCCGGTCGATCACTTGGTGAACACGGAGTGAAACCTGCGGGAACTCTCTCATCGTGGAGGGATTTTCTGCCTCCAGCAACGGCGCTGTGTGCTGAAGTGGTGCAGGGTTCACCCGCGAGCCCTCGCACTCTCAGGAAGCATATTTATGAACCGAGTCACGTCGGATCCTCGCCTCAGCGCAGGAACCGCACCCGCTGCCGCAGCGGAGGCCGTCCCGCCCGATACCCCGCGCATCAGACAGCGGTACTGGACCGCCCGCGCCCGCCGGGACGCCTGGATCTTCATCCTTTTCGCTCTGCCGAACATCGCGCTCATCGCCGTCTTCACCTACCGGCCGCTGGTGGCGAATTTCCAGTACTCCCTGCTCAACTGGACGCTCGGTGAGGCCACCGCGATCAATGTCGGTCTGCAGAACTACATTGACTTCTTCACCTCCTCCAGCGCGGTCAGCGTGTTGGGCACGACGGCGATCTTCACCGTGTTCACGGTCGGCGGCGCCATGGTGCTGGGCCTGCTGGTGGCTCTCGCCCTGAACCAGAAAGTACCGGGCCGCACCTTCGCCCGGGCGGCGGTCTTTGCCCCTTATGTGCTCTCCGGCGTCGGCGTCGGCCTGGTCTGGCTGTTCATCTTCGACCCGGTATACGGTGTGCTCTCCTGGATACTGCGTGGGCTTGGTGCAGCCAGCCCGGAGTGGATCAATGATCCGAAGCTGGCGCTGGTCATGGTGATCATCGTCTATATCTGGAAGAACCTCGGTTACTGCGCCGTGGTCTACCTGGCTGGCCTGCAGTCGCTGCCGCAGGACGTCATGGAAGCAGCCTCGCTGGACGGAGCGGGAACATTCCGCCGCTTCATCTCGATCAGCTTCCCGTTGCTCTCTCCCACCACGTTCTTCCTGCTGATCACCACGCTGCTGTCTTCGCTGCAGGCTTTCGACATCCTCAAGGTGATGACGCCTACTGGCCAGGGCACCAACACACTGATGTTCGAGAGCTACCTTCAGGCCTTTGGCGCGTACAACCGTGCAGGAGCTTCTGCCGCAGTCTCGGTCATCCTGTTCATCCTGGTCCTCATCATCACCGTGGTGCAGATGCGCTTCGTCGAGCGAAAGGTTCACTACGCATGAGTACCGTCTCCACCGCGATCAAACCCGCGCTCACCCCGCCGGAGCCGCTCCCGCACCGCGACCGTCCGCTCAGCCTGCGCAATATCGGGCGCACCATCGCCACGGGCTACGTTCCGCTGATTCTGGTCACTCTGGTCATTTTCCTTCCGCTGCTCTGGATGATCCTCTCCTCCTTCAAAAGCCCCGGCGAGATCATCACCACGGATCTGAAGATCCTTCCGCAGAACCCCAGCTTCGATAACTACGCGACGGCCGCCAATAAGGTTCCCTTTGCCCGGTTCTTCCTCAACTCCGTGATCGTGACGGTGATCGGTGGGACGATCAAGTGCATTCTGGCGGTCTCCACCGCCTATGCCCTGGTGTTTGTGCGGTTCCCGTTCAAGCGGATCATTTTCATTCTGGTTCTGGTGGCGCTCATGGTGCCGCCGCAGATGGCCGTGCTGCCCAACTATGTGCTGATTTCCAGCCTCAACGGTCAGAACACCTACTGGGGCCTGATCCTGCCCGGACTCGGCACCGCCTTCGGCACCTTCCTGCTGCGCCAGCATTTCCTCACGCTGCCCACGTCGATTTTCGAAGCCGCTGAGATCGATGGCGCGGGTCACTTCCGCCGGCTGTGGCAGATCGTCGTCCCGATTTCGGTGCCGTCGATCGCCACCGTCGGTCTGGTCACCCTGGTCAGTGAGTGGAACGAATACATCTGGCCGCTCATCATCACCACTAAGCCGGAAATGATGACGCTGCCGGTGGGTCTGACCCTGCTGAGCAACTCGGACTCCAGTTCGCAGGCCTGGGGCGTCCTGATGGCGGGCGCCGTCATCGTGATTCTGCCCATTCTGATCATCTTTGCCGCCCTGCAGCGCTACATCGTTTCGGGGCTCACCCAGGGGTCCGTCACCGGATAACCCCGTCACGTACCCAAAAAACTCGCAGCACACACCGCCCGTTCTCTGAAAGGCATCTTTATGAATATCAATCGCAAGAGCTTCCTGGCCCTCGGTGGGCTGGGCGTCGGCACCGCCGCCCTCGCCGCCTGTGGCGGCCCCTCCACCTCCGGTACTGCAGCCAGCACCGCTTCCAGCACTGATTGGTCCAAGGTCAAGCCGGCTGCCCAGATCAGTTTCATGTCCAGCCACCCCGGCTCCTCCCAGACCATCGAGCAGAAGCTGATCGACGACTTCCAGAAGGCCAACCCGGACATCAAGGTCAACCTGATCACCGGTGGCGCCAACTACGAGGAAGTGGCCCAGAAGTTCCAGACCTCACTCACCGGCTCTGACTTCCCCGACGTCGTCGTAGCCTCCGATGTCTGGTGGTTCCGCTACGCGCTCTCCGGCGCGATCGTGCAGATCGATGACCTGCTGAAGGCCGTCAACGACAAAACCGACGACTTCAACACCACGCTGCGCAACGACTACAGCTACAACAACTCACACTGGGCCGTGCCATTCGCTCGCTCCACGCCGTTGTTCTACTACAACAAGGATCACTTCAAGGCTGCGGGTCTGCCGGACCGCGCACCCAAGACTTGGAGCGAGTTCGCCGAGTGGGCCCCCAAGATCCAGGCAGCGAACGCTTCCGTCAGTGGCTACCAGCACGCGTACCAGTACCCCGCCCTGGCCGGCTACGCCGGGTGGACCCTGCAGAACGTGCTCTGGGGCCAGGGCACCGGCTGGTCCAAGGACTGGACCATCACGGCCAACACCGATGATTCCGTCAAGGCACTCCAGTGGGTGCAGGACACCATCGTCAAGGACGCCTGGGCAGGTGTGTCCTCCAAGGACGCCGTGGGCGATATGACCGCTGGTGCGGTCAGCGCCACGGTCTCCTCCACGGGTGACCTGGTGAACACCCTCAAGGCAGCCGCTGCCAAGAACATGAACATCGGCGTGGGCTTCCTCCCCGGCGGTCCGGCATCGGCCTCCCCTGTCTGCCCGACGGGTGGTGCCGGCCTGGTGATCGCGGCCAAGGCCTCCCCGGAGCGCCAGCTGGCTGCTGCCAAGTTCGTCAGCTTCATCACCAGCGCTGAGAGCACCGCGCAGTTCTCCGCGGCGACCGGCTACATGCCGGTCCGCACCAGCGCCGATATGTCTGCCGTGCTGGCCAAGACCCCGCAGATCCAGGTTGCCCTGGACCAGCTCAAGGTCACCAAGAGCCAGGACTACGCCCGGGTGTTCCTGCCCGGTGCAGATGCCGAAATGGCCAAGGCCGCCGGCAAGATCATGAACGAGAAGGCTGACGTCAAGGCAACGCTGACCACTCTGCAGACCACGCTGCAGGGCATTTACGACAAGGACGTGAAGCCGAAGCTGAAGTCCTGATTCCTGTATCGGCTCAGCCGGTGGGGCTGTGCGGCATTCGTGCCGCACAGCCCCACCGGCATTTAAGGCCTGAGCCGCCGGACGACCGCCAGGCCCCCAACGATCCAGGGCCGCCAAATACCCGGTAAAATTGGCGGGAGCCCATCCACCCCGCGAGAGGAATTCCGTGCACGCTGCCCTT
>NZ_JASSZH010000027.1 GCF_030271165.1 Psychromicrobium xiongbiense | reverse complement strand
TTCCCCCCCCCCCCCCCACCGGCATTTAAGGCCTGAGCCGCCGGACGACCGCCAGGCCCCCAACGATCCAGGGCCGCCAAATACCCGGTAAAATTGGCGGGAGCCCATCCACCCCGCGAGAGGAATTCCGTGCACGCTGCCCTTCGCACTGTCGACGCCCGGGATGGCGCATCGCCTGATCTGGCACAGCAGCGTTCGCGGACCGGCCGGGTCCGCACTACGGGCCAGCACAGCTTCCGCTCCGACCTGGAGGGTCTGCGCGCCGTAGCGGTGCTGGCCGTCGTCGCCGATCACCTCTTCCACCGCCCCAGTGGCGGCTACATGGGCGTGGACGTCTTCTTCGTCCTCTCCGGCTTTCTGATCACCGGGCTGCTGCTGCGCGAGGTTGACCGGACCGGCAGGATCTCCTTCGCCGATTTCTACCGGCGCCGGGCCCGTAGGATCTTCCCGGCCGCCATCCTGGTGTTGGCCGCGACGGTGGCAGCGGCCTTTCTGATCTTCCGGATCGGCAAGGCCCTGGGCGTGCTCAACGACGCCTTCTGGGCGGCGATCTTTGTCGGTAACTGGCAGCAGGCACTCAGCGGCACTGACTACATGAACGCTGGAAGCGCCGCCTCTCCCTTGCAGCACTATTGGTCCCTGGGTGTGGAGGAACAGTTCTATCTGCTCTGGCCGGTCCTGATTCTGGTGCTGGCCTGGCTGGCCCGCAGACTGCGGTGGGGACAGCGAAGCCGCGCCGTGTTGCTCGGCATCGTGGTGACCCTTGTGGTGGCGGCTTCCTTTGTTTTCGCACTCTGGGATACCGCGAATCATCCCACCGTGGCCTACTTCTCGACCCTCTCGCGTGGCTGGGAGCTGGGGCTGGGCGCGCTGACCGCCATCTGTGCACCGCTTTTCAGCCGCTTGCCCCTGGCCGTCCGGGTGATTCTGGGCTGGCTGGGACTGGCAGTGATTGTCTTCTCCGCCTTCTGGCTCACCCCCAGCACCGCCTTCCCGGGACCGTGGGCCATCCTGCCGGTGGCAGGGTCCGTACTGATCGTGATTGCCGGCATCGGGACCTCAGGTAGGGGCTATCCAGGGGCTATGTTCCTGCTGACCAACCCGGTCAGCCGCTACATCGGCAAAATCTCCTTCTCGCTCTACCTCTGGCATTTCCCGGTCGTCATTCTGCTGGAACCCTTCTTTGCGGCGGGCGACCGGCTCTACTACGTGGCGGCGGGGATTCTGATGGTGGGGCTCTCGGTGCTCTCCTTCCACTGCGTGGAAAATCCGATCCGACGCTCGCACTGGCTCGAGCCGCGCCCCGCTGTGAACGGGCGCCGGGTACGTCGGCATCGTGACGTGCGCGCCCGGATGCTGTGGATCCCGGCGCTGGCCGTCATCGTGGCGGTGGCGACCGCAGGTTTCCAGCTCAGCCGCCCCACTACCCCCTTGGCCCTGCCGGTGCCGAGCGCCTCGCTGGCACCGATTGTGGTTCCCGGCCCGGAGGCCTCGAACAGTGCCAGCGCGAGCGCGACGGCACCGGCCTTCCCGGATCCACAGCCTGCCCAGACGGCCGCCATCCAGGCAGCACTGAACACCCCCCAGTGGCCGGCTCTGAGCCCGGACCTGGACCAGTTCGGCAATGCCGGGCAGGCTGTCAAGGCCCCGGAGTGGATCAAGGACGGCTGCCTGGGCACCAATGAGTCCCAGGTGGACGATCCGATCGCGAATGCGGCGCACTGCGTCTACGGCGATCCCAACGGCAAGCACACCCTGGTGCTCTACGGGGACTCCGTGGACATCAGCTACCTGCCCGGCATCCGCGCCGCGTTGGCGGGGCAGAGCTGGAAGATCTACGTCTACACCGTCGCGGGCTGCCCGGTGTCCGCCGTCAAGCAGACTCAGATCGGCGGGGCACCCTTTCCCGAATGCGATGCCTTCCGCGACTGGGTGGTGGGCCAGATCGCCTCACTCAAGCCCGATCTGGTGGTCATGAGCGAGTTCCGCTGGGATCCGGTACTGATCAGCAAGGCCAGCGGTCCCGCGGCCGATGCCGAACGCGCGGCCGGGTACGACGCGACCCTCTCCCGGGTCGCGGGGGTGGCGAAGCGGATACTGCTGCTGGCCGCACCGCCGGAAGGCAAACTGCTGGCCAGCTGCGCCACCCGGGTAAGCACTCCCGCTGACTGTGTGGCCGCGCCCTCGGCCTCCTACGAGCGCACCGTGGGCATCGAGTCCGCCGCCATCGCCAAGCTGGGGGTCAAGGCAAGCTATGTGAAGACCGAGCCGTGGTTCTGTGTGGACGGAAAGTGCCCGGCCTTCATCGGCTCGACGCCGATGCACGCGGACCAGTACCACCTGACGGCAGCCGGTTCAGTGGAGCTGGCACCACTGCTGGCGCAGGCGATGCGGCAGGCGCTCAGCGCCTCCTGACGCCCAGGCCGCAGGAGTCGAAGGTCCGGCCTCGCGGTCGCTCAGACATTCAGAACGCGACCGGCTGGACTCCGAAGGGCGCCAATTTCTCCGCGCCGCCATCGAGCGCTGTGAGCACCCAGATCCCGCCCTCATGCAGGGCCACGGAATGCTCCCAGTGGGCCGCACGCTGGTGGTCGTTGGTCACGACCGTCCACTCGTCCGCCAGGGTGTGCGTGGCGATCTTGCCGCGCACCAACAATGGTTCAATGGCCAGAGCCATTCCGGGGCGTAGCTTGGGCCCACGATGCCGGGACCGGTAGTTGAGCACGTCAGGATCCATATGCATGGCGGTACCGATGCCGTGACCCGTGTAATCCTCGATGATGCCGAATTTGCTGCCCGCGCGTTCGGTGACGAAGTCATCAATCGCGTCACCGATTTCGCCCACGCGCCCGCGTCGTGCGCCGGCGGTCGCCATGGCGGCAATGCCACGCCACAGAGCGGCCTCGGTCAGCTCGGAGAGCTCCACATCGGCCGGATCGGCGGTGCCGACGATCACGGTGCGGGCTGAGTCAGCATGCCAGCCCTTGCCACCGCTGGCGGCCCTGACGATAGCGCCGCCGTCAATCGAGACGACATCGCCGTCCTCCAACGCCCGGTCATCCGGGATGCCATGCACCACCTGATCATTCACCGAGGTGCAGATCGTGGCCGGGTAACCGTAGTAGCCCAAGAAGTTGGAGGTCGCTCCGGCCTGAGCCAGCTGTTCGGCGAAAACGTCGTTCAGCTCCGCAGTGGTGATGCCTACCCGGGCCTGCGCGATCACCGCGTCCAGGGCGGAGGACAGGATCAGCCCCGCCTCGCGCATGAGGCGGAGCTGATCCAGCGTCTTCAGTTCAATCGCACGTTCGCGAATGGCCATGAATCAGCTACTCCCTGCCAGGGAGTCGATGGCGGTCATGATCCGCTCGGTCACCTCGTCCACGGCGCCCAGGCCGTCAACCTTGACCACGATGCCCTGCTCGGCATACTTGGCCACAACAGCCTCGGTTTCCGTGTGGTAGAGCTCCAGGCGGTGGCGGATGACCTTTTCGTCATCGTCGCTGCGGCCGAGTTCCTTCGCCCGGCCCAGCAGACGCTGAACGAGTTCTTCGTCATCCGCGATCAGCTGCAGGACCACGTCCAGGGTGGCGCCGTCCGCAGCCAGAATGCTGGCCAGCTCCTCCACCTGGGCGAGCGTGCGGGGGTAGCCGTCCAGCAGGAAGCCGTTGGCGACGTCGTCCTGCTGCAGCCGGTCACGCACCATCTTGTTGGTCACCGAATCGGGGACGTAGTCCCCCGCATCCATGTACTTCTTCGCCTCGAGGCCAAGCGGCGTCTGCCCTTTGACGTTCGCGCGGAAAATATCACCGGTGGAGATCGCCACAATATTCAGGCGCTCGGTGATCCGCTCCGACTGGGTGCCCTTCCCGGAACCGGGAGGGCCGACAATCAACATTCTGGTCATCGTAGAAGCCCTTCATAGTGGCGCTGCTGAAGCTGCGCATCGATCTGCTTTACCGTCTCCAGCCCGACGCCGACCATGATCAGCAACGAGGTACCTCCGAAGGGGAAGTTCTGGTTGGCGTTGATCAGGACGAGCGCGATCAACGGGATCAGCGCCACCAGGCCCAGGTACAGCGCACCTGGCAGCGTGATCCGGGACAAAACGTACTGCAGGTAATCGGCGGTCGGCTTGCCAGCCCGGATGCCCGGGATGAAGCCACCGTACTTCTTCATGTTGTCCGAGACTTCCTCCGGGTTGAAGGTGATCGCCACGTAGAAGTACGTGAAGAACACGATCAGCAGGAAGTAGAGCGCCATGTAAATCGGGTGGTCGCCCTTGGTCAGATTGTCATTGATCCAGATGGCCCAGGCCGGCGCGTTGGTCTGATCGCCGCGAATGGCGAACTGCGAGATCAACGAGGGCAGGTACAGCAGGGAGGAGGCGAAGATGACGGGCACGACGCCGGCCATGTTGACCTTGATCGGAATGTAGGTGTTGGTGCCACCCACGGTGCGGCGTCCGACCATACGCTTGGCGTACTGCACCGGCACACGGCGCTGGGACTGCTCCACGAAGATCACGAGAGCCATCACGACGATGCCCAGGACGATCACGATGAAGAAGGTGCCCGGGCCCTTGGTGATCCAGATCTGGCGCAGCGAATCCGGGAAGCGGGCGATGATCGAGGTGAAGATCAGCAGGGACATGCCATTGCCGACACCCTTTTCGGTGACCAGCTCGCCCATCCACATGATGAGGCCGGTACCGGCCGTCAGCGTGATGATGAGCAGGATAGTGGTGACAATCGAGGAGTCCGGGATGATGGCCTGCGGTGAACCGTCAATTCCACAGTTTCCTAACAGTTGGCCGGAGCGGGCCAGAGACACCAGGGTCGTCGCGTTGAGCAGGCCCAGGCCAATCGTCAGGTAACGCGTGTACTGGGTGAGCTTACTCTGACCCTGCGCACCTTCCTGATGCAGTTCCTGGAAACGGGGAATAACCACCCGGAGGAGCTGAATGATGATACTCGCCGTGATGTACGGCATGATGCCGAGGGCGAAGATGGACACCTGAAGGAGTGCGCCGCCACTGAAGAGGTTGATCAGCTGGTAGATGCCGGTCTCAGTGTTGGCACTGCTGATACAAGCTTTAACGTTCTCGTAGTTCACCCCAGGGGAAGGGATGAATGCGCCCAGACGGAAAATTGCAACGATTCCGAGGGTGAACAGCAACTTGCGACGCAGGTCCGGCGTGCGAAAAGCGCGGCCAAATGCGGTGAGCAAGCGTCCTCCTGACAGTTAGGTGTACAAGACGTATTAACAGAACCGGGGCACCATGAAATGAGGCGGCCCATAGGTCCACCCACCGAGTCTAGTGGGTAGCTCCCCCAGATGACGAAAACTCGTGGTGGGTGCGGGGTTCATGCCAGCACCCACCACGAGTCTTCTTCACCCCACTACAGAAGGCGATGCCTGTGCCTCAAAAGTGAAGCTGCATGTCGCCGCAAACCACCATCTCGTCTGGCCCTGCGAGTACGCAAGACATCGCCTAGAGGATGGTAGTCCTATCTATGTAGACCCACGATCCTCCAAAGTTGGATGACTGCCATCTCGGCAAGTAGAAGTCGATCGTCGTCCCATCCTGAGTTCGATACACGATTTCAACGTCATTGTTTCCGCTCGAGACTGAGGTGACGTAGGCAAAACCCGTCCCGGGGAGTGTGCCTGCATTGGCGATGCAGGTGGCACTGCCGTTAGTGAACGCATACCAGAGGTAGTCCCGACTCCCGCAGTCCACGATGTTGGCTGCGCTTGCCGGAACGGCCGCCGCGAAGGTCACCCCCAAACCAAGGACCACACTAGCAATGCCGCTTGACAGTATTTTCGCTGTCTTCTTCAAGAGACCAACTCCAATCGCTGTGAAATCCCCCGCACTGCCAATGCAACCACAGTTGCACAGGACCCACAACAGTTTTCCCCTCCTAATTGACAGGAACGAACGTGCTCCGGCCACTCGACTTGCCTCGTGGCTTGAAACCACGGTCCGTCAAATCGTGAAGGAGTTAGAACTAGGGCATGTCTCCTAATGGGGTTGCCCAGGTGAGGCAGGCATGGAGGACGGCGCCGGCACGGTATGCGGGCGCGAACTTGTCGTACCGGGTGGCGGCCTCGCTATTGCTTGACGTGGGCGAAGGACCGCTCGACGACATTGCGGTCTCTGTAGGCGTTGCTGTCGAACTTCGGGGGCCACCCGCCCTTGCTGCCCTTTCTTTTTCGGGACGCGATCTGGTCGCTCTTTTCCGGGATCACCGCGGTGATGCCACGTTCCCGGAGCATGCGCCGATTCGCCCCGGACGCATACGCTTTGTCCGCGAGGACCGCATCGGGACGGGTCCGCGGACGCCCACCGCCAGCCCGGGGAACACGGATGTCGTCGAGCACTTCCCGGAGCATGGCCCCGTCGTTGCGCTGCCCGCCAGTGACCACGATCGCGAGCGGGAGGCCGTTCCCGTCGACGGCATGATGGATCTTCGTCGTCAACCCGCCACGAGAGCGGCCGATACCGTGACCTGCCGGTTCAACCTCGTGAAACGGCAGATTCTTGTGATTCGACCCTGCCCCCTGTGTCCTGGTCGGGACGGGTCGTGTTCGTCGCGTGCTGATGCGCACGCGCGATCGTCGCGTCCACGGACACATCCCAGCCGATCAGGCCCGCCGCATCCGCATCCGCGAGAAGGGTCTGCAGCACGCGATCCCACGTCCCGTCGCCGGCATACCGGCGGTGACGCTTCCAGATCGTCTGCCACGGCCCGAACTCCTCCCGCGGCATATCCCGCCACGGCGTCGACGTCCGGAACCGGTAGATGATCCCATCCACGACCCGACGATCATCCTCGAACGGACGACCCCGCCGCCCCGCATTCGAGGGCAGCAACGACCCGATCACCGCCCACTGCGCATCCGTCAACCGGCGAGAACGAGAACGAGAAGAAAACCACACCACTCCAGTTTCACTGCTCAATCACCAGGCATATAGGAGACACGCCCTAGCCAAGACAGCTCCGCACTACTGGAAAAGAACCCGACAGCGGGCGACTGGGCCGAGACCAAACGTCAAATAGCGAAGTAGCCCACGGCAATGCGCGTCACCGCGCCTGACATACTCGTAGTTACGCTGCACACCAAAACGGGATCAGTTCAAAAGCGGTACAGGAGCGCTGATCGGAGGTGTGGCCGCGCTGCAGTGTCCTGGCATAGGGTCCGTGCCGCTAGGCACAGCTGAACTTTCCTTGGGTGCGAGCCCGCGCGGATTCCTGGATCGGATAGGTCAAGGAACCAGGACTACGCTTAGCCCGCAAGTCTCCCGAAACGTCTCAATTCGAGAAAAATACCCGAGATACCATCAACACAGTGCTAGTGGGTAGCTCCCCCAGATGACGAAAACTCGTGGTGGGTGCGGGGTCTCCCCTGCTCCCACCACGAGTTCATGTGTCGATTCGCTCCTTAGAGCGCCGTGGTGCTTCCGCCAGCGGCAGCGATCTTCTCCGCTGCACTGGTGGAGAAGGCGTCAACCGTGACATCGACCTTGACGGTGATCTCGCCGGTACCCAGGATCTTCACGGGCTGGTTCTTGCGAACAGCACCGTTAGCCACCAGGGACTCCACCGTTACTTCGCCACCGTTGGGGTACAGCTCAGAGAGCTTGTCCAGGTTGACGACCTGGAACTCCACCCGGAACGGGTTCTTGAAGCCACGCAGCTTGGGAAGGCGCATGTGCAGCGGCAGCTGGCCGCCAGCAAATCCAGCCTTCACCTGGTAGCGGGCCTTGGTGCCCTTGGTGCCACGACCAGCGGTCTTACCCTTGGAACCTTCACCACGGCCCACACGGGTCTTGGCGGTCTTGGCTCCCGGAGCGGGACGCAGGTGGTGCACCTTCAGCGGGTTCTGCTTCTCAGCAGTCTCCACTGCCTCGGCAGTCTTCTTCTCAGCCATTACTTGTCTCCCTCAACTGGCTCAACCTTCACCAGGTGCGGAACCGTGTTGATCATGCCCACGGTCACCTCATCGGCCTGACGAACGACGGTGTGACCAATGCGCTTCAGGCCCAGCGAACGCAGGGTGTTGCGCTGGTTCGCCTTGGCACCGATGATGCCTTTGATCTGCGTGATTTCCAGGGACTTCTCAGAAGCCTGGATGTTCTTGGGCGTGCTCATCAGGCACCTGCCTTTACTTGCGCGTGTTCTTGGATGGTGCGCAGCAGCGGTCCCGGAACAACCTCGTCCATCGGCAGACCACGACGGGCAGCAACAGCAGCCGGCTCTTCGAGCTGACGCAGTGCGGCCACCGTAGCGTGCACGATGTTGATGGCGTTCGTGGAACCGAGCGACTTGGACAGGATGTCGTGGACGCCAGCGCACTCCAGTACGGCACGCACCGGACCACCGGCGATAACGCCAGTACCCGGGGTGGCCGGACGCAGCAGCACGACGCCGGCAGCGGCCTCGCCCTGCACACGGTGCGGAATGGTGTTACCCACGCGAGGAACACGGAAGAAGGACTTCTTCGCTTCCTCGACACCCTTGGCGATGGCCGCAGGAACTTCCTTGGCCTTACCGTAGCCCACGCCCACCAGACCGTTGCCGTCTCCGACGACCATCAGTGCGGTGAAGCTGAAGCGACGGCCGCCCTTGACGACCTTGGCCACACGGTTGATGGTGACCAAACGTTCGATGTACTGGTTCTTCTCAGCATCGCGACCGCCGTCGCGGCCACCACGGCCGCCATCGCGACCGCCACGGCCACCACGATCGTTACGCTCGCCACGACGGCCGCCGCGGCGGTCATCAGTGGAGGTCGTTGCGTCGGCAGTAGCTGCAGTTGCTGCTTCGGTGTTCTCGGACACAGGGGTCTCCGTGTTTTCTGAGTTGAGGTTCTCGCTCACAGGGCCAAACCACCTTCGCGTGCGCCGTCAGCGACAGCTGCAACCCGACCGTGGTACTTGTTGCCACCGCGGTCGAAGACCACAGCTTCAACGCCAGCAGCCTTGGCGCGCTCGGCTACGAGCTCACCAACCTTCTTCGCCTTGGCGGTCTTGTCGCCATCGAAGGCACGCAGATCCGCTTCCAGGGTCGAGGCCGAAGCAACGGTCACGCCCTTGCTGTCATCGACAACCTGCACGAACACGTGGCGAGCGGAACGGGTGACAACCAGACGAGGACGAGCCTCGGTGCCGACGATCCGCTTGCGCACGCGCAAGTGACGGCGACCCCGGCGGGCGGAGGACGACTTGCCTACGCTCTTCTTGGTAATGGTCAACGCCATGATTACTTACCAGCCTTTCCGACCTTGCGGCGGATTACTTCGCCCGCGTAGCGGATGCCCTTGCCCTTGTACGGGTCGGGCTTGCGCAGCTTACGGATGTTGGCAGCAACTTCGCCCACTTGCTGCTTGTTGATGCCCACGACGGAGAGCTTGGTGGGGCCCTCGACCGTCAGGGTGATGCCCTCAGGAGCCTTGACCAGAACCGGGTGGCTGTAGCCCAGGGCGAACTCGAGGTCCGAACCCTTGGCCTGTACACGGTAACCGGTGCCGACGATTTCGAGCTTCTTTTCGTAGCCTTCAGTCACCCCGACAATGAGGTTGGACAGCAGGGTACGGGTCAGGCCGTGCAGCGAACGCGAAGCGCGCTCGTCATTGGGCCGGGCAACGGTGAGCGTGCCTTCATCGAGGGTGACCTCGATCGGGCTCGGCACCTCGTGGCTCAGTTCACCCTTGGGTCCCTTGACGGACACCAGGGCGCCATCGAGCTTGACCTCGACGCCAGCAGGCACGGAAATCGGGAGACGTCCAATACGTGACATAAGTCTTTACTCCCTTTCTTCTACCAGACGTAGGCGAGGACTTCCCCACCCACACCCTTCTTGGATGCCTGACGGTCGGTCAGTAGACCGGAGGACGTCGACAGGATGGCGATGCCCAGGCCGCCGAGCACGTGCGGCAGGTTGGTCGACTTCGCGTAAACGCGCAGACCGGGCTTGGAAATGCGGCGGACGCCGGCGATGGAACGCTCACGGTTCGGACCGAACTTGAGGTCAATGGTCAGCTTCTTGCCAACCTCTGCATCCTCAACCTTCCAGCCGGCAATGTAGCCTTCGGCCTTCAGGATGTCGGCCACGTGGCCCTTGAGCTTGCTGAACGGCATCGACACAGTGTCGTGGTACGCCGAGTTGGCGTTACGCAGCCGGGTCAGCATATCTGCGACAGGATCTGTCATAGTCATGTGGGCTCTTGCCCTTCCTCGGAGCGGTTTCCCTGAGGCTCTACGAGCCGCCCTGGACCTTCTCCGGAGTGATTGTTAAAAGTGAAGTACAGACAGGCGCGAAGCTGAGATCAGCTTTCAGCCTTGAACGGAAAACCCAGCGCCTTGAGCAGCGCGCGGCCTTCGTCATCGGTCTTGGCGGTCGTCACCACAGTGATGTCCATGCCGCGCACCTTGTCGATGGCGTCCTGGTCGATCTCGTGGAACATCACCTGTTCGGTCAGACCGAAGGTGTAGTTGCCGTTGCCGTCGAACTGCTTGCCGGAGAGGCCGCGGAAGTCGCGGATACGGGGCAGTGCCAGGGTGACCAGGCGGTCAACGAATTCCCACATACGGTCGCCACGCAGCGTGGTGTGCGCGCCGATCGGCATGCCTTCGCGCAGCTTGAACTGAGCGATCGACTTGCGGGCCTTGGTGACCATCGGCTTCTGGCCGGTGATGAGGGTCAGGTCGCGCACAGCGCCATCGATAACCTTGGAGTCACGAGCAGCCTCGCCGACGCCCATGTTCACGACGACCTTGACAAGGCGCGGAACCTGGTTGACGTTGGGGTACTGGAATTCCTCCTGCAGCACATCCTTGATGGACTCGGCGTAGCGAGTCTTCAGCCGCGGGGTGATCTTCACTGCGGTTTCTACAGTCTCGGTGCTCATGCCAGATCCTTTCCGGAGCTCTTGGCGTAACGTACCCGGACAGTGCGGGTACGGCCGTTGCGCTCGACGGTCTCGAGGCGGTAGCCCACGCGAGTGGGCTTCTTGGTGGACGGGTCCACCAACGCGACGTTGGAAATGTGGATGGGCGCTTCGACAATCTCGATGCCGCCGGTCTTCGTTCCGCGATCCGACTGACCAGCCTTGGTGTGCTTGGTCACGCGGTTGATGCCCTCAACGAGCACGCGGTTCGTGTCGGTGAACACGTGAAGGACCTTGCCCTGCTTGCCGCGGTCTCCGCCGCGATCCTGCTTGGCGCCCGTGATGACCTGAACCAGGTCGCCCTTTTTGATCTTCGCCATGTTTACAACACCTCCGGTGCGAGCGAGATGATCTTCATGAACTTCTTATCGCGAAGTTCACGACCAACAGGGCCGAAGATGCGGGTTCCGCGGGGGTCGCCGTCGTTCTTCAAAATCACTGCTGCGTTCTCATCGAACTTGATGTAGGAACCGTCCGCACGGCGGCGTTCCTTCTTGGTACGGACGATGACGGCCTTGACCACATCGCCCTTCTTGACGTTGCCGCCAGGAATTGCATCCTTGACGGTGGCGACGATGACGTCACCGATACCTGCGTAGCGACGGCCGGATCCACCGAGCACGCGGATGGTCAAGATTTCCTTGGCACCCGTGTTGTCGGCAACCCGCAGTCGCGACTCTTGCTGAATCACTTTTACTCCTGTCGTCTCGCCGGTTCTCACATCTGTGATCTCGCTACAGAGTGAGCCTTGCGGAACAGTTGAACGGGGGTGTCTCTTGACCCACCTGGATTTTGCCAGAATGGGCCTAAACCCCCGTGCGAGGAACATGTAACGCGGTTCTTTGCCGCCACACGGCGGGAAGAATCAGGTCAGTATGCACTGGCACGGAAATTTACGAGGTTACTCATTACTGAGCAGTGGTGTGATGTGCTGCCCCCTTTGGCTCACAGCACAGCTCGCGAGCACAAGGCTGACAGCCCACACAAACTCAATATCTTAGCATGGCCCGCAGTCGAGAGATAATGCGATGCTGGCCGCACCGTGTGGTGTACGCGATGCCGTCACCAGCCACGCCGCCTGCGCAGCACTAGTACGCTTGGATCTATGACTGAGTCGTCCGGATTGTCCACCACAGAAGCAGCGGGTTCCGAGAGCGAATACCGCATTGAACACGACACGATGGGTGAGGTCCGGGTTCCGGCCAAAGCCCTCTACGGCGCGCAGACGCAGCGAGCCGTAGAGAACTTCCCCATCTCGGGAACCACCCTGGAGAGCGCCCACATCGAGGCACTCGCGCGGATCAAGAAGGCTGCTGCGCTGGCCAATGAGGATCTGGGCGTTCTGGATACCGAGCGAGCAGAAGCGATTGCCGCAGCCGCTGACCTGGTGGCCACCGGCGCCTATGACAGCGACTTCCCGATCGACGTCTTCCAGACCGGCTCCGGCACCTCCTCCAATATGAACACCAACGAGGTGCTGGCCGCACTGGCGAACCAGGCCCTTGAGACTGCAGGAAGTGCAACCCGCGTCCACCCGAATGACCATGTCAACGCTTCCCAGTCCTCCAACGACGTCTTCCCCACCTCGGTGCACGTTGCCGCAACCTCCGCACTGGTCAACAATCTGATCCCTGCGCTGACCCATCTGGCGGCCTCGCTGGGCCGCAAGGCTGCGGAGTTCAAGGACGTCGTCAAGTCCGGGCGTACCCACTTGATGGATGCCACCCCGGTGACCCTGGGCCAGGAGTTCGGGGGCTATGCCGCTCAGGTGCGCTACGGCATCGAACGTATCGAATCCTCGCTCCCCCGCGTCGCGGAAGTCCCGCTCGGTGGCACCGCGGTGGGTACCGGCATCAATACCCCGGCGGGCTTCCCGCAGCGGGTCATCGAGCTGCTGGCTGAAGACACCGCACTTCCGCTGACCGAGGCGCGCAATCACTTCGAGGCGCAGGCGAACCGTGACGGGCTCATCGAGGCCTCCGGGCAGCTGCGCAACATCGCGTATTCGCTGATGAAGATCAACAACGATCTGCGCTGGCTGGGCTCCGGCCCGAACACCGGCCTGGGCGAGATCGCGATTCCGGACCTGCAGCCGGGCTCCTCGATCATGCCGGGCAAGGTCAACCCGGTGATCTGCGAGGCGTCGATCATGGTCTGCGCACAGGTGATCGGCAATGACACCACCATTGCGCTCTCCTCCACCAACGGCGCCTTCGAACTGAACGTCGGTATCCCGGTGATGGCAGCCAACCTGCTGCAGTCCATCCGCCTGCTGGCAAACACCGCCCGCGTCATGGCGGACAAGATGATTGACGGCATCACTGCCAATGTGGAGCGGGCTCGCTTCCTGGCCGAGGCGTCACCCTCCATCGTGACGCCGCTGAATAAGTTCATCGGGTACGAGAACGCCGCGAAGATCGCCAAGAAGGCCGTCAAGGAAGGTCTCACCGTGCGCGAGGCCACCGTGCAGCTCGGCTTCGTCGGCGAGGGCGAAGGCCAGGTGTCCGAGGCGGAGCTGGACAAGGCTCTGGACGTCACCACGATGACGGGCAATTACTGACGCTTAGCTGAACTGAGCAGCGCTTGACGCAGGATGGCGCCGGGTTCCAACCATCGGAACCCGGCGCCATCCTGCGTCTCCGCCCAGGTCCCTCTCCGTCACTTCTCCCCACGGCCTCGGGGTAACCGGGCTCAGGCGTCAGCGCTGAACCAGGCTTCGCCGTGTCGGTCCCGGGCCAGTTCCAGGATGTGTCGATGCCGATCATTGAGCCTGGGCAGGTCGTCGAGCTCAAACCATGCCACTTCCAGGGACTCGTCGTCATTGACCCGCGCCTCGCCAGTCAGGTGTCGGCATCGAAAGCTCACATCGAAAAAGGTGCACACGTCCCCATTGGGGAAAGTCACCGGCCCCACCACGCCGGTCGAGACCAGTCGCTCCACCCCCACCACCACGCCGGTCTCCTCCAGGACCTCCCGGACGGCACCGACTGCTGCGTGTTCCCCGGGGTCCAACATGCCGGTGATCAGCGTCCATTCGCCGTTGTCGGCACGCCTGCCCAGCAGCACCCGGCCGGCGGCATCGAACACCACGGCGGTGACGCCGGGCAGCCATAGCGGCGCGTGGCCGATTTTCTCGCGCAGAGCCAGGACGAAATCAGGTGTGGGCATAATGCCAGTGTTTCATGCCTGATTCGCCAGGCAGGGGCGGCCTGGCACGGACGTGCTCAGGCCGGAATCGCCAGGGCCAGCATGGTGCCGGCCATCATGAAGGGGCCGAAGGGCAGCACGGTGCTGGCGCTGCCCCGGCGACTGAGAATGAGCGCCATTCCCACCAGCCCACCCAGCAGAAAGGTCGCCACGGTGGCGTAGAGCAGATGCCACCAGCTCAGATAACCCAGATAGCAGCCCAGCAGCACCGCGAACTTCACGTCGCCCAGGCCCATCCCTGCCGGATAGATGATCCGCAACGCCAGATAGCTCGCACCGAGCGCGATGCCGCCCCCGAGAGTGCGCAGCAGCAACCCGGCATCGCCAAGGAACACCGCAGAGGATCCAAGCAGGATGACGGCCGCCAGAACCGAGGGGTAGACGATCCGATTGGGCAGCAAATGGCTGCGAATATCCACCACACTCAACCAGGCACCAGCCCCCAGCAGACAGGCGCAGGCCACCAGCAGCGACAGCCCTGCCCAGGGCACCGCCGTCAGCTCTTCCAGCCGCGCAAACATACCGGGGATGTTACTGGATTGTTCGATCCCCGGCAGCCGAGGCGGCGTAGGCTGTGGATATGAACGTCAGTGCTGACACGTTCCGCACGTTGTGCAGGTCTTCGCCGTGGAAATGGCAGAGCCTGCGATTCACTTTCCGCGCCCTATCGGTCACGTCCGGACCCCCCGATGTCGATGCTGCGGAGGCCCCTGACAACCCCACGGTCAAGGCGTGGCTGCGTCGTCCCCGGGCCCTGCGGGTCGAATCCGCAGACGGCGTGTTGTTGTACGGCACCAGCGGCATCAACGATTCGAAGAGCGCTCTTTTTGTCTCCGGATCCCGGAAGCCCTGGCTTCTTCCGCCGCATCTGGTCGCACCCGTGTACAACGATGACGGCCTGGTGCGGCGCCGCCCGGAAGCCGCGTATGGTGAGCCCGGCTTCGGACTGGAGGAAGCCGACGCCGCCTTGTTCTCCGCAGTGCTCGACCCGGTGGAGCTCGCTGGCAATGCGCCGGTTCCGCTGGAATTTCCCTTCGCCAACGTCGCCGAGCCCGGGCCGGTGAGCGTCGTGGAGCACGAGGGACGCGAAGCTCTGGAAACGGTGCTCCAGCCGAATCCGGGTTACCGTCCGCAGAACCCCGCGGGGCCGATTCTGCTCCCTGGTTCGACGGCGGTGCGGATTGATACCGGAACGGGCGTCTGTGTGGCCAGCCAGGCCCTGGACGGCCCGTCCGCGGGCCGAGGCCACTGGATCAGCATTCTGGCCGTGGATGAATACATGCTCGACGACCTGTTCCTGCGGGAGTCATCGTTGCTGACCGACGTGCGCTCGCATATTGTCTGGGAACTCCCCCAGGCCCAGTAGGCATCTGGAACGCATCACATACCCGACACCCAGTCGAACTGATCCTGCGACCCGCGCCGCAGGATCAGCCCGGATCGAAGGTGCTAGATCTCCGCGCCCTCCAACAGATCGGTGACCAGCGCGGCGATCGGCGAGCGCTCGGAACGGGTCAGGGTCACGTGCCCGAACAGCGGGTGCCCCTTGAGCGTTTCCACCACTGCCGCGATGCCGTCGTGGCGTCCTACCCGCAGGTTGTCCCGCTGGGCGACATCGTGCGTGAGAACGATCTTGGAGTTCTGACCGATCCGGCTCATCACGGTCAGCAGGACGTTCTTTTCCAGCGACTGCGCCTCATCCACAATCACGAAGGCGTCATGCAGTGAGCGGCCACGGATGTGGGTGAGCGGGAGGACTTCCAGCATGCCCCGATCCATAATCTCCTCCACGACCTCCTGGGAGACCAGGGCTCCCAGGGTGTCGAACACCGCCTGAGCCCACGGGCCCATCTTTTCCTGCTCCGAACCGGGCAGGTAGCCCAGTTCCTGGCCGCCGACGGCATACAGCGGGCGGAAGACCACGACCTTGCGGTGTTCACGCCGCTCCAGCACGGCCTCCAGTCCGGCACACAGGGCGAGTGCGGACTTACCGGTTCCAGCGCGACCGCCCAGCGAGACGATGCCGACACTCGGGTCCATCAACAGGTCGATGGCGAGGCGCTGCTCGGCTGAGCGGCCGTGCAGACCGAAGACATCACGGTCGCCGCGGACCAGGCGCACCTGCTTGTCGGCACCGACCCTGCCCAGCGCCGAGCCACGGTTGGAGAGCAGCACCAGGCCCGTGTTCGTCGGCATCTCTGCCGCAGTCGGAATGAACGCCGGTTCATGGGCATACAGGGTGGCGATTTCCTCATCGAGGACGTCGACTTCCGCCACCCCGGTCCAGCCGGAGTCCTTGACCAACTCATTGCGGTATTCCTCGGCAGGCAGCCCCATGGCGGAGGCCTTGACCCGCATCGGCAGATCCTTCGAGACCACCGTGACCACCAGACCCGCAGCCCGGCCCTCATTGGCCAGGTTCTTCGCCACGGCCAGGATCCGCGCATCGTTGTCGCCACTGCGGAACCCGGCAGGGAGCACCTCAGTGGAGATGTGATTGAGCTCCACCCGCAGCGTTCCGCCCTGCTCGCCAAGCGGGATGGGCCTGTCCAGGCCGCCGTGCTCCAGGCGCAGATCGTCGAGCAGCCGCAAGGCCTTGCGGGCAAAATACCCCAGCTCCGGGTCATGGCGCTTGCCTTCAAGCTCACTGATCACCACGATCGGCAGGATCACCTCATGCTCGGCAAACCTCAACAGTGCCCGGGGATCCGAAAGCAGTACCGACGTGTCCAGGACATAAGAACGGCCGGTCACGGAGGTACCTGAGGTTTCCGATGAACCGACCGGGGAGCTATCTGCAGCGCTACGCGATGTTCTGCGCTTGGGCGCTTTGGCAGTTTTTTGCTGGACAACATTGTGCTGGGCAACTTCGCCCAGATCGTCCATTGAGCGGGTCTTCTCAGTCGATGCCACGGGACTCCAAACCCCGGGCCGCCGCCCGGTTGGTGCGGTACATGAGTGCTGACACAGCACAATCTACGCTCGCCGCCGCGGGCCGACAGGGTCGAATGAGCGGCGTGTCGGTTAACTCCACGTAAACACCCGAGCGTGTAATCTCCGCGGGTAGGCCCCAAGCAGCCAAGGGCGTCAAAGTTTTATGCACTTACCGGGTCCGGTCCAAAGAAAAACCCCGCGTGGGTGGGCCCACGCGCCCGAGGGACCCGCTGCGAGGAACGAGCAGTGGGAGGCTAGCTGCCGTAGCGGCGATGGCGCCCGGAGTAGTCGCGGAGCGCCCGCAGGAAGTCCACCCGGCGGAAAGCCGGCCAGAGCACGTCACAGAAATACATCTCGCTGTAGGCGCTCTGCCAGAGCATGAAGCCGGAGAGCCGCTGCTCACCCGAGGTGCGAATCACCAGATCCGGATCCGGCTGACCTGTGGTGTAGAGGAAGCGTGAGATGTCCTCCACATCCAGCGAATCGGCCAGTACCTCTGGAGGTGTCCCGTGTTCGGCTGCCTCGCGCAGTAGCCCACGGACAGCATCGACGATTTCCTGCCGCCCTCCATAGCCGACGGCCAGGTTGACGTGCAGCTTCTCCGTCTCTGGCACCCGCTGCGTCAATTTGCGCAGGCGTTCGGCCAAATATTCGGGGAGGACCTCGGGCGAACCCATCGCACTGACGCTGATTTTCGGATCGCTGTCCAGCCGATCCATCAGAGTGGCGATGATGCCGAGCAACTCGTCCAGTTCATCTTTGGCCCTCTTGATATTTTCCGTGGAGAGCATATAGAGGGTGACGACCTTGATGTTCAGGTCCTGGCACCACTGCAGGAATTCGTGAATTTTTTCCACGCCAGCCTGATGACCATGGCCGGTGGAGGCATTGAACTGCCTGGCCCAGCGTCGATTCCCATCCACCACGATGGCGACATGCTCCGGAATCTTCTGTCCGCGCAGAGAGCGGGCCAGGCGGCGCTCGTAGTAGCCGTAAAGAACGTGCGGGAACTCCAGCACCATGCCGTCCCGCCTTTCATCCGTACTATGTGTGACGTTACTCAGAGTACCTGTCGGACCACCAGGGCTGATTCAGACACCCGGATAGACTCGGTGCATGAACCACGCGGCCACATCGCCCGCCACAGAGGCAGAGCTGAAACCGAGCTGGCGTGGTTGGATCCACCTGGGTGCCACCCCGCTCGCCCTGGCGGCCGGCATCGTGCTCATCTGTGTGGCACCGACCGCCCTGGGCAAGATCACTTCGGCAATCTATGCCCTAACAGGAATACTTCTTTTCGGCACCAGCGCCCTGTATCACCGTGGCAACTGGTCGCCTGGAGTGAAAGCAATTCTCAAAAGGCTGGATCACACCAACATCATGCTGGTGATCGCGGGCACCTACACGCCATTGTCCGCCATGCTGCTGAGCCCTGCCGATGCCACGGTACTGCTGTGGTCCATCTGGGCGGGTTCTCTGGCGGGAGTGGCATTCCGTCTCCTCTGGCTGAACGCGCCCCGCTGGCTTTACGTGCCGATCTACTGCCTTTTAGGGCTGGGATCGCTGTTCTACATCCCGCAATTCTTTGCGGCCAGCGTCCCTGCCGCAACACTCATCTGCTGTGGTGGTGTTTTCTACATCGCGGGGGCGGTGTTCTACGGGTTCAAACGGCCCAGACTCTCACGGACGCACTTCGGGTTCCACGAATTTTTCCATGCCTTCACCGTTGCCGGATTTGCCTGCCACTTCATGGCCATCGTGTTCGCGGTCTTCCGCCACTGAAACAGTCCCAGCTGAGCTGTCCACTGCGGTCGCGGCAAACTGCGGGCCGGAATCCTGGAGCTCACCGGCAACCTGGGCACGGTAACGGACTCGGCGGATGCGGCGGACCATATCGACAATCAGTACGGCCATGATCGCCACCACAAAAAACGTGAAGAGGAAGCCCAGGAACCCGGGGCTGACCTGATCCGGGGTGAGTCCCGGATTCAGGGAAGGCGATACATCCGGGGAAGGACTGACGTCCTGAGACAGAATCACCTGGGGCACAGTGAAGGGGAGCATCCCTCCATTATCCCGCACGAGCACCGAGACAGAATCCAGCTCAACGGCAGAACCGCCTCACCCCGCCCCACGCGCCGCAGGATCCGCCTGGAAAAGCGCTACCCCCGCAGGCCGGCGAACAGATCGTGCTCAGGAAGCTCTGTGGAGACCCTTGATTCGATCAAAGAATAGTCTTCCCACGGCCACACGGTGCGCTGGAACTCGGTATCCACCGCGAAGAAGAACCCGGCAGGGTCGACCTGACTCGCATGGGCTTTCAGCGCCTGATCCCGCACCGCCAGGAACTCCCCGCACTCCACCTGCGTGGTCAGGGCATGCTCGGGTGGACGGCTGGGGCGCGAACGGTGCTCCCCCGGGTCCGCCGGGTCCTCGTCATCCAGGAACCAGTCAAAGGGCGACGGTTTACCCAGCTCCGCCAGCGCATCATGAATGGCACGGAATTTCTTCTGGTTGAACCCAAGGTCAAAGTACAGCTTGGCGGGCGTCCAGGCCTCGCCGGTTCCGGGGTAACGCGCGGGGTCGCCCGCAGCGTTGAACGCCTCCACGGCCACCCGATGCGCCATGATGTGATCGGGATGGCCATACCCGCCGAACTCGTCATAGGCCACGATGACGTGCGGGCGGAAAGCACGCACCAGGCGCACCAGAGGAGCCGCAGCTTGGTCCAGTGGAAGGGTCGCGAAACCACCAAAGGGCAACGGCGGCAAGGGCTCGCCCTCGGGCAGACCGGAGTCGACAAATCCCAGCCAGCGCTGCTCGATGCCGAGGATGGCAGCGGCGCGTGCCATTTCAACGCGTCGAAGCCCGGCCATATCCCGCCGGGCCCAGGCCAGCGGCTCCAGGGTGGGGTTCTGAACATCGCCGCGCTCGCCACCTGTGCAGGTGGCGACCATGACCTCTGCCCCCTGGGCGCGATACATCGCCATGGTGGCGGCACCCTTGCTTGATTCGTCATCGGGATGCGCGTGCACGGCGAGAAGACGCAGGCCAGCACTGCTACCGACAGTAGCGGCGTGGTCTGCGGCTATGGTCTGGCCTGCGAAAGGCTCAGAATTCTCAGTCATTCAGGCTCCAGAAGTGGGGGGCGGATGGCCGCCTGAGGCGTAACTCACCGCGCGGATTCGATCTAGACTGGACACTACCCCGTGATCCATTCACCGCCAACCGCGATGTCATACGGAGCGGGCCACATCGCAGCAATGCCCGCCAGCCCCCTTGACTGGCCTGAAGATTCGGAGGAGTGCCGCGTGACGTCGCCCGTACCCCACGGCTCCGGTTCGGTCAGCATCGCCAATCGCTACGGAGCCACCCGCACCAGACTGACTCCGCGCAATCGCTGGATCCTCTTAGGCATCGCCGCGGTTCTCGCTCTCTCCTTCGTGGCCTGGCTGGCCCTGGGCCGCGGCCCCGGCGCGGACGTCAAAGTGGTGAGCTTCAACGTCACCGACGCCACGCAGACCAGAGTCGATTTCCAGGTCACCAAGGATGCCGCCTCCACCGCCAAATGCGAGGTTCAGGCGCTCGACCAGGGCCACGGCATCGTCGGCTGGCAGATCATCACCGTTCCACCCTCAACCACAGGTCAGTCCATGACCTCGCTCAGCGCTCTGGTGGCCACCGATTCTCTGGCGGTCTCCGTCAACGTGGATACTTGCTGGATCAGTTCATAATTCGCCAAACATCAGCGAAAACACGCCCATGGCGAACAGCCCTTGGGAACTGACCGACTCAGCATCTACACTGTATGAATATCTTCACCCCGCTAGGCGTGTTGCCGCCCCGAATGGCAACCGCAGAGGCGGGGTCTTTGCTTGAGAGCGAAGCAAAGACTGAGAAAAGCTTGCGAAGAATCCCTAACCGATGAGGAGGACCTCCGTGTCTACCCCCAGCGCACCGACCGCCTGGTTGACCCAGGAGGCGTTTGACCGTCTGAGTGCCGAGCTCGCCGAGCTGTCCGGCCCGGGCCGCGTCGAAGTGGTCAAGAAGATCGAACAAGCCCGTTCCGAGGGTGATCTGAAAGAAAACGGTGGCTACCATGCCGCCAAGGAGGAGCAGGGCAAGATTGAGGCCCGGATCCGACAGCTGACCGAGCTGCTCCGTGATGCTCATGTGGGTGAAGCTCCTGCGGACGATGGCGTCGTGGAACCCGGCATGCTCGTCGTCGCGAAGATCGCTGGCGACGAAACCACCTTCCTGCTGGGCAGCCGCGAGGTTGCCGGAGACACCGATATCGATGTCTTCAGCGAGAAGTCCCCACTGGGTGCCGCCATTCATGGCCACAAGGTAGGCGATTCACTCAGCTACGTCGCGCCGAACGGCCGGGAAATCGCGGTGGAGGTCATCTCCGCCAAGCCCTATGCAGGCTGATTTTCGGCTCTGAAACAGCCTGACGTCTACATCAAAGCCCGCACTCTTCCTAATGAAGGGCGCGGGCTTTGACGTAACCGGGGTACCTGGTTTTCAGTGCACCACGATGGGCATAAAACCTTCGGCCCGCAGATTGCGCAGCACCTGTTCACAGTGCTCGTGGCCCTTGGTCTCGAGATTGACAGTGATCGAGACATCCCCCATGCTGATCGCACCGCCCACCCGCGTGTGATCGACACCCGTGACATTGGCATCGGATTCAGCGATGATGCGCGAGATGGTTGCCAGGGAACCGGGACGGTCATCAAGCAGCATCCGCACGGTCATAAAACGTCCTGCGGCGGAGAGGCCACGCTGGATGACTTTGAGCATCAGCATCGGATCGATATTCCCACCGGAAAGCACCACAGCGGTGGTCCCGGGGTTGGCGCCTTGAAGATTCAGTGCACCGTCGAGCAGAGCCGCCACTCCCACGGCGCCCGCCGGCTCGACCACCATCTTCGACCGCTCCAGCAGGAAGATCAGAGCCCTGGCCAGCGAATCCTCGCTGACGGTGATGACGTCATCGACCAGTTCCCGGATGATCGAGAAGGGCAGCTGCCCTGGCCTGCCCACAGCAATGCCGTCAGCCATGGTGGAGACCTTAGTCAGCGGCACGAGCGCATCGGCGGCCAGAGAAGGTGGGTAAGCCGCAGCGTTTTCGGCCTGGACGCCGATCACCCGGATCTCCCGTCCCAGCTCACGCGCTTTCTCCTTCAGCGCCACGGCGACTCCCGCCAGCAGACCACCACCGCCGACGCCCAACAGCACTGTCTCCACATCAGGAAGCTGTGACAGGATCTCCAGACCGACCGTACCCTGACCGGCGACGACGTCAACGTTGTCGAAGGGGTGCACAAAGATGGAGCCGGTGGATTCGGAGTAGCGCTGAGCCTCGGCAAGAGCTTCATCCACCGTATGCCCGTGCAGAACAACTTCTGCGCCATGACTCTGGGTCGCCGCAAGCTTGGGCAGGGCCACGCCGAGAGGCATGTAGATCCGCGCAGAGATCCCCAGGGCCTTGGCAGCAACGGCAACTCCCTGGGCGTGGTTACCGGCCGATGCCGCCACCACACCCCGGGCGCGTTCTTCAGCACTCAGCCCGGCCATGCGCACATAGGCACCGCGCACCTTGAAGGAACCGGCCCGCTGCAGGTTCTCGCACTTGAGGAACACCGGCGCACCGACAGCCCGCCCCAGAGCGCGTGAGCTCTCCAGAGGTGTTCTCTCGACAATGCCATCCAGAAGTTTTTGAGCTCGGAGGACGTCATCCAGTGTGACGGGTAACTGCGTGGGAACTGCCGATTTCACCGATCGTACCTTCCTGCCCGGGTCCGCCCCGGGCACCGAAGTCGCCGGGTGCGCTCACTCCGACGGCGTGGCTCAATCATTCCGCACGAGGCATCCATCGCGGAAATCCTGTCCACCATGCGGTGCGCTCTTAGGACAATAAACGGCCCGAACTGTCGGATATCTAGAGGCTGGAATGGATGAACCAGCTGATACTGAAGGTCTCCCCCGGGGCAATCCAGCGCAGGCCCTGCCCGGTATTGAAAGCGTTGGCCGGGGCACTCATCGGCTCCACCGCGACGGCTTTGTTCCGCCCCGGGAACCCAGCGGTGGCAAATATATGCACATAGGGACATGCTTGGTCCTGGCTGAGCGCAACCCACCGTCCGTCCGGTGCGGTGAGCGTGGTGCGCGCCCAGCCATGGTCAAAGGCAAGCTCCGTAAAGGCGCAGTCAATGTCCAGATCCGCGACCGGCTGGCCCGAGCGCAGATCCAGCAGCCCGCTCACTGGAACGGTCGCCGTGGGAATGAGCGTCGCATCCACCTCCAGAGTCATCGCCGCAGGCACGGTGAGCACCAGGTCTTCGGTCGGCACATCACCCAGACGGAGATAGGGGTGCGACCCCAGAGCGATCGGAGCGGCACTGTTGCTTTCATTGAGCGCACTCTGCCGGACCCGGAGCACAGAGTTCTCATCCAGGACGTATTCCACCTCGTGCAGAACCGTGAAGGGATACCCGTGCTGCGGCCAGATCCGACCCTGGAGGCGCACCGAGAATTCCGTGCGCTCTGCCATCCGGTATTCGGTATTGCGCAACAGGCCGTGGATGGCGTGACCACGACCCACCTCAGTGATATCAAGCTGCTGTACGACGCCGTCGAGCAACCATTGAGCCTGCGCCACCCGGTTCGGCCAGGGTGCGAGCATGAGGCCGGAGCCACCGGGAGCGGGAACATCCCCACCGGAGGATTCAGTCAGGTCCACGCAATCCACCATGTAGGAGCGCAGAGCCGCCCCCAGCGGTGAAATCTTCACGACAGCATTTCCGCGGCGCAATTCCAGGTCGTCAGTGGGCGTCACATCCGGCTCAGCAAGCCCTTCGTGGCCGGACTGGAGCGAGGTTTCGGTCATGCCCTCAGGGTAGCCGAGAATGTCTGCGTAATACACGACAATTCTTCGGTCGGAATTGATGCCAGATGTTCTTTTTTGTTATATTTTGATTGACTTAATAACAGACCGTGGCATGAGAGCGAACCTGATGCAACCCCACCTCCACACCAGCACTCTTGCCGATGGGCGGGAGATCCTCTACTTCGACGAGGTCGCCCGCCCCCACACCGAGACGGACACCCGCCCACTGACACCTCGTAGCCTGGAGGACACCGGTGAGGTCCGTTATGACGCTCTCCATGACGAGTGGATCGCCGTCGCCGCTCACCGCGGAAATCGCACCTATCTGCCGCCCGCGGACCAGTGTCCGCTGTGCCCCAGCCAACCCGGCCGCCCCTCGGAAATTCCGGCCAGCGAGTATGACGTCGTCGTCTTCGAAAACCGCTTTCCCTCCCTGGGCCCGGCCGTCGGCATCGTGCCGCCCTCCCAGGGCTGGGGTTCGTCGTCAACCGGCTTTGGCCGCTGCGAAGTCGTGGCCTTCACCAGTGAGCATGAGGGATCATTCGGCACGCTGAGTGTTGATCGCGCCCACACCGTCCTCCAGGCGCTGGCCCAACGGACCAAAGCGCTGAGCGCACTCCCCGGCATCAAACAGGTCTTCCCCTTTGAGAACAGGGGTAAGGACATCGGAGTGACTCTGCCGCATCCGCACGGCCAGATCTACGCCTACCCCTATGTGACGCCCCGCGCCCAGAGTATGGGTCTGGCGGCACTAAAACATTTTGATCAGACCGGCACCGTGCTTCTAGCGGACCTGCTACGCGCAGAGAGCGAATCCGGGGAACGCGTCATCGCCCAGGGCGAGCACTTCACGGCTTTCGTTCCGTTCGCTGCCCGCTGGCCACTGGAAGTCCAGGTGGTTCCGCACCGCCAGGTGGCCGATCTTTCGGAGCTGTCCGAGGCCGAGATGGCCGAACTGGCTCCGATGTATCTCGATCTCCTGCGACGTTTCGATGCGATCTACGATTCGCCCACACCCTACATCTCGGCCTGGCACCAGGCGCCGCTGGATGCCCGGCTACGTCCGGTCAGCAGGTTAAACCTGCAGATCACCTCTCCCCGCCGGGCCGCAGATAAGCTGAAATTCCTGGCCGGAAGCGAGGCCGCCATGGGCGCCTTCATCTCGGACACCACTCCCGAGAACATCGCGCAGGCACTGCGCTCGGCCGGTGACCGTCTGGCGGCCACCCCCGCCAACTCCCCCACTCACCAGGAACAGTCCGCATGAATCAGAGCATCTCCACAGTAGATACCGCAGCCCTCACCACACTCTTCGCCCAGCGGTTCGGCACCGAACCGGATGGCCTCTGGCAGGCGCCGGGTCGGGTCAACCTGATCGGCGAGCACACCGATTACAACGAGGGCTTCGTGCTGCCGTTCGCCATCGACCGCTCGGCACGGGTCGCTATCAGGCAGCGTGCGGACCAGACGGCGCGACTGCTCTCCACCCTCGGCGGTTCCATCGCCAGCTACGATCTGGGAGCGCTCCATGCCGCCAGCACCGAAGGCTGGGCCAAGTACCCCCTGGGTGTGGCGTGGGCCTTTCAGCAGGCGGGGGTGAGCCTGCCCGGCTTCGACCTGCTGCTTGACTCCGACGTCCCCCCGGGGGCCGGCTTGTCCTCCTCACACGCCATCGAATGCGCCGTCGCGACGGCGTTCAACGAGCTCTCCGGTGCCGGTTTCACTGTGCAGGAGTTGGTGTTGCTGACGCAGCGGGCCGAAAATGGCTTCGTGGGCGCGCCCACTGGCATCATGGACCAGTCGGCGTCACTGAGAGGCGCCGAAGGCCGCGCGGTCTTTCTGGACTGCCGCAGCCAGGATGCCGAGCTTGTCCCGCTGGACCTTCCCGGTGCCGGACTGGCACTGCTGGTCGTCGACACCAAGGTCTCCCATTCGCACGCCGATGGCGGGTACCGGGCGCGGCGCGAGGCCTGCGAGCGCGGTGCGGCAGTGCTGGGCGTGAGTGCCCTGCGCGATCTCGCCCCCACAGATCTGAACCGCGCGGAGACCCTCCTGGATGAGGTGACCTTCCGCCGTGTGCGCCATGTGGTCACCGAAGACGCCCGGGTGCTGCAGACCGTGGATCAGCTGCGCGCGCTTGGCCCGGGCGCCATCGGCGATCTGCTGACGGCCAGCCACGTTTCGATGCGCGATGACTTTGAAATCTCCTGCCCTGAGCTCGATACCGCGGTGGAGGCGGCCCTTGTTGCCGGGGCGCTGGGTTCGCGGATGACCGGGGGCGGCTTTGGCGGCTCCGCCATCGCTCTGGTGCAGGCCACAGAGGTGGAGCGGGTGAGTCAGGCTGTGCTGGAGGCCTTTGCCGTAGCGGGTTTTGTGACCCCGGAGCTGTTCACCGTGGTGCCCGGGCCGGGAGCTCAAAGGATCTCCTGAACCTCAGCCCCGCCGCATTTTGCGAACGAAAACGGAAGGAGCACCTGCAATTGCAGGTGCTCCTTCCGTTTTCGTTCGCAAAATCACAGGAGCCGTGCGAAGGGAGGGCGCGGGCTAGTCGTTGCCTCGTAGGATCGCAAGCAACCGCAGGATCTCCACGTACAGCCAGACCAGCGTCACCGTCAGACCGAACGCCGCGGACCAGGAGTACTTAGCCGGCAGTCCGTTCCGCACGCCCTGCTCCACCGAGGTGAAGTCCAGGATGAGCGAGAAGGCCGCCAGACCAACAGCCAGCAGCCCGAGTACGAAGCCCAGCGGGATATTGGTGCCGGGGATGTGCATGCTGCGCAGACCCCAGGGACTGGTGGTCGCGCCGAAGAGCATCATGCCGAAGTTCACCAGGGAGAAGATGGCGTAACCGCCCAGGGCGATCATGAAGAAGCGGGTCATCTTGGGGGTTGCCCGGAATTTGCCGCTGCGGTAGAGCGCCAGGGTCAGGCCGAAGACGGCCAGAGTCCCGATGACGGCCTGAATGACGATGCCGCCGAACTGCTTCTCGAGGATGCCGGAAAGACCGCCCAGGAACAGGCCTTCGAAGAAGGCATACAGCAGGATCAGTGCCTTGGACGGCTCCCGCTTGAAGGAGTTGACCAGGCCGAGCACCAGACCGACCAGAGCACCGGGAAGCGCCAGAACCGGCACGAACCAGCCGATGACCGCACCGAGCAACACGACACCGAAGGTCGCCAGCGTCTTCATGATGACGTCGTCGTAGGTCATCCGGCCCATCTGGGCGTTGGACGCCGGCGGCTGGTTGTACATCTGCTGCAGCTGCTCCGGCGTGTACGGCTGCGCGTAGGGTGCCTGGCCGTACGGTGCCTGGCCGTAGGCGTTCTGAGTGTAAGGAACCTGGCCAAACTGCGACTGGTACCCCTGCGGTGCGGCCGGAATGGGCGGCCTGTTGCTGAAGTTTTTGTCGTTGGCGAAGACCGGATTTCCTCCGAGTGCCATGATTTCGTCCTCTCAAGATCGGGCGAGTGTTAGTCCAATGCTAATGGTTACCTGTGGATTTAACGCCCTCGAGGTGAGAATCGTTCCCACCTCCGGGGGTCTGCGCGGTGATAGCGTTGCCTCATTCCTGAGGATTCCTACGAGGGTTTCGAGGCGAGGCGCACACGATGATCCATGAGCCCGAATGGGTCACCCACGCTCTCTGGTGGCAGCTGTACCCCCTGGGTTTTGTGGGCGCCTTCCCGCAGAAGACTCCCTCCGCCACCCCTGCTACCCCGGCCGGACATCGTCTGGATCGCGTCCTGCCCTGGCTGGATCACGCCATCGAGCTCGGAGCCTCGGGGCTGGCCCTGGGGCCGGTCTTCGACTCCAGCACCCATGGCTACGACACCCTGGACTACCTCCGGATCGACCCGCGGCTGGGCGATGAGGACGATTTTGACCGGCTGATCACGGCCGCTCACGCGCGCGGTCTGCGGGTGATGCTCGATGGCGTGTTCAACCATGTGAGCGCCCGGCATCCACGCTATCTGGCGGCTTTGCGGGACGGCCCGCAGAGCGAGGCGGCAGCGTGGTTCAGACGGGTGGACCAGGGATATCAGACCTTCGAAGGCCACCCGGGGCTGATCACCCTCAACCATGACCATCCGGAAGTCCAGGAGTACATCGTGGAGGTCATGTGCCATTGGCTGGAGCGGGGTGCGGATGCCTGGCGACTCGATGCCGCCTATGCCGTACCTGCCCGATTCTGGGCTGCGGCACTCCCCCGGGTGCGTGAGCGCTTCCCCGAGGCGTGGTTTGTCGGAGAGGTGATCCATGGCGACTACATTGAAGCGGTCGTGGCGGGGCAGCTGGACTCGGTGACTCAGTATGAGCTGTGGAAGGCGATCTGGAGCAGTCTCAATGACCGGAACTTTCACGAACTGGACTGGACTCTGCAACGGCACAATGCTCTGCTGGACGCCTTCGTGCCCGCTACCTTCATCGGCAATCACGATGTGACCCGGATCGCGAGCCGACTGGAGGATGCACGGCATCTGGCGCACGCTCTGGTCATCCTTCTGACGGTGGGTGGCACCCCGTCGATCTATGCGGGCGACGAATACCGGTTCGAAGGGATCAAGGAGGAACGTCTGGGCGGCGATGACGTCATCCGCCCCGAGTTCCCGGCGCCGGAGGACGTTACTCAGAGTCCGGAGGCGAGCGCCATCTTCCGCTTGTATCAGGAGCTGGTGGGCCTGCGGCGCCGCCACCCCTGGCTGCATCGGGCCACGACCGAGGCCTTGCACCTGACCTCGGATCAGTACGTATACCGGGTGTCTTCCACCGGGAGGGCACTTCTGGTAGCACTCAATCTGGCAGATCAGGCGTTGGAGCTGGAGCTGGCAGGCGTCACGATCCAGGCTTCCGCTCACGGCTGGGCAGTGATCGACGTTCCCTCACCCGTGGCTTCGGTCTAGACTCGCCCCAGAGGCTCTCCTGATTCTGGACGGCTCATCCCTCTGGGAGGTACGCGCGGTGACCAGTGAGGCCAATGATCCACCGGCACCATCGGTCCTGGACGTTCACGAGGTGACAGTCACCTATGGCGAACGCACCGTCGTGGATTCGGTCAGCTTCCAGATTCAACGGGGCGAAATTTTCGGTCTGCTGGGCCCCAACGGCGCGGGAAAAACCAGCACACTCAGCGCCATCGAGGGGTTGGTCAGGCCGGCATCGGGCCGCCTGCTGGTGGACGGCATTGACGTGGCACGCCAGCCCCTGGACGTCAAGGTCCGGCTGGGCGTCCAGCTGCAGTCATCCAGTTTTCAGGCCGAGTTGACCATCGAACAGATCGCACGGCTCTATGGTGGCCTCTACGGCATGGACCTCAGCAAGGAGCGGATCCGGGAGAGCCTGCGCACCATAGGACTCGGCGAGGAGCTGGGCAAGAAGTTCAAACAGCTCTCGGGTGGCCAGCAGCAACGCCTCGCACTGTTCATCGCCACCATCCACAATCCCCTGCTCCTGCTGCTGGATGAGCCGACCGCCGGTCTGGACCCGCAATCGCGGCGCAGCCTGTGGCGCCGCATCGAACAGCTCCAGATGGAGGGCAATAGCATTCTGCTCACCACACACTCGATGGAAGAAGCCCAGGCAGTCTGTGACCGGGTGGCGATCATCGATCATGGCACCCTGGTCACCGTTGGCACGCCCACCGAGCTGATCAATCAACACAGGGACGATCCACGGGTTCGGGCGGCCGCACACGGCGAACCCACGCTGGAGGATGTCTTCATCGGGTTGACGGGAAGTGAAATCCGTGACTGAGGACCAGACCACTGAGACTCCGGAGTATGCGCGGCGGCCACCGGTAAGGCTTGCACTGGGCGCCTTGCTGCGCGCTGATTCCGTGGTGTTACTGAACACCAAGACCTCGATTCTGCTGAGCACGCTACTCCCAATCGTCATCGTGGTGGCCACCACGTTGGGCAAGGCGCAGTCGCGACTCGGCGGCTCAAGTCTGATCATCGGCCTGGCGCTGAGCGTCGGGCTGCTCACCTCCAGCCTGTTCGGGTACACCCTGGCCATCGCGCACGACCGGGACATCGGGGTGCTGCAGCGACTCCGGGTCACCCCCGCAGCCACCTGGATGATCATGACCAGCCGCCTCGTGGTTCAGGTGGCGGTGAATCTCCTCGCGTCGATCGTGGTCGTCATCGTGGGTTCCATCGTGCATGGCCTGACGCTCAGCGTGGGTCAGTATCTTCTGGTCCTGCTGATCGCGGTTCTCGGTGCGGCAATGTTTCTGTCCATCGGACAGGCGCTGGTGGGGCTGATCCAGTCCACCAGCGCCATCAACGCGATCAGCAGGTTACTCATGATCGTACTGATGCTGCTGGGGCTGCTCGGTGGCACCGGCCTGCTCGGGGACACCCTGAAGGCCATCGCTGACTGGTCGCCGGTCGGCGCACTCATGACGTTGTTCTCCGATGTGCTCAACCAGACGGCCTGGAGCGGTCAGGACACCGGGTCCCTGCTGGCCTGCATCGGCTACGTCCTGGTGTTCTCCTTGATCGGCATCCGCTGGTTCCGCTGGGGGACGCACTAGGGCGGCATAGGCGCTGTCGACACCTCCTCAGTGTGGCCCAGACCCAGGTCGAGCGGGACGCCTTAGCAGGCGTTCGACGCCATCTGGACCTCATTGCCTGGTGGGGAGCAATCACCGGAACGACAGCCGCCGGCGACCGATTCGTTGACGGCGCCCAGGAGTGGAATGACACCACCGTCCGGTCTGATTCCGGTTTGATACGGCCGGACGCCGGCCAGGGCCGACCCTACACCCCCGGTGGCGAAGAGCAACCCCCTGCACTAAGTGCCCCAGGTCAGACTCGAACTGACACTGAACGGATTTTAAGTCCGCCGCCTCTGCCGATTGGGCTACTGGGGCCGTCATACCAGCGTAGTGGATGGGCGGGGAGACCCCTTCGCTACCACCGGATACGCCACGGGCGGCGTCCAGAAAGAATCCGGACGCCGCCCGTGGACGGTGTGATCTATGCGTTGATCAGGAAACTCAGACCGAAGCCTTGGCATCTTCCGCCGAGGCCGCCGGAGCGGCGGGAGCCGCAGCTGCGGCCGGACGCGGAGCCGGACGGGCGGCTGCTTCGAATCCTGCACGCGGCTGATCCAGGTCAGCCAGCTCGGCAAGATCGCGGCCCAGGAAGAACTGCAGGACCCAGTTCCAGATCACGCGGGCCTTGCGCTCGGCCGTGGGCATCGCCATACCGTGGTAGCCACGGTGCATCAGCCAGGCGAGCGGGCCGCGGACGCCGATGTTGCCGATCTTGGCAACGCCCTTCCACAGGCCCAGGCCGGCAACAGCACCAATGGTCTTGTGCTTGTAATCCTTGAGCGGCTTGTCCCAGCGAGCAGCCCACAGGTTCTTGGACAGCTGCTTGGACTGACGTAGCGCGTGCTGAGCGTTGGGGACGCAGAAACCACCCACGCCACCACCGGAGAGGTCCGGCACAGCGGCGATGTCGCCAGCAGCCCAGGCGTGCTCCAGGGGCCCGAACTCGCCCGTGATCCGCAGATCCGCGCCCACCTTGATGCGGCCACGCTCGTCGATCGGGAAGTCGGTGTTCTTCGCGGTCGGGTTGGCCTGCACACCGGCGGTCCAGATCAGGGTGTCGGTTTCAAACTCATCGGCCGGAGACTTGTCCGGCATGTTGATCAGCTTGAGCTTGCCATCCGTGGCGTCCGCCATCGAGGTGTTCAGCAGAACCTCAATGCCGCGTCCACGCAGGTGCTCGACGACCCACTCAGCCTGGTCCGGCTTGACCTCCGGCATGATCTTGCCCATGGCCTCGACGACCACGAAACGAAGGTCCTTGACCTGCAGGCGGTCGTTCTTGGCGACCAGGGCGCGGGCGAAGTCTTCCAGTTCAGCGATCGTTTCGATGCCGGCGAAACCGCCACCGACGACGACGAAAGTCAGGGCGCGCTTGCGCTTGGCCTCATCCGTGGTGGTGGAGGCGAATTCAATGCGATCGACGACCTGGTTGCGCAGCGCAACGGCCTCTTCGATCGACTTCATGCCGATGCCCTGCTCCACCAGCCCGTTGATCGGGAAGGTGCGGGTGATCGAGCCTGCGGCCATCACGATGTCGAAGTACGGGATCTCGAAGTCGGCGCCACCATCTGCGGGGCTGACCACGGCCGTGCGCGCCTCATGGTTGACCGAGACGACCTTGCCCTGGATGAACTCCGTCTGGGGCAGGTGCTTGCGGAAGGACACGACGGCGTGACGCGGTTCGATGCTGCCGGCTGCCACCTCGGGCAGGAACGGCTGGTACGTCATATAGGGCAGCGGATCCACCAGGGTGACGATGCCACCAGCCTGGGCGATCTTCTTCTGCAGCGCGAAAGCGACGTAGAGGCCGACGTAGCCACCGCCGACAATAAGCACGCGTGGACGGTTTTCAACGAGTGGGGTGGTTGCCATGTTCCCAGTCTAACCCCCTTTGTGAAAATATTCACTAAGTATTGCGCGGCTTCTCCGTCACTGTTTCACCGGATGCCAGCCGCCGGCGCAACCGCAGCACCTGCCAGGTCCCGGCCGCACAGACCAGCAGCAACAGCCCACCAAACCCCAGAACCACCAGGGCCGGTACTGCCGAAGCAGTCTGCACGGGCGCGATGGCGGCCGGCACCGTTGGCCCGGCCACCGGTGCCGTCGGAGTGGCTGGCGCCGATGGAGTGGCCGACGGATCCGTGGCGGAGGTGCTCTGCGTCCCCCGTCGGTGGATGGTGATCCACTCCTGAAGACTGGGCAGCGGGCTGACCGTCACCGGTGCCACATCAGCACTCAGCGCCGCAGCAGCATCCAGAATCCCCCAGCCGTACTGACTGTTGGGCACCGCACCGCCAGCCGGTTTGGCGGTACGGATGATCCGGTTGATCACCTGGGCGGCCGGCATCGTCGGATATTTGGCGCGGATCAGCGCCGCCACTCCGGACACGATGGGAGCGGCACCGCTGCTGCCGCTCCAGTCCGCATAGTTGTTCCCGGGCAGTGCACCGACCAGCTTCTCGGCCGGTGCTGCCACCGCGATGGTGATGCCCTGAGTGGAGGCGCTCGTACTCACCTGGCCGTCACGGTTAAGCCCGGCCACCGCCACCACACCCGGGATCGTGGCAGGGGCACCCACTTGACTGATACCCGATTCGCTGTTTCCGGCGGCGGCTACCATCACCACATCGTGCTGTTCGGCGTAGAGAAAAGCGTCGTCCCAGCTCTGTGGCCAGCTCGGTGAGCTGGACGTCAGGGACATGTTGATGACCTTGGCGCCGTTATCCACTGCCCAGCGCACGGCGGCCGGGATCTGATCGTTGGTGCTCTTGCCCGCCGGATTCGGGCTGCCCAGCCAGGTGGAGACGGTCAGCAGACTTGCCTCCGGCGCGACGCCGACGACGCCATCGGGCTTGGGACTGTCAGTGGGTGCACCACCGTGGCCACGCCCGGCCAGCAGAGACGCGACGAGGGTGCCATGCTCCGGCTTGGCCCCGAGCCCCTGGCGGCCGTCCGCGCTGCCCGCACCGGAGACATCGGTCCCGCCGACCACAGCATCTTTGAGGTCCTGGTGACTGGCGTCCACCCCGCTGTCGATCACCGCCACCTTCACCCCGGCACCCTTGGTGGTCTCCCAGGCCTTGGTAATGCCATAGTCAGCGAGCCAGTATTCACGGTCATGGATGTCATCGGCCTGCGCGGCAGGGACCATCACCAGGTTCAGAGCGGCCAATGCGGGCACCAGCACTGCAGCGAGGAGCCCATAACGCGAAGGCCGTGCTCGAGCGGTCCTCACGGAGCCGTTCCTCATCGAGTTGTCCTCTCGTCTCATGCGGTGCCGCCTGCGGCTGCCAGAGGCTCAGCTGAGTTCAGCCAAAATCCAGTTCAACTAAAAACCCATTCAGCCAATAGCCAGCGCAATTCCGTCCAGAATATCGTGTTCACTGCTGGTCACCGTCGTGACCCTGCCACCCGTTCGTTGCGCGACCTCATCCACGATGATCGACCACAACAGGGCCCCGGCGCCGATGACGTCCACACGCCCGGGGTGCATGAAGGGCAGTTCGGCACGCTGAGCGCGGTTCATGGCCAGAAGTTCACCGGCAGCGCGCTCGACCCCGGAGACACTCACCGTGGCCCCGTGAATACTCTCCGGCTGGTAGCTGGGCAGGCCCAGGGCATGAGCGGTGATGGTGGTGACGGTCCCGGCCACCCCGACGAGTTGCCGCACACTGGCCAGCGGAACCTGCTGAGCCACGGTATCGATGATCTGACGAGCCTGAACCTGCGCGGCAGCGATCTCCTGCGAACTGGGCGGATCGGAATGCAGATACCGTTCGGTAAAGCGCACACAGCCCAGGGGCACGCTGACCGCACCGAGGACGCGGGGGCTGCTCTGAGCCGGCCCCGCCAGCTCGCCGACCACGAATTCCGTGCTGCCACCGCCCAGGTCCACCACCAGCGTCGGGCCTGCTGAACCGTTGCTGGCCGAACCGGCAACGGCCGAATCACTATCGCTGAGCACGCTGGTTGAACTGAGCACGCTGGCCGCTCCGGCAAAGGACAGCGCAGCCTCCTCCTCGCCGGGAATCACATCCGGTTCCACCCCCAGGCGCTCCCGGATCCCGTCCACGAAGGCAGCGCGATTGCGCACGTCCCGGCTGGCGGACGTCGCGACAAAGCGGATGCGTTCCGCCCCGTGCTGGCGGATCAGCGTGGCGTATTCATCGGTGGCCGCGAAGGTTCGCTCCAGCGCGTCGGCGGCAAACTCCCCCGTGGCATCCACACCCTGACCCAGGCGAACCACGCGCATCTGGCGCTCGATGTCGGTCAGGCGTCCTTCGGATACATCGGCGATCAGCAGACGGATGGAATTGGTTCCACAGTCGATGGCGGCGACCCGGCGCGCGGAAGTGTTCACGACTGCTCCTGTTCCAGGCGCGCATAGCCCTGATTTCCGCGCCTCACGTGACGACTCAGATCCACCTCCGGGACCGCAGCCGAGACATCCCAGGCTCCTTCGCAGAAGCATCGCTCCGCCGTCCACCAGGGAGCGATCAGGGCCAGAGTCTCATCGCCGAGCACATTGACGCCCGGACCGGCTGCCAGTGTGTGGCCCACCATCACGTGCAGACATTTCACCCGCTGCGGCATGCCGCCCGCGGACACCCCGGCGATTTCCGGCACCTCGGCCATGCCGATGCGCTCTCGTAGCGCCTCACGCGCCGCCAGATAGGCTTCGTGGGCCTGCTGATGAGCCGCTGCCAGGGCGTCATCGTGAGCCAGCCGATCGTTCATCCGCGCCATCTCGCCGTCTGCCTCGACCCGGGAGACAGCTGCGGTGATGACCGGATGCGTGAGGTAAAACGTGGTCGGGAAGGGGATGCCATTGCTGAGCCGGGGCGCGGTGGCAGCGACGAGAGGATTTCCGCAGACGCATCGTGCAGGGATTTCCACCACATCACGCACCGGGCGGCCCAGTTGCAGGCTCAGTGTCTTCAGATCATCGGCGGTGGGCTGGCTGGTCATATCCGGTTCGAGGCTCCTCACCGCGGTACAGGTCTGGGCTATTGGGTGCCGGAGCGCTGGATGGACTGCCAGAGACCGTCGACCCAGGGGAGGCCGTCCGGGTTGGCGCTCGTGCCAGGCTGGCTGGGAGCTGCGGGCGTGGGAGTTCCGCCGTAGACCCAGTAACCCGTCTCCCCGGGCATCACCATGTTAACCCGGTCGCGGGCCTGCTGCTTGACGTAGGCAGGGTCCGACCAGCGGGAAATCTGCGTGTTCAGCGAGGCCTGTTCCTGCTTTTTCGCCTGAATATCCGCCTTGAGCGCGGCGATATCGGCACGCTGCTGCAGGTAAGTGTTCACGGTCGGTGCCAGGAGAACGGCCACCACGATGACGGTCACGATCAGCGCGATCACGCGGCCGGAAAAAGCGCGCGCCGGTACAGGCTGTCCCTGCCCGGCCACACTCTGAGACGTGCGGCCCGGCCGATCGGTGCTTCGCGCAGCGCCCCGCCCGGACCGGGCCGCGCCGGAATTTTTCGTGGATGCCGCTGATGATTCGCTGGCTGCACTCTGGCGAGAGGCGCTCTTCACCGAGGGACCCTGTGCCACAGGCTTCGTCGTCTCGCGGGCTCCGCTTGCCGCTGTCGCGTCAGGCTTCGTCTCAACAGGCTCGGCGGCACCCTTCGCAGACTGAGGAATATGCGGCTGCCTGGGTTTACGGGTGCTCATGTCTCGGCTCCTCCTCCAGGCTCGACTCTGCGGAAACGACGCGAAGCAGCCACTGCGGGCGGCTCGTGTGGGTTCCAGCTTAGACACTGTGCGCCGCCACACCGCGGACCGCCACACTGCCCATCGCGCACCCGCTGTCCCCATTGAGTAGCAGATATTGCACGTGGAACCACCCGATTCCACAGTGCAACTACTGACACTTAGTTGGGAATTAGTTGGGAAGCGGTGAGGAGACGCCAATGGCCGGCACTTCCGTTGAGAAGTACCGGCCATCGGAACGGCGCAGAGATCAGCCCTGGAAACGCGGGAAGGCGCTGCGTCCGGCGTACTGCGCGGCGTCACCGAGGTCTTCTTCGATGCGCAGCAGCTGGTTGTACTTGGCCACCCGGTCAGAACGGGCCGGGGCGCCGGTCTTGATCTGACCTGCATTGGTGGCGACCGCGATGTCGGCAATCGTCGTGTCTTCGGTCTCGCCGGAGCGGTGCGAGGTGATGGTGGTGTACCCGGCACGCTGAGCCAGCGAGACGGCATCGAGCGTCTCGGTCAGCGAACCGATCTGGTTCACCTTGACCAGCAGCGAGTTGGCAGTCCTGGAGTCGATGCCGCGCTGAAGGCGGGTCGGGTTGGTCACGAAGAGGTCGTCGCCGACGATCTGAACCTTGTCCCCGATTTCCTCGGTAAGGGTCTTCCAGCCTTCCCAGTCGTCCTCATCCAGCGGGTCCTCGATGGAGACCAGCGGGTAGTCACGCACCAGTTCGGCGTAGTAGGCGCTCATCTCGGAGGCACTCTTGCTCTGGCCTTCGAACTGGTAGGCGCCATCCTTGAAGAATTCGCTGGAGGCAACATCCAGCGCCAGGGCGATGTCCTGGCCCGGGGTGTAGCCAGCGCGGGTCACGGCTTCCAGGATCAGATCCAGCGCCGCACGGTTGGAGGGCAGGTTCGGGGCGAAGCCACCTTCGTCGCCCAGGCCGGTGGAGAGGCCCTTCTCATTGAGGACCTTCTTGAGCTCGTGGTAGACCTCCGCACCCCAGCGCAGGGCTTCGGAGAAGGTGCTGGCACCGAGCGGAACCACCATGAATTCCTGGATATCGACATCGGAATCGGCGTGCGAGCCGCCATTGAGGATGTTCATCAGGGGCACCGGAAGCACATGGGCATTCGGGCCGCCCAGGTAGCGGTAGAGCGGCAGGTCAGCCGACTCAGCGGCAGCACTGGCAACGGCGAGCGAAACGCCGAGGATGGCGTTGGCGCCCAGCTTGCCCTTGTTGTCAGTGCCGTCGAGCTCGATCATGGCCGCATCGATCTCGCGCTGATCGGTGGCATCAGCACCAAGGAGGATGGGGGCGATGACGTCGATCACGGCATCCACAGCTTCGAGGACACCCTTACCGCCATACCGGGCCTTATCGCCATCGCGCTTCTCGACGGCTTCGAAAGCACCCGTGGATGCACCGGAGGGAACTGCTGCGCGGCCTACCGAGCCGTCGTCGAGTCCTACCTCGACCTCGACAGTGGGATTACCACGGGAATCCAGGATTTCACGTGCATGGATGGCATCGATGATCGCCATGAAGTGCTCCTTGAGCGTTGGAAGTAATTGCGAACTGCTGAGACGACACTGTCCGGACCAGCTTATCGCCTTTGTGGTGCAGATTACTTGACCATGAAGAACATAGCGATATATCGTTGACGTATCGCGACATTGCGATTTAGAGAAAGAGGCGTCATGAATACGCATCACACACCACCAGAAAACATGTTCTGGCCGGTTCATCCCGGCCAAGGAGAGCATCACGGCGACGAGCACCACCACGGCGAACCTCATCGCATGGGGCGCGGCCGCAACCGGCGGGGAGAGTTCGGACCGGGCTTCGGCGGTCCGCGACCCCGCCCCGGTTTTGGACCAGGTTTCGGACCAGGTTTCGGGGCGGGCTTTGGTGCCGGTCCGGGATTCGGCAAGGGCGGCGGCGGGCGGGCTCGCAAAGGCGATGTCCGCAACGCGATCCTCTCGGTGCTCAGCACCGCTGATCACAATGGTTACGGCCTGATCAAAACCATCGCCATGCATTCCGATGGCGCGTGGCGGCCCAGCCCGGGCTCCATCTACCCGGCGCTGGCAGCACTTCAATCCGAAGGGCTGATCACCTCCACCGGTGAAGGGCGTCGCACTGACTACACGCTCACCGAGGAAGGGACCCGCTACGTCTCCGAGCATCAGGAGGAGCTCGCCGCGGTCTGGGAAGAGGTCACGGAGGAGGCCGGAGTCAGCCAGGATCTACGGATGAGCCTGGGCAAGCTGATGGGGGCCGTCCATCAGATCAGCCTCGACGGCACGGAGGAGCAGTTGCGCACAGTGACCGCCGCGCTCGATGACGCCCGCCGCACCATCTACAAACTGCTCAGCGACTGATGCTGCCGATGCCGACCAGGGCAACGGTGCAGCCACCCTCGGATCCAGAGCGAGTCATCAGGACCTTCAGTCCTCGAAACCGGTCTGAAATCTCCGGGTGGCTGCACGCAGGGCGCGTTCGGCATCCACCCCGGGAGCAGCACGCAGAAGCGCAAAGATCCGCTCCCCCAGCTGCTCCTCGGTCAACAGTTCCCCGGCCAACGGCTCAGCTTCGCGCTCGGATTCGCGCCCGATGCCGGCCCGCCGCAAAGTCTTCTGGGCTGCGGCCAGCGCGGGCAGAGTGGCAGGAATCCCCTCAAATCGGCCGCGACTGGGCGATTCCTCGGCCTTGACCGCATCCCATCGAGTCACGATCTCCTCCACCGTGGCCGGGAATTCGGCCTGGAGAGTGCCATCCGGATGGAAGACATGCGGGTTGCGGCGAATCATCTTCTCGCTGAGCCCGCGAACTACCTCGCTGACGGTGAAGTCTCCGGATTCCTGAGCAAGCCGGGCGTGTAGCACCACCTGAAGCAGCACATCACCCAGCTCCGAGGCCAGTTCCGGGGCGGGCGCACCGGTCTCGACGGCATCGAGCACTTCGTAGCTTTCCTCGATGAGGTAGCTCAGCAGCGACTCATGGGTCAGCGCGCCCATCCACGGGCAGTGCTCGCGAAGTGCCCCCACCACCTCCACCAGGCGATCGAAATCAGCGCCGGCACTCACAGTACGGTCAGGACTCCGTCGTCAGGGATTCTGACACCTGCGCGTAAGCCTCGGCCAGGTAATCGACCAGAGCCTCACGTTCCTCCAACGGCAGGAAGGCGGCCTCGGCGGCGTTGAGGCTCAGCGCCAGAAAGTCTTCCAGGTCGTAGTCGAAGGTCTCCTGCAGCAGCGCGAACTCGCTGCTCAGCGTCACTGCGCTCATCAGGCGGTTGTCCGTGTTGACCGTGACCCGGAACCCGGTCTGGTACAGCAGGTCGATCGGGTGATCGGCGATGTCCTCGCCCCAGGCGGCAATCGCACCGGTCTGCAGATTGGAGGAGGGGCACAGTTCCAGAGCGATGCCGCGGTCCCGCACCCAGGAGGCCAGTTCACCCAGGGAGACCATGCCGACGTCGGTATTGTCGCTCGGCTGCGCATCGCTGGGCTCGACAAACTCAACCTCAATGTCCTCGGCAATACGCACGCCGTGCCCCAGGCGCAGAGCGCGCCCGTCCACCAGTGCGGACTGGATACTCTCCAAGCCAGCGGCTTCACCTGCGTGAATGGTCGCCGGGAAGTGATGGTCAGCCAGGTAGCGGAAGGCCTCAGCGTGGCGGGAGGCCGGGAATCCGTCCTCTGCCCCGGCAATGTCGAAGCCGACGGCGCCCCGCTGACGATGCCGCACGGCCAGTTCAGCGATTTCCAGGCTGCGGTCGGCGTGGCGCATGGCGGTGATCAGCTGACCGACCTGGATGTGGCGACCACTGGCCTCCACGATTTCAACGCCTTCTTCAAGACCGGCCTGCACGGCGTCGACGGCGTCGTCGAGGCTGAGCCCGGCAGTCAGGTGCTGCTCCGGTGCCCAGCGCACCTCTCCGTACACCACGCCGTCGTCCGCCAGATCTTCGACGAATTCGCGGGCCACCCGCTGCAGGCCCTCACGGGTCTGCATGACGGCGATGGTGTGGTCAAAGGTTTCCAGGTAACGCACCAGGGAGCCGGAATCGGCACTGTCACGGAACCAGCGGGCCAGTTCCTCCGGCTCGGTGGCGGGTAGTTCATGACCGACCTGTGCGGCCAGATCGATGATGGTTTCCGGGCGCAGACCACCATCGAGGTGATCGTGCAGGGAGACCTTGGGCAGCGAGCGAAGATCGGCGGCGGAGAGGCTGACGGAGGGTGATGATGTGCTGGTCACGGAACCACTTTACGGGATGTCGTCGGCTGGGCGGCGGGGGTGGAAGCGTCGGCGGAATCGTCCGTGGCAGAGCCGTCGGAGCTGGCGGACGCCTCCCCGGCGGATACCTTTTTGGAGGGCCAGCGCTTGTCGATGAACTTGTGCGCCAGCCGGATCAGCTGATCCACCACAAAGCCCATGATGATGGCGAACACGATGGCGATTACCACGCCGAGCAGGTGGTTGTGCTTGATCCAGCTGCCCGCAAAGGTGCCCACGGCCACGCCGTAGCCTGCCCAGGTCAGCGAGGCGATAGCATCCAGCCAGACAAACCGTCGCCAGGCGTACTGGGAGGCCCCAGCCGTGAAGTTCACCGCCACCCGGCCCACCGGAATATAGCGGGCGGTCAGGATCAGCACGGCGCCACGCTTATCCAGCTCCATGTGTGCCCAGGCCATCGCCTTGGCCACCCGGGGACGGCGCATCCACTTGAAGCCCGCGGTACCGATCCGCTTACCCATGTAGTACGCGATGTTATCGCCGATGCTGGCCCCGATGGCGCTGCCCAGGATCAGCAACCAGACATTGGGTTCACCGGTGCTGAGCGCGACGGCGGCCAGCGCCACAATGGCGGTCTCGCTGGGCAGAAAGAGGAAGAATCCGTCAATCAGGCAGAAGAGCGTCACCAGGGGAATAACCCACCACTGGGTGGCTGAATGGGCAATCAGCTCATTCAGGTGATTCATCGCTTGGAACAGATCCACTAGGGGCAGGTCCTTGTCTTAGATTCATCTCGAGTCTCCCCCACTGGGCGACTGCTTAATCGTCCCACGTTGGGGCCAACATGTCGTCGTTCGCTCGGGTGAAAGACAGTGCACTCACACTAGACCCTGGGTATGAGTCGCTAAGTCGCGATGCCGCCCCTCGTTTATTGACCAGTTGTACAGGGTGCGCCGCTCTGGAACCCTGTACATCTGGTAAATGAGCAGCGCATCAGACGGCTAACCCACCCGGCCCAGAATCAGTTCTGAGGCCACAACGGTCTCCTCGCTACCGTTCGGCGCAATGGTGACGGCCTCCGCGAGCGCCTGGCGGGCCCGGTCAAAGCGCTCCGGGGTATCGGTCAGCAGCGTCATCAGGGGCTGCCCCGCACGCACGGTATCCCCCGGTTTGGCATGCAGCCGCACGCCGGCACCGGCCTGGACGGCGTCCTCCTTGCGGGCCCGGCCAGCACCCAGCCGCCAGGCGGCCACACCCACGCTGAGCGCATCGAGTCCCACCAGGATGCCATCGGTCTCCGCCAGGACCGTCTCCGATTCCCTGGCCACCGGCAGCGTAGCGTCCGGATCGCCGCCCTGGGCAGCGATCATGGCCCGCCAGACGTCCATCGCCCGTCCGTCCCTGAGGGCGGCCGCCGGATCGGCATCCTGCACGCCCGCTGCCGCCAGCATCTCCTCGGCCAGCCGCACGGTCAGCTCCACCACATCGGCAGGGCCGCCACCGGCCAGGACCTCCACCGATTCCTCAACCTCGATGGCGTTCCCCGCCGTCAGGCCCAGCGGCGTGGACATATTGGTCAGCAGCGCTACCGTGTTGACTCCGGCATCCTGTCCCAGCGCCACCATGGTCTCCGCCAGCTCGCGCGCCTGGCCAAGATCCTTCATGAACGCACCGGATCCGACCTTCACGTCCAGCACCAGCGAGCCCGTGCCCTCGGCGATTTTCTTACTCATGATCGAGGAGGCGATGAGCGGAATGGCCTCCACCGTGCCGGTCACATCCCGCAGCGCGTACAGCCGCTTATCGGCCGGAGCCAGGCCGGAGCCCGCGGCGCAGATCACCGCACCCACGTCCTGGAGCTGACGCATCATCTCCTCATTGCTCAGCGCTGCGCGCCAGCCTGGGATGGCCTCCAGCTTGTCCAGAGTGCCACCCGTGTGACCCAGACCCCGCCCGGACAGCTGCGGCACAGCGACGCCGAAGACGGCCACCAGGGGCGCCAACGGGAGGGTGATCTTGTCCCCCACGCCTCCTGTGGAATGCTTATCCGTGGTCGGCTTGCTCCCGCCCGCGTTGACCGGCCCACCCGGCACCGGTCGCAGCGCGGAGAAGTCCATCCGCTCACCGGAGGCGATCATGGCCGCCGTCCACTCAGCGATCTCCGCCCGGTTCATCCCATTGAGCAGAATCGCCATATTCAGCGCCGCCATCTGCTCCTCCGCGATCACCCCGCGGGTGTACGCATCGATGGTCCAGGCAATCTGCTCCGCACTGAGCGTTCCCTGGTCCCGCTTAATGCGGATGACGTCGACGGCGTCGAATGCCTCAGCCATGGTTCTCCCTCTTTGGTCTGGCTTGATCGGATGACTGGCTTGATCGGAGGAACTGCTCAGGACTCCAGGTGCTGCGGACCGAAGGCATCCGGCAGCACCTCGTCCATGGTTCTGATCCCGGAGACCGTCATCAGAACCATCTGCGGTGCCCGGTGCTCGTAGAGCAGTTGGCGGCATCGTCCGCAGGGCATCAGCACTCCCCCGGAACCGTCCACGCAGTAGAAGGCCCGCAGCCTGCCGCCACCACTCATCTGCAGGGCACCCACCAGCGTGCACTCCGCGCACAGGGTCAACCCGTAGCTCGCATTCTCCACATTGCAGCCGGAGACGATCCGGCCGTCCTCGGTGAGGGCAGCAGCCCCCACCGGGAATTTCGAGTACGGCACATAGGCGTTCTGCATGGCGGAGTGGGCAGCAGTTCTGAGCCTCTCCCAGTCGATGCCCTGACCATCCACAACCTCAGCGGACACAGCTAACCCTTCACATAGGGTTCGCCGCTGGCGGCCGGTGGCCGTGAACGGCCCACCAGCCCGGCCACCGCGATGATGGTCAGCACATACGGCAGCATGGCCATGAACTGACCGGGCACCGGGGAACCGATGATCGTGATGATCCCCTGCAGGTTGTCCGCAAAGCCGAACAACAGCGCCGCCAGGAACGCCCCGATCGGGTTCCAGCGACCAAAGATCAGCGCGGCCAGCGCAATGTAACCCTTACCGGCGGACATGTCCTTACTGAACGCGTCGGCAGAGACCAGTACAAAGAAGGAACCGCCGATGCCGGCCACCGCGCCACCGAGCAGCACGTTCCAGAACCGGGTCCGGTTGACGTTGATGCCCACTGTGTCCGCCGCCTGCGGATGCTCACCCACGGCGCGGACCCGTAGCCCCCATTTGGTGTAAAACAGGCCGAAGTAGACCACGATGACGGCCAGGTACATCAGGTAGCCGATCAGCGACTGACGGAACAGGATGGGTCCCACGATCGGAATATCCGAGAGGTAGGGGATGACGATCGGGTCCAGGCGCGGCGGCTTGTTGAACTTGTCCGGGTTCGCGGTGAGCACCGTGGAGAACAGGAAGCCGGTCAGGCCGGAGACCAGCACGTTGAGCACCACGCCCACAATGATCTGGTTCACCAGATACTTGATGCTCACGATCGCCAGCACCAGGGACACCAGCGCACCGGCCACCGCAGCAGCCAACAGACCGACGAAAACGTTGCCGGTGATAGTGCCCACGACAGCCGCGCTGAAGGCACCGAGCAACAGTTGGCCTTCGATGGCGATGTTCACCACACCGACCCGCTCACTGAGCACGCCGGAGAGCGAGCCGAAGACCAACGGCACCGCGAGCGTGACGGCACCGGCGATCAGACCGAGCAGCGAGATGGACGGCATGGCATCGCGACCGCCGGCCACAATCCAGACCAGGAAGCCGAAGACGAAGAGTAGCGCGAAAACTCCGCCCACCCAGCCGGGCAGCTTGCGCTTCTGCGTGGTCAGCCACACGGTATACGCCGCCAATAGGCACAGCACCACGGCGACGATCCAGCCGAAGGGTGCCGCCGGGACGCTAATCATCTCCACTTTGGTGATGCCCAGCAGGGCCAGGATCACCAGTACCACAGCTGCGATCAGCGTGGCGGGAAGCCAGCGAGGAGCGGCGACCGGGCGCCGTGTGGAACCGGCGGTGCCCGCTACAGGACGGGAGTTGACGTACCAGCGATATCCCAGCCAGCCCGCCACCGCGAGCGCGAGGATCAGGGTGATCCAGGCGACCACCGTGGCCGAGCCGGCATCGTGCACATCGCTGATCCGGAACCCTGCGGTCTTAGTGTTGGCCAGGAAGCCGAACAACACCAGTGCCAGCAGGGCCAGCACGCTCAGGCCGATGCCGGCTTTCCAGCTGACCAGTTCCACGGGCGCCGAGGCCTTGTGCCCTGCCGCGGAGGTGGGGCTCTGTGTGAGAGTGCTCATGCTGCTGCTCCACCCGTCAGAGAGGTATCTGCCGTGGCCTTGGTGGCCCTGGCCTTGCGCTTCACATTCATCCGGAAAATCGCCCGGACCATGGCTGGTGCTGTAATGAACAGCACGATCAACGACTGCATCACCAGCACGATGTCGATCGGCGTGGTGGCCTGCATGGCGACACCGCCAGCCCGGAAGGCGCCGAACAGCAGGGCCGCGAAGAAGGTCCCCCATGGCGTCGAGCGTCCGAGCAGGGCCACCGTGATCGCGTCGAAGCCGATCGAAGCGGAGACGCCGCCGGAGAGGTACTTCTCGGTACCGGAGACCTGCATGATGCCGGCCAGGCCAGCAAGGGCACCGGCCAGCGCCATCACCACGATGGTGGTCCGTGCCACGTTGATACCCGCGGTGCGCGAGGCGTTGGGGTTGGCGCCGACCGCCCTGAACTCGAAGCCCAGCGTCGATCGGTTCAGCAGCCACCAGACGCCCACGACCGCCAGCACGGCGAGCAGGAAGCCGGCATGCAGACGGAACTGCGGGCCCAGAATCAGCGGGAACTGAGCGCTCTGATCCAGGAACGGCGAAATCGGGTTGGTCGATCCGGGCCGCTGGAAGGCGGGCAGCGTGAGCAGGTACGCCAGGAGGAAGGTGGCGACATAGTTGAGCATGATCGTCACGATCACCTCATGGGCGCCGGTTTTAGCCTTGAGCAGACCCACGATGCCGCCCCAGACGGCCCCGCCGAGCAGACCGGCCAGGATGACCAGCAGCAGGTGGATACCCCAGGGAAGGTGCCAGGCGAAACCGACGTAGGCGCCGAAGAAGGCACCGATGATGATCTGGCCCTGGGCACCGATGTTGAACAGCCCGGCGCGGAAGGCCAGGGTGACCCCGAGGCCCGCGCAGATCAGCGGGCTGGCCACGGTGAGCGTCTCCGTGATCGGGTAGATCTTGGCCGCGAAGTCCGTTCCGGCCCAGTTGAAGATGCTGCCCTGGATCAGGGCGCCGAAGGGCTTGAGCACCTCAGAGATCAGATCCCACGGACGGGCGAAGAAGTACCCTGCGGCTACCCCGACCTGAGGGTTGGTCACGGCCATCAGGATGCCGCCGAGCACAAAGGCCAGCAGGATGGCCAGCACGGACACCATGGCGTTTCCGGTGAAGATCTGCCTCAACAGCGAATCCTGCTCCTGCGAATTCTTCGGCTCAGACATGAGCGTTTCCCGTCCCCTTCGTGTCCTGAGTGGTGGTTGCCTGACCGGCCACCTGCTTCTGCGCATCCTCCAGGGACAGCCCCGCCATCATGAGGCCCAACACATCGCGGGAGGTATCCGGCGCAACGATGGAGACGAGTCTGCCCTGGTAGAGGACCGCGATCCGGTCCGCGAGCTCCACGACTTCGTCGAGCTCGGTGGAGACGATCATCACCGGCGTTCCGTTGTCCCGCTCGGCGATGACACGCTTATGGACGAATTCGATCGAACCGACGTCCAGGCCGCGGGTGGGTTGTGAGGCGATGAAAAGATTCAGCGGGCGGGAGAGCTCGCGGGCGAGCACCACCTTCTGCTGGTTGCCACCGGAGAGCGAACTGGCCGGTGTGGCGGTGGAGGGCGTCCGGACGTCAAACTCCGCCACCTTCTCCTCCGCCTGGCGGGCGATCTGCGCCGGGCGCAGCGCGATGCCGCTGGCAAAGGGAGGCTGGTCATAGAGGTCAAGAATCATGTTCTCGGCAATGCTGAAGCTGCCCACCAGGCCATCGACATTGCGGTCTTCGGGCACAAAGCCCACACCGGAGCGCAGTACCTCTTTGACCGTTTTGCCCAGCAGCTCCTGGCCCTTGAGGGTGATGGAGCCACTCGCATGCGCCTGAACCCCCAGGATCGCCTCGGTGAGCTCGGTCTGCCCATTGCCCTGGACCCCAGCCACCGCGAGCACCTCGCCCTGGGCGATGTCGAAGGACAGATCGTCCACCACATGCTGGCCGTTCTGGTCGATCACCGTCAGATTGCGGATCGAGAAGGTGACTTCACCGAGCCTGGCCGGCGCCTTGTCCAGGCTCAGGCTCACCGCATGACCCACCATCGCGGAGGCGAGCTCGGTGGGGCTGGCGCCAGGATCCGCACTGCCGACGACCTTGCCGCGGCGGATGATCGTAATGACGTCGGAGATCCGCTTCACCTCACGCAGTTTGTGCGAGATGAAGACGATGGACTTCCCGTCCCGCTTGAGCTGAAGGATGATCTCCAGGAGCTCATCGGTCTCCTGCGGGGTGAGCACGGCGGTGGGCTCATCCAGGATCAGGACCTCGGCGTCGCGGACAAGGGCTTTGATGATCTCCACCCGCTGCTGCACGCCCACGGGGAGATCTTCGACCAGGGCGTCGGGATCGACATCGAACCCGTACTGGGCGGAGATGGCACGGATCTTCGTCCGGGTGGCCTCCAGGTTGAGGAAGCCTGCGGCCTGGGTGGTCTCATTGCCCAGCGCAACGTTTTCGGCCACGGTGAAGACCGGGATCAGCATGAAGTGCTGATGCACCATGCCGATTCCTGCGGCCATGGCGTCGCCGGGGTTGCGGAAGACGACGGCCTGGTCGTTCACCAGAATCTGGCCCTCGCTCGGTTCATAGAGGCCATACAGCACGTTCATCAGGGTGGACTTGCCCGCCCCGTTCTCGCCCAGCAGGCAATGCACCTGGCCCGGCTCAACAACCAGATCAATATGGTCATTGGCCACCAGGGTTCCAAAAGTCTTGGTGATCCCAAGGAGCTCGAGTTTCACTTACGGCACCATTCGTGAGTGGTGGTGGCAACGAAACGCGCTACCGCGCCGTCAGTAGCAATGATGACAGACTCAGTCGGTGCATCCTGCTCTGACGACGCGGTAGCGCGTTCGCTCTGGTTGCTACTTAGTGGGGCTGGCCTTGGACGTGACCTTGACCGCGCCGGAGATGATGTCCTTCTTCAGCTGGTCGAGCTCGGTCTTGGTGTCAGCCGAAACGGCGGAATCCAGATCGTGGAACGGAGCCAGTGCGACGCCGCCGTTGTTCAGAGTGCCGATGTACGGCGTGGGATCGAACTTGCCGTCCTTGTCATCCTTGATCACGGCTTCCACGGCTGTGGACATGGTCTTCATCACGGAGGTGAGCACCACGGACTTGTAGTCCGGGGCTGTCAGGTAACCGTCCGAGTCAACCCACACCAGCTTGGCGTCGGTGCCCTTGGCCTTCGCCTCGTTGATCGCAGCACCCGCGCCGGAGCCCACCGGGCCGGCCACCGGCATCACGATGTCGGCACCCTGGTCCAGGAAGCCCTGGGTCAGCACCTTGCCCTTGTCGATCGACTTGAAGTCACCGACGAAGGTGCCGTCCTGCTTGGCCTTGTCCCAGCCGAGCAGCTGAACGGACTTGCCCTTCTTCTGGTTGTAGTAGGCCACGCCATCGGCGAAGCCATCCATAAAGATGGTGACCGTCGGGATGTTGATGCCGCCGAAGGTGGCGACCTTGCCGGTCTTGGAGGTGGCTGCAGAGAGGTAACCGGCCAGGAAGGCCGCCTGGGCCGTGTCATAGACGATCGGCTTGACGTTCTTCGGGAAGGTCGGGTCCACATAGTCGACGATGGCGAAGTGACTGTTCGGGTTCGCGGTCGCGATGGACTTGGTGGCGTCACCGAGCAGGAAGCCGACGGTGACGGTCAGCTTGCAGCCCTGCTGCACCATGGAGCGCAGGTTGGGATCGTAGTCCGTGTCCGCCTTGGACTGCACGGCAGCCTGCTGGATGCCCAGATCCTTCGCGGCCTGGAGCAAGCCGTCGTGGCTGGACTGGTTGAATGACTTGTCGTCAAAACCACCGGAGTCGGAGACCATGCAGGCCTTGTAGTCGCTGGTGGTGCCAGAGCCTGTGCTGCTGGCGGTCGGAGCAGCTCCACAACCGCTGAGTAGCAGGGCTGTGGCGCTGAGGCCCACGGTACCCAGGGTGACCCCGCGCAGGGCGGCCAGTCGAAGGGTTTTCTTCAAGGTTCCTCCAGAAGATGTCAGTGAAATCGAGCACGCCCGAGGGGCCAATCAAGGCCCCGGCGCGGTAATCACCTCATCGTAGTGCCCGGCAGCCCTCCGCGATAGCCGATTCTGAAAGCCAGCTGTGGATCGTTGACCATTTGTTACTCGCCGGTTAGCTTCTGGCCGGTGACTGGGGTAAGCGATGTTCAGGCTACGCTGAGGGCGACCTCGATATTGCCCCGGGTGGCATTGGAGTAGGGGCACACCTGATGAGCGGCCTCGGTCAACGCCAGCGCAGTCGCCCTGTCCAGTTCCGGCAGAGTGACCTCCAGCGCCACCGCCAGGCCGTATCCACCCTGCCCGTTGGGGCCGATCCCGACCCTGGCCTGCACCTCCGAGCCGGAGAGATCTGCCTTCTGGCGGCGGGCCACCACCCGCAGGGCGGAGTGGAAACAGGCGGCGTAGCCCGCGGCGAAAAGCTGTTCCGGGTTGGTTCCGTCACCACTGCCACCCATTTCAACCGGCGTGGCCAGCTGGACGTCGATCCTGCCATCAGAGGTCCTGGAGCGTCCGTTGCGCCCGTCTCCTGTTGCGAGCGCTTCGGCGGTGTAGAGGATGTTCATGAGTATTCCTTATCGATGAGGAGTGTGGTTCAGCGTGCGCTGTGCGCACGCAGTGCCTGGTTCAGTTCCTGGAGGGTTCCGCACAGTTCCGCCCAGCGACGCGGGTCGATGCCGGATTCTGCGGCCAGTTGGCCTGGGATTCTGGCCGCCTCGCGCTGCAGAACACGACCGTGAGCGGTGAGTTCCACCTCCACTCGCCGCTCGTCATCGGACGCCCGATGACGGCACAACAGATCTCCCGTTTCCATCCGCCTGAGCAGTGGAGAGAGAGTGCCGGAGTCGAGCTGCAGCGCCTCGCCGAGCTCCTGCACACTGAGCCGGTCCCGCTCCCAGAGCACGAGAAGCACCAGATACTGCGGATAGGTCAGGCCTAGCGGCTCCAGCAGCGGTCGATAGGCCGCCGTAAAAGCCCGGGAAGTCGAATAGAGCGCAAAGCAGACCTGATCTTTCAAGGTGCTGGTGAGGTCGTTCTGCGGAACCATGATGCAAATCTAGCGCACAATTAAATTGTGCACAACTTAATATTCCGAGAGCTACACCTGCGATGCCTACGGCAATGCTCAGCCCAGGTCGCGCAGGGTCCTCAGGGCGGTCGCAGCGAGGACCCTGATGCCGTAGCCCAGGGCAGCCTCGTCCACGATGTAGTCCCCGCGATGCAGGTCGTAGACCTCTCCCCCGGTCACATGGGTACCGAGACGCATCATGGCGCCGGGGATGTCCTGGAGGAACCAGGCGAAGTCCTCCCCACCCATCGACTGCGGGGTCAGCACCACGGCATCCTCACCCAACTCGGCACGGGCTGCAGCCTCGATCAACGCCGTCTCATGCTCGGAATTGACCACCGGTGGCACCCCCCGCACATGCTCCAGATGGACATCCACGCCATAGGGGGCCGCGACCTGCTGGACCACCTCGTCGAGCAGCTCGCCGGCAGCATGCCAGGCTTCCCGGTCCAGGCACCGCATTGTCCCGGCCATGTAGCCGCTGGCCGGGATCGCGTTCGGCGCCGCACCGGCATGGATCTGGCCCCAGACCATGGACACCGCGCTGCGCGCATCCACCCGGCGGGAAAGCACCGCAGGAACGCTGACGGCGATTTCGGCCAGTGCGAAGACCAGATCCTCGGTGACGTGCGGTCGGGAGGTATGCCCTCCCCGGCCGGTGAGCTCGATTTTGATCGTGTCCGAGGCAGAGGTGATCGGGCCGATCCGGGTGCCGATCTTGCCCAGCTGGATGCGCGGATCGCAGTGCAGGGCAAGAATCCGGGGAACGCCATCGAGCACGCCCTGAGCGATGCACTCCAACGCCCCTCCGGGCAGCATCTCCTCCGCAGGCTGGAAAATGATCCGCACGGTGCCGGCGAGGGGCTCCTGAGCATTCATGCTGGCCAGCACCAGGGCGATGCCGAGCATGGTGGTGGTGTGCACATCGTGCCCGCAGGCGTGGGCCACCCCTCGGTTCACGGATTCGAACGGCAGCCCGGTCTCCTCCAGTACCGGCAGCGCATCGATATCCCCGCGCAGCGCGGTGGCGATGGGGCCCTGACCGATATCCACCACGACGCCGGTGGTCTCCAACCGGCGCGGGTTCAGACCGGCTGCCACCAGACGCTCCATGATTTTGTCCGTGGTGCGCATCTCCTTGCCGGAGAGCTCCGGGTGCTGGTGCAGATCACGCCGGAATTCGAGCAGTTCGGGAAGCAGGGGCTCCAGCCACGGTTCTACGGTGGGGGTGGGTTCGGCTTCCGGAGTGTAATGACGCACACCGAAACTCTATCGACGGGAGGACATTTCCTGCACATAGTGCGTCAACGACGTCTGATACTGCGTCACATGCGGTATCAGCGCCGTCAATGCCACCGACAACCCCTCCTGGTCCCTACCCCGAGAGCCGAGCACCAGGGCGAGGAAGGCCTGGATGGCACTGGTGTACTCATCGACAGGATGTTCCAACTCTGCACGCAACAGTGCTTCCGACTCCACCAGCTCACCCAGATTGCGCAGCGAACTGGCCAGCTGGATGACCGCCTGCCGCCGTGGCGCACCACTCAGACCCTCGGAGAGCGCCTGCCGGTAGAGCTCAACAGCCTCCACCGGGTGGTCGGTGGCGTCCTGAAAACCGCCCCGCTCAAAGGCGATCCGCGGGTCACCTTCTGGAAGCTGCGCCAGCAGGGATTCCAACAGTCCACTGAACTCCGGCGCCTCGAGCGCATCGAAGCGATCCCACAGGTCCTCGAGCTGGTCCGCAATGGGCTCCACGCTCAGAGCACGTCCACATCGCCGGAGGCCTTGAGGCTCTCTACGGCAGCCTTGACCCGCTGGGCATGTTCCGTCGTGGTCACGAGCAGCGCATCGGGGGTATCCACGATCACCACATCACTAATGCCGATCAGGGCGATAACGCGCTTGGTGTCGGTGACGACGACGCCGGAGGCGTTCTCAGTGAACACCCGGCGCGCACCTTCGCCCAGAACGGTCACGTTCTCCGTGTCCTTGGCGCTGTTGAGGCGTCCGATGGCGGCAAAGTCACCGACGTCATCCCAGCGGAAGGCAGCGGGAATCACCGCCACATCCCCGGCGGCTGCTGCCGGCTCCGCCACCGCGTAATCGATCGCGATCTTGGGCAGGGTCGGCCAGATCCGGGCCGTCACCTCATCGCGTTCCTCAGTATCCCAGGCCTGTGCGATCTCGGTCAGTCCGGCATACAGCTTCGGTTCATTATTGGCCAGGTGCTTCAGCATGAGCGCCACAGGAGCCACAAACATCCCGGCATTCCAGTGGTAGCCGCCCTCCTCGATGTACCGGTCCGCCGTCGTCTGGTCCGGCTTCTCCACGAACTCCGCCACTGCATGGGCGTGCGGTGCACCGGTAACCTCCAGCTGGTCACCGGTACGGATGTACCCGAAGCCGGTGGAGGCATGCGTGGGCTCGATGCCGATCGTGACGATCCGGCCCGCAGGGGCAGCCTCGGAGGGTGCCGCCGTCAGAATAGCCTCGTGGACAGCCTGCTGAAAGACGTCATCCGGGCTGATCACGTGGTCCGCAGCGAAGGATCCCATGATGATCTTCGGATCCCGCTCATAGAGAATCGCGGCGGCCAGTCCGATCGCGGCCGCAGAGTCTTTGGGTTCGCTTTCGAGCACCAACTCGGAATCCGGCACCTCCGGCAGCTGACCGCAGACCGCCTGTCGATGAGCCACACCGGTGACGACCATCATCCGCTCGCCCGCGAGCGGAGTCAGTCGATCATAGGTGGACCGCAGCAGAGTGCTGCCCGATCCGGTAAGGTCATGCAGAAACTTCGGCGCGCCCGCGCGCGAGAGCGGCCACAGCCGGGTGCCGACGCCGCCCGCCGGAATCACCGCATGAAACGAGGCCAACGCCTCCCCCTGCGCGGCACTGAGCGGTACACCGTTTTCAGAAGCATGATGCGTATTCATTGGCGCTCACTCTAGCCGACCACCCTGTCTCCGGTGGGACATGACCGTGGTGATCCATATCCCACTCACGGCCTGTAGGGCAAGAACCGCGCCAATAAAGTGATCCGGGCCACTCAGCAAGGGTAGGCTAAGTTGAGTAAGCTGTGAGCGAAGCCTAAATTTGGGGCTGAGTCAGCGTGACTGGCTGAGCTCTGGCAACCGGCAAGGTTCGCACTCATCAGCGAGCCGGGACACAGCGGATGCCGTCCAAACACCCGGAGGTTTATCAGTGCCGACAAAACCAGCTGGCACCCTCTACCGCGGCCATGAAGGCATGTGGTCGTGGGTCGGCCATCGAGTCACCGGTGTGGTGATTTTCTTCTTCCTGTTGGTTCACGTGCTGGACACCTCTCTGGTGCGCGTCTCGCCCGAGGCATACGACGCCGTCATCGGCACCTACAAAAACCCCCTGATGGGCGTGGGCGAAGCCGCACTGGTGGCCGCCATCGTCTTCCACGCCTTCAACGGCCTGCGCCTGATTCTGGTGGACTTCTGGAAGAAGGGCCCCAAGTACCAGCGTCAGCTGCTCTGGGGAGCACTCGGCCTCTGGGTCGTCGTGATGGTGCCGTTCCTGATTCGCCAACTGAGCATTGTGCTTGCACCGCTCTGGGGAGGTCACTGAGATGACGACGATTGAAAGCCCGCGCAGCCGGGTCAACTACCAGCGGAACGGCACCAAGGGCTCGAACTTCGAGATGTTCGCCTGGCTGTTCATGCGCCTCTCGGGCGTGGTTCTGGTCGTACTGATCTTCGGCCACCTGTTCGTCAACCTGATGGCGGGCGAGGGCGTACACCAGATCGATTTCGCCTTCGTCGCCGGTAAGTGGTCCAGCCCGTTCTGGCAGGTCTGGGATCTGCTGATGCTGTGGCTGGCCATGCTGCACGGTACGAACGGCGTACGCACCATCATCAACGACTACGCCGAGAAGAACGCCACCCGCGTCACGCTGAAGACTCTGCTCTTCCTGGCCGCCATCGTGGTCGTCACTCTGGGAACCCTGGTCATCTTCACCTTTGACCCCTGCATCCCCGGCGCCGCCAACCTTCCCGATTTCTGCCCGGTCCGCTAAGGGCATCTCTACTATTCACATCCGCCTGGGCGGCCCTCAGCAGAGCTGATCCGACCACGCCAGGTACCACCGTTCGACCCGCCAAGGAGCGAAGCATGCAGGTTCACAAGTACGACGTCGTGATCGTCGGTGCGGGAGGAGCAGGCATGCGCGCGGCCATCGAGTCTGGCCAGCGCGCCCGCACTGCGGTGCTGACTAAGCTCTACCCCACGCGCTCCCACACCGGTGCCGCCCAGGGTGGTATGTGTGCGGCCCTGGCGAACGTGGAAGAGGACAACTGGGAATGGCACACCTTTGACACTGTCAAGGGTGGCGACTACCTGGTGGACCAGGATGCCGCAGAGGTGATGGCCAAAGAAGCCATCGACGCCGTGCTGGACCTGGAAAAGATGGGCCTGCCCTTCAACCGCACCCCGGAGGGCCGCATCGACCAGCGCCGCTTCGGTGGCCACACGCGTGATCACGGCAAGGCGCCGGTTCGCCGCGCCTGCTACGCCGCAGACCGCACCGGTCATATGATCCTGCAGACGCTCTACCAAAACTGCGTCAAGCACAACGTGGAGTTCTACAACGAGTACTACGTGCTCGATCTGCTCACGGTCGAGGAAGAGGCCGTCCGCGAGGACGGCACCACCTATCTGCAGAAGCGCGTTGCCGGCGTGGTCAGCTACGATCTGGCCTCCGGTGAACTGCACGTCTTCCAGGCCAAGAGCGTGGTCTTCGCCTCCGGCGGTGCCGGCAAGGTCTTCAAGACCACCTCCAACGCCCACACCCTCACCGGTGACGGCATGGCCATCGCCTTCCGCCGCGGCATTCCGCTGGAGGACATGGAGTTCTTCCAGTTCCATCCGACCGGTCTGGCCGGCCTGGGCATCCTGCTCTCCGAAGCCGCCCGCGGCGAAGGCGCGATCCTCCGTAACTCCGAAGGTGAGCGTTTCATGGAGCGCTACGCCCCCACCATCAAGGACCTGGCGCCCCGTGACATCGTCGCCCGCTCGATGGCGAACGAGGTCCGCGAGGGCCGTGGCTGTGGCCCGAACAAGGACTACGTGCTGCTGGACCTGACCCACCTGGAACCGGCTCATATCGAGGCGAAGCTGCCCGATATCACCGAATTCGCCCGCACCTACCTCGGCGTGGAGCCCTTCACGGAACCCGTGCCGGTGTTCCCGACTGCGCACTACGCCATGGGCGGCATCCCGACCAACATCCAGGCCGAGGTTCTGCAGGATAACGAGACCGTGATCCCTGGCCTCTACGCTGCGGGTGAGGTCGCCTGCGTCTCGGTGCACGGTTCCAACCGTCTCGGCACCAACTCGCTGCTGGACATCAACGTCTTCGGCAAGCGGGCCGGCATCGCCGCCGCCGAGTACTCCAAGACCGCTGACTTCGTGGATCTGCCGGAGGATCCGGAGGCCTACACGCTGGGCCTGCTGGACCACGTGCGGACCTCCTCCGGCACCGAGAAGGTCGCCGCGATCCGCAAGGATCTGCAGGACACGATGGACGCCAATATGCAGGTGTTCCGTTCCGCAGAGACCCTGGACCGGGCATTGACCGACATCGCCGCTCTGGAGGAGCGGTACACGCGGATCACCGTGCAGGACAAGGGCAAGCGCTTCAACCTGGACCTCCTCGAGGCCGTCGAGTTGGGCTTCCTGCTGGAGCTCGCCAAGGTCATGACGGTGGCGGCGCTGCACCGCGAAGAGTCCCGCGGCGGTCACTTCCGCGAGGACTTCCCGGAGCGCGATGACATCAAGTTCATGAAGCACTCCATGGCGTACCTGGACGATGCCGCCGAGACCGAACATATTGCTGGCATCCGGCTGGACACCAAGCCGGTTGTTTTCACCCGCTATGAGCCGATGGTGAGGAAGTACTGATGACATCCACGATCGAGACCGCCGAGACCGCTCCGGAGCCGGCGTCCAAGATTGTTCTGCCTGAGGGCATGGGTGGTGGCGGAGAGATCCCCACGTTCAACATCACCCTGAAAGTGCGCCGCTACAACCCGGAGGCAGAGACCCCCGAGGGCGCCGAGCCGCACTGGGATGAGTGGAACCTCACGATGTACGGCACGGATCGCGTGCTGGACGCCCTGCACAAGGTGAAGTGGGAGTACGACGGCACGTTGTCCTTCCGCCGCTCCTGCGCCCACGGCGTCTGCGGATCCGATGCCATGCGGATCAACGGCCGCAACCGGCTGGCCTGCAAGACCCTGCTCAAGGATCTGGACACCAAGAAGCCGATCATCGTCGAGCCGATCAAGGGCCTGCCGATCGAGAAGGACCTCATCGTGGACATGGAGCCCTTCTTCCAGTCCTACCGCGAGGTCATGCCGTTCCTGATCTCCAAGGGCCACGAGCCCACCAAGGAACGCCTACAGTCCGCTGAGGAGCGCGCCCGCTTCGATGACACGACCAAGTGCATCCTGTGCGCCGCCTGCACCTCCAGCTGCCCCGTGTTCTGGACCGACGGCCAGTATTTCGGCCCGGCCGCCATCGTCAATGCGCACCGCTTCATCTTCGATTCGCGCGATGATGCCGGGGATATGCGCCTGGATATCCTCAACGACAAAGAGGGCGTGTGGCGCTGCCGGACGACCTTCAACTGCTCCGAGGCGTGCCCACGCGGCATCCAGATCACCCAGGCGATCTCCGAGGTGAAGCAGGCGATCCTGAGTCGTCGGGTCTGACCATTCTCTGAACGACGCCCCGTCGGCGCATCCGGATTCCGGGTGGTCCGGCGGGGCGCTTTTCGTGAGAGCGCATGGATGGGACCGACCGAGCAATCTAGACTGTGAACACCCCACCGAAGGAGCCATCACATGGGCGACGTCACGCCGATGCCGTCGGCAATCGGCCCGACCTCCGAGGAATTGATCCTCAGCCAGGATGAGTGGTCGCTGCTTGCGCACATGCGCGGTGTCAGCGAGCGCCGCTTGCGCCGTCAGGCACAAACGGCAGCCTCAATGAGCCTGACCGAGCGCGAACTCGCGGCAGTTCTCAGCATGCGACGAGCGCCAGCGCTGCCCCCGTTGGACCTTTCCGCGACGAACGGACCCGAGCAGACTGCGGCGGCAAAGAAGCCGCTGTGGCAACGGATCGGAAAGTTCCTCGAAGAGAACGACCCCACCAAGTCGGGGAACCTGTTCTTCTGAGAATAGCGCTGACAGCTACGCCCATGCGCACGAACGCCCAGTCAGAAGCCCATTCTCCGGTTGGATGCCCCCGGGGGCGTCAAGGTTTTAAGCACTTACTGAGCAGCGCTCACACCAAGGTCCCTCGAATTCAACGATCTCCGGGCGGCATCGAACGGTAAGTGCTTAAGACTTTGACGCCGACGCGGCACCCTAAGCCGTCAGGACGGCCGATGGCGCCGGAAGAGTCCGCGCAGTCGACCCAGTACTCCCGGGCGGGCGGCGTCGACCCGACCGCTATACCGCTCCAGTTCCGCTTCCCGGCGCGCCTTCTCCCGGGCCCGGGTGGCGACATCGGCGGTGCCTACCGCAGCCCAGCCGGTGGCCAGCAGGTAGACCTGGGAGAGCAGATAGAACCAGACGAACAAGCCCAGGATCACCGAGAAGGGTGCCAGCAGCGGATTGCGCCCCGCAACGTTGGCGAGCAGCAGGCTGGAGAGGCTGCGCAGCAGGGTGGAGCCGATCGCGGCCAGCAGCACGGTCTGCCACAGCACCTTACGGGGCATCGTGACGGCGGCTGCGAAGCGGAACAACACCGCAGAGACAGCCACGTCCAGCGCCAGCATCACCACCAGCGCCGCGATAAAGGTCAGGGGCTCCATGATCTGGGACAGGTTCAGCGTCTGCCGAAGCCAGTCCAGCGCGGTGGCCGTCCCGACGCTGAGCACGGAAGTCACCACGAGCGCCACACCGAGCAGCAGCAGTGTGGCCAGATCCTTGAGTTTGAGCAGCACGCCGTTGGTCTGCAGTGCCCCGGCGCCGAAGACGCCTCGCACACCCTCCCGCAACCCGGCGATCCAGCCGAGCGAGGTCACCAGCAGTGTGATCGTGGAGATCACCAGGCTCAGGCTGAAGCCCCCTGAATGGGAGAACAGCTCCTCAGGCGTCGCCAGGCCGCGCCCATCCCCCATGTTGATCAGGCCCGGTGTGGACTGGTTCACCACCCGGACCACGACGTCCTGCAGCGCCGTGTTGCCACCCGCGACCAGGGCGAAAATGGAGAAGCCCGCCACGAGCAGTGCCGCAATGGAAAAGAACATCGTGTAAGAGCTGCCTGCGGCCATCAGCGGCCCGTGACGGAGCGTATAGACCTGCCAGGCCCTCAGGGGCCGGAACAGATTCAGTTGGGCCATCAGGACACCCAGTTGGGCCTTGATCCGGTCCGGGCGCGGAACCGGAGTGCCCTTCGCCGCAGCCCGATGCACTCGGTGAAGTTCAACGGCTGCGAGACGACGGCGGCGCTGGAGTTCCAGCAGATCGTCCGGGGCGGGCTCGGTCGGAACCGTCTCTGGTCGCGTTCCTGAGGGCTCGGCCATCACCGCTCAGTCCTCGGCGCCTGCTGCCGCGCCGCCAAAGCTGAGCTCCTCGCACAACTGCCACAACCCGGACGAATCGTGTTCATAGAGGCCCATGCTGTCCACCCGAAAGGAGGCCCTGTAGTCACTCAAGCGCTCCTCGGCATCGTCCATCGCCGGCTCGGAGATCTCATGAGCCACCGTGACATGCGGGTGAAAGGGGAAAGGCAACGTCCGTTCCAGGGGCCCCTGCTGGAGCCTGGAGTGCAGAGCGAGGCAGTCATCGAACCCCTGTGCCACCTTCAGATAGACCACCGGGGAGACCGGACGGAAGCTTCCGGTGCCCTCCAGGGTGACCTCGAACTCTCCTTGTCCGGCGGCGACCTCGCGCACGTGCGCCACGACTGCTTCCCAGTTGGCGGTGGGCGTCGTGGTCACCAGGGTGATGTGTGCAGGCACGATCTCAGCCAGCGGATCCCCCAGGGAGGCTCGCCATCGTCGCAGTTCGGTCGCATAGGGCTCCGGGAGGGCAAGCACAACGCCCACCAGACGCTCCACCCCGAGTGTTTCCGCGACCGAGGACATCTCAGCGACCCGCTGTAGCCGGGGCCAGCAGACCGACCTTGTTGTACACGTCCTGGAGCGTCACGGAGGCGATGGCACGGGCGCGTTGCGCGCCGTGGGCCAGCAGACGGTCCAGCTCAGCAGGATCATCGAGCAGCTCCGCCGTGCGTGCGCGCAACGGGGTGACGAAGTCCACCATGACCTCCGCCAGATCCACCTTGAGGTGCCCGTACATCTTGCCCGCGTACGCTTCTTCCAGCTCCGCGATGCTGCGCCCGGTCAGTGAGGAGTAGATGGTCAGCAGATTGGACACCCCCGGCTTGGCCTCCGCATCGAACCGAATCTCGGTGCCGTCATCCGTGACCGCGGATTTAATGCGCTTGGCCGCGATCTTCGGATCCTCCAGCAGCTGGATGGCCCCATTGGGGGATTCCCCCGTTTTGGACATCTTGGCCGCGGGGTTCTGCAGGTCGTAGATCTTCGCGGTTTCTTTGAGAATCGTCGCCTCCGGGACCGTGAACGTCTCCCCGAACCGGGTATTGAAGCGGTTGGCCAGCGTGCGGGTCAGCTCCAGGTGCTGCCGCTGGTCCTCACCGACCGGCACCAGATCAGCCTGATAGAGCAGGATGTCCGCCGCCATCAGCGTCGGGTAGGCAAACAGTCCCAGTGTCGCGGCATCGGAGCCGGATTTGGCGGTTTTGTCCTTGAACTGGGTCATCCGGGAGGCCTCGCCAAAGCCGGTGAGGCAATTGAGCACCCAGGCCAACTCGGCATGCTCGGGCACATGAGACTGGACGAAGAAGATCGCCTTCTCCGGATCGACGCCAGCGGCAATGTACTGGGCGGCCACCGTGCGGGTCCGCGTGGCCAGCGCCGCCGGGTCGAAGTCCACCGTGATGGCGTGCAGGTCCGGGATGAAGAAGACTGCCTCGTATTGATCCTGCATGGCCACCCACTGCCGGACGGCCCCGATGTAGTTCCCCAGATGCAGAGAATCGGCGGTGGGCTTGACTCCGGAAAGAATCCGTTGGCGTGCGGCAGTCATGGGATAGGTACTTTCGTTGCTTTCAGTGAGAATCGGGAGGGGACCCGGGTCTGAGGACCCAGCGTCAGAGAATCGTGTAGTCGACCACCAGAGGCGCGTGATCGGACCATCGACCGTCATAGCTGGCCGCACGGTCCACCACGACGTCGGCCACCTCGGCCAGCAGGCTGGGGGTCACCATCTGGTAGTCGATGCGCCATCCGGTGTTGTTGTCGAAGGCCTGGCCGCGCTGGGACCACCAGGTGTACGGCCCCTCCACCTCGCCCGCAATCTCCCGGGCTACGTCCTTCCAGCCGATCTCCTCACCGAAGAAGCGGTCAAAGTAGGCCCGTTCCTGCGGCAGGAAACCGGCATTCTTGACATTGCCCTTCCAGTTTTTGATGTCCAGCGTCTTGTGCCCCACGTTGAGGTCACCCACGATCACGGCATAGTCGCTGTGTGCTGCCAGTTCCGGCAGGCGCACCACCATGGCATCAAGGAAGCGGTATTTGTCCACCTGCTTGGGGGTGTCCACCTCACCGGAGTGGACGTAAGCGCTGACCACGGTGAGTTGCTTGCCTCCAGGCAGGGCGTAATCAGCCTCCACCCAGCGACCCGTAGTATCGAAATACGAGTCACCCACGCCCAGTCGGGTGGCAGTCGGTTCGAAAGCGCCCTTACGCGAGGCGATCAGGACGCCAGCACGGCCCTTATCCGCCGCTTCCGCGTGAAGGAGGTGCCATTCCTCGGCCAGAAAGCCGTTCACCACGTCATCGGGCGCACGCACCTCCTGAAGGCAGAGGATGTCGACTTCACGATCGGCCAGCCAGTCCGCCATGCCCTTACGATAGGCGGCACGGATGCCGTTGACGTTGACGGAGGCGAGCCGGAGCGCATTCTCCGGTTTCGCCGGCCGTACGGAACCGGTGCTGACTGCTGCGGTGGTATCGGGTGTTGTGCTGCTCACTCCATCACCTTACTCGTTATGGCTGACGTTTTGCCCTGGCCCGAAGTCTGTACGGCGGAGGTGTCTCAGTCGATCACCACGCCGGAGATGGTGTCGTCGCCGGGCCGGTTCACGCCGAGCATGTCCCGGCCGTTGTGTGCCGTGATGTCGATCGTCTCCAGAGCGCGCGCCACAATCTCCTGATCGCCGCCATCGGCCTTGGCCCACTCGTCACGAATCACCCGGGCCTGAACCTGAACGATCTTGAAGCTGTGGTCCAGTTTGGTATCCCGCACACCGTGGCTGGGGCTCTCATCCACCAGTCGGGTGCCCGCCGGTGCTGAGGCCGACGATGACGCCGGGTGCTGCTGACCGCTCAGGTCAGCCCGTACCCGGCGCACCTGCTCGGCTCCGAACCGGGCGGCCTTGACCACGCCGATGTAGACCAAGGTGGCGAGGATCAGCCAGGCCAGAGCCACCGCGGCGATGAACCAGCCCAACACCGTGTTGTTGTTCGCTGCCAGCACCAGAGCCACCAGGAACACCACGGCGAGGACAATCGGGCCTACCGCGGCCCAGCGGCCGGGCCGTCGCTGAGAGTTACCAGGGGTACTGTCTGAGATTTGCGAGAACATGCTCCTATTGTCTCCTGTCGCCTGAGGATTGTGGTTTCCTGGGCCGGGCTTCCGCGAGCGGCGAACGAGCTCCGCCAGCGAGGCGTCAGCGCAGGAACAGCTTCCGCAGGCGTGAGGTGGTCAGGACCAGCCCCGCCACGATCATCACCAGGTAATACGCCAGGTGCCCCAGTGTTCCCCAGCCGACCACGCCAGCACCCAGCTCGCGCAGCAACTCCACCCCGTGCCAGAGCGGCATCGCCTGAATCAGCCACTGAATGGGTTCCGGGTAGACGCTCAGCGGGTAGAACGTGGCGGAGAACAGGAACATCGGCAGCATCACGAAGCCCACCCAGTCCAGCTGGGCGAACGTCTTCATAAAGCTGGTGATGCCCATACCGAAGCTGGCAAAACCGAAAGCGATGAACACCGACGCCGGCACCATGAGCAGCGCCCAGGGCGAACTCACCAGCCCCATCACCGCCATCACCACGGTGAACCCAGTCGCATAGACCAGCCCACGCAGCAGGGCCAGGAAGATCTCGCCCAGCGCCACGTCCAGCGGACCCAGCGAGGTGTAAAGCATGCCCTGGTACAGCTTGGCGAAGTTCATCTTGAAGAAAACGTTCATCGTGGAGTCGTAGACCGCGCCGTTCATGGCCGAGGTGGCCAGGAGGGCCGGGGCGATGTACGCCGCGTAGCTGATCGGTGCGCCACCGGGCCCCGTGACGGTACCGACCAGTCCGCCCAGGCCAACGCCCATCGAGAGCAGGTAGAGGACCGGCTCAAAGAACCCGGACACCATGACGGGCCAGTTGGTGCTGCGGCTGACCAGCAGTCCGCGGGCGATGACAGCCCGGGCGTTGCCAGAATACAGAGCAGCCAGCGGGCCCTTTCGTGCGGCCACGCGCTGGACGGCGGCAGCCACGGCATCGCGGGCGGCTAAAGTCTGGGGACTCATCCCTGTAACCTCCGGGCAAACATTCTCTGGGCCAGGACCCAGCCCAGCCAGGCCAGCACCAGTAGATAGGCGGCATGCATCAGGCTCAGCCAGAGAGGTTCCTGGTAGCCGAAGCTGAACACGCGTCCCAGCTCCGTGGCGTGCCACAACGGCGAAATCCAGCCGATCCACTGCAGGAACCACGGCAACTGGGTCAGCGGGAAGAAGGTCCCGGAAAACAGGAACAACGGGGCGACCACAAAGCGCTGCACCAGGGCGAACTGCCCGGCATCCTTGGTCAGGGTGGCCGTCCAGGCCATCAGCGGCAGGCCGAAAGACATGGCTGCGATGCTCGCGCTGAGCACCGAGAACCAGCCCCAGGGGCTCGGTGCCACCCCGAACAGCACTACGATCAGGTAATAGATGACAGTGGGCAGCAGAATCCGCAGGAACACCGCCACCACATGCCCCTGAGCAATCTGCTCGGGACGCAACGGAGAGGCATAGGGCCCGTAGTAGACCCGCCGCCACTTGAAGCCATCCATCACGGGGTACATGAATTCCCCGGCGGCGGACATCAGCGCCGTTGAAGCAACCAACGCCGGGGCGATGAAGACCTGGTAGCTGACCCCGGAGAACTGGTGCTGCGCACTGGCATTGACCAGGGTGGCCAGTCCAACACCCATCGCCAACAGATAGGCCAGCGGGGTGCCGATCGAGTACATGATGACGGAGACCAGATAGACCCGCATCTGCCGCAGGACCTGCTCGGCGAAATACCACCAGCCGAAGCGCCGGGCACGCTCGGCGGATTCGAGTGGGGTCAAGGGGTTGGGCAGACGGGTCCGGCCACGCGCGATGCCGGCTCCGGAGTCGGCGGGCGACGCGGCGTTGTGCCCACTCAGACCATGCTCAGTCAACGAGGCTCCTCCCCGTCAGCCGGAGGAAGACATCCTCCAGCGATGACCTGCGGACGAGAGAGGTGAGCGGTCGCAGGCCGCGACTGGTCACCGCCTCCAGCACCGCTTCGCCATCGTTCGAATAGACCAGCACCCGGTCCGGCAGGCTCTCCACCCGGTCAGCCAGACCACCGGGGCCTGCGAACCCGGGAAGCGTCGCCAGCTCGGTCGCAACCGAGGCATTGCGCTCCGAACCGAAGCGAAGCTCCACCACCTCCCGGGTGGAGTACTCCCGGATCAGCGAGGCCGGGGAGCCTTCCGCCATAATCTGACCCTGATCCACCACAATGAGCCGGTCACAGAGCTGTTCCGCCTCGTCCATGTAGTGGGTGGTGAGGATCAGCGTGGTGCCAGCCTCCTTGAGCCGGAAGAGCCGGTCCCAGAGAATGTGGCGCGCCTGCGGGTCCAGGCCGGTGGTGGGCTCATCCAGCAGCAGGATCTTCGGATCGTTGACCAGTGAGCGGGCAATGGTCAGCCGGCGCTTCATGCCACCGGACAGGTCGTCCACCTTGGCCTGAGCCTTGTCGGTGAGCTGGGCGAACTCCAGCAGCTCCTCCGCTTTGGGCTTGAGGTAACTCAGCGGCAGACCAAAGTAGCGGCCGTACACGATGAGGTTGTCCCGCACCCGCAGTTCCTCATCCAGATTGTCCTGCTGAGGCACCACGCCCAGGTGAGCCCGGACCTGGGGTCCGTGCTGTTCCGGGTCCAGCCCCATGATGGTCAGGGTGCCAGAGGTGCGCTGAGAGACTCCACCAATCATCCGCATGGTGGTCGATTTACCAGCACCGTTGGGCCCCAACAGGCCAAAAGCCTCACCCGCGGGGACGTCAAAGCTGATGCCGTCTACCGCGGTGAAGTCACCGTATTTTTTGGTCAGCTGGTGAGCGGAGACGACAAATTCCGGCTGGTTCCGGTCTGCGGAGTGAGTGATGGAATCAAGGGACACTCAACACAGGCTAGTACACATATTCGATTCTATGAAGAGGCTGAGCGGGATCTCTTCCGAATCCCACTCAGCGTCCTCAGCGTCAGCGCGGATTCAAGTTCAGCGCGGATTACTGCGCAGAACCTCCAGACGCGCACGGTACTCGGATTCATCGATCTCGCCGCGGGCATAGCGCTCGCGCAACACGGATTCGGCGCCGAGGCTGCCCATCTCATGGTGCCTGCGCCACCAGAAGCGCCGTCCCACCGTGACCATGACCGCCACAAAGGCCAGGAAGACGAACGGCACAATAAACAGCAAGGGGAAGAAGAACCCGGGACCGCCATGACCCATGGGGCCAAAGGCGGGAGCATAGGCAAGGCCTGCGGTGACGGCTGGGGCCAGGGTGGTGAACATCAGAACTCCTCAACGGTGAACATGCGGCCTTTCTGGCCTCACTGATGAGTCTTCTCTTCCGCGCCTCCGAAGGCGTCCCTCCCGTGGAGTCATCTTGGCACGGCCGGGTACTCCCTGCGGTGCAGTGGGGGCGTCCAGTCAGTCAGAGCGGCCAGCCGATAGCCAGTCAACAGCCTCAGTCAGCGTGCGATGCCGTCGCCTGGCCTGGTCGCACCAGTCCCGATTCGTAGGCCATGACGACCAGCTGGGACCGGTCGCGTGCCGCCAGTTTGGTCATCACGCGCGAGACGTGCGTCTTGGCGGTCAGCGGGGCGATGAACAACCTCTGAGCCAGCTCGGTGTTATTGCAGCCCTCCCCCACCAGCGCCAGTACCTCACGTTCTCGGGAGGTCAGCTGGTCGAATCCGGGCGGGAAGTGGAATTCGCTGCTGTGCTGGGCCAGCTGCTGGAGCATCTTGCGGGTCACCGAGGGTGAGAGCAATGCTTCCCCCTCCGCGACAACCCGGATACCGCGCAGAAGCTCTTCCGGCTCGGTGTCCTTGACCAGGAACCCCGCGGCCCCGGCGTGGATGGCTCGCAGGATGTATTCGTCCAGCTCAAAAGTGGTCAGAATGATGACCTTGGTCTGCGCTAGAGCGGGATTGGCGGTGATCGCTTCCGTGGCGGTGAGCCCATCGCCATCGGGCATCCGGATGTCCATCAGGACCACCGTGGGACGATGCCGCTGAGCCAGCCGGACCACGGCGGCGCCAGTGCCGCACTCGCCCACTACGTGCATATCCGGTTCGGCATCGATCAGGGCCCGGAAACCCGCACGGATGAGCGTCTGGTCATCCGCCAGCAGAACCTCAATCATGATTCTTCACCTCCGGGGGTGTCGTCATCTCAGCATCCGCCGGGCGCGCCGAGCCCGTCAAGCCGGATCCGGTCGGTGGAACCAGCGGAATCAGTACATGAATACCCAGGCCCGGCCCCAGATTCTGCAGGCTCAGCGTCCCGCCCAGGCCGCTGACCCGCTCCTGCATGCCGCGCAACCCATTTCCGGCGCTCGCCTCTGGGCTTTCCACCCCGAGCCCACGGCCGTCATCGTCCACCTCAATGCTCAACAACGCTGTGGAACTGTTGATCCGCACCTGGACACGATGCGCATGGGCGTGGCGGATCACATTGGTCAGCGATTCCTGCACCACCCGAAAACACACCGCCTGCTGCCCAGCGCTCAGCGGCCGCCCCAGGTTGATCCGCTCGCTCACCTCCAGGCCGGCATCGCGCGCCTGGTCAAAGAGCCTGGGCAACCGCTCCAGTGGGGCGGTTGGTTCCAGCGGCGCGGTGGACGGATTGTCCTGGCGCAGCACGCCCAGGAGTTCACGGACCTCGTCAAGCGCTTCCTTGGACGTCGTCTTGATCGCCTTCAACGCCGGTTCAACCTGGCTCGGATCACGGTGTGCCAGGTGCAGCGCAACCGATGCCCGCACATTGATGGTGGCCAGAGAATGCGCCACCACATCGTGAATATCGCGGGCCAAGGCCAGCCGCTCACTGTTACGGTCCATCTCTGCCTGCTCCACCCTGCGGCGGCGCATCTCCTGAATCCGTTCCACCCGCCAGCGGATCACCTGCCCCGCCAGGCCCACCACCACGAGCCAGGCCACCACGGCCCAGGCCCGGAACACGCCGAGTTCTGCGGGGCTCACTCCCGGGACCAGCGATGACGCCAGCACCGCGAGCGCGGCAATGGCCAGGCACAGCCAGGGCATCAGACGCAGCCCCGCGATGAAGGCCAGAATCACGGCCGCGGCGAAGCTGAGCGGCTGAGGACCCCAGGGATAGCCCATGAGCAGATAGATCAGGCTGCAGGCAAGAGTGAAGGGTGGCATCACGGCGGGGAGGCGCCAGCGCAGCAGCAGGCTTAAAGGGCCGAGCAGAAGCACGATGACGGCCAGGGCATCGAGCGGACGCGCCTCGGGCTGACGGAACTGGCCCAGGTGGCTGCCCAGGACGCCCACGATGCACAGGCCCACGATGAGGGCCAGGGTGCGAATGAGCTGCCCGCGGGGCACCGTACGCATGGTCGCACCAGGGCTTGCCGTCATAGCAGGAGCCTAATCCTCACAGTGCGTGGACACAGCCCTCCGGGGTGGCACAGCGGAGGGGCGGGCCTACTCCCTCTGGAGTACCCCCGCCCCTCTACCCGTTCGGTCAGGGCGTCGGTCAGCGTCAGAGATGCCGGTCAGGCGTTGGCTGCCAGCCGTTCCGCGGCCTGGACCACATTGCTCATCAACAGAGCCCGCGTCATCGGGCCCACGCCGCCCGGATTTGGCGACACCCAGGACGCCGTCTCCCAGACGCTCGGGTCCACGTCGCCACGCAGCATCGACTTACCGGTCGCCTGGTCCAGCTCCCGGGAGACGCCGACATCGAGCACCACGGCACCGGGCTTGAGGTCCTCCGCGGTGATCAGATGAGCCACACCGACGGCAGAAATCACCACATCGGCCTGACGCAGATACGAAGGCAGATCAACGGTGCCGGTGTGGGTCAGCGTCACGGTCGCGTTGATGACGCGGCGAGTCAACAGCAGGCCGAGCGCGCGCCCCACCGTGATTCCACGTCCCACCACCACCACGTGCTTCCCAGCGAGTTCGATGTCGTTGCGCAGCAGGAGCTCGATGGCGCCCACCGGAGTGCAGGGCAGCGGACTGTCGATGGGGCCGTTGACATTGAGTACCAGCTTGCCCAGATTGACCGGGTGCAGGCCGTCGGCATCCTTGTCCGGGTTGATCCGCTCCAGGATGGCATGCTCATCCAGGTGCTTGGGCAGTGGGATCTGCACCAGGATGCCGTGCACCTGCGGATTCGCGTTCAGCTCGTCGATGACGGCTTCCAGCTCAGCCTGGCTGGTCTCAGCAGGCAAAGGGCGTTCGAAGGAGGCGAAGCCCAGCTCCTGGGCATCGCGGTGCTTCATCCGCACATAGGCGTGGCTGGGGGCATCGTCACCGACGAGCACCGTGGCCAGCCCGGGCGTCACACCGCGCCCCTTGAGCGCGGCGATCCGCTCGACCAGCTCGGCCTTTAGCTCCGCGGCAGCCTTCTTGCCATCCAGAGTCTGGGCAGTCATCGTCAGCCTTCGATCCCGGGGTACAGCGGGAAGTCCTCAGCCAGCTTGGCCACGCGAGCCTTGAGCGCCTCGGCATCGACGGAGGAACCTGCCTTGAGCGCGGTGGCGATGATCTCGGCGACCTCGGTGAACTCGGCAGCACCGAATCCGCGGGTGGCCAGCGCCGGAGTACCGATGCGCAGACCGGAGGTGACCATCGGCGGGCGCGGGTCGAACGGCACGGCGTTGCGATTGACCGTGATGCCCACGGAATGCAGCAGATCCTCGGCCTGCTGGCCGTCCAGCTCAGAATGACGCAGGTCCACCAGGACCAGGTGAACATCGGTCCCACCGGTCAGCACCGAGACGCCTGCTGCGGCGACATCGGGCTGGTTGAGGCGATCGGCGATGATCTTGGCGCCCTCGAGAACGCGTTCCTGGCGCTCCTTGAACTCAGCGGAACCGGCGATTTTGAAGGCGGTCGCCTTGGCGGCGATCACGTGCATCAGCGGACCGCCCTGCTGGCCGGGGAACACAGCGGAGTTGAGCTTCTTGGCCCACTCCTGCTTGGCCAGAATCACGCCGGAACGCGGGCCGGCGAGCGTCTTGTGCACCGTGGAGGTGACGACGTCGGAGTACGGCACCGGGCTCGGGTGCAGGCCCGCGGCGACCAGACCGGCGAAGTGCGCCATATCGGTCCAGAGCAGAGCGCCGACCTCATCCGCAATGGAGCGGAAGGCGGCGAAATCAAGGTGGCGGGGGTAGGCCGACCAACCGGCGATGATGACCTGAGGCTTCTCCGCAATGGCCTGCTCGCGCAGCTTGTCCATATCGATACGGAAGCTGTCTTCTTCGACCTGGTAGGCAGCCACTTCGTAGAGCTTGCCGGAGAAATTCAGCTTCATGCCGTGGGTCAGGTGACCACCGTGAGCCAGGGACAGACCCAGGATCTTGTCGCCGGGGGTGATCATCGCGGCGAGCGCTGCGGCATTGGCCTGGGCGCCGGAATGCGGCTGGACGTTGGCGTATTCGGCTCCGAACAACGCCTTGACCCGGTCGATGGCGAGGTTCTCAGCGACATCGACGAACTCGCAGCCACCGTAGTAGCGGCGCCCCGGGTAGCCCTCGGCGTACTTATTGGTCAGCACCGAGCCCTGGGCTTCCAGCACAGCGCGGGGAGCAAAGTTTTCTGAAGCGATCATTTCCAGGGTGTTGCGCTGGCGACCCAGCTCATCGGAAAGGACCTGGGCGATCTCGGGATCGAGCTCCGCGAGGGACTGGTTAGAGACGTGATCGACGGACATATGCGGCTCCTTGGGATGTGCGACAAGACGCGGGGTTTCATGGGTCAGGTTATCGGGTTGTCCTGAAGATGACACACCGTAAACATGACCTCGGTCCCAGGCGTTCGATCCATGGTCTGCACTGTTCACAACGGTTTCCGGGTGCATCCACCGCTGTGTGTCGCTCCCCGGTGGTGACCCACCCTACGCCAGTCGCAACAGGCCCAGTCTACGGGCTGCGCCCCGCCCCCTCCCAACCGTGCGGGAATGTTCCCAACTGCGCGGGAATGGGAGTCGGCGTTCTGGGCGTTGAGCCGGTCATGGAACGGGTGTACATGGTCATCGTGATCGGCGCGGGACAAGCCGGGCTGGCTGCGGCCTACCACCTGAGCCGGAAGGGCTTGCGCGCCGGGACCGACTTTCTGGTGATCGACGCGAATCCTGGCCCGGGTGGTGCCTGGCGGCATCGTTGGCCCTCCCTCACACTCGGGGCCGCGCACGGCATCCACGATCTCCCAGCCTTCCCCCAGGCGGGCTATTTTCCCGACGGCCCGGACACCACCCGGCCGGCCTCGGAGGTGGTAGCCGAATATTACGGTGCCTTCGAAGCAGCGATGGGCCTGCAGGTGCTCCGCCCGGTACGGGTGTCCGCCGTGCAGAATGGCTCCCCTTTGAGCGACGATGCCGCCCCACTCAGCGTGATCACCGATGCCGGAACCTTCAGCGCGCGGCGGGTGGTGAGCGGGACCGGGACCTGGGACCGCCCCTATTGGCCGGTCTACCCCGGGGCTGCAGATTTTGCCGGACGGCAGCTGCATACCCACGACTTCCGTTCGGCCGCAGAATTCACCGGTCAACGGGTCCTGGTGGTGGGCGGGGGCACTTCTGCCGTGCAGTTCCTGCTGCAACTGGCGGAGGCCGGGGCCCGCACCGTCTGGTCGACCCGCCGCGCGCCGGAATTCCGCAGCCGCGAGTTCAATCCCGACTGGGGCCGCGAGGTGGAGCGTGCGGTGAGCGAGCGCACCCGGGCGGGGCGGCCGCCATCGTCCGTGGTCTCGGTGACCGGGCTGCCGCTGACCGAACAGTATCGACGCGGCATTGAGGCGGGCATCCTGGTCTCCCGCGGACCCCTGGTGCGGCTCAAATCTGGGGCTGCGGTCTTTGCCGATGGCAGCGAGGAGCCCATCGACGTGGTGCTCTGGGCCACCGGGTTCCGGGCCTCGCTGGACCAGCTGACCCCGTTGAGGTTGCGGGAGCCAGGTGGCGGCATCCTGATGGCGGCCGATGGCGTCAGCGTCGTGAAAGAGCCGCGTCTCTTTCTGGTGGGGTATGGGGCATCGGCGTCAACGCTGGGCGCCACCCGTGCCGGGCGGGCTGCTGCGCTTGCAGCCCTCCGCTCCCTGACCGGGCAACGCCTCACTCAGCCGGCACCGGACTCCGCATTGGCGGCTCAAACCCAGTAGCCTGAAGGAATGGCCGATTCTTTTCCGCACTCCGACGTGTCCGAACGCTACGCGCTGACCCTCTCCTGCCTGGATCAGCCCGGCATCGTGCACGCGGTCAGTGGCGCACTGGTGGCCGCTGGCGGAAACATCACCGAATCGCAGCAGTATGGCAGCCCGAGCCGGGCGCTGGCCGGCCAGTCAGCGCTCCCCGGTCAGCCCACAGAGGGCGGCAGCTTCTTCATGCGGGTGGAAGCTACGGCCAGCTCCTCCTACGGCGAATTGCACGCCGCGCTGAAGCCGGTGGCCGAGGCCTTCAGCATGGACTGGGCACTGCACCGCGTCGGCACTCCGGTGCGGACCCTGATTCTGGCCTCCAAGGAGGCACACTGCCTCAATGAGCTGCTCTTCCAGCAACGCTCAGGCCAGCTGCCCATCGAGGTGCCCGCCATCGTCTCCAACCACACCGATCTGGCCGAGTTGGCAGCGTTCTACGGCATCCCCTTCCACCATGTCCCGGTGACCGCCGCCACCAAGGATCAGGCTGAGCAAACGCTGCGTGAGCTTGCCGAGGAACACTCGGTGGAACTCGTGGTGCTGGCCCGCTATATGCAGATCCTCTCCAATGACCTATGCCGGGATCTGGAGGGGCGAGCCATCAACATCCACCACTCCTTCCTGCCCTCATTCAAGGGTGCTCGGCCGTATGCCCAGGCGCATGCCCGCGGGGTCAAGCTGATCGGCGCGACCGCACATTACGTCACCGCGGATCTCGATGAGGGTCCGATCATTGAGCAGGAGGTCATCCGGGTGGATCACGCGCATACGCCCGAGCGGCTGGCCCGGATGGGGCGCGCCGTGGAGGCACGGACACTCGCCCAGGCAGTGCAATGGCATGCCGAGCATCGGGTGCTGCTGGACGGACATCGCACCGTCGTCTTCGCCGGCTGAGCGAGGCTGCTGGCTGAGCGGGGACCGGCGGCTGCTGCTCCCGCTACACTCGCCTCATGGCGACGATCCTCAGTTACAACGGCAACAGCCCACAGATCGACCCGACGGCGTTCATCGCGCCGACGGCCACGGTGATCGGACAGGCCACCATTCACCCGGAAGCGAGCGTCTTTTACGGCGCGGTGATCCGGGCGGACTGTGACGCAATCACCCTGGGTGCCCGGAGCAACCTCCAGGACAATGTGGCGGTGCACACCGATCACGGCATCCAGACGGTGATCGGGGAGGGCGTCAGCGTGGGTCACGGAGCGGTGGTGCATGGCGCAACGGTCGGCGATCACTGCCTGATCGGCATGCATGCCACGTTGCTCAACCACTCGGTGATCGGCGAAGAGACCCTGGTGGCGGCCGGAGCCCTGGTCCTCGAAGGCATGGTCATCCCGCCCCGCTCCCTCGTTGCCGGCGTTCCGGCCAAGGTGCGGCGGGAACTCTCGCCGGAAGAGATCGCTGGCCTGCACCGCAATGCCGACACCTACCTCGCCCTGGCCCAGGGACATCGCGAGGCCACTGCCTGAGGCGAGGCCAAGCACTCGGTGCGCCGTCAATCATCACATGTTGACGCTCAAGTGTGTTCAATTCTTGACTGCAAAAACAAAGTGGGGCACTCTGATCCCATGGCCTCAGAACCGCGTCCAGTGTCGGGCGCTCCCCGAAATCCCGGCTCTCAGTCGGCCCTGAGGCAGCAGAACCAGCGCCGCATTGTCCAGGCGCTCTCCAGCGTAGGCCCACTGACCCAGGCCGAGCTCTCCCGTCATACCGGGCTCTCCACCGCCACAGTCTCCAATCTGGTCCGGATCATGTCCGATGACGGCCTGGTCACCACCGCGCCCACCACGAGTTCCGGCCGGCGCGCCACCAGTGTTCAGCTCAACTCCGAGGGCGCGGTGGCGGTGGGGATCGACGTCGGCCGCTCCCACGTCCGGGTTGTCCTGGCCAGCCTGGACTACCGGGTGGTCGCTGAAGGTGCCGCCCGACTGCCCCTTGGACACCGGGCCGAGGAAGGCGTTCAGGCCGCCACCTCGCTGCTGACCGGACTCCTCGCCGAGACCGGGCTCCCACCCAGCGCCGTCATTGGCGCTGGCGTCGGCATCCCGGGGCCCATCGACAGCCGCAGCGGCGCAGTCATCCAGGGCGCCATTCTTCCCGAATGGGTCGGTATCAAGATCCTGGATATGCTCCAGAACGCCCTCCAGGTGCCCGCCTATGTGGACAATGACGCCAACCTCGGCGCGCTGGCGCAGATCACCTGGGGCGAACACACCGCCGTTCAGAATCTGGTCTTCATCAAAATCGGCTCCGGCATCGGCTCCGGGCTGATCCTGGATGGGTCTCTGTTCTATGGCGCGATCGGCGTCACCGGAGAAATCGGTCACACCATCATCGCCGAGCATGGCCTGGTCTGCCGCTGCGGCAATCGTGGATGCCTGGAAACCATGGCCTCAACCACCACCATGATGGAACTTCTCGCTCGACGGAATCCCGCACCTGCGACCGTGGACGACATCCTTCGTCTGGCGCATGAGGGAGATCCCGCCACTCTGAGAGTGGTGGACGATGCCGGCCTGGCCGTCGGGCGGGCGGCCGCAGTAGTGGCCAATCTGCTCAACCCCGAGGTCATAGTGATCGGCGGCCCGCTCGCAGGCCTGGGAGATCTGCTGCTCGACCCGGTGCGCCGAGGCCTGCTGCGCCATGTGGTTCCCGCGGTGGGCGCTACCACCGAGGTGGTCATGTCCTCGCTGGGAAATCGAGCTGAGGCGCTCGGGGCAGCCGCTCTGGTCCTGCAGCATCAAGGAATTCCCACTCTGCTCAACCGGGGACTCGGCGCCAGAACCGGCTGAGTTGAAACGCATCCGTTATCGAGTTGTTGCGTTCAATGCTTGACGACAACACCCGCGGCAGAGTTTACTTTCATTCAGACACGTACACAGGGGCGACAATGACGTCCCACTGGGAGGGGTTTCCATGCCGTCTAGCGATGCCACAAAATCGCCGGTCATTCTCGAAATGCGCTCAATCACCAAGGAGTTCCCTGGCGTCAAGGCCCTCTCCGAGGTGTCCCTGACCGTCCACGCGGCGGAAATCCATGCCATCTGCGGTGAAAACGGCGCCGGAAAATCCACTCTGATGAAGGTTCTCTCCGGGGTATATCCCTACGGCACCTACTCCGGTGAGATCTTTTACCAGGGCGAAATCTGCAAGTTCAAAGACATCCGCGCCTCCGAGGCGGCCGGCATCGTCATCATCCACCAGGAACTGGCGCTCATCCCGGAACTGTCCATCACGGAAAACATCTTCCTGGGCAACGAACCCACCCGCTTCGGAGCCATCGACTGGGCCCAGGCGCGCCGACGGGCGCTGGACCTGCTCGCCCGGGTCGGCCTCAATGAAGACCCCGACACCCCGATCAAGGAGATCGGCGTCGGCAAGCAACAGCTCGTGGAAATCGCCAAAGCACTCAACAAATCCGTCAAGCTGCTCATTCTGGACGAGCCCACGGCAGCCCTGAACGAATCGGATTCGCAGCATCTGCTGGATCTGATCCGCGGGCTGAAGAGCAAGGGCATCGCGTCCATCATGATCTCGCACAAGCTCAACGAGATCGAGGCCGTCGCCGATGAAATCACCATCATCCGCGACGGCAAGACCATCGAAACCCTCAATGTGGTGGCCGATGGCGTCAATGAGGACAGGATCATCCGCGGCATGGTGGGCCGGGCCCTGGAGTCCCGGTTCCCCGATCACACCCCGAACATCGGTGAGGTCTTTTTCGAAGTCAAGAACTGGAACGTCGGCCACCCGCAGATTGCCGACCGTCTGGTCTGCAAGAACGAATCCTTCACCGTCCGCCGAGGCGAGATCGTCGGTTTCGCCGGGCTGATGGGCGCCGGGCGCACCGAACTGGCCCGTTCTCTTTTCGGCCGTTCCTACGGCCGCTACCTCTCCGGGACCATTGTCAAGGACGGCAAGGAAATCCGGATGCACAATGTCACCGACGCCATCAACCATGGACTTGGCTATGTCACCGAGGACCGCAAGGCCCTGGGCCTGAACCTGCTCGATGACATCAAGGCCACCACGGTGGCGGCGGCCCTGAAAAAAATTACCCACGGCCTGGTGGTCAGCGATGACGAAGAGTACGCCGTGGCGGAGGACTACCGTAAGCAGCTGCGCACCAAGACTCCCTCGGTGGATGAAGGCGTTGCCAAGCTCTCCGGTGGCAATCAGCAAAAAGTGGTTCTGGCCAAGTGGATGTTCACCGACCCGGACCTGCTGATTCTGGACGAGCCCACGCGCGGCATCGATGTGGGAGCCAAGTATGAGATTTACGGGATCATTCAGAAGCTTGCCGAGCAGGGCAAGGGCGTCATTGTGATCTCCTCCGAACTGCCCGAGCTTCTGGGCCTGTCCGATCGTATCTACACCATTTTCGAAGGCGCCATCACAGGTGTCCTGAACCGCGGCGATGCGGATCAGGAAAGCCTGATGAAGTTGATGACCGCCAATAAAAAGTCCGCCTGACCCGCCTTCATCCAGGGGAACATCCTATGAAAAACATCAAGTACGTTTTTGGCAACAACCTCCGTCAGTTCGGCATGGTCTTCGCCCTGCTCGTCCTGATCGTCGGCTTCCAGATTGCCACGGACGGCAAGGTCCTCACGCCGTTCAATATGCAGAACCTGATCAACGGCAACTCCTACGTGTTGATCCTGGCCATCGGCATGGTGCTGGTCATCATCGCCGGGCACATCGACCTGTCGGTGGGTTCGGTGGCTGCCTTCGTCGGCATCTGTGTTGCGCTTTCCATCCAGGACTGGCACTTTCCCTGGTGGCTGGGCATCATCTTCGGCCTGGCCATCGGTGCCGTGGTCGGTGCCTGGCAGGGCTTCTGGGTGGCCTATGTGGGCGTTCCGGCCTTCATCGTGACCCTGGCGGGCATGCTCCTTTTCCGCGGTCTCAACCAGGTCGTCGGCCACTCGGCTACCATCCCGGTGCCGGATCAGATTCAGTACCTGGGCGGCGGCTACCTCGCGGAGCTCGGCCCGGACACCGGCTTCAACAACCTCACGCTGGTGATCGGCGTCCTGGGTATTGCCGCCATCATCTTCGGTGAAGTACGCTCCCGGAAGGCTGCTCAGGAACTCGGCGGTGCGGCCGCTCCGTTGTGGACCGTCATCGTGCGGACCGTGCTGATCTCACTCATCATCGGCTACGCCACCTACCTCTACGCCACCGGCCGTCCGGGCACCTCCTTCCCCATCGCCGGAATCATTCTGGGCGTGCTCGTGCTGATCTACGCCTTCCTCTCCTCCCGCACCATTGTGGGCCGCCACGTCTACGCCGTGGGCGGCAATAAGCACGCCGCAGAGCTCTCCGGTGTGAAGAGCCGCAAGATCAACTTCCTGGTCATGATGAACATGTCGATTCTGGCCGCCGTGGCTGCCATCGTCTTCATCGGACGTTCCACCTCTTCCGGCCCGTTCGATGGCACCGGTTGGGAACTGGACGCCATCGCTGCCGTGTTCATCGGTGGTGCGGCAGTCAGCGGCGGCGTGGGCACCGTGGTCGGGTCGATGATCGGTGGCCTGGTCATGGCGGTGCTGAACAACGGCCTCCAGCTGCTCAGCGTTGGCGCGGACATGACCTCCGTGATCAAGGGTCTGGTGCTGCTGCTGGCTGTGGCCATCGATGTATATAACAAGACGCAGGGCAGGCCGTCGATCATCGGCTACCTGACCCGCGGATTCAAGCCGAAGAAAACCACCGAGGTCATCAACGCCTAGGTGTTCTCAGACCCCAACCCATCCACCTTTCGGGGGCACAGCAGTTGTCGCCGATGTTTCCTGAAGAAATACCCAACAAGAAAGCGACAATCATGGTGAAACTCACGAAGACGCTGACGTCGATCGCCACAATCGCGACCGTCGCAGCTCTCGCACTGACCGGCTGCGGCCGCACTGACTCCACCTCCGGTGGCAGCAGTGCCGCTGCCGGTTTCGACAAGAACGCCGCCATCGGTGTGGCTCTTCCGCAGAAGACCTCAGCCAACTGGGTTCTGGCAGAAGGCCTGTTCAACGACGGGTTGAAGAGCGCAGGCTTCAAGCCCAACGTCCAGTTCGCCAACGGTGGCGTCACGGAGCAGCAGAACCAGATCAGCGCCATGATTTCCGGTGGCGCGAAGGTCATCATTGTCGGCGCGATCGACGGTTCGCAGCTCGGTACCCAGCTGAAGCAGGCCAAGGACTCCGGCGCGACCATCATCGCCTACGACCGCAACCTGACGAACACAGCCAACGTTGACTACTACGTCGCCTACGACAACTTCAAGGTCGGTGAGTTGCAGGGCCAGGCGCTGCTGGACGGCATGAAAGCCAAGAAGGCCACCGGCCCGTACAACATTGAGGTCTTTGCCGGATCCAATGATGATGCGAACTCGAAGCCCTTCTTCGATGGCGCCATGAAGGTCCTGCAGCCCGAGATCGATAAGGGCAACGTCAAGATCGTCTCCGGTCAGAAGGATCAGAACGCCGCTGCTACCGCGGGCTGGAAGGCAGAGAACGCCCAGAAGCGTATGGACACGCTACTGGCCGGTTTCTACACCAACACCGCGCTGGATGGCGTCCTCTCCCCCAATGACACCCTGGCCCGCGCCATCATCACCTCGGTGAAGGCCGCTGGCAAGCCGATCCCCGTGGTGACCGGTCAGGATTCCGAGGCGGAGTCGGTCAAGTCGATCATGGCAGGCGAGCAGTACTCCACGATCAACAAGGACACCCGCAACCTGGTGAAGGCCGCCATCCAGATGGTCTCCGATCTGCAGGCCGGGAAGAAGCCCGCGACGACGACCACGTCGAACAACGGCACCAAGGACGTTCCCACCCAGTTCCTGACTCCGGTGGTCGTCACCAAGGCCAACGCTGCTGAGCAGTACGCGAACGATCCGACGCTGGCACCGCTGACCAAGTAGTCCAGCTGTTTAGCCAGTCAGGCTGAACAGGAGGCGGCTCTCCCTGCAGGGAGAGCCG
>NZ_JASSZH010000026.1 GCF_030271165.1 Psychromicrobium xiongbiense | reverse complement strand
GGCTCTCCCTGCAGGGAGAGCCGCCTCCTTCATGTCTGGTCGTGCTGCCCCGACATCTCCTGCGTGAAACCTTCTTGTCTGGCGTTGAAGCCTTTCTCAGCTTCCGGCTAAGTGCCTCCTGCACACTGGAGTGACCGACCGGAATCGTCGGCGGAGCTCCAGGAACTCCTGGGAATCAGAACTGTCGCAGGAAAGAACCCCCTCATGGCCGTCAAACACCAGGCTCAGCGTGCTGCACGTGCCGTCACCACGGCAGCCAGTGTGGCTGGCATTGCGCTCACTGCGGTCGGCGGAACGGCCATCTACTGGACGATGCCGCAGAGCTCAGCCAGCAACACCACAGGCTCCTCCAGCACCACGCCCACCATTCCGGGCGGCCAGACCAACTCAAACAGCCAGACCAGCCCGAACACACCGGCGTCCCCGATGCCGGTCCTCCCCGGAGGTAGCGGGAGGCACGGCCATTCCTCGGGGTCCTGAGATGCCGGACGCAACGCGGACTGGCGTGCTGGATGCACCCACCAGGGTGGACATCCACCGGTACGACACCTGGGCCAGTGCACAATGGCAGATCTGGGGTAGCCCGGCCCGCGTGGTGGTGACCGATCCCGCCGTCCTGCCAGCCGCCATCGAGCGCTCCCACTCTTTTCTGGCTGACGTTCAGCAGGCCTGCAGCCGCTTCGATCCCGACTCGGAGCTGCGTCAATTGCATCCTCAGGGCTCCACGGCGGGCATTCCGGTCAGCAGTCTGCTGGCAGATCTTCTGCGGGCGTCACTGATCGCCGCCGAACGGACCGACGGTGCCGTCGATCCCACTCTGGGGCGTGACCTCTCGCTCTGGGGCTACGACCGCGATCTGGCAGAACTGAGCCCTGCCTCCGGGCCCGACGATCTGGCCGGTGCCGAGGCCCGCTATCAGCTGCAGATGCGCAGCTGGCCCGCGCGCAGCCCCCGCTGGCGGGAGATCCGGCTCGAGGGAACGCTGCTCTTCCTGCCCCAGGGCACGGTGCTGGATCTGGGTGCGAGCGCCAAAGCCTATGCCGCCGATCTTCTGGTCGCCGCGCTCCACCGGCAGCTGGGCTGCGGCATCCTGGTCAGTCTGGGCGGGGATCTGGCCACTGCCGGCCCGCCGCCGGGTTCCTGGGAAATCCTGGTGCAGGATACCGACCATGACGCGCCCTGCTACCTCACGCTGGCCGAGGGGTGGGCGGTGGCCACCTCCAGCACTCAGAAACGCCGCTGGTCACACCGCGGCCAGAACGTCATCCATGTGCTGGATCCACGCTGGGGGATTCCGGTGGTGCCACACTGGCGGACGGCAAGCGTGGTGGCTCCTACCGCGCTGGAGGCCAATTCGCTGAGTACCGCCGCTCTGGTCAAAGGAACCGAAGCACTCCAGTGGTTGCGCGAACAGGGGCTTCCCGCCCGGCTGGTGGCAGCCAATGGGCGGGTTCACACCCTGGGTAGCTGGCCTGAGGAGGTACAGCACCATGGATGAGGTGCTCTGGGCCACCGGGCGGATCAGCGGGGTCACGGCCCTGTTGCTGATCACCCTCTCGATCGTGCTCGGCGTCGTGTCCCGCTCCGGCCGATCGCTCACCGGCACCCGCGGAGGTGGACTCTCACGGGTTTCGCTGTCTCTGGTGCACCGAAATATCGCGCTGCTTTCCGGCCTCTTTGTTCTGCTTCATATCGTCACGCTGCTTTTTGATTCCTTCGCCCAGCTGAGTCTGGCCAACCTGGTGCTCCCGTTCCTTGCCGCGCACGATCCGTTCTGGCAGGGACTGGGAACGGTGGCCTTCGACCTGCTGATCGCCATCGTGCTCACCGGCCTGCTCCGGGTGCGCATCGGGCCTGCAGCCTTCCGCCTGGTGCACTGGCTGGTTTACGCCCTGTGGCCGCTGGCTCTGCTGCACGGGCTGGGCAATGGCACCGATGGGCTGAGCACCTGGTTCCTGGTGCTCAGCGCGGCTTCTGCGCTCGCCGTTCTGCTCGCCCTGATCTGGCGGCTTTCCCGCACGTTCACCCGTACCTCGCATCTGGCCTCCCACCTCGAGGAAAGGACCTGGGCGTGAGTGCCGCCCCTGCCCCGGTACCCGGCCCGCTGGCGCCCGATGGCGCCCGGCGACTTTTCGCGGCAGGGAACCGGGCCGACTGGTCCCGGCACGTAGCCCGTTTCGGCGCGCTCGATCTGGCCGGCATCGGGCCAGCCTGGCTCACTCTGCTCGCCGAGTCCGGGCTGACCGGCCGTGGGGGCGCGCAGTTCCCGCTCTGGCGCAAAGTGGAGGCGGTGCGTTCCGCCGCGGATTCCGCAGGATTGACGATGTCACCGGTGGTCGTGGCCAACGGGGTGGAAGGCGAACCGCTTTCCGAGAAGGACCGCACCCTGCTCACCCATGCGCCGCACCTGGTGCTTGATGGGCTGGCGGTAGCCAGCCGACTGGTCGGCGCCAAGGCCAGCTACCTCTGCCTCTCCACGGAGATCCCCGAGCTGTCCGCAGCCATCGCAGCCCGTCCGGCAGGCGCGCAAGGCACCCGCAAGCGCCCCGTCCTGGTGCAGACGGAAGCACGGTTCATCGCTGGCGAGGCCAGTGCGGTGGTGCAGGCCATCGCCACCGGCCGCAGCACCCCGCGAACCCATGTGGACCGGCTGAGCACCCGTGGTCTGAAGGGCCGGCCCACCTTGGTCAACAATGTGGAGACGCTCGCCCAGCTCGGTCTGCTGGCCCGGTTCGGAGCGGCATGGTTCCGCAGCGTGGGCACCTCCACTGATCCGGGGACCCGGCTGGTCACCGTGCATTTTGGCGATGGCGAGCCCCGGGTTCTTGAAGTGCCCGGTGGGGTGGGACTGGCCGAGGTCCTGGGTTACTGCGGCATCGGCGTAGACAGGGTGGAGGCACTGCTGGTGGGTGGGTATCACGGTTGCTGGGTCCCCCGGGATCAGATTCAGAGGCTCACTCTCGGCGGACCGCTGGGGATGGCGCCCGGGGCCGGGATTCTCTACGCGCTGCCCCGGGGCCAGTGCGGCCTGCGCGCCAGCAGCCGGATTGCCGATTACCTCGCCTCGCAGTCCACCGGGCAGTGTGGTCCCTGCCGTTTTGGTCTGCCGTCTGTGGCGGGCCTCTTCCGGGATCTGGTGCACGGCGATAGTGGATTCCAGGGGCAGTCCGGCGCCGAGCTGGCCCGGTTGAACCACCTGGTGGGTCTGCTCCCTGGGCGGGGCGCCTGTCATCATCCGGACGGCAGTGCCCGGTTCATTGCCGATGCACTGACGGTCTTTCATGAGGACCTACTGGCGCATGCGCATGGCCGCTGCCTCGCCGGTTCGGCCAGGCCACAGGCCCACACTCAGCCCCTCGGGGCCCGCCGACTGGAGGTGGGCTGATGCGTCGACCGGCCGCCATCGTGCATATCGACTGGACGCGCTGCGAGGGCAGGGGCCTGTGCATCGAGTTGCTGCCGCAGCATCTGGAACAGGACGAATTCGGCTACCCGCTGGTCACGGACCGGCCGGCCGAGGACCGCTCGCAGATCGCCATCGCCGCCTCCGAATGGGAGGACGCTCAGGAGGCCGTGGTCCGTTGCCCAAGGGCAGCGCTGCGGGTGGTCCCCGGTTAGAAGCGGATAGCGTCGATGACCTTGATCCGGACCGCGACGATGGCCGGGAGCAACCCGGCAATCACGCCGGCCAGAACCGCCGCCCCGAGCCCCAGCAGGGCTGCGCTCAGCGGAAAGGGTGGGTACTCGGTGAGCCCCTGGCCGATTTTCGACTCGATCCAGGGGTTCTTGACCACGGCAATCGCGAGCATCACACCCAGGATCCCGGCCGCTGTTGTGGCGACCACCGATTCGAGCATGACCGAAAAGAACACCCGGCTCCCGGTAGCCCCGAAACTGCGCCGGATGCCGATCTCCCGCACTCGATGCCGAATGGTGACCATGGTGATGTTCAGCAGGCTCAGCACACCGAGAAACATCACCAGGATCGCCACTCCTGCGGCTCCCCACTGGACGATGGCGAAAGGATCGCCCTGAGCGGCAAAGTCACTCCGGTTGATGTTCACGTGCGCGCCCGGAAAGGCTGCCGCGAGATCACTCTGCAGCGCCGCGGACACCCGCGCAGCCTGCTGCGGATCCACCCAGATCTCCTGGCTGACGCCACCCTGGAAGGCCGCCACCGAACCTGCCGCCGGGCTGTTGCGCAAGAGGTAAGCGGCCGGGGAGCCGGAGGGATCGGCATCGGGCACCACACCGATCAGGATGGCGGTCACCGGGGTTTCACCGATCACCCCCACCTCCGGAGCGCGCTGTAGATCAGGGCGGCCCATCCTCGAATAGAAACTCTCATTCACCACCATGGCTGGCGCCAGCCGCTGGGCGTCATCAGCGGCGAACCACTGCCCACGGCTCACTGTGACCCGGTGGATCGTCCCATACGGTGGGTCCACCAACGTGACCCGGGCTGGCGCCACGCCCTGGACAAACTGGAACTGGGCCTGCCCTTCGGTGCGGGTGCTCGATGAGTCCTTCAGCCCATACCGTTGCAGGACCTGATCAATTTTCTCCTGGCCACCCGCGATGGGCGTTCCGGTGTCGCTGCCGATATAGAGCTGCAGCGTGGCGGTCCGGCCGCCCCACTTCTCTTGATTCTGGGTGATCCCGGCCCGCATCAGATCGCCGATGCCGACCACCGCGGTCAGGGCCGCCACCGAGAGTGCCACCCCCACCAGGGAGAGCAGAACCCTGGTCTTCTGGACCCGGAATTCGCCCCAGGCTCCCACCAGGGCTGCGATGAAGCCGGTCATACCGCCACCTCCACGGCAGCAGCGGCCAGCGAGGGATCCTCGCTCAGCTGACCTTCCTCAAGGCGAAAATGGGTCCGGGCCAACCGGGCCACCGCCAGATCATGGGTGATCGTCACCAGAGCCGCCCCAGTCTGCGCTGCCACCTCGTCGAGCAACTTCATCACCGCCTGCCCGGTGGTCACGTCGAGCGCCCCGGTGGGCTCATCGGCCAGGATGAGCTGTGGTCTGCGCACCAGGGCGCGGGCAATGGCGACTCGCTGCTGCTCGCCACCGGAGAGCAGCGATGGCGAGGCCTCCAGGCGGTCTTCCAAACCCACCTGAACCAGCATGTCGGTGGCCAGTTGCCGCCGACGCCAGAAGTCGCGGCCCGAATACATCAGCGGCATCATGACGTTCTCCAAGGCGCTGCGGCCCGGCAGCAGGTTGAACTGCTGAAACACGAAGCCGATGCTGGAACCCCGTAGCCGTGCCCGTCGGGTGTCGCTGATCTGATGGGCGTTCTTCCCTCTGAATTCCAGACTGCCGGCCGACGGACGATCGATCAGGCCCAGGAGGTTGAGCAGCGTGGACTTCCCGGAACCGGAGCGTCCCACGATGGCGGTATGGTCCCCTTCGCGCAGCTCCAGGTCGATGCCGCGGAGGATGTCCAGCTGATCGTCGTTGGGTAGAAAAACAGTCCGTGTCACACCCTCCAGGCGGACCAACAGTTCAGCACTCACCCTGCGGCCCCGTTCGAGTTGCCGGTCATCGGTTGTCCACCGCCGGGATTACCGCCTGGCGGGCACGGCGCGCCGGGCGGGCAATTCTGTGCGGGCGCGCCCGGGACGTACTGCAGGACGCGTTCCCCTTCCGCCAGCCCCTTGGTCACCTCCACCTGCTTGCCGTCGTTGAGGCCGAGTTCGACGTCGCGCTTCTCCTGGCCTTTGTCCGTGGCGACCCAGACCTGACCGGATTTGAAGCTGCCCTTGACCGCGCTCAGCGGCACCACCAGCACGTTCTTCGCGCTGCCTGCCGTCAGCTGCATCGTCGCGCCCAGGCCAGAGAACACCGGAGTACCGGCCGGGATCGCGCAACTGACTTTGCCTGTGGTGGGGCTGCCGGAGGATGAACCGCTTCCCGGTGCCGCTGGCCCGGGCATGGCACCGGCTTTCGCCTCTGTACCTGTGGCTCCCGCGCCTCCGGCGTTCGGCACAGCGGCATCCGCTGCCCCGAAGGCCACCGTGCCGCAGTCAAAGGGTGCCGGGCCGCCATTGACCGTGATCGTCGCCTGGGTCACCTGGCCCAGCAGCCGGTACTGCTGCTCGGCGGTCAGGCTCGCCTGCGCAGAGAGGCTGCCGGAGACCACGCCACCGAGGTTCTGCCCCACGCTCACCTGCTGTTCCAGCAGCAAAGTGAAGTTTTGAAGGGTTCCTGCAGCAGGCGCCAGCACATTCTGGTAACGGTAGGTGGGCGCAGCCGGTACCGCATCGCCCTTGCCGGTTCCGTTCCCGGTAGATCCGGCGGCTGGCGCTGCCGTGGTGCTCTGGACCATCGATTTCACCTGGAACAACGGATCCCCTGCCGCCACGGTGGCCTGCGGATCCACGAAGATCTTCACCACCGTTCCTGCGGCGTTGGAGAGCACTGGAACCGCCGGATCGGTGACCAGGGAGCCCTTGACTTCCACCACATTGTTGATGGTGCCGCGGGTAACGGGCACGATTGCGGGCGCCACGGTGGCCTGGGGGAAGGCCGTGCTGCTGGTCGGCTTCAATCCGTCCATGAAGGCGATTTTGACCAGGGCCAGGGCTATCACCGCGAAAATCACCAGCCAGACCACCGGGAACACCACTCGCCGCAAAATCCTCATCGCATCTCCTCAGCACACACTCATACAGTTCATACAGTTATTTCTCTTTCCTCGACACTTTCATGGCGGGGATGGCGCAACAAGGCATAACGTGTCTCAGCACTGTCACAATGAGGTGCCACAATGAGCAGATGAAAACCTACATCGCCCGCCCGGACTGGTACGACGACGGATTCCCCAACCCCCTGACCGCCACGGGCCGCTCCCTGGGTTGGGGGGTGGTGGCCACCGGTGGCATCGCCCACACGGTCACCCGCGATCTGGCGCTGTTGGAGGATGCGACTCTTCAGGCGGTCTCCTCCCGGAGTGCGGAATCGGCCCGCGCTTTCGCTGAAGAATTCGGCGTGACCCGCTGGTACGCGGACGATGCCGGCGTGTCCGGCTACCAGGCGCTCTGTGCCGACCCAGCGGTGGACGTGGTGTATGTAGCCACCCCGCACGGGCAGCACTATGAGGTCGCCAAGGCTGCACTGGAGGCAGGCAAGCACGTCCTGTGCGAGAAGGCGCTCACCCTCAACGCCCGGCAGGCCGAGGAGCTGGTGGCTCTGGCCGGCGAGCGCGGGTTGTTCCTGATGGAGGCCATGTGGGCTCGTTTTGTGCCCGGGATTCAGCGCGCCCTGGAGATCATCCGTGAAGGCACCATCGGCCAGGTGCAATGGGTTCGCGCAGATCTGGGCTTCCCTGCTCCGGTCGATCCTGCTTCGCGCATCTGGGCTCCGGAAGCCGGCGGTGGCGCACTGCTGGACCTCACGGTCTACCCGCTGCTCTGGGCCTGGGGCACTCTGGGGGCACCCGAGTCCCTGCACGCCGTCGGCGGCCTGACCCCTTGGGGCGTGGACACGCAGAATGCCATCACTCTGGGCTACCCGGGTGGCGCTTTCGCCCAGTTGCAGAGCTCGCTGGTGTCCCAGAGCCCTCGGGTCGCCTCGGTCTGTGGATCCCTGGGTTTCGTGGAGACCATCGATTCGGTCAACAACCCTTCACAGATCCGGGTCTGTGCCGACTGGAATGGCACCGACTGGGGACTGGACCGGATCGAGGAGTTCGAAGTTTACGGCTCCGGGTACACCTACGAGCTGCGCGAAGTCACCCGATGCATCCAGCAGGGCCTGACCGAAAGCCCAACCATGCCCTGGCAGGACAGTGTCGACATCATGCGTCTCTTCGATGGCGTCCGCGCCCAGCTGGGCGTGAGCTACCCGCAGGACGCACGCGACTGAATTTATTCGCGCTGAGTGTCGAGGTAACGCTGTTCTCACGCTGTTTTCACGCCACCGCAATACAGCGTTACCTCGACACTCAGCGAAGAGTGGAGGCTAAGCCCCCAGGTAGGCCTCCTTGATGGCGGGATTCGCCATCAGCTCCTTGCCGGTTCCCTCATGGGTGATCTTCCCGGTCTCCAGGACGAACGCCCGGTCCGCTTTGGCCAGCGCCTGATTCGCGTTCTGCTCCACCAGCAGGATCGTGGTGCCCTGCTTGTTGATCTCCGCAATGATCGAGAAGATCTGCCTGATGAACTGCGGTGCGAGCCCCATCGACGGCTCGTCGAGCAAGAGCAGCTTCGGGTCGGACATCAGCGCCCGGCCAATGGCGAGCATCTGCTGCTCACCACCGGACATGGTGCCTCCCAGCTGCTTCTGGCGCTCCTTCAGCCGCGGGAACAGGTCGAAGACCCGCTCCAGATCCCCGCTCAGCCCGGACTTATCCGCCCGACCAAAGGCTCCCATGTCCAGGTTCTCGGCCACCGTCATCCCCGGGAAAATCCCCCGGCCCTCCGGTGCCTGGGAGATCCCGCGCACCACCCGCAGATGAGCCTTGACCTTCGTCACGTCCTCACCCTCGAAGTGGATGGTGCCGTGGGTCGGGTTCAGCAGGCCGGAGATAGTCTTCATGGTGGTGGTCTTGCCCGCACCATTGGCGCCGATCAGCGAGACGATCTCCCCGGATTCCACGCTGAAACTCATGTGTTCCAGCGCCTGGATCCGCCCGTAGAACACGGAAACGTCCTTGAGCTCAAGCAGACTCATCTTCAGGCTCCCCCAGGTAGGCGGCAATGACTTTGGGGTCCTCGCGAATCTCTTTCGGCACAGCATCGGCGATTTTCTTACCGAACTCCAGCACCACGATCCGGTCGGTCACGCCCATCACCAGCTTCATATCGTGCTCAATCAGCAGGATCGTGTACCCATCGGCCCGAATGGTGCGGATGAGTTCCATCAGGCCCTCTTTTTCTGCCGGGTTGAAGCCCGCTGCGGGCTCATCCAGGCAGAGCAGTTTGGGATCAGTGGCCAGTGCCCGCGCGATTTCCAGACGCCGTTGGGATCCGTAGGACAGATTGCGGGACAGGTCATTGGCATGCTCCGCAATGCCCACGAACTCCAGGAGGGCCATCCCCCGCTCGATGGAGGATTTCTCCTCCCGCACATGAGTGGGCAGCCGCAGGAGCGCTCCTCCCACACTGGTGCGGTGCCGGGCGTCGAGACCCACGACGACGTTCTCCAGCGCCGTCATCTCACCGAACAGTCGGATGTTCTGGAAGGTGCGGGCCAGGCCCAGCCGGGTGATCTTGTGCCGCTGTTTGCCACCGATGGACACTCCCTCCAGCAACACCTTGCCACTGCTGGGTTTGTACACCCCGGTCATCGCATTGAAGCAGGTGGTCTTCCCCGCCCCGTTGGGGCCGATCAACCCGAGGATCTCGCCGCGCTTGATCGAGAAGGAGACGTCGTCCAGCGCGACCAGCCCGCCGAACTTCATGGTGAGGTTCTGAACGGTCACCAGGTCATCGCCCACCGGCACCGCAAACTCGCGCTCCGGTGCTGCCGCCTCGGCCACCTCCAGATCGATGCCCTTCTCTTCCAGCTCCGCAGTGTCAATCACCGCCTCAAGCGCTTCCTGCTCGCCTGGACTGGCGGCATCGGCCACTTCACGGGGCGCCCCGGAACCGGGCGTCAGCGATTCGCTCATGCTCCCGCCCCCTCTTCACGGGTTTCTCCGGCCACGGTCCTGGAACCGGCGGCACCGCCGGGTGGAGCACCGGCACCAGGCTTCTGAGCGAGCTTGACGTAGACGGAGCGACCATAGGCGAGCAGATGTTGCCGGGCGGCCAGCAGGCCGTGCGTCCGGAAGATCATCAGCAGGACCAGGGCCAGGCCGAAGATCCAGTACTTATAAGGCGCGATCTCGGTGAATCGCAGCGGCAGATAGGCCACCAGGGCTCCACCGATGATGGCGCCGACCTTGTTGCCCGCGCCGCCGAGAACCACGGCTGCCAGGAACAGGATCGACGTCTGGACATCGAACTTCTGGTTGTTCACAAAGCCCGTGGACCCGGCAAACAGTGCCCCTGAAAGACCGCCCACTGCTGCGCCGAGGGCGAAGGCCCAGACCTTGTATTTGAAGACCGGAACGCCCATGATCTCGGCGGCGTCCTCATCCTCGCGGATGGCGATCCACGCCCGTCCCACCCGGCTGCGCTCCAGATTGCCGACCAGCAGCAGCACCACGATAATGATCGTGATGGTCAGCCAGTACCAGGGCGTTCCGTTGGAGTTGGAGAAAATGGGAACTCCTGCCGCATCCTCGCCCGGCGGCCGCCCGATGTTCTGGAAGCCCACCTGCCCCTTCATCGCCGGGATGATCGTGGCCAGGATGCGAATGATCTCGCCGAAGCCCAGGGTCACAATCGCCAGATAGTCGCCGCGCAGGCGCAAAGTGGGAATGCCCAGGATCACGCCGAAGAACATCGTCACCGCCATGGCGACCGGGATCGTCCACAGATATGGGATCTTCAGGAACGGCGAGTCCGGGCTGGTCAGCATGGCCGTCACATAGGCGCCCACCGCGTAGAAGGCCACATACCCCAGGTCCAGCAGGCCCGCATAGCCGACCACGATGTTCAGGCCGACGGCGACCAGGGCGAAAATGGCCATCTGGGAACAGGCGATGGCGAAGTTGGTCCCGGGCTCGGTGGTGATGATGGGCGGGTTCAGTACGGGCAGCAGATAGGCCAGCACCACGATGATCAGGAGCCAGCCCCATTGCTGCCAGCGCGGCAGCATCCGCCATTTCTCGCCCCAGGCCCGGAAAAGACCTCCTCCGGACGCTGATCTGCGGCTGGTCGAAGCGTGCGCGCTCATGCTTTGCTCCTTCCCAGGGTCTGGCCCAACAGGCCTTGGGGTCTGATCAGCAGGACCAGCACCAGCACGATGAACGCCACCACGTCGGTCCACTGCGAATTGCCCAGCAGGATCTGGCCGTAGTTGCCGATCAGGCCCAGCAGCAGGCCGCCGACCAGCGCGCCGCGGACGTTGCCGATGCCGCCCAGCACTGCGGCCGCAAAGGCCTTGATGCCGAGGATGAACCCTCCGTTGTACTGCACACCGGAGGGCACTTTCATCACGTAGAACAACGCTGCAGCACCGGCCAGCAGACCGCCGATGACGAAGGTCGTGACAATGATCCGTTCCTTGTTGACGCCCATCAGGGTCGCCGTATCCGGGTCCTGCGCCACGGCGCGGATGCCGCGTCCGGTGCGGGAGCGGCTGATGAACTGATCCACCACGATCATCATGATCAACGCAGCCACCACGATGATGATCTGCTGCGAATCGATGATGGTGCCGAAAACCTCAAAGATCGGGGTGGGTTTGAACATCGTCACCGCAGGTTCAGGATTGGCGCCCCGCCAGAGGAAGAAGGAGTACTGGATGACAAAAGAGGCGCCAATGGCGGTGATGAGAAAGACCAGCCGCGGCGCATTTTTCCTGCGCAGGGGGCGGTAGGCCAGTCGCTCGAGCAGGAAGGCGGTAACAGCCGAGGCCACCATGGCGACGATGATGGCCAGCAGAAGATTCAACAGGATGGCACCGATGCTCAGATGCGGTGCTGAGGGGCCAAAGCCCAGCGCTGTCAGGGTGAACACCACGCCGTAACAGCCGACGATGAACACCTCGGAGTGGGCGAAGTTGATGAGGTTGAGCACGCCGTACACCAGGGTGTATCCCAGTGCGATCAGCGCATAGATGGCACCGAAGGTCAGCCCGTCAAAGGTGACGGACCAGAAGTTTTCGGCCAGCGAGTTGACGTCGAAGGTGATCCATTCGCCATCAACGGGAACCAGCTGCGGGACGAGCTGCGGCGCGGCGGCCGCGGCGGCCGCGGCGTGAAGAATACTGACGAGCATGGCGCGCTCCTGACGGTTGTTCCGACGTGAGAGTCCCGGTCATGGCAGGGCTGTGGGGTCCAAGGTTGCCGGGCCCCACAGCCCTGTCATGATCTGAGGTCAGCCGCCGATCGGACCAATCGGAACGATCTTGCCGTTCTGGACCTTGTATCCGTAGACCGTCGGGGCCGCCAGCTCGCCCTTGCTGTCCCACTTGTAGTGCTTGCTCAGGCCGTCCTTGTCATAGGACTTGACCCAGCTCAGCAGGTCCGCGCGGCTCTGCTTGCCAGCGTCGATGCCGGAGAGCAGCACCGTGGCGGCATCGTAGCCTTCAATCGAGTAGGTGCCAGGTTCGGCACCGTTCGATACGCCCTTGTACGCCGTGGCAAACGTCGGAATCAACTCACCCGGGATGCAGGGGCAGGTGAAGTAGGCGTTCGATGAGGCATCGCCAGCCTGCTTGATGAACTGATCGTCCTTGACGCCATCCGGACCGATGAAGGTCCCGGCCCAGCCCTTGTTGACCAGCTGCTGATCGAAGGGGGCGCCTTCTGCGTAGTAGCCGGCGTAGAAGACGGCGTCCGCTTTGGCATTCTGGATCTTCGAAATCACCGCGGAGAAGTCCTTCTGGCCGGTGGTGACCTTTTCGGTTCCAGCCAGCTTGTCTTTCGCGGAAGAATTCAGCTTGTCCGTCACAGCCGAGCCCAGGCCGATGCCGTACTCGGAATCATCCTGCACCACGAAGATCTTCTTGGCCTGCAACTTATCCGTGAGGAAGGTTGCCGCGGCAGGACCCTGAACCGCGTCGTTGCCCAGGCCGCGGAAGAAGGTGGTCCATCCGTTGGTGGTCAGCACGGGGGCCGTCGCGGACGGCGTGATGTGGACCAGTCCGGACTGTTCAAAGATGTTTCCGGTTGCCTTGGACTCACCGGAGAACGGGAGACCGACGACGCCGATAATGCTCGCCTGGTTGGTGACCTCCGTGACCGGGCCTGTGGCCTTGTCTGCCGAACCTTCGGTGTCGAACTTCTTGAACTGCACCTGGCAGCCGGGGTTACTGGCATTGTGCTCGTTGATAGCCAGCTGAATGCCGTTGTAGATATTCACACCGAGCTGGGCGTTGGGGCCCGTCTGGGCACCCACATAGGCCAGAGTCGTCGTTGCCGGACACGTCGCCTTACCGTTGCCCTTGGGCAGAACGGCATTGGCTGGAACGTTGATCGAGGAGATCACGGGGATGTCGATCTTATTGCTGCTTGAACCCGTGGAGTCGCCACCGCCACTCTGATTAGCACAGGCACTCATGAGCAGGCCCACCGTGGCTACGACGGCCATCGAGGCCAGGATTTTCTTTCGATACATCAAGATTCCCTCCCGAAACCAAAGCGCGCGCCTACCATCGTGTGGTTGGCGTCACACCCAATATGTGTCTGAACAATACAGCCACTTTGCGGTTTCTGGACACAAGTATCGGGAAAAGATCGGGTAACGAAGAGCTCGGGATTTCAGCCAATTTCTCTCGCCGGGGCAGCCAGGTCGAGGCAAGTTCCCCGGGATTCCGGGGTCCGGCTCGGAGAAGGTTTCGATTCCGCTTCCGGCGTGTTTCGCGGGTGATTCTGCACGGTTTCCGCGACACACCCGGCGTGTCGAAGATCACAGCATCTCAGAGCAGGACACCCCGCCTGCCACATGGCAAACGGGGTGTCCTGAGATGACTGCGGCGCAGGGGTCAGGCCGTGGGATCCGTGGGCTGAACGTAGGGCTGCTGACCCGGCTGCTGCTGAACGTAGGGCTGCTGCTGACCATACGGCGCCTGTGGTGCCTGGCCATAGCCAGGCTGGTTGTCCGCCGGCCCAGGCTGAGCAGGCTGACCGTACGGAGCTGCCTGGCCGTGCGGAGCTGCCTGGCCTGACTGAGGCATCTGGCCGGGTTGGTAGCCACTCGGGTTCTGACCGGGGACATAGCCACTCGGGTTCTGACCGGGCACGTAGCCGCCAGGGTTATGAGACATGGGCTGCACCGGGGGCTTACGGCCCTGCACCGAGGCCGCGATGTTCCGAATGATCAGACCGACCGGCAGGATGAAGAAGTACAGGCTGAACCAGCCATTGGTCGTGGTCGGCAACTCAAGGTAGATGCCATACCCCGCGATGAGAACGCCCACGATGATACCGAGCAGCCGACCGCCGCTCTTGAGCTTGGGCAGGAATGAGGTCGCGATCAGCGCGATACCGGCAATCGCGAAGAACCAACCCGCGGCCGTGAAGACGGCGCTATCGACGGTGGTCGTACGCGACGGCACGCTCGAGAGGGCGGTGACAGCAGCAGTGAACATGGCGATCCTTCAGATGGTTCGGCGACAAGCGCACCGAATAACCATTCGGTGCACGATCACACTGTAGTCAATCGTCCGATGATTCGCGATGGAGAGTTCTCCCCATGGTCCCGGATGACACCCCCAGCCACGCCTTAAGGACAGCGACGGCCGGTCACCCTCCACGGAAGGTGACCGGCCGTCATCGTTACTCACCGACCCTCGGTGCAGAAGACCGAGAAGACTAGGCGCTGAAGCCATCCACCAGCGCGTTCAGCGTGGCTGAAGGGCGCATGACCTCAAAGACCCTGGCCTCATCCGGGCGATAGTAGCCACCGATCTCCACCGCATGCCCCTGCACCGCGAGCAGTTCCGCGACGATGGACTGCTCCTGTTCGGACAACGCGGCAGCCAGCGGCGCGAAGGCCTCCGCCAGGGCCGCGTCCTCCTGCTGCGCCGCCAGCTCCTGGGCCCAGTAGAGCGCCAGGTAAAAGTGGGAGCCGCGGTTGTCGATGGTACCGAGCTTGCGTCCCGGGGACTTGTTCTCCAGCAGGAAGGTACCGGTAGCACGATCCAGGGTATCGGCAAGGACCTTGGCACCCGGCGTACCGGCCTGTTCCGCGTACAGCTCGAAGGACGGAACCAGGGCGAAGAACTCACCCAGGGAATCCCAGCGCAGATAATCTTCGGAGACGAGCTGCTGGACGTGCTTCGGGGCCGAACCGCCCGCTCCGGTCTCGAAGAGGCCGCCGCCGTTGATGAGCGGGACCACGGAGAGCATCTTGGCACTGGTGCCCAGTTCCAGGATGGGGAACAGATCCGTCAGGTAGTCACGCAGTACGTTGCCGGTCACGGAGATGGTGTCCTCACCACGGCGCAGGCGCTCCACAGTGAACTTGGTGGCCTCCTCCGGAGAGAGAATGCGCAGATCCAGGCCCTCGGTGTCGTGGTCCTTGAGGTACTCGGTGACCTTGGCGATCAGCTGAGCGTCGTGCGCGCGAGTCTCATCCAGCCAGAAGACGGCCGGGGTCTGAGAGGCGCGGGCGCGGGTAACTGCCAGCTTCACCCAGTCGCGGACCGGAATGTCCTTGGTCTGGCAGGCACGCCAAATGTCGCCGGGCTCCACGGTGTGCTCCATCAGGACAGTGCCGTCCGAGGCAACGACCTGAACGGTGCCGGCCCTGGCGATCTCGAAGGTCTTGTTGTGGCTGCCATACTCCTCGGCTGCCTGCGCCATGAGGCCAACATTGGGGACAGTGCCCATGGTGGTGGGGTCAAAGGCTCCGTTGGCGCGGCAGTCATCGATGACCACCTGGTACACACCGGCGTAGCTGGAGTCCGGCAGCACGGCCAGGGTGTCGTGCTCCTTGCCGTCCGGGCCCCACATGTGGCCGGAGGTGCGGATCATGGCAGGCATGGAGGCGTCAACGATCACATCGGAGGGGACGTGCAGATTGGTGATGCCCTTGTCCGAGTCCACCATGGCCAGGGCAGGGCCCTCTTCCAGGCCCTTGGCGATCAGGCTGCGGACATCTTCACGGATGCCCTCCGGGAGCTCGTCGATCCCGCCCAGAATCGCGGCGAGGCCGTTGTTGGCGCTGAGTCCTGCAGCGGCCAGCTGCTCTCCGTAGGTGGCAAAAAGCTCGTGGAAGTACGCCTTGACCACGTGGCCGAAGATGATCGGGTCGGAGACCTTCATCATGGTGGCCTTGAGGTGAGCGGAGAAGAGCACACCCTCCTCCTTGGCGCGCTGCACGGCGGCGGCCAGGAACTCGTCCAGGGCGGCAGCACGCAGGACGGTGGAGTCCACCACCTCGCCCGCCAGGACCTTGAGGTCTTTCAGGAGTACCTCGACCGAACCATCGTCAAAGACCTCCTGGATCGTCAGGACGTCATCCTGGGCCAGCGTCACGGACTGCTCATTGGAACGGAAGTCATTCACGCCCATGGTGGCGACGTTGGTCTTGGACTCGGGGGTCCAGGCCCCCATCGAGTGCGGGTACTTGCGGGCATACGTCTTAACGGACAACGGCGCACGGCGGTCCGAGTTGCCCTCGCGCAGAACGGGGTTCACGGCGGAGCCCTTGATCCGGTCGTAGCGGGCGCGGATGTCCGTCTCCTCCTCCGTGGAGGGGCTGTCCGGGTAGTCCGGAAGCGCGTAGCCCTGCCCCTGGAGCTCGGCGATGGCGGCCTTGAGCTGAGGAATGGAGGCCGAGATGTTCGGGAGCTTGACGATATTGGCCTCGGGCGTCCTGGCCAGCTGGCCGAGCTCCGCGAGGGCGTCGCCGATGCGCTGCTCCTCGGTGAGGAAATCGCCGAAGGTGGCGATGATACGTCCGGCCAGGGAGATGTCCCGGGTCTCAATCTCCACACCCGCGTGGGAGGCATATGCCTTGACGATCGGAAGGAACGAATGCGTCGCCAGCATGGGCGCTTCGTCGGTGTGGGTGTAGATGATCTTGGCCATCAGGGCGTCTCCTACTGCTGTTTATCTTCAGGGATATAGCCATCCCAGCGTACTCGCTAGCCGGAAGGCACGCGGACGCTAGCCGGATATGTGAACGACGACGGCGCGGTGCCGTCGTCGTTCACATATCCTCAGGCAAACCCCTGGGGCCTCGACTCGGCAGAATCAGTGGAAGAAGTGTCGGGCACCGGTCAGGTACAGCGTCACGCCGGCCGCCTGGGCGGCTTCGATCACCTCGGGATCGCGCTTGGATCCACCCGGCTGAACGACGGCGCGGACGCCCGCGTCGATCAGGATCTGGAGCCCGTCAGCGAACGGGAAGAACGCGTCGGACGCCGCCACGGCCCCGCGTGCCCGCTCCACCGGGTTGCCGGCATCGTCCAGTTCCAGGCTGTTGGCCCGCTCCACCGCAAGCTTGCAGGAATCCACCCGGTTCACCTGGCCCATGCCGATGCCGACCGAGGCGCCGTCCTTGGCGAGCAGAATGGCGTTCGACTTCACGGCGCGGATGGCCCGCCAGGCAAAGAGCAGATCATTCAATGTGGCCTCATCCGCTGCCGGACCGGCCACCAGCTGCCAGTTTGCCGGGTCGTCGCCATCGGCCTCCAGGGTGTCCGTCATCTGCACCAGCATCCCGCCGGAGACCTGACGGAATTCAGCCTCATCGCGCTGGTAACCCTCGGGAAGGGTCAGCAGACGGATGTCCTGGCGCAGCTGGAGTCGCTCCAGCGCCTCCGGCTCAAAGGACGGGGCGATGATGACCTCGGTCAGCACACCCTTGAGGTTGGCGGCCAGGCCAGCCGTGACTGGCCGGTTCACCGCGATCACGCCGCCATAGGCACTGAGCGGATCACAGGCGTGCGCGCGGGCATGCGCCACGGCCACCGGATCGGCATCGTCCGGGCCTGCCGTCGCCACCGCGATGCCGCAGGGATTGGCGTGCTTGATGATCGCCACCGCCGGCTGATCGAAGTCGAAGGCGGCGCGCAGGGCGGCATCGGCGTCCACATAGTTGTTGTAGCTCATCGCCTTGCCATGGAGCTGGTCCGCCTGGGCAATGCCCGCCCCGGCCGCCTTGTCCACGTACAGCGCCGCGGGCTGGTGCGGGTTCTCCCCATAACGGAGCACCTCGGAGCGTTCCAGAGCCAGCCCCAGGTAGGGCGGGAAGGCGGCACCTTCAGCTCCGTCGGCGAACTGGCGGGCCGTCCAGGAAGCAACTGCAGTGTCATAGGCCGCCGTATGGGCGAAGGCTGCCGCCGCGAGTCGCTGACGCTCAGCCAGGCTGAACCCGGAGCCCTGCGCGGCCAGGATGACCTCCGGGTACTGTGCCGGATCCACGACGACGGCCACCGAAGCGTGGTTTTTGGCGGCCGCGCGGACCATGGACGGGCCGCCGATGTCGATCTGCTCCACGACGGCGTCACGGTCGGCCCCGGAGCGCACCGTGTCCACGAAGGGGTAGAGGTTCACCACGACCAGGTCGAAAGCCTCAATCTGCGCGTCCGCGAGCTGCCGGACATGGTCCTCCAGGCGGCGGTCAGCCAGGATGCCAGCATGAATTCGCGGGTGCAGGGTCTTGACGCGCCCATCGAGCATCTCTGCTGAACCGGTGACTTCCTCCACGCGGGTGACCGGAATTCCTGCCTCACGAATCCGCAGGGCGGTGGAACCGGTGGAGACGATGCTGACGCCTGCCGCATGCAGGCCGGTGGCCAGTTCGATCACCCCGGTCTTGTCATAGACGGAGATCAGAGCGCGTCGGATCGGGACGAAATCTACGGACACGATCTGAGTTTCAGCATTCGATTCAGACACAGCACTCTCCGGGGGTGGCCGCGGTACGGTGCCAGAGCAGCGGGACCGCGAAGTGGGTGGATACGCACCCAGTTTAGCGAGGCTGGCAGGGCGGGACACGTCGACGGTGGGAGCAACGCATTGACACCCGTCATGGCGGCACATAGGTTCACCCAATGGATTCAGAGCGCTCAGAGCAGCTTCTCCGGGACGTCAACGCCGTCATCTGGCCAGGATTCCTGGGGACCAGCCTGCCCAGCTGGTTGGCCGAGGCGCTGACTCAGGGGCTGGCCGGCGTCGTCTATTTCAAGCAGAACATCGCCGGCGATGACGCCACTGGCCAACAGCTGGCCGCCCTATCCGCACAGATCACCGGGCTCAACCCGCTGGCTCTGATCGGCGCCGATGAGGAAGGCGGCGACGTCACACGGCTGCAGAGCGGCACCGGTTCGCTGCTGCCGAGTGCCGCGCAGCTGGGCCGACTGGACGATACCGCGCTCACGGAGGCCGCCGGAGCGCAGATCGGGGCGCTGTGCCGGAGCGTCGGAGTGAATCTGGTCCTTGCGCCGGTGGCGGATGTGAACACCAACCCGGCCAATCCGGTGATCGGTGTGCGGTCCTTCGGCGCCAGCACCGAACTGGTGTCCCGACATGCGAGTGCGATGACCGTGGGTATTCGGCGCCAGGGGGTCGCTGCCTGTGCCAAGCACTTCCCGGGGCACGGCGATACCCAAAGCGACTCGCATCACGGGCTGCCGCGCATCGAGCTTCCTCTGGAACAGTTCCGGGCCACGCATCTGGCACCGTTCCTGGCCACGGCGGCCCACGGCGTCCAGGCCATGATGAGTGCCCATCTGGTGATTCCGGCTCTGGGCGAGGAGCCAGCCACCAACAATCCACGGGCAGTTGCGCTGCTGCGTGAGGGCGGGTTCCGCGGTCTGCTGATCAGCGATGCCCTGGATATGGGTGCCATCCGGGCCACCGTGGGCTCAGGTGAGGGTGCGGTCCGGGCGATTCTGGCCGGGCTCGATCTGCTCTGCGTCGGGAACCCGGCCAACTATCCCGGGACGGATCTGGATCGGGCGGATTATCTGGAGGTTCGCAATGCGCTCCTGGCGGCTGTGAGCAGCGGCGTTCTGCCGCTGGAGCGCCTGCGCGAAGCAGGGGAACGGAACCGGGCGCTGGCCCGGGACCTCGCCAACACCCTGGGCACCACCGCGCCCATGCCGCCGCCCTCGGCGGACTGGCCCGGCATTCTGCCGCGCGCATTCAAGGGATCGGCCGCTCTGACTCTGCAAGTGCCGGGCGAGCTGACCGTTCACGATCTGCGGGACGCACACAATATGGCGGTGGACAATCAGGGATCCATTTTTGTCGACGCAGTGGTCGGCGTGCTGGAGTCCACCCGCCCGCTGCGCCGCAATCTCAGAGGCGATGTACCCGATCTGGTGATCGCGAACGAGGTGCGACCCGGGACAGTGCAATGGGAGGCGCTGGCGCGACTGGCTGAACTCAATCCGGCAGCGGTCTGCCTCAACACCGGCCTGAGCCCGACCGCGCCGACGCCGCTGGCGACGGTGACGACCTTCGGCGCCTCACGACTCACCGCGCAGGCCGTCGCCGCCGTCCTGGGCTGACCCGTCCTGGGTTAACCTGTCCTGGGCTGAGGCGAGGTGAGCGAGGGTCTCCAGGAGCAGTTCGCGTTCGGCCACCTTGATCCGCTCGTGCAAGGACGCTTCGTCATCGTGGTCAGACACCTTGACCGCCTGCTGGGCGATAATCGGACCGGTATCCACCCCGGCATCGGCCCACATGATGGTGCAGCCGGTCACTTTGACCCCATAGGCCAAGGCATCCCTGACTCCATGCGCACCCGGGAAAGACGGCAGCAAGGCCGGGTGGGTGTTGAGGTAGCGCTGCGGGTAGGCGGCAATGAACTCTGGGCCGACGATTCGCATGAATCCGGAGGAAACCACATAATCCGGCTGGTAGGACTGCACCACCCGGAGCAGTTCAGCATCCCAGTCAGCCCGGCTGTCAAAGGCGGAGAAGTCCACCACAAAGGTTTCCAGACCGGCGGCGGCGGAGCGTTCGATGCCGTAGGTCCCTGGTCGGTCTGAACCCACCGCGGCGATCTCCACGGGCAGCGCTCCCCGCTGGACCGCATCGATCACAGCCTGAAGATTGGAGCCGGTGCCGGAGACTAAAACGACAATACGCATGAGGACCAGCCTAACGCGGGAGGGCCTCGGCCTGAGCCTGCGAAGGCTGGGAGCGCGTTAGGCGCTAACGCGGGAGGGCCCCGGCCTGAGCCTGCGAAGGCTGGGAGCGCGTTAGGCGCTACCGCGGGAGGGCCCCGGCCTGAGCCTGCGAAGGCTGGGAGCGCGTTAGGCGCTACCGCGGGAGGGCCCCGGCCTGAGCCTGCGAAGGCTGGGAGCGCGTTAGGCGCTACCGCGGGAGGGCCCCGGCCTGAGCCTGCGAAGGCTGGGAGCGCGTTAGGCGCTACCGCGGGAGGGCCCCGGCCTGAGCCTGCGAAGGCTGGGAGCGCGTTAGGCGTTAGTGATCCTCAGTGCTGGAATCCCCGCGGGGAGCTTCCAGCCACGGAGCCGCCGAGTGACCGATCAGCACACCGACGGCCACCTCCGCAGCCAGCCAGGCCGCCGTCGTCAGTGGATCAGGGCCGATCTCGGTCAGCCGTCCGACTCCCACCGAGCCACCCGAGAGCCAGGCCAGGACCCCGCCGATGACGCCCGCAGCGGCTCCGGTGCAGACGGCGAGCGCCAGAGTGGAAAGACCGGTGGCCAGCCAGGATTCGCGCAACCGCAGGTGCAGCCATTCCTCCAGATGATTCTCCCCCTCACGCAGGAACCACCACCCCGCCAGCACCCCGGCCAGCACGGGAATCGCCATCGCAGCCACGCCCCAGCTCAGCTGCCCCACCGGCAGTGCACCCAGCAGCGGGATCGCCGGCACCGGGGCCACCGAAGTGGCCAGCGGGCCCACGGTGGATCCGATGCCCAGGGCAAAGCCGGAACCACTGGACCAGGCCAGCGTCCACACCGCCAGATTCGGCAGGTAGCCCAGCTGAGCAACGGTCAGAGCGGCACCGCCCACCGGACCGGCACGCAGTCCTTCATAAACTGCCACCACCTCGGCCCAGTGCAGGGCCAGATTCACGGCGAATAGCAGACTTGCCAGCCCCAGGGCGATGATGACCGCCACCCCGGCTGACCTCATCACGGCCCAGGCATAGGAACCCGCCCAGCGCGAGGTCTGCCCGGTGCGTGCGATCCAGGCTGCCCGGTCGAAGCCGACCAGCCTGCCCCAGCTCCCCGCTTCCCTCCGCGCCCCGAAGACCAGTCCGAGGCCCACCGGAATCAGCGGAACCAGCGACGCCGCCACCAGCGATGCCGAGACCTGGGGTGTTTTGCACAGGTAACCGGTGGCCAGGCCCAGGGCAGCGTAGACCACGGCAGTCCCCAGCAGAGCCTGCCACAGCTGATCGGTATAGGAGGCCCTGGCCAGCCGACGACCGGCACGCAGGGCCAATACGAAGGGGATCACCGTGAAGGCCAAGGGGATGAGGGTGAGCATTCCGGTGCGGGTCGCCCCGGAGGATGCCCCGTCCAGAAAGGTCAGTTGTAGCGGAACGCCATGGATCAACAACCAGGCCTGACCACCGAGTCGAGCGGTGGCGTCAAGGCTCGGGCTGCCGAAGCCGCCGGTGAAGTAGACGGCAGCCAGCGGCATCACAGCCAGTAGCGCGGTCAGCACGCCCAACTGGATCGCTTCCCAGACTCCCTGAAGCCATAAAGGCATGGGAAGGCCACGCTGGCCATCCTGTGCACGGGTGAGTTTCATCGTCCCCCATGGTGTCATGTCAGCCGGAAGCAGCCATGCGGCCTCGCCGCAGACGGCCGGATCCGCCTCGGTGGGCCCGTCCACCGGACCGCGGCCACGCGTTGTTCACCTGAACTTCGGCGACACGACACCGGGCGGCATCCGGCCATCAACGCGGCAGGCGGATGCTGGAAGCGTGAGGATCGCAATTTTCGCCGAATCGTTTTTGCCGAATATGAATGGCGTCACCCACTCCCTGCTGAAAGTGCTGGAGCATCTGAAGTCCCGCGGGGATCAGGCGCTCGTCATCGCGCCCTCCAGCACGGATCCGCTGGCCCCCCGCTCTGTGCACGGCACCCCGATCCTGCGGGTTCCGGCGCTGCCCATGGCCGGGTATACGGACCTGCGGGTGGCCTTCGGCTGGCTTCACCGGATCAAACGGATTCTGATCGATTTTGCCCCGGACGTCGTTCACCTCGCCTCCCCCTTTGAGCTCGGCTGGCGTGCCGTGCGGGCGGCAGAGCAGCTCGGTATCCCGAGCGTCGCCATCTATCAGACCGAGGTCCCCTCCTACGCGGCGCGCTACGGTGTGCCTTTCCTGGAAAACTGGGCCTGGAACCGGGTGGAGAACATCCACATGCTCGCCCATCGCACGCTGGCGCCATCCAGCTTTGCCCTCAATCAGCTCCGGGGGCACGGGATTCCGCGGGTGCAGTTGTGGCGACGCGGCGTGGACACCGTACGTTTCCATCCGACCAAGCGCAATGGCGTACTACGCCGGGCCGCGCAAGCCGAGGGCCGGACGCTGATCGGCTATGTGGGGCGGCTGGCTGCCGAAAAGCAGGTGGAGGACCTGGCCGTGTTGGCTGATCTGCCGGGGACGCGGCTTGTCATCATCGGCGACGGCCCGCTGCGAGCCCAGCTGGAGGCTCAGCTCCCCCAGGCGTACTTCGCCGGGTTCCTGGGCGGCGAGGAATTGGCACACGCCATGGCGGACTTCGATCTCTTTGTCCACCCCGGCGAATTCGAAACCTTCTGCCAGACCATCCAGGAGGCGATGGCCTCAGGCGTTCCGGTGGTCGCGACGGGCCGCGGCGGCCCGCTGGATCTGGTGGACAATTCACGCACGGGCTGGCTGTACACGCCCGGGAATCTCGCCGAGCTCCGAGCCTATGTCCAGGATCTGGCGGGCGATGACGCCAAGCGCGCCGCCTTTGCCCATGCCGCCCATGCCTCGGTTCAGGGGCGCACCTGGACGGCGGTCTGTGGCCAGCTCATCGAGCATTACCAGGAAGTCACCCGGAAAGGTGCCCTTGGCCGCGAGTCGATGAAACGGTAGGTTCGCAGTATCTACTGAAAGGAAGACCATGGCACCCCGACTCAGCCACCTGGCCCTTCGACTCGCCAGCGGCGCCTTCATCCTGAACTCCGGTGCGGGCAAGCTCTCGCTGGATGAGGCCAGTGCGGAACATCTGCAGCAGCTGGCACTCAATGCCTTCCCTCAGCTGAAGTCCCTGGAACCGGAGCGCTTTGGCCGCTATCTCAGCTATGCCGAGCTGGGCGTGGGCTCGGCCCTGCTGCTGCCGTTCATTCCGAGCCGACTGGCCGGGCTGGCGCTGACCGGCTTTGCCTCCGGCATGGTGTACCTGTATCTCAAGACCCCGGGCCTGACCAAGCCGGATGGCATTCGCCCCACAGCGGCGGGAACCGCCATGGCCAAGGACTTCTGGCTGTTGGCCATCGGCCTGGCGTTGCTGCTGGACCGGGGCAAGCGGAAATAACACTCAGGCGGTGGCCTGCAGCCCGTTGGACAGCCGCTCCGTGGCCTGGCGCCGCGCGGGAGGTTGCTCCACGGGCTCCGCCGCTGCCGCAGGCAGCGCGAGCAGTGCCCTCGGGCTGCGGACCGGTCGGTGCGCCATCGCCTGGGCGAATTCCTGAGCACCGCGGACGACCCGTTGACTCAGCTCCGAATCGAGCTCAGACTGGCCGTGGGAGCTGGCCGCCCAGTCGCTGGCCGCCCAGTCATCCGGACCGGCATAGATACCGGTCGGCGTAATGGCGGCGCGCAGGTAACTGAACAAGGGTCGCAGCGCGTGGTCAAGCACCAGGGAGTGCCGCATGGAACCACCGGTGGCTCCCAGCAGCACCGGCACGTCGTGCAGCGAGACCGGGTCGATCAGGTCAAAGAAGGACTTGAACAAGCCGCTGTAGGAAGCGGAATACACCGGGGTCACCACGATCAGGCCGTCGGCCTGCTCTACGGCACGCAAGGCGTCCCGCAAGGCTGAGGCTGCCGTCCCGCTGACCAGATACTGAGCGATGTCGACCGCGAGATCGCGCAGTTCCACGACGGTCAGTCGCGCAGCCACCCCACGCTCCGCGGCGGCCACCGAGGCCGCTGCCGCCATCTGATCGGCCAGCAGGCGGCTGGACGAGGGCGCCCCGAGCCCTGCCGAGATCACCACGATGGATCGTTCCGTTGCCAACCCGCTCACTTCCACACCTTCATTCATCAAGATACGTTTGCATCTATCTATCCAACGGTATGCAATCGCTGAATATTCCGGCCTCCCGGGGATGGGGCTACTCCTCCAGGACGTGGATAGCTGTGTCAGGGTTCGGGACGCGCGACGACGGGCTCGGCATCTACTGGAGCCTTTCGATTCAAAGCAGAGCATTTCACTCAGCTTCAGTCAGTTATCTGTGATGTGTACGTGTCCCTCCCCCAGCACCATAAAGATTTCGTCAAAATCCACCTGAGGGGGGAATCCCGGATGCTAGAGTCCAGTGGCTGGCCGCAGACCAGTCACCGAAAGGAATATCGTGACCTCCTTGTCCAGAGCGCCGTTCGAGCCAGGCTCACGGCCCAAGGCACGCGGGCTCGAAGCCTTCAAAATTTGGCTTCTTGAAGGCATGCCCCAGCCTTCCGGTAAGCCCAGCAGGCGTCACGAAGAAGCGGAAAAGCCGCAGTCCTGGTGGCGCGTCATGTGTCTCACCGGCCTGGACTACTTCTCCACCCTGGGCTACCAGCCAGCCATCGCGGCACTCGCTGCGGGCGTCCTGGCCCCGCTGGCGACCATCGTGCTGGTAGCCGTGACACTCCTGGGCGCACTGCCGGTCTATCGGCGGGTGGCCAGGGAAAGCCCGCGCGGCGAAGGGTCCATCGCCATGCTGGAGCGTCTGTTCCCCCGTTGGTGGGGCAAGTTGTTCGTGCTCGCACTGCTCGGATTTGCAGCGACCGACTTCATGATCACCATTACTCTCTCCGCCGCAGATGCTGCAGCACACGTGGTGGAAAACCCCTTCACTCCCGGCTTTCTGCATGGCCAGAACCTGCTGATCACCCTGGTGCTGGTCGCTCTGCTCGGCGCCGTGTTCCTGCGCGGGTTCAAAGAGGCTATGGGAGTGGCACTGGTGCTGGTCTCCGTATACCTGATGCTCAACGCCGTGGTGGTGTTCGCCGCCCTCGTCGAGGCGTTCCACAGCTCCGTTCAGGTCAACGACTGGTGGATGGCGCTGACCACCCAGCACGGGAACCCGATCATGCTGGTGGCCGTCGCGCTGCTGGTCTTCCCCAAACTGGCCCTGGGCCTCTCCGGCTTCGAAACCGGCGTGGCGGTCATGCCGCAGATCAAGGGCGATCCCAGTGACACACCGGAGAACCCGACCGGCCGGATCCGTGGCGCCCACCGCCTCATGACCACCGCCGCCCTGATCATGAGCACCTTCCTGATCACCTCCAGCATCGCCACCACCATCCTGATCCCGGCCCAGGAATTCCAGTCCGGTGGCAAGGCGGACGGCCGTGCACTGGCCTACCTGGCCCATGGCCTGATGGGCGACGGATTCGGCACGGCCTACGATCTGAGCACCATCGCCATCCTATGGTTCGCCGGAGCCTCCGCCATGGCGGGTCTGCTCAATCTGGTGCCGCGCTACCTGCCGCGCTTCGGCATGGCACCGGCCTGGGCGCGGGCTCTGCGTCCGCTAGTGCTGGTGTTCATCGCCATCGCCTTCCTGATCACGCTGATCTTCGATGCCGACGTCAACGCCCAGGGTGGCGCCTACGCCACTGGCGTGCTGGTGCTGATCACCTCGGCGGCGGTGGCGGTCACGATCTCCTGCCGCCGGAAAAAGCAGAAGGGACGGATGATCGCCTTCGCCGCCATCTCCGTGGTCTTCCTGTACACCACGGTTGCCAACTCCATTGAGCGCCCGGATGGTCTGCGCATTGCAGCACTGTTCATCCTGGGCATCCTGGTGGTCAGCCTGCTCAGTCGGGTGCGACGCTCCTTTGAATTGCGCTCCACGCACATCCGACTCGATGACGCCGCACTGGAGATGGTGGCCGCTACCGAGGATGGTCCGCTGCGGATCATCGCCCACGACCCGCGCAGGACGAGCGCCTCCGCCTACCGTCACAAGGTCCGCCAGGTGGCCTCGGTGAACCAGTTGCCCGATCCGGACCAGGTGATGTTCATCGAGGTCAGCGTGGACGATTCCTCGGACTTTGAGCAGGCGCTGACGGTAGTGGGCGTGCGTCGGCATGGTTACAAGATTCTCAGTGTGCACAGCAACAACGTGCCCAACACCATTGCTGCGGTGCTGCTGCATCTGCGCGATGCGACGGGGCTGATGCCGCATGTGTACTTCCGGTGGACCGAGGGCAATCCGGTCACCAATATGCTCAAATTTCTGTTCACCGGTGAAGGTGAGATCGCGCCGGTGACCCGGGAGGTGCTCCGCGAGGCGGAGCCTGACCTGGAACACCGGCCCTGGGTCCACGTCGGCTGAGTCGACGGCGGAGGTAGCTCCAACGACGGCCGCGGTTGAGGCATACCGAAGCGGAGAACCGAGGGGTGCCAGCCGAAAAACCGTGAAAAATCCGGATACAGTGAGGCGAACCCAAGGAGAATGATGCCTTCCGCCACGCCCTCAGACCCTTCATCGACACCCTCCGGAGCCCAGCCAGATTCTGCCCCACCGAGTGCTGCACAGATCAAGCGATGGCAGGGCTACCTGGCCGATGAACGCGCCGAGGCCGCCGTGTACCGGGCACTGGCCGAGCGTCGCAGTGGCGAGGAACGCGAGATTCTGCTGGCCCTCGCGGAGGCGGAAGGTCGCCACGAGCATCACTGGCTCGCTCTTCTCGGCCCGCACGCCAGCACTACCCGCAAGGCCTCCCTCAACAACCGCTTGCTGGGATTCTTTGCCCGGAACTTCGGCTCGGTCTTCGTTCTCGCTCTGGCCCAGCGCGCCGAGTCCCGCTCCCCCTACGCCACAGACAGTGATGCCACCGAGACGATGGCCGCCGATGAGGCCATTCACGAAGAGGTGATCCGCGCACTGGCCACCCGCGGCCGCAACCGGCTCTCCGGGACCTTCCGGGCTGCCGTCTTCGGAGCCAACGATGGTCTGGTGAGCAACCTCTCGCTGCTGATGGGCATGGCTGGTGCCGGGGCTGGCTCGCACACGATGCTACTGGCCGGCATCGCCGGGTTATTGGCCGGAGCCCTCTCGATGGGCGCCGGTGAATACGTTTCGGTACGCTCGCAGCGCGAGTTGCTCACCGCCACCCTGCCGACCCAGATCACGCTCTCCGCCGCGAAGGCGCTGGACCTGAATGCCAACGAACTGGTGCTGGTGTACCGGGCACGGGGCATGAGTCTGGCAGATGCCGAACACCGGGCGGCCGAACGTCTGGGCCTCTACGACTGCGATTGCGATTGCGACCCGAGCCTGTCCTTCAATCCCACTTCCCCGGCCGATGGCGAGGCAGACGCCCACGAGACAGTCGGCACAGCTTTCGGCGCAGCGGCCTCAAGCTTCTGCTTCTTTGCCTCCGGAGCCGTCATCCCGGTGCTGCCCTTCATCATCGGCCTCTCCGGGTGGCTGGCCGTAGGCATTGCCATCGCTCTGGTCGGGCTCGCCCTGGTGGGGACCGGCGCCATCGTGGGCCTGCTCTCCGGCACCCCACCCCTGGCTCGTGGAGTGCGGCAGCTGGTCATCGGCCTGGGTGCGGCGGCCGTGACCTATCTGCTGGGGCTGGCTTTCGGTACCGTCACCGGCTGAGCGTCTGGCACTCAGCCTTCGGCGACGTGGCGTCCACGTTTTGGCGCAGCCGCGAGGTGCGTTGGTGCGGCCTGCGCCTCCGTCACCAGTGGCAGGCCCGAGGTGGCCGGGGCACTCACCGTATCCTCAGCAAGCAGCTGCGCGAATTCGCGGTCAAGGTCGCTGCTGGCAAGATCACTACTGGAAACCTCAGAACCTACGCCGGCCGTCCGGACCGGTGTCACCACGGGCTCCTTAAGGTCGATCGTGCGGCGCAGGGCCTGTTCCTTGATGAACAGCACCGAGATTAACGCCACCACTGCGATCACTGCAGCGACCATAAAAATCAACGCCGTCGCATCCCCATAGGCTGCCCGGATCACATCGCGCACGGGGGCGGGCAGGTCGTTCAGGTCCAGACTGGCACTGGAGGAGCCGGGTTTCTGATGGATGCCGAGCTGAGCGAGCCCCTCGGTGGACAGCGTAGTGACCCGATTGCCCAGCACAGCACCGAGCACCGAGACGCCGATGGCACCGCCGAAGGTCCGGAAGAATGCCACCGAGGAGCTCGCCGAACCGATGTCCTGTGCCCGGACGGTGTTCTGGACGGCCAGCACCAGGTTCTGCATCAGTAGCCCCAGGCCGAGGCCGAGCGTCAGGGTGTAGACCCCCACCAGGAACAGGTCCGTGGTGTGATTGATGGTTCCGGTCAGGCCAAGGCCGCCAATCAGCAGCACCGAGCCGATGATCAGGAAGATCTTCCAGCGTCCGAAGCGGCTGATCAACTGACCGGAGACCACCGAGCCGATCAGGTTGCCGGCGATCATCGGCAAGGTCAGCAGGCCGGCTTCGGTGGGTGTGGCTGCCCGGGCAAGCTGGAAATACTGGCCCAGGAACGTCGAGGAGCCGAACATGGCGATGCCCACGGCAACCGAGGCGAGAATGGCCAGGGCGGTGGTCCGCGTGGCCACGATCTTGAGCGGAATGATCGGCTGGGAGACCTTGGATTCCACCAGGATCATGACCGCCAGCAAAACAACCCCGGAGCCCACCAGCGCCACGGTCTGCCAGGACCACCAGTCGTAGTATTCAGGGTTTCCGGCAAAGGAGACCCAGATCAGCAGGATCGAGACACCGGAGACCAGCAGCAGTGCACCGAGCCAGTCGATGGTGGCGTGACGGCGAACATGGCTGATCTTGAGGGTCTTCTGCAGCAGAATCAGGGCGACGATGGCCAGCGGAACGCAGAGGTAGAAGGTCCAGCGCCAGCCCAGCGGGCTGTCCACAATGAGCCCACCCAACAGCGGGCCACCGGCCGTAGCCACGGCCATCGTTGCACCCATGTACCCGGAATAACGCCCACGGTCACGCGGGGGGATCATACTGCCGATGATCGCCATCGCCAGAGCGGTCAGACCGCCCATGGCAACGCCCTGCAACACCCGAGCGGTCAACAGCAGAGGAATATTCTGGCTCAGCCCGGCCGAGACCGAACCGATCACAAAGACCACGATGTTCAGCTGAATCAGGAGCTTCTTATTGAACAGGTCCGCCAGCTTGCCCCAGATCGGCACCGTAGCTGCGTTGGCCAGCAGTGCCGCCGTGATGACCCAGGCAAAATCGGTCTGCGTCCCCTTGAGATCGCTCATAATGGTGGGCAGGGCATTGGCCACGATGGTGGAGCTCAGGATCGCGGTGAAGAGCGCGGCCAGGAGGCCCGTGAGTGCCTCCAGAATCTGTCGATGCGTCATCACCGATGAATCGGTGGGCGTGACTGCCGGAACGGCCTGGTGTGCCATTACTTCATTCCTTCTTCATTCCCCGCGGGCGAGGTGGTAAAAATGGCGGAGTCGCTGTGCGCGCCCGCCTTGTCTGCTCCGGGCGTCCTCGACCGGAATGAATTCTCCAAAGTGGTCACCAACTTGTCCAGGAGGGCGACGGCGGACTCCGCCTCGGACTCCTCCCAACCCTCCAGGGCTTCACGGACCAGCGCAGCCTGGCGATTCCTGGCTTCCTGAACGGCCCCGCGCCCCCGGGCGGAGAGCGTCAGCCGTTGGGCCCTGCGGTCCCCCGGATCGGTATGGCGCTCAATCAGCCCACGCTCCTGCAGTTCCGCCAGGTGCCTGCTGAGCACCGAGGCGCTGAGCCCCAGCCGGGCCGCAATTTCGGTGGCCCTGATGCCCTCAGAGCCCTGCATGGTCTGCAGCACACCCTGAAGCGCCAGCCCCTGCTCACCGCTGAGTCCGCGGGCGTGAGCGATGCAGCGCCCCAGTCGCTGGATCGCCAGGACTCCATCCACGAAACGCTCTGCGGTGGAGGTCTCAATGCTTCCCACGGTGGCGATCTGCGCCATGACACCCCTCAGTAATTGTTTGCCGTCAGCAACTATACTTCAACAACATGCTTAAGACAACTAATTATTCCCGAAACCTTCGGTGACACACCAGAGGCGGTGACCCCAGGGAGGGGCCACCGCCTCTGCGGGGACTGTGCTGACAGGAACTTACACGCCGACGCGATCTCTCGCGCCCTGCTGGTCCTCCTCGGGCTCTCCCCCGGCAAACTGGGACATGTAGAGCCGGTAATACGGGCCCTGCCGCTCCAGCAGCTCGTGGTGATTGCCCTGCTCCACGATTCGTCCCGCCTCCATCACCAGAATGGTGTCGGCATCCCGGATGGTCGAAAGGCGGTGGGCGATCACGAAGCTCGTCCGGTCGGTCCGCAGAGCAGCCATCGCCTTCTGCACCAGGACCTCGGTGCGGGTATCCACCGAGCTCGTCGCCTCATCCAGAATCAGCAGAGAAGGGTTGGCCACAAAAGCCCGGGCAATGGTGATCAGCTGCATCTCGCCAGCGCTGACATTCTCGCCGTTGTCATCCAGGACGGTCTGGTAACCATCCGGCAGAGCCCGGACAAACCGATCAACGTAGGTGGCCTTGGCGGCCGCCATGATCTGTTCCTCCGTGGCGTCCAGATTTCCGTACTGGATGTTCTCGTAGATCGTCCCGCCAAAGAGCCAGGCATCCTGAAGCACCATGCCCACCTTGGAGCGCAGCTCCGCCCGGCTGATCTGCGTGATGTCCACACCATCCAGAGTGATCCGCCCCGAGTTGAGCTCATAGAAGCGCATCACCAGATTGACCAGGGTGGTCTTTCCGGCGCCGGTCGGACCCACGATGGCGACGGTGGCCCCCGGGCGCGCGGCAAAGGACAGATCCTCGATGAGCGGCTTGTCCTCAACATAGCTGAAGGTCACATGCTCGAACTCAACGTGCCCGTCGGTCCTGGCCGGCAGCGTCTCCACCGCAGTCTCCGGATCCTGCTCCTCAGCATCCAGGAATTCAAACACTCGCTCCGCCGAGGCGACGCCGGACTGGAGCATATTGGCCATGCCCGCCATCTGGGTCAGCGGCTGATTGAACTCACGGGAATACTGGATGAAGGCCGTCGCATCGCCGAGCGTCATCTGGCCTGAGGCGACCCGCAGCCCACCGACCACGGCGATCCCCACATAGCTGAGGTAGTTCACAAATTGCATGATCGGCATCATCATGCCGGAGACGAACTGCGCCCCGAACGCCGAGCGGTACAGGCTTTCATTGCGCTCATCGAAGCGCTCCAGCATGTCCTGTTCACGACCGAACAGGGTGACCAAGGTATGCCCGGAGAACGATTCCTCGATCTGGCCATTGAGTGCCCCCGTGCTCTTCCACTGCGCAGCGAAGAGCTTCTGGCTGCGGGCGCCAATCATGGCGACCACGATCCCGGAGAGCGGGATGGCGACCAGCGCGATCAGCGCGAGCTCCCAGGACACCACGAACATCATGATGGTGAACCCGACCAACAACAGGGCGGAACTGACCAGCTGGGAGAAGGCTTGCTGGAGTCCTTGCTGGACGTTGTCCACATCATTGGTCACCCGGGAGAGCACGTCTCCTCGCTGACCCGTGTCGAAGTAGCTCAACGGCAACCGGTTGAGCTTGGCTTCCACATCGGCACGGAGCTTACGGATGGCCCGCATCACCACCGTATTCAGCAGGAATCCCTGGAACCAGTTGAAGACGGAGGCGATGAAATAGATGGAGAGCGTCACGATGATCAGGAAGGAGAGCCTGTTGAAGTCGATACCGTGACCGGGCACCACGTTGGAGGCAGCCAGCATGTTCGCGAAGTCGGTCTGCCCGGCCGCCCGCGCGCCATCGATCACCTGCTCCTTGGTCGCCCCAGACGGCAGCCCCTTGCCGATCACACCATCAAAGATCACGTTCATCGCCTGACCCAGAATCTTAGGGCCGATGACGGTGAGCACCACGGACACGGCAACCGCGGCAAAGATCAGCACCAGGGCCAGCCACTCGTGACGCAGCAGCCCGATCAGGCGCTTCGCGGAGGGCCAGAAAGCCTTGGCTTTCTTGGCCGGGGCACCGCCGAACATGTCCCCATCCATCTCGGTGGGTTTGAACTCCTCTTCCTCGAAGTCATCGTCGTTCACGACCTCGGGGGTTGCTTCAGTCTTACTCATGCGACTTCCTCCGCACTGATCTGCGAGGCGACAATCTCCTGATAGGTGGTCGAGGATTCGAGTAGTTCCTCGTGGGTTCCACGATCGACGATCTCGCCGTTGTCCAGGACCAGAATCTGATCTGCCTCCACGATGGTGGCGACTCGCTGGGCCACGATGATCACCGTGGCGTTGGCAGTTTTGGCCTTGAGCGCTCTCCGCAGACGTGCATCCGTGGTGACGTCGAGTGCGGAGAAAGAATCGTCAAAGAGGTACACCTTGGGCTCGGTGACCAGCGTGCGGGCAATGCACAGCCGCTGCCGCTGACCGCCCGAGACGTTGGTGCCGCCCTGGGCGACCCTCGAATCCAGACCACGGCTCTTTTCCCGGACGAAATCCGCTCCCTGAGCCACGGTCAGGGCATCCCACAACACCTCGTCCCCTGCATCCGGGCGGCCAAACCGCAGATTGGAGGCGATGGTTCCGGAGAACAGATACGGTTTCTGCGGCACCATGGAGACCCGGGACGTGATGGCCTGCCTGCTCAGTTCGGTGACCGGGACGCCATCCAGGAGCACCTCCCCCGCACCAGCGTCATACAGGCGCGGCAGCAGCGAAAGCAACGTACTCTTTCCCACACCCGTCGGACCGATGATCGCCACGGTCTCCCCGGGCCGGGCGGTGAACGAAATATTTTTGAGCACCGGCGACTCAGCACCCGGGTAAGCGAAGGTCACGTTGCGGTACTCCACGATGCCCTCCATCGCGGCTGGCTCCACTGGCTTCTCCGGCAGGTGAAGGCTCGGCTCAACATCCAGAACCTCACCGATACGCTCCGCACAGACCACGGCACGGGGAATCATCATGGCCATAAAGGTGCCCATCATCACCGCAGTCAGGATCTGCAACAGGTACTGCAGGAATGCGGTGAGCGAGCCCACCTGCATCTGGCCCAGATCGACGCGCTGCCCACCGAACCACAGCACAGCGGAGGTCGCCAGGTGCAGGATCATGGTGATCAGCGGGAACATCAGGACGAAGATGTAGCCGACGCGCATCGAGACCTTGGTCAGGTCTTCATTGGCGGCATCGAAGCGCTTGGTCTCGTAGGGTTCGCGGACAAAGGCCCGGACCACCCGGATGCCAACAATCTGCTCACGCAGCACACCGTTGATTTTGTCGATCTTGCCCTGCATGGACTTGAACAGTGGCATCAGCAACCAGACGAGATATCCCACCACGGCCACCAGCAAGGGCACCGAAACCCAGACCAGCCAGGAGAGGGCCAGATCTTCGCGGAGCGCCATGATGATGCCGCCGATGCACATGATGGGCGTCATGACCATGAAGTTCAGGCCCATCAGCAAGACCATCTGAACCTGCTGAACGTCATTCGTCCCGCGGGTGATCAGGGTGGGCGCGCCGAACTTGCCCAGTTCCTGGGCGGAAAAGCTGGTGACCTTACGGAAGACGCTGCGGCGCAGATCGCGACCGACCGCCATCGAGGCCTTGGACCCGTAGTAGACCCCGGCCACGGCCGCAGCTACCTGGACCAGGGCGACGATGAGCATCACGCCACCGACGTTCCAGATGTAGCCGGTGTCCGCTTTGGCCACCCCCTGGTCAATGATCTGGGCATTGAGGCTCGGCAGATAGAGCGCAGCGATGGTCGCTACGAGTTGGAACACCAGAACGGCAAGGATATACGGGATATATCGCTTGCCGTACCGGCGGAGAAGTTTGATAAGCATGGTGACCTCACGCAGTCAGCGAAATGCTCGTGACATTTCACAGGATGGGTGCAAACGGGTGCTGGGGAGACAAAAGACAGCGTACCTCTGGCCACTGACAGTGTGTCAGCCCCGGTTCGCTCACAGCGCAGCCACATCTCCACAGCCTGACCACTGTAGACCGCCAACCCCTTGACAGGCATCAGCCATAAGGCTGAAGATGTAATCAATCATCTGATTGATCAATTATTTAATTGATCACAAAAGATGCTCGGGAGATGAGGCAGATGAACGAGGAAGCAGAGCTGGATACCGCTTTTGCGGCACTTGCTGACCCGGTCCGCAGATCGCTGATCGCCCGGCTCAGTCGCGGACCGGCGACAGTCAATGAGCTGGCCGAGCCCTTCAGGATCACCAAACAGGCGGTCTCCAAACACATCCAGGTTCTGCAGTCCGCGGGGCTGGTCACCCGGTCACGGGACGCCCAACGCCGACCCGTGCACCTGAATCCGGCCCGGCTGGAGACTCTGACCGCCTGGCTGGATCAGTACCGCCTGACCAAAGAACGCCAGTTCCGGGAGCTGGACGCAACGTTGCATGCTCTCTCCACCCACGGCCTCCCTGACAAGGGGACGGCGCACCAACCCACCACAACAGCACGGAAAGAGGAAGATCATGACCAATCCGCTCGTCCTCAGCGTCCCTGAGGGCCAACCCTTCATGAGTTATGAGCGTGAATTCGGCTTCCCCGTCGAAGCCGTCTTCGCCGCCCATCAGAACCCTGATCTGCTCAAGCACTGGCTGGGCCCGAACGGCCTCTCGCTGGAAGTCGACGACTATGACTTCCGCAGCGGCGGCCACTATGCCTACGCCAACCTCGATGCCGAAGGCAACCGCTATGACTTCCGCGGCAGCTTCCACACCATCCGGGAGAACGAGCTCGTGATTCAAACCTTCGAGTATCTCGGCTTCCCCGACATCGTCGCCCTGGAGTCCGTCAGTTTCGAAAGGCTCGATGGCGGCCGATGCCGACTCCACGGGCGCTCGGTGTTCCCGGACCAGGGTTCACGCGACGGTTTCGTCGAGTCCGGCATGGAACACGGCATCCGTGAAGGCTACGAGCGCCTCGACCAGATGCTTGCCTCCTGACAACAGTCGCCCGGATAACGACATCGGCCGCCCGTTCCCAGTGGGAGCGGGCGGCCGATGGATTTTCAGCGATAGTGTCAGCCGGGGTAGACCTCGCGCAGCAGTCGCGCAGCCTCAGACGGGGTCTTGCCGACCTTTACGCCGGCAGCCTCCAGGGCTTCCTTCTTGGCCTGTGCGGTACCGGCGGAGCCGGAGACGATGGCGCCGGCATGACCCATGGTCTTGCCTTCCGGTGCGGTGAAGCCCGCCACGTAGCCGACGACCGGCTTGGTCACGTGCGCCTTGATGAACTCCGCGGCCCGCTCCTCGGCGTCGCCGCCGATCTCGCCGATCATGACGATCGCCTTGGTCTCCGGATCAGCCTCGAAAGCGGCCAGAGCGTCAATGTGGGTCGTGCCGATCACCGGGTCGCCACCGATGCCGATGGCGGTGGAGAAGCCCAGGTCGCGCAGTTCGTACATCATCTGGTAGGTCAGGGTGCCGGACTTGGAAACCAGGCCTACACCGCCCTTGCCCGTGATGTTGTTCGGGGTGATGCCGACCAGCGATTCGCCAGGGGTGATGATTCCGGGGCAGTTCGGGCCGATGATGCGGGTGATCTGCTTGCCGTCGGCATCGACCTTCGACTGTGCGAGCGCCCAGAACTCGGCCGAGTCCTGAACCGGCACGCCTTCGGTGATGATGACGACCAGGCCGATGCCGGCTTCGATCGCCTCGACCACGGCATCCTTGGTGAACGCCGGGGGCACGAAGATGATGGAGACATCCGCGCCGGTCTTTTCCATGGCCTCAGCCACGCCGCCGAAGACGGGCAGCTCCACCGGGTTACCGGCGGCATCCGTGTGGCTGACAGTGGTGCCTGCCTTGCGGGCGTTCACACCACCGACCACCTGAGTGCCGGCCTTGAGCATGAGCGCGGTGTGCTTGGTACCTTCGCCGCCGGTGATGCCCTGGACGATGACCTTGGAATCTTTGTTGAGGTAGATAGACATTGTCGTAAGCCCTTACTTCGCAGCGTTCGCCGAGTTGGAGTTGGCCAGCTCAGCGGCCTTGTCAGCACCGGAGTCCATGGTGTCCGCCTGAGTGACCAGCGGGTGGTTGGCTTCGGCCAGAATGCGGCGGCCTTCCTCCACGTTGTTGCCGTCAAGGCGCACGACGAGCGGCTTGTTCGCCTCATCACCGAGGATTTCCAGCGCCTTGACGATGCCGTTGGCGACAGCGTCACAGGCGGTGATCCCGCCGAAGACGTTGACGAAGACGCTCTTCACCTGGCTGTCATTGAGAATGACGTCGAGGCCGGCGGCCATCACCTCAGCCGAGGCGCCACCTCCGATGTCCAGGAAGTTCGCGGGCTTGACGTTGCCGTGGTTTTCGCCGGCGTAGGCGACCACGTCGAGCGTGCTCATCACGAGACCTGCACCGTTACCGATGATGCCGACCTCGCCATCGAGCTTGACGTAGTTGAGGTCATGCTCCTTGGCCTTGGCCTCCAGCGGATCGGCGGCAGCCTTGTCCTCAAGGGCCTCGTGCTCCGGGTGACGGAATGCGGCGTTCTCGTCCAGGGAGACCTTGCCGTCCAGAGCCAGGATGCGCCCATCGCCGGTCTTGACCAGAGGGTTCACCTCCACCAGCGTCGCGTCCTCACCGGTGAAGACGTCCCAGAGCTTGAGGATGGTCTCGATGACGCCTTCGCGAACATCCGCGGCAAAGCCTGCGGTATCCACGATTTCCTCAGCCTTGGCACGGTCGATGCCGACGGCCGGGTTAATGGCGACCTTGGCGAGAGCCTCGGGGCGCTCCACGGCCAGTTGCTCGATCTCCATACCGCCCTCCACCGAGCACATGGCCAGGTAGTTGCGGTTGGCCCGGTCAAGCAGAACGGAGAAGTAGTACTCCTCCGCAATGTCCGCGCCCTGAGCGATCATCACGCGGTGCACGGTGTGGCCCTTGATGTCCATCCCCAGGATGTCCTGGGCATAGGTGAAGGCTTCGTCTGCGGTCTTGGCGACTTTGACACCGCCCGCCTTGCCACGGCCACCGACCTTGACCTGCGCCTTGACGACGGTCACGCCGCCGATCTGCGCAGCAGCTTCTCTGGCTTCTTCCGGTGTCGTCGCCACGATGCCTGCCAACACGGGGACACCGTGTGCTTCAAACAGGTCGCGCGCCTGGTATTCAAACAGGTCCACGGGCTCAAGTCCTTCTACGTCGAAGTAGTTTGGGATGCAGAACAGAAGTATCTCTTCTGCAACTGCAGGACACCGGCCCGGGCCACAGCCCTCAAGTCCATCCAGGACCTTCCAGCGCCCCACAGGGAACTCTAGTGCAGCGGTGTATTCCGCCGCTCCCAGAGTACCCGTTTAGTGAGTAAGCCCACATTTAGGACAAGATATGGCGCGAATCCTTCCCTGAGACCGGCCCGGAGCGGTCAATGGCTGGGTGTGGGACTGCCCGCAGATGAGCCCGTAGATGAGCCCGTGGGTCGCTGCCCGGGCCCGAAAAGTTGGTAGCTGGTCTTGTTGACGAAGAAGCCGACGCCCTGCGCCAGATTTGCGCAGGCCACCCCGCCATCCAGTGAGGCGCAACGATAGCCCTGAGCCTCCAGAGCGGCCCCGTCCGCCAGAGCCGGCAGCGAAGCGATCAGCTTCTTGGTGCTGCTGCTATCGTCACCGGACGCTTCCATGCCGTTCAGACCTGCCCGGCAGGAACCGTACACCACCGCTTCCGGCGAGAGCAGAACGGCGCCGCCGCGATAGCCGATGCCGGTCTTCGCACAGTCGGAGGCTGCGTCCTGCGGTTGCGGGTCCGGGTAGGCCGCCAGCTCACAACTCACCACCGGGACCACCGGGAAGGGCTGATTGGCGGTATTGCCATAGTCATTGGGCTCCAGCGGCGTGTTCAGATGGCCTCCCCTGGAGGTCGTCATAACACAGGCCACATCGCGCCCCGGCACCACAAAGGCGTTCACGCCTGCACTACTGGTCTGTGCCGCCGTCGAGGTGGGCTGGACCAGGCTCGCCGCCTTGATCCGGGCCAGATAGGACGCCGGGGAGCTGGCAGGACTGAGCCGCGGGTCCGGATCAATCACCGTGAAGCAGCCGGAACAGAGGGTGGCCACCGCAATGGCCAGGGCGACGGCCAGCAGCACCCTTGGCTTTTTGCTCCATTTCATGGATCAAGCTTGCCGCATCAGCCCGGATTCGCTCAACATCCACTCACCATCCGTTCACCCGGCACCTGTCTGCCGAAGACGCGGGCCGCACCCGGGTGCAGGCTCAGTGACGTCGACGCAGTCGGGCGACCGTCAGAAGCGCCAGCCCAGCGGCAAGGAGCAGACCGACCGTCCACAGTAGCGGTGCGATCGAGGCGATGCCGGTCTCCGCTAGTACCGGGCTACCGTCGGCGACCACAGGGTTCACCGTCACCCCGGCGGGGGCGAGAACACTGGGTGCCCGGGGGTTGAGCACGGGAGGCGCCGCTGCAATGCTCAGTGGCACGGTCAGCCTGGCGGTGGATCCGTAGGCATCCGTCACGACCACCTGGAAGGTGTAGTCCCCCGCCGTGGTGGGTGTTCCGGTGAGTGTGCCATTCGCCGCAAGGTTCAGCCCTGCGGGTAGCCCGACGCCGGTCAGAGCCACCACAATCGAGGTGCCAGAGCCGCCCTGAGGGACTGCCTGCTGACTGAAGGTATACGGGCCGGTACCACCCTGGATGTTCAGCTGGCCATGGTAGGCAGTCCCCACCTGTCCGGCCGGCAGCGAGCCGATCTGGCTGAGCGCCGCGGAAGGCACCGTGAGGGTGTAGTCCTGGCTGGCCGTCTGGCCGTCGTCGGAGGTCACCGTGACCGTGAAACTGAAGGCTCCCACCATCGTGGCGGTCCCAGTAATCTCGCCGGTGGCGGCATTCAGACTCAGACCCGTGGGCAGGTGCCCCGTGCTGATGGAATAGCCGTACGGAGCCACCCCTCCCTGTGCTGCCAGGGTGGCGGTATAGGCAGCACCGGGCATCGGAGCCGGTAGCATCGCAGGGCCGATCGTCAGCGGTGCCGGTACCACCACCAGAAGGTACGGCAAAGAGGTTCCCGCATAGGGCCCGGGTGCCAGGCTGCTGTCAGTGACGCCCAGAATGAAGGAAAAGAGCCCCCAGGTGGTGGGCGTGCCACTGATCAGGCCGGAATCGCTGAGCGTCAGTCCCGCGGGCAGGCTGCCCTGCTGCACCGCGAAGTGCCAAGGCCCCAGGCCACCGCTAGCCTGCAGTTGCTGAGAATAGGGGTTTCCCACCTGGGCTGCGGGGATCGTGGGTGGAGTGAGGGTGAATTGGGGCGGGTCGACAAACACGGTAGCGTTGCCATCTCCCGTGCTGCCAAAGGCATCCGTAGCCCGCACGATGATGGGGAAGACTCCGGCGGCCGTGGGAGTCCCGGAGATCTGCCCGCTCGGGTCCATGCTCAGACCTGGCGGAAGAGTGCCGGAGCTAACGCTCAGCGTGTAGGGCCCAGCACCACCGGTGACGGAAAATTCCTGACCCAGCTGTGGGTACGGAACCTGCACCCATCCCAGCGGGCTGATCAGAGAGATCACCACAATCTGCGGCGCGAGCACCGTCACCGAATACGCCGTGTTCGCTGACATCCCATAGGCGTCTGTCGCCTGAACCACGAAGGTGAAGGTGCCTGGACTGTGGGTTGTCCCGGAGATGACACCGGTGGAGCCGTCCAGCGCCAGCCCCGTCGGAAGCGCACCCGAGGTCACGGCGTAGGTGTAGGGCGCGATGCCGCCACCGGAGACTGCCAGGGCCTGACTGTACGGCTGGTCATAGACCGGAGCCGGCAGGGTGGGCGGAGTCAGCGTCAGGGTGGGGCTGGCCACTGTGCCGGTGTAGTTCCGCTGAACGCTGAAGCCATTGGTGTCGGTGGAGGTGACGCTGAAGGAGTAGCTTCTGCTATGGGTGGGGGTGCCTGAAAGAATTCCGGCGCCCGTCAAGGTCAGGCCTGCCGGTAGCGGCCCATTGGAAAACACATAGGTGTACGGCGCCGCGCCACCGCTGGTGGTCAAGGTCTGGCTGAATGCTGCCCCGTACGTCATGGGCATAAGTGTTGTGGGGGTGATGGCCAGCGTAGGTGCCGCAATGGTGACGGTATAAATGGTGGTCACGCTGAACGGCGCTCCGGTGCCCGTGCTGCTGTCCGTTGATTTCGCAGCAAAGGTTGCCGACCCGGCAGCGGTGGGCGTTCCGCTGATGCCCGATGCCGTCACCACCAGCCCAGCGGGCAAGTTACCGCTGAGCAGCGTCAGACTGGAGGCGTATAGCGCAGTGCCACCGGTGGCGGTGAAGCTGAAGGAAAACGGCGTGCCTGCCACGCCGGAGAAGACACCGGTGGGCGGCAGCATGGTCAGGGTCGGAGCATTCACGGTCAGCGGGAGCGCCTTGCTACCGATGGCGGACAGGGTGTCCGTGGCCGTGATCGTCGGAGCGAAGGCTCCTGCTGCGGTGGGAGTACCGCTGATCACGCCAGCGGAGCTCAGTGTCAGGCCCGCAGGGAGCGATCCGCCACTCAGGGTGTAGCTATACGGAGCGGTACCTCCGCTCGCGATGACCGTCGCAGAGTATGCGACGCCTACCTGCGCCGGCGGAAGGCTGGCCGTCGTGATGCTGACCGGAACCACGGGCGCGGGGTCGACAGTTCCGAGGTTGGTGGTCAGCGTGCCGCTGGCATGCACCCCAGCGCCAGGGCTTGCCGTCGAGAACACCACCACCCAGGTCTGGTCAGGGAAAGCCGGCAATCCTGAATTGTTGTAGCCGGTGTTCATGGTCACACCGGTGCTGCCCGCAGGGACATTCTTAGCCAGAATGTAGCAATTCGCTCCTGGAGCGAAATCCAGAAATGCCCCCTGATACAGGGTCGCTGTGACTGCAACATCGGTCTTCAGCGCGAACGCCAGGGAGATATTTCCGACGCCGTGCGTCTGAAAGGTGATGGCCTGGTAATACTGGTTTGCCGCACCTGCTGCACAACTCCCGGGAGCAGGCAGCTGTGCCTGCGGCGAGGAAGTGGTGATGGTGACGTTGAGAGTGCTTGAGGTCGCCGCAGCAGCCGGTGAAATACCGGCTCCGAAAACGGCCAGGCCGATCAGTGAAACAGCGGAAATGATCCTCATCAGGCTACGACGCAGAGCCATGGTCTTCCCCCCGGAAGTAATGATGTGACGAGGCATAGCGTACGCCCTGTCAAGGAATTAGACCATGAATTTTTTTAGTCATTTCGGCTCAAGACAAGGGTATTATCCTTCCGATTACTCAGCCGGACATCCAGAGACAGAAAAGGGTCTGCACAACCTCGTCGGTTACTCTCCAGTAATTTTCGCCAGAGGTGCAAACCGCAGCATCAATCGCTTTTCTTCTGCGCCGAAACGCACCTTGGCCACAGCCTTCTCTCCTACCCCTTCCACCGAGAGCACCGTGCCATCGCCGAAGGTCGCATGCCGCACGGCATCGCCGGTCACCAGCGCCGGAATGTCCTGGGCCGCCTTGGCGGAGACGGTCCGGGAGGACAGGCTCGGCGGCAGAATCCCTTCATCCCGACCGCCCACCGCGGCCCCGGGAGCACGGGTACCCCAGGAGGTTCCAGCGCCCCAGGAGGAACCCCCGTAGCGTTCCCGCCCGAAGCCGGAGGAGCCGATCGAGGGAATCGTCCGGACGCTGCCTTCGCGTTTCCAGTCGATCAGCGCGGGCGGCACCTCGTCCAGGAAGGGGCTCGCCGGGTTGTACTGACTCTGCCCCCAGAGACTGCGCACCTCGGAGCGGGTCAGATACAGCCGTTTCCGTGCCCGGGTCAGGCCAACATAGGCCAGTCGGCGTTCCTCGGCCAGCTCCTTCTCATCCGTTGCGGAGCGTGCATGCGGGAAAATCCCATGCTCCATACCGGTCAGGAAGACTACCGGGAATTCCAGCCCCTTGGCGGTGTGCAGTGTCATCAGTGTCACCACGCCCAGGCGTCGCGCTTCCGCCACCGCCGCCTCGGTATCGGAACCGGGAGCGTCCGGGATCTGGTCGGCATCGGCCACCAATGCGACGCCTTCGAGGAAATCGGTCAGCGACCCCTCGGGATTGTCCCGCTCGTATTCGCGCACGACGGCGACCAGTTCCGCCAGATTCTCCACCCGGGACTCGTCCTGGGGATCGCTGCTGGCACGCAGGCCCTCCAAATAACCCGAGCGATCCAGCACCGCCTCCAGCGCGGCAGCAGCCCCCGAGGCCTCAGCAATGGCGGTGAGCTCATCGATGGTCGTGACAAAGCCACGCACCGCATTGATGCTCCGCGAGGCCATGGCGGGAGCTTCATCGGCACGCCGCAGAGCCGCCATGAAGGAGGTCCGTTCGCGTTCGGCGAGCGCCGCCACCGCGCCTTCCGCCCGATCCCCGATGCCACGCCTGGGTTCGTTGAGAATACGGCGAAGGTTGACGTCATCGTCCGGATTGACCAGCACGCGCAGGTAGGCGAGCGCGTCCTTGACCTCCTTGCGCTCGTAGAACCGGGTGCCGCCCACCACCCGGTAGGGAAGTCCCACTCGCATCAGGATTTCCTCGATCGAGCGGGACTGGGCATTGGTCCGGTAGAAAATCGCCACATCACCGGGACGGAGCTCTTCTTCGTCCTGCAGCCGGTCGATCTCCTCGGCGATGAACCGGGCTTCCTCATGTTCATTTTCGGCCACATAGCCGACGATCTTCTCGCCGTCGCCCTCCGCGGTCCAGAGGCGCTTGGCGGGCCGGTCCGGGTTTTTCTCGATCACCGCGTTCGCTGCGCTGAGGATGGTCTGCGTCGAGCGGTAATTCTGCTCCAGTTTGATGGTCTGAGCGTTCGGGTAGTCCTGCTCAAACTCGACGATGTTGCGGATATCCGCGCCGCGGAAGGCGTAGATGGACTGGTCGGAGTCGCCCACGACGGTCAGCTCCGCCTGCTCGGGCTCTTCTCCGACAATTTCCCGGACCAGGGAGTACTGCGCATGGTTGGTGTCCTGGTATTCGTCCACCAGCACGTGGCGGAAGCGACGCCGGTAGTAATCCGCCACCCCCGGGAAAGCGCGGAACATCCAGACGGTCTGCGCAATCAGATCATCAAAGTCCAGCGCATTGGCCTGCCGCAGCCGCTGGGTATACCCCCGGTACACCTCCGCCACCCCTTGTTCGAAAGGGTCGCTCGCCGTGCTGGCAAAAGCGTCATCGTCGATCAGCTCGTTTTTCAGCGCTGAGATCTTGTGCTGCATCGCCTTGGGCGCAAAGCGTTTCGGATCCAGGTCAAGGCCCTTGGCCACCAGGGTGATCAGTCGCAGGCTGTCCGCCGAATCGTAGATCGAGAAGCTGGAGCTCAGCCCCACGGTGGCCGCCTCGCGGCGCAGAATCCGCACACAGGAGGAGTGAAAGGTGGAGATCCACATGCTCCTGGCCCGGTCCCCCACCAACGCCTCGATCCGCTCACGCATTTCCGCCGCGGCCTTATTGGTGAACGTGATGGCCAGGATCTGGCCGGGGTGTGCCCGTCCGGTGGCGAGCAGGTAGGCGATCCGGTGACTGAGCACCCGGGTCTTGCCCGAGCCGGCGCCGGCCACAATCAGCAGCGGCGAACCCGAATGCACCACGGCGGCTTCCTGCTGCGGATTCAGCCCCTGCAGCAGCTCCCGGCTCCGCTCTTCCGCTGCCTGGGTGTCGTCGGAAGTCGGAAAAGGTCCGGGTCCCCCGGTGGCAGGCCTGCGCGGGTCAAAGAGCATATCCATGGTCCATCCAGTTTAGGCGCTGGGTCCGACAGTCGCTCGGGCCAGCCCTGCCATCAGGCAGAACGCAAGGCCGCCGACAACTCACGGACCGCCATCGGGCTCCCGGCCAGGAACCAGTCCAGACCGTGGACGGTCACGATGGCGGTGTCCCCACCAGCGGCACGGACGATCGCTTTGCCGGGCAGCCAGTCCCAGAGCGCAGTGGAATGCTGGAACCAACAGCCCAACTCACCCTGCGCCACCCGGGACAGATCGCAGGAGCCGGAGCCGAGCAGACGGAAAGTCGCCAGCTGGCCAGCTGCTGCGAGCCAGGGATCACGCGCATCGGGGACCCCCAGCCAGGTGGGGTGCAGATAGGTTCCTGCGCTCAGAAGGCCCAGCGGAAGGTCTTCCAGCGGCTCCAGGGAGACTCCGTTGAGAGTGCTCGGCTGGCCCGGCCCGCCGCACCAGAGCTTGCCCTCCTGCGGCTGGTAGACGGCACCATAGAGCACCTGGGGGTCTTTCGCATTCTGACCCGCGGCACCATAGCTCGCAGAGTCATGGCCCGCAGCATCCTGGCTGAGCGCAAGCGCTGAACACCAGTAGGTGGAGCCGGAGAGAAAGTTGTAGGTCCCGTCCACCGGATCGATCACCCAGCTGCGGCCGCTAGTGCCGGCGTGGGCCGCGCCCTCCTCTCCCAGGATGCCGTCCTCGGGACGCAATCTGCGCAGCTGCTCCACGATAAAGGCCTCGGCAGCACGGTCCGCCGCCGTGACCACATCGGACACCGAGGTCTTCTGCTCACCCTGCAGACCCCGCTCACGCATACCCAGCGCGAGGTCACCGGCAGCACGGACCAGCGCCTGAGCCAGTTCAGCATCGGTGGGCTGGCCGGAGGGGAACAACGGCTCAAAGGAGTTGGACATATGCTCAGCCTAGAATGACCCCATGGCCAAAACCCCCGCGCAACGCGCGAAAAAGCACGGCGACAAGGCCGTTCCCGGCACTTTCCCGTTGGCGCATCACGCTCTTGCAGGCCAGGCTCCCGGCATGCAGAGCGCGGGCAGCTCGCAGCAGACTCCGCAGCAGACCAGGAACAACGCCCACCTGATCATCATTGCCGGCGTCGTGGCCTCCGCTTTCATGTTCTGGTACTACCACGTGCTGACCCTGAACCAGATGACGCAGCTCTCCCACGGGCTGGCCATGCCTGATTCGCTGCTCGGCGGTTTTGACACCGGTTATCTGAGCTCTTTGCACGATGCGATGGACGATGCTGCCCGCGGACAGCTGCAATACGTGCACAAAACTGCGGGGACGCTGTTCCCGCTGATTTTCGGCCTCACCTGGCTGCTGCTGATCGGAGTCACCGTGCGCCGTCGGACCCTGCGCTGGGTGCTCTGGTCATTCCCCATCGCCTTTGCTCTGGTTCAGCTGGTGGCCAATATCCTGGTGGATGCGGCCGTGTCCCCGGCCGCCCCGGATGCCGCACTGACCGGCTGGGCCAGCGCGCTCGTCGTCCTCTCCTGGCTCCTTCTGCTGTTCTCAGTGCTCGCCGCGGGCGTGGCGCTGCTCAGTTCCAGGCTGCCGGGATGGCTCAGGCAGACGTCTGCGGAGACCTCTGCCCCGACCTCCTGAGTCTGCGGCGTCGGGGCCGGCTCAAGCCGCGGGCAATGGTGAGACCTGCCGCAGCAAACCCCAGTATCACGGGGTAGACGATTAGCCGCTCCACCAGCCCAGTGGGGAACCCGGGAAGTTTGAGCCAAAATACGCAGACACTCAGCACCACGGTGGCCGCCACCGAGATCACTCCGCAGCTCAGCAACACCCAGGAGGCCGGGCTGCGCTTCCACCAGATCCACCACAGCAACAGCTGGGCCAGAGACCCCGCACCGAAGAAGAGCGCCGCACCGGTGTAGTGCAGCCCGGGAACCACGTCCTCAGGGAAAAGTCCCACCAGGATGACGCCCAGCCCACAGACCATCAGCAGGGCACGGGACCAGTGAGCTGCCAGCAGTTGCGGCTCCGCCCCCGGACGCTTCCCGGCAATCCCCAGCAGAGTGCTGCTCAACAACAGCCCGCCAAGGATCATCGCCAGGCCCTGGAGCTCAAACGAAACATTCATCACGGTGTGCAGTGGTGAGCAGACCAGGTGTCCGTTGTGCACACCACACCGGACGGCACCGAGATCGCTGACCACCTGCGCTACCGGGTTGTACGGCATCGGCCCGGCCCAGGCCGAGCCAACGATGGCCTCCACGATGAAGACATGAAGCACACTGACCGCGGCCCAGGCACCGAAGATTGTTCTGCGTCCCACGCTGTGTGCTGAGGTTTCCAGGATCCGACCCATAGACCCGACTCTATCCAGCAGCCCCCACAGTCCAACGGAGGGTCCTACACTCAAGCCATGAACAATCCGGCAATTCTACTGGTTTCGGCGGAACATGGTCCTCTGCTGGAAGAGCAGTTCTGGCGCTATCGACGGGAATACGACGTCCGGGTGGCGCACAGCGCGCGGGAGGCCCTGGACCTCACCGCCCAGTTGCGGGCTGAGGACATCCAGGTGGCACTGTACGTGGCGGATTCTCGGCTGCCGGATGCGCAGGTACTCAGGGCCTTCCACGAGTGGCGCGGAATCGTTCCGACCGCTCGCCGGCTGGTCACGGCGCACTGGGAACACTTCCGCGAGGACGCCGAAGCCCTTCGGCCAGGGCTGGCCAAGGGCAAGTTCGATGCCTTCCTGCTGATGCCGCGCGGCGTCCGGGACGAGGAATTCCACACCGCGGTCACCGAAATGCTCTCCGACTGGGGCTCCACCGTTGCTGCACCGGAGGTGGACACGATGCGGATCATCACGCCGGTGATGGACGCTGCGAGCGTGGCGTTGCGCGACTTTGCCTACCGGATGGGCATGCCGGTGCGAACCTTCTCCCCGGAGAGCCCTCAGGGGAGGGAGTCTCTCGCCCTGATCGAGGGTGAACCCGCTTTCCCGGTCCTGCATGCCTATGACCGTGCGCCGGTGAGTGCCCCCACAGTGCACGATGTCGCCATCTCCCTGTACGGGGCACCGAGCGATATCGATGTGGACCGGGTGGTGGATCTGGCGATCGTCGGTGCCGGGCCGGCGGGCCTGGCCACTGCCGTGTACGGCGCTTCCGAAGGTCTCTCCACCGTGGTGGTGGAGGCCGAGGCCATTGGTGGACAGGCCGGGACGAGCTCGATGATCCGCAACTATCTGGGCTTCCCGCGGGGTATCTCCGGCATGCGGCTGGCGCAGCGGGCGCGCGGTCAGGCGATCCGTTTCGGGGCCCGTTTCTTCACCGGCTGGTCCGTCAACGGCCTGGAATCCTCCCCGAAGGACCACACGCTGCTCACTGCCGGGGGCAGCATCCGGGCGCGAGCGGTCGTCATCGCCCCCGGGGTGAACTACCGCAGGCTGGGAGTGGAGGGGGTGGACGCGCTGGTCGGCTCGGGCGTGTTCTACGGAACCGCGATGACGGCGGCCCGGGAGATGGAGGACCGCGACGTCTTCGTGGTCGGCGGCGGGAACTCTGCGGGTCAGGCCGCAGTGCACCTGGCACGTTTTGCCCGGTCGGTAACCATTCTGGTACGACGGCCGGATCTGAGCTCCACGATGTCTAGCTATCTGATCAATGAGATTGCCTACAATCCGCGCATTCTGGTTCAGGGATCGTCCGAGATCATCGACGGAGGCGGCCATGGATCCCTGGGGTGGATCGATATCCGCAATGTGGAGACAGGAGAGGTGACCCGGACCGAGGCAAGCGGGCTGTTTCTGCTGCTGGGCGCCCAGCCGGAATGCGGGTGGCTGCCGGAAGCGGTGCGGCGCGATGGACGAGGTTTCATCCTGACCGGACGCGATGTGCCCAAAGCCGACTGGCTGGACGGGTTGCCTCCGGAAAGCCTGGAGACGGCCGTCCGCGGTATCTTCGCTGTGGGAGACATCCGCTCCGGCTCCATGAAACGCGTCGCGGCGGCCAGCGGCGAGGGGGCCAGCGTGGTTCCCCTGGTGCACACATGGTTGGAGTCGCTGCGCTAAGCTGTTTCGTGGTCATAGTCCGCTGATGGCCCGGTTCTTGGCGTTCCGGGCAGCGTGATCTGACTCGGCCCGAGTAGCTCAGCAGGATAGAGCGGCCCTCTCCTAAAGGGCAGGTCGTGGGTTCGAATCCCGTCTCGGGCACTTTCCGCATCGACTGCTGCGGGGAATCCCCTTTATATGGGGACTTCTCCCCATTGAGGCCTTCTCCGAGCCGCTTTAGCCTTAATCGGACAAGCGGTCAGCCGCATGACTCCACAGCTGGCCAACGCCATGCCACCCGAGGAGGACATCGTGACAGACGCCCCTGTCGACCCCCGCCAACCAAGAACCTTTCCTTTCGTGTGGAGTGTCTGGGATACCGTGAGCCAGATCGTCGTCGGCACCATCTTGATGCTGGTCGCCGGGGTGCTCCTCTGGTTCCTGCTCACCCTGCCGTTCATCCTGTGGCTCAAACTGCCACTTGAGACCTCGCGTCTCTACGCAGCCGGGATCGTCCTCGTCATCGTGGCGATTCTGGTGTTTTTCAAGGTGCGGATGCTCATCAGGAGTGTCAAAGGGACTTCACTGACGGTGGATGCCCGCGGCATCACCGCACGGGAACCACACGCCACTCGTTTCATTGCCTGGCAAGATCTGGTAGCAGCCACCAAAGTGCCCAACATCGGGCCTTACCGCACCCCTCAACGCCGACGCGCCATTAACGCCGCCAATGTTCTCGCAGCGAGCCACCCGCTGGGCCTCATCGGCCACGGCGTCCTTGCCCTTGATGTCGATGCTTCCGGGCTGGTCAAGGCCCAGTACGAGCAGCACCGAACACTCTGGGGAATCGATGAGGCGAGCGGCATCCCCTGGCAAGGCATCAACCCTTCCCGGAGTGCCTCTGGACGCTGGGATGAGTCAGAATTTGGCGCATGGCTCCGGCATTTCCGCCCTGACATCTGGCAACAGGCCCACGATCAGTTCAGCCCGTCCACGACCAAGGCTGAGTGAATCATCATGACCAGCTCACAGCCCAACCGGCAGCCACATCCGCAGCAGGGGCCTCCTGCAGCAATCCGTCGCCCAGCGGGGGTTCTCGATGCCGAAGGCAGCGCCCTGAGCCTGGTGAACGCCGCCCAGCGCGGCATGAGTACCGCCAGGTTCGTTGCCGAGGAGCGACGCAGCGCCCTGCGTTGGCGAAACGGGATGGGCTGGCTCATCGTGCCTCTGCTCGTCGCTATCGTGCTGGGGGTCATCGGCTACCGAGTCGTGAATGAGGGGCCAAGCTGCGGCGGGCAGGCCATGCGCCCGGGCGATCAGTGTGTCAACTATCGCACCGGCGCCGCGACCAGCACGGCGGACGTGGCTTCAGCGCCCATCCATCAGCCGTGGTTCTGGGTGTTGGTCATCGGCGTGGTCCTGGTCTTCTGGCTGATCATGCTGGTCGGTCGTTTCAGGGCCACCCCGACGGCCAAGGCGAACATTGTCCACACCTATGCTTCCCGGTGTCGCGGGTACGCTCTGGCGCTGGAACGGTACCCGGAGGGCATCCTTCATGAGCAACTCCTGGACTACCGCGAGGCCTACGAGGTCATGATCAGAGCTCTTGCCGAACGCTACCGCATCCCGCTCGACGAGCGCCCACTCGGTTAGGGCCGACCAGTGAGTGTCCACACCGTCTAGGAGTGTGTATCCCCGGAAGCAAACTGCGTTTCATACAGTTCTGCATAACGACCCCGGGTACCCAGCAGTTCCTCGTGCGTTCCCCGTTCAACGATCTGCCCGCCTTCCACCACCAGGATCACATCGGCATCGCGAATGGTCGAGAGTCGATGCGCGATCACGACGGCGGTCCGTCCACTCAGCGCCTCACCCAGTGCCGCCTGCACGGCTGCCTCATTGGTCGAATCCAGCGCTGCGGTGGCCTCGTCCAGGATCACCACGGCCGGTTGCACCAACAGCAGTCGGGCAATGGTCAGCCGTTGGCGTTCTCCGCCGGAGAGCCGGTAGCCTCGCTCCCCCACCACCGTATCCAGGCCATCGGGCAGCGAGGCGATCAGCGTATCCAGCCGGGCTTTGGCCAGCGCGGACCAGATATCGTCCTCGCTCGCGCCCGGCTTGGCCAGCAGCAGATTGGACCGAATCGTCTCATGGAACAGATGTCCGTCCTGGGTGACCATACTCAGCGAGGTCCGCAGAGAGTCAAACCGCACATCCCGCAGATCCACGCCGCCCAGACGGACCGTCCCGGAGTCCGGGTCGTACAGTCGGGCCAGCAGCTGGGCCACGGTCGACTTTCCGGCACCGGAGGATCCCACCAGAGCCACGGTCTGCCCGGGCTCCACACGGAAGCTGATCCCGTGCAGCACGTCCTCGCCTCCCCGGGTGTCCAGGGTGGCAACCTCTTCGAGCGAGGCGAGTGAGACCTTGTCCGCTGAGGGGTAGGCAAACCGCACGGCATCAAATTCCACACCGAGCGGGCCTGCGGGCAGCGCGCGGGCATCCGGCTTTTCATCGATCAGTGGCTTGAGATCCAGGATTTCGAAGACCCGGGCAAAGCTGACCAGGGCGCTCATCAGATCCACTCGGGCGCTGACCAGCGCGGTGAGCGGCGCATACAGCCGGGTCAGCAGCAGTGCCAGCACCACGACGTCGCCCGCCGCAAGATCCCCCCGGATCGCATAGTAGCCACCGAGACCGTAGACCAGTGCCAGGGCCAGGGCAGACACCAAGGTCAACGCTGTGACAAAGGTGAACTGCATCATCGTGGTTTTAACGCCGATGTCCCTGACTCGCCGCACCCGGGTTTCGAAGGCCCGGGATTCCTCTGCCGGGCGGCCAAACAGCTTGACCAGTGTGGCGCCGGGGGCGGAAAACCGTTCGGTCATCTGAGTGCTCATGCTCGCGTTCAGATTCGCCGATTCCTTACGCAGCACCGCAATCCTTCTGCCGAACCGCCGGGTCGGAATCAGGAAGATCGGCAACAGCACCAGCGCCAGAAGAGTCACCTGCCAGGAGGTTCGCATCATCACGATGACGGTCAGCACCAGTGTCACCAGGTTGCTGACAATGCCGGAGAGTGTTCCGCTGAAGGCCTGCTGGGCACCGATCACATCGCTGTTGAGCCGGCTGACCAGCGCACCGGTCCGGGTCCGGGTGAAGAAAGCGATCGGCATCCGCTGGACGTGATCGAACACTGCGGTGCGCAGATCCACGATGACGTCTTCACCGAGTCGCGAGGAGATCCAGCGCACCAGCATGCTCACCCCAGCATCGGCCACGGCAACAGCCGCGATCAACAAGGCCAGGGTGACCACGAGCTGAAGGTCTGCCCGCGCCACGATCGCATCCACGATCTGCCCGGCCAGCAGGGGCGTAGCCACGGCAATCACCGCGGCCACCACCGAAAGCGCAATGAACACCGCCAGTCGCGCACGGTAGGGGCGGGCGAAGGCCAGGGTCCGCCGGACCGTATCCCGGCTGACCACTTCCTCCGTCTTTTCCCGTGAAGCGCTCCACAGCGAGTGCCAGGCGGCACCTTCCATACTCATGGTGTTGTTGTCCTCTCACTGCCCCGAACCATCCAGAGCCAGTCCACGTTCGATAGTAGTCTCTGGCACCGACAGTAAGCCGCAGAAGGACAGTGAACCCGCTCAGCGGACGCGGACCCCAGGACCCAGCACCCCAGTGCTCAGGGCCCAGGACTCAGCGCGAGAAACGCAGCGTCACCAGCTGGAAGGGTCGCAACCGAAGCTGGACCACGCTCGGATCGACCGATGCGTTGCCAGCCGATACCGAGTCGTCGACCACTGAAAGACTACCCAGCAGGATGCCCCCGGGCATCTGCTCATAAGCATCCTCCAGGAGATCGGTCGCCGCCACGGCCGTGACCGGGAAATTGGCCTGCAGCATCCCGGAGGACCGCTGCCCCAGTGCCTCGTACAACCGGACCACCAGGTCGCCGGAGCCGTCCTCCGCCAGCTTCACCGCCTCAATGGTGAGCGCGGGATTCGTCACCGTGAACAACGGCTCCACCGGACTACCACCGGTGATCTGACGCAGCGGCAGGTTGGTCCGGTAGCCCTCCTCCACGGCATCGACGATGTCGGCACCAGGCCGGACGGTCACCAGCAACTCATGGTCCCCCTGGTCCGAGGCCGGGTCGGGGTAGCGGGGTGCCCGCAACAGGGACAGGCGCACTGTGGTGGTGCTCCCCTGGTCGGCATCCCGGACGCTCCGCGTGACCTCATGTCCATAGGTGGAGCTGTTGGAGATGGCGACGCCGTAGCCCGGCTCGTTCACCTGAATCCAGCGGTGCGCGCAGATTTCAAACTTCGCCGCCTCCCAGGAGGTATTGGTGTGGGTGGGGCGGGCGATGTGGCCGAACTGGGTCTCCGAGAAGCTCCGGTCGGCACGCAGATCCAGGGCAAAACCGAGTTTGAGCAGCTTCTGCGTCTCCTGCCAGTCAATCTGCTGGTTCAGGGCCAGGGAGGGTGATCCGGCGACCAGACTGATGCGCTGCACCACCACGGACTGACCGACCGGACGCTCGAGCACCAGCGTCATCTCCCGCTCATCGCCCTCCACGCGGGAGGCGGACACCTCGGTCAGCTCCTGCACATTGCGCCGGTAGAACTCGTCAATGTCCCAGCCGTCCCAGGCATTCGGCGTATCGCGATGCAACTCCAGCACATTGCCATAGGATCCCGGGGCGATGGCGTCCCGACAGCTGGCGTAGTCGACCAGGGAAGTGATCCGCCCGGTGGCCTCAATCTCAGCCCGGATGATCCCGTTGTCCAGTACCCAGCCGCCGTCCTGCGCGGTCAGGGTCACCGCGGGGCCACTCGCATGTGGCTGCGATATGCCGAGGGCCTGAACCCCGGAGCGTTCCTGGGGTGCCGCGTTGACGGTGAACGGGGTAGCACCCTCACCCACCAGGACCCGCAGCGAGGCGGTGATGAGTTCCTCCGCAGAGCGGGCGATGGCGGCATAGTTCCGTTCGGCGTCCTGGTGCACCCAGGCGATGGAGCTGCCGGGCAGGATGTCATGGAACTGCTGCAACAGCACCAGCTGCCAGAGTCGCTTCAACTCCTCGGCAGGGTAGTCAGCACCCGTGCGGACCGAAGCCGTCGTGGCCCAGAGCTCGGCCTCGCGCAGCAGATGTTCACTGCGTCGGTTGCCCTTTTTGGTCCTCGCCTGGGTGGTGTAGGTCCCCCGGTGCAGTTCGAGGTACATCTCGCCCAGCCAGACCGGCGGTACCGGATAATCCGCCTGCGCCTGCTCGAAAAACTCTCGGGGCGAGCCCATCCGGACAGCGGGCGATCCCTCCAGCGACGCCGTCCGTCGCGCGGCAGCGATCATCTCCCGGGTGGGCCCGCCGCCGCCATCGCCCCAGCCAAAGGGCACCAGCGAGACATTGCTGCGGCCCTTCTCCCGGTAGTTGCGCTGGGCGTGCGCCAACTCGCGCCCACTGAGTTCCGAGTTGTAGGTGTCCACCGGCGGGAAGTGTGTGAAGACCCGGGTTCCGTCGATGCCTTCCCACTGGAAGGTGTGATGCGGCATCACATTCGCCTGGTTCCAGGAAATCTTCTGAGTGAGGAACCAGCCGATGCCTGCAGAGGCCACGATCTGCGGCAGGGCACCGGAGTAACCGAAGGAGTCAGGCAGCCAGGCTTCCCGACAGTCGATGCCGAACTCCCGGCGGAAAAAGCTCTTACCCTCCACGAACTGCCGAGCCATGGCTTCACCACCGGGCATGTTCGTGTCCGATTCCACCCACATGCCGCCCACTGGAACGAACTGCCCGGCGGCCACCTTGATCTTGATGCGTTCAAAGAGCTCCGGGTAGAACTCCTTGATCCAGGAGAGCTGCTGCGCGGAGGAGCAGGCAAAGACAAAATCCGGGTGCTCGTCCATCAGCGCCACCACGTTGGAGAAGGTGCGGGCACATTTGCGGATGGTTTCGCGGACCGGCCACAGCCAGGCCGAATCAATGTGGGCATGGCCTGCAGCCACCAGCTGATGGGCCGAGGGATAAGCACGACTGGCCAGCACTCCGACCAGCGCCTCCCGGCCGTCCGCGGCAGTGCCGGGAACGTCATCGGGGTCCATGACATCGAGCATTCGCTCCAGCGCACGCAGGATCTCGTGGCGGCGTGGCAGGTCCGTCGGCAACTCGTGCATCAGACCGGAGAGAGTCCAGACATCCTGTTGCAGCTCCCAAACCGTAAGATCACGCTCGGCGAGCTCGATGGCGCCCAGACGGTACAGCGGGTCAGTTCCCGCGGTGGCACGGTCGCCCAGCGTGGTGGGCTGAAAGGTCCAGTTCTGGGTCACATTGGGGTTGGCTGCGGCTTCCACATAGAAATCGATGATGCCATCCTCCGCCACCAGATCCAGCGGAATGTAGCGGTTCCGGGGAGAAAGTGCCTTGGCGATGGTGCCGTCGGGCCGCCAGGCAATACCTTCGCACTGGAAGCCGGGCAGCTCCTCGCTGTAGCCGAGGTCGATGACGATCTCGGCCGAGGTGCCTTCGGCCAGGAAAGCCGCAGGGACCTCCCCCTGCACATGCAGCCACGTGGTAGCCCAGGGCGCGCCCCAGGCCTCGCCAGGCGCGGTCGGACGGAAGGTCTGCAGCACCGCTTCGGCAAAGGGAATCGGCTCTCCCGGCGCGTCCCAGCGGGTCATGGTCAGGGCCAGACGACGTCGATAGCCTGCCGGAGCCAGACGCTCACGGATAAACCGGTCCAGACGGGCTTCGGTCAACAGACGATCGTCATGCACAGATGTTCTCCTACGAAGCAGAGCGCGTATTTTTATCACTAAAGTGGACTTAACAATCTTAGTGGGCTTTCCAGAGAATGGAAATAGAGCGCACCTCGATCGCTGACTCGGCTCCGACGCCGGATCAGCCGAAGAGCAGGACCGGGAGTTCCTGTCCCATCCTGGCGCCGCTCGGCGGCACCACCAGCACGCCCTGGGCCCGCATCAGTTCGGCCACCCGACCTGGCTCCGCGGTGGCCTGTCGGGTGGATTTCGGTGGCGCACCCGTCGGGGAGGCGAAGCCAAACATCTCCCTGAAAGGCAACAGACGACTGGGACCCTCGGTGGCTTCCAGCGCGGCACCCACCGGAAGCTGCGGAATCTCCGGATAGCTTGCGCCGCTCAGCCCGGCATAGATTGAGGGGACTGCCAGCAGCATGCCCAGCAGCGCGGGCGCCAGTTCTTCAGCCAGCGTCAACAACAGCGGAACAGACGCCGAGTCCGCGGCAGACGGATCTTCACACACTCCCGCGGTCTCAAGGCGTTCCAGCCTGAAGCTGCCCGCGGCGAGGGCAACCGCCGCTACCACCTCCGTCACGGACGTCCCAGCGGCTGGATGACGATCGCGCCAGGCCTCCAGCGTTCGATGCCGCCCGGCTTCCCCCAGGGCGATCGTCAGGTCCGCGGGGTCCGGTTCCGGTACCGGTGGAAGGTCCCCCAGCGCGGTTTCGCGGGCGTCCATGGCCTCGAATGCTCCGAAAGCTGCACAGAGATCGCGAACGATGCGCCCGACTCGCGCTGACCCCGCCTGCACGTGCAGGGTAGGTCTTGGCCGGATGAGGACAGACGACGCGCCGGCGAGCCGCGCCAGGGCGATGCTCCGTGCCTCAAGACGCTCCCCTGCTTTCACCAGCAGTTCGTCGGCACCGATCTCGCCGCCCGGCATCGTCAGCCCCTGACCTGCGCGCGGATGCCCTGGCGCAACTCGCTCACTCAGCCGCAGGCGCGGCAAGCCATCGTCATCGAGATCCGTCACGGCATCGTCCGCTGCCACTACGGCGCGAGTGGCCGCCGGAACCGGACGATCGGCCGACACCTGCTGCGCCTGCCCGGGGAACAGCCGATTCTGATCGATCACGGGGATCCATGGGCCCGAACCATTCACCGCCCAGCCGGACATCATGGCGGTGTCTCGATCCGGAACCGGTCGGGGTGCATGCAGATCCGTCCGAAGCTCCCCACCAGCAGCCTGGTCGAGAGGAAGCATGCGCAACGCCAAAGGCTCACTGGCGGCAAACGCGGCAGCGCGGGCTTCATCCCAGGTGTGTTTCAGTACTTCAGTCATGATCACTCCACCCTGACACATGCATGCCGACGCGGAGAGGCGCTCCGGCTGGCGCGTCCTGCGTACCACGAAGCTGCCGAGGTCTCACAAGGGTGCCCCGGAACAGCTCAGGCGGCAAACTGTGTCAGGAAGGGATCCCACTGAGGGGTGGAGCGCTCCAGTTCTCGGAGCTGCCAGCGCCCCCCGCGCGGTTCACTGGGCACAAAGCGCAGACGCCAGCCCATCTCAGCCGGCGTGTGATCGCTCTTGAGGTTATTACACCTCAGGCAGGCCGCCACCAGATTCTCCCAGGAATCCGCACCACCCCGGGACTTGGGCTGAATGTGATCGATAGTGCTCGCCGAACCACCGCAGTAGGCGCAGCGATGGTCATCGCGTCGGAGCACCCCCCGACGGCTGACGGGCGTGTCGATGCTGTAGGGCAGTCGGATATAGCGATGGAGCAGAATGACCGAGGGACGGCTGAGAGTCTTGCGCGGTGCGACGACCGGCGCCTCGTCTTCGGCCAGAATGGAGGCTTTACCTGCCAGCACCAAGATCAGCGCACGGCGGAAGGTGACCACCGCAAGCGGTTCGTATCCAGCATTGAGCACAAGTGTTCGCATCTGCGTTCCTTGTCACGCTGACCCGGGATCACACCGACAAAGCCGGCTGCCTTGTCGTCATCCGGATCGAGGAGTCAAGACTTAGCCTAAGACGTTGTTTCGCAAACTCACGAATCCTGGCTACATGACTCGGAGTGGCGCGTGCCCGGTCGCCTGGTGTTCATTGGTGGGTGGGTGGGGTGTTAAAGGGGTGTGG
>NZ_JASSZH010000025.1 GCF_030271165.1 Psychromicrobium xiongbiense | reverse complement strand
GCGTTGGTCGCTGCCGTCGCGTTGGCTGATGCCGCCGCCGATGCGGAAGCATTCACATTCCCGTTCGGGTTTGCCCCGACAGTCAGTGCGAGCTCCGCGGTGCGGCCGCTGGCCTGGGTTCCTACGAACTTGTAGTTGCCCGCTGTTGCGGTTCCCGGGATCGGGAAGGCCTCAGGTGCAAAGCTGCCATCGCCCAGTACCGAAGCTGCCGGAACAACGACCGGGGAAGCCCCAGCCACCGGAGTGCCATCGGCATGAACCAGCGTCACGGTAACCGCTTCGTTGGGAACCCAGCCGGTACCTGAGACGTCTGTGGACGTTCCGGCAGCAGGGGCGGTATTGGTCGAAGCTAGCTGCGGGTTGTTGGTCACGGTGAGCGGGGTGTTTGCCGTCAACGTGCCCTGAGTGGCGATGATCTTATAGGTGGTCCCCGCCGGGGTCCCCGCCGGAATCGTCAACGACGTTGCGGGAAGCGTGCCGTCTCCGGCTGCATTCGCGGTCACCGGGGAACCCACAGGGTTGTTGCTGCCATCCACCAGCTGGAGCGAAACGGGCTGGTTCGGGGTGAAGTTCGTCCCCGTGACCGAAACCGTCTTGCCATCCTGCTGCGAGTTGGGTGCAGCGGTGATGGTGGGTGCGGCGGCACCGATGCGGATCGTCGACGACGCCAGGCCTACCTTCGCGGCTGCGCCCTTGGGCAGCAGACCCACGGAGAGAGCGCGCACCGTAAAGGAACTGGGTGCAAGGTCACCGGTGGGATTGTCCTGCTCATTGATCGTCAGCTGAACCAGGTCATTCAGAATGCCGTTCAGAACGGGGCTCAGCGAGGTCAGCAGCGGGCCGGTCAGGCCGTTAACTGCCGTCGTCAGGTTGGTGCCGACCAGGTTCAGCGCGGCGTTGATCGCCGGACCGACAGTGTTGGTGATGGCCGTCGTGACGACCGGCTGAATGATGCCGTTGAGGGTGGGGCCGAGATCAACGATGCCAAGGCCCAGAACGTTCACTGCGAGGGTGGTGGCAACGGTTGGTGCGTTCCCGGACGTGCCCGCAAAATCCGCCAGCTTTCCTGAAACTACAAGGCTGCCGGTTGCTGTGGCCAGAGCCTGTGCCTGCAGACCGAGGTTGAGAGTGACATCAAGGTTGTTCAGAGCCGTCTTGGTGAGGTTGACCACCGTAGTGGACAGACCATTGATGGAATCTGTCACGCCGTTGAGGATCGCGGTGATCACCGGTGCGCTCAGAACCTGCGTGTTCGGCGGCAGGCTGTTGATATCGCCAGTGCCGCTTTCCAGCAGGATCTTGGCCAGATCCACCTGAATGCTGCCATCGGCCAGGTTGACCTTGACCGATCCGGTCGTGTTCTGCAGCGGAGTGGTCAGCAGGGTATTGGTCACCGTGGTGCCAACCGTGTTGAGGCCATTGATCGTTGCGGTGGCGCTGGTAACCGTGACACCTGCGCCGAGAATGTTGACCGTGGCTGCGGATCTGATCGAATTCAGCAGCGTATCCAGCGCTCCACCGGTAGCTACCAGGTTGCCCACCGGGGTGGTGGCTGTGTTGATCGCGGCGGCGAGCTGAGGAGCAAGGTTCCCCACCAGCGGGCTGTGCAGCTTCAGGTTGAGGCCAGCAATGGCGTACTGCGTAGCGCCGGCGCTCCCGCTCTGCGTGATGCTGGAAGCCAGAGCGCCCAGTTCAACACGAGCCTGATCGACAATTCCGGCGGTAGGAACACCCAACTGACCGAGGAGAGCGGTGGGATCGACATACGCGGGGTTGGTGCCCACGCCGCTGCCCGGATTCACCTGGATCACGCCAGTGTTGCTCACCGCACCGGAGGCGGCCGTGGAGGTAGTTCCGTTCGGGGAAGAGGCGTAGCTGTTGAGCGCCCCCAGCCCACCAAGGTTGAGCAGGCCATTGTTCGTGCCGTTGCTGAGTAGCGGCAAAGCGACGCTTCCAACATTGACGTTAAGGGCCGAAAGGGCGCTCACGTTGAGAGCGCCAGTCGAGGGGCCGGGACTGCTGGGGAATCCGGTGGTTGCCGTGCCCAGATCGGCCAGGCTGGCACTGAGCAGGCTGCTGCGCAGGATCTGTCCCTGAGCCTCTGACTGATCAGTCGGGGCGGCAACGGCTGTGCTGGTCAGCGGAGCGGCGATGAGCGCACCCAGCGTCAGGACGGCAAGGGATCTGGCAATAGTTCGCTGTGAGCGACCTTTTAGCAGCCTCGAATGAGGCGGGGGGATATTTTTCATAGACGTGACCTTATTTCTAGAGCGACCTTGGGGGAGGGTGTCTCCGTGTACACCATACGGTCCGCATAAACAAGGAGTCAATGGAATTTGTGCGTCGGATGGAAATACACAATTCGGGCAAATGTAGGACAGTAGGAGGAGTGACTCTTCCATGCCGAGTCCCTTTAATGGCGCGGGTTTTGATCGAATCGCCGATCATATATATTTCTCCAGAGGGAGGAAAATACAGTCACACGCGGAGATTGGGCGAATTTCCTGTGTGCGGGATAATACCCCAAAGTTAGGAATTATCTGTCCCACGCTGCCATGGATGATAACGAAAGTTTATAAATCTGATCATTCATCACCAGCGGCGAATCGTCGGGCTTCAGAAATATGACTCGATCATGGCCAAAGATGACGATCGTCGTCGGGTCGAGAGGGTCGAGTCAAGGAGGGGGCTCACGGCTGTCCGGACCCATCGCGTACACTTGAAGCGGCCTAGGGGCAGCTGGGCCTTGGAGTGTCAATACCCTCCGCCGCAGCCGTGATCTCCATGAACCGGTGAGTTCGGCGGACCGTACCGAGGATCGCGCCCATGACCAGCCCCACATCCCCCAGCACCGTTGTCCCGTCAGAGACCTCAACACCCGTCCGGCAGTACGCCAGCCTGGGCAGCCGCTACTTCGGCATCCTGCTCGCCGCTATGGCCGTCATCGTGATTCTGTCCAATATCGGTGCCTCCAAGGGCGTCCAGCTAGGCCCGATCATCACGGACGGTGGCTTCTTCCTCTTCCCCTTCGCCTACATCCTGGGCGATGTGATGAGCGAGGTGTACGGCTTCAAGGTCACCCGCCGGGCGATTCTGACCACCTTTGCGCTGTCAGTCTTCGCCTCCCTGACCTACTGGATCATCATCATCCTGCCCGGCTTTGACGATGACTACGGCAAGGCCAAGCAGGCGGCGCTGACCGAGGCCCTGGGGCCGGTTCCGCTCATTGTTCTGGCATCCATGCTGGCGTTCCTGGCAGGGCAGCTGATCAACTCGTTCATCCTGGTCCGGCTCAAGGCCCGGCATGGTGAACGCCGCCTCTGGGTGCGACTGATGGGCTCCTCGGGTGTGGGGGAGCTCGTGGACACCCTGATCTTCTGCTCCATTGCCGCCTCGGTCATCGGCATCACCGACGCGGGAAGCTTCCTGAACTACTTCATCACCGGGTTCGTCTACAAGACGGCTGTGGAGTACATTCTGGTGCCGGTGACGGCGCTGGTGATCCGCTGGATCAAGAAGCGGGAGCCCAGCTACGGCCTAGCGGCCTAGGTTTGCTGGGGGCCTGGGCCGGATCACCGCCCGGTGGCGTAGCCCTGCGCTCCCCGGGGGTTCGCTGCCGCGTACAGGACGCCATCGTCGCTCACACCGGCAGTGGACAGCCGGCCCAGCGCCCAGTCGCCCACCCGGGTGATCCTGTGCCCGAGCGCCTCGAGGCCCGCGATGACGTCCTCGCCCAGACGGTCCTCGACGACGGCGCCCGCGGGCTGCCAAGTCCGCGGCCAGAAGGACCCCACCAGGGACGTCGTGTGGAACGCTGGCGCATCAATGGCCTGCTGCGGCCGGTAGCCGCCGACCAGAGTGCGCAGCAGGTAGAGCAACTGCCACTGATCCTGCTGATCACCACCCGGCGAGCCGAGCGCCGCCAGGGGTTTACCGTCCTTGAGGATCAGCGTCGGCGTGAGCGTGGTGCGTGGACGCCTGCCGGGGGTGAGGCTTGACGGGCCGCCGTCTTCGAGCCAGGTCATCTGCAGGCGGCTGCCCAGGCAGAATCCGACCGCCGGAATATAGGGCGAGGACTGCAGCCAGCCGCCCGATGGCGTCACGGAGATGATGTTGCCGAAGCGGTCGACGATGTCGAGGTGGCAGGTGTCGCCGCGCGTCTCGCCGGTGGGTTCGATCACGAGGTGGCTCACGCGGACTGTGGGCTCGCCGACGCCCGCGATGGTGTCGCCCAGGCCGTCCGCTCCAGTGGAGTATTCGGTCCGCAAGGGCGGTAGGAACGGGGTGTGTCCGTCGATGGTTCCGGGCCGGAATTCGCTGCTGGCCTCCTCTCCGATGAGCGCGCGACGACGCTCGGCGTACTCGTCGGACAGCAACACCCCCAGCGGAACGGGCTGGTCCCCGGAAGCGGCGGCCGGATCGCCGAAATAGGCCTCCCGGTCCGCGTATGCGAGTTTCTGCGCCTCCAGGATCAGATGGGCTCCCCGCACGGTGGACGGATCCAGCTGGTCATCCGGGAAGCCTGCCAGAATATTCAGCGTCTCCAGCAGTGCTGGCCCCTGGCCCCAGGCGCCACTTTTGGCGATGGTGTAACCACGGAACTCGATACTGACGGCGGGCTCATAGCCAGCCTCGAACCTCGCAAAATCCGAGGCTTCCAACACCCCCGCGTGCTCGCCGCCGTCCGAATGACGATGTGGGGTGCGGATGAAGTCCGCAACGGCATCAGCGATCTCCGTACGCCAGAGCATGCGGGCCGCTTCGATTCCGGCGATTCTGGGCTGCTCGGGGTCTGCCGCTTCGGCGGCGCTCGCCGCTGCCACCAGGCGCTCCAGTGTGGCGGCCCACGGTTCATTGCGGACCAGCTGGCCAGCCACCGGAACCTGGCCATCGGGCAGCCACTGCGCGGCCGACGTCGTCCAATGCTCCTCAAAAAGCTGGCGCACCGTGCCGATGGTGGCGCAGACGCCGGCGGCCACCGGATGGCCGTCGCGGGCATAGTCGATGGCGTAGCGGAGTACATCGGCCAGGGGCCAGGTGCCGTGATCGCGCAGCAGGATCAGCCAGGCGTCGAGTGCGCCTGGGACGGCGGCGGCGAGGGCGCCGGAACCCGGCACCAGATCCAGGCCCTCGGCCAGATAGTGTTCCCGGGTGGCGCGTGCGGGCGCGGGTCCCTGACCCATGAGCACCTGGGGAACCGGGTCTGCAGCGGTGGTGAAGATGCCGACCAGATCGCCGCCGGGGCCGTTGAGGTGAGGCTCC
>NZ_JASSZH010000024.1 GCF_030271165.1 Psychromicrobium xiongbiense | reverse complement strand
TTCCCGGGTGGCGCGTGCGGGCGCGGGTCCCTGACCCATGAGCACCTGGGGAACCGGGTCTGCAGCGGTGGTGAAGATGCCGACCAGATCGCCGCCGGGGCCGTTGAGGTGAGGCTCCACGACGTGCAGGACGAAGCCTGCTGCCACGGCGGCATCGAACCCGTTCCCGCCGCGCTCCAGTACCGACTGCGCGGTGGCACTGGCCAGCCAGTGCGTGGTGGCGGCCATGCCGAAGGTGCCGAGCAGTGTGGGGCGGGACGTGAAGGCTGGCGGGGTGGTGAAGGGCATGGATTTAATCTATCCCTCCCGTTCCAACGTGTCCCCTTGTGCGTGACGCACGTTGGGATAGGGACGGTTCAGGAGGCGTAATAGTTGCCGAGGACCTCGGCCTTGAGGTCGAAGAACGTTCCGTCCTCGATGGCCTTCCGGGCGTCATCGACCAGTTTCACGGTGAACCGCTCATTGTGGATCGAGATCAGCGTTGCGGAGACCATTTCCTTGGCCTTGTAGAGGTGGTGGATGTAGGCGCGCGAGTAGTTGGCGCAGGCATAGCAGTCACAGCCTTCCACCAGCGGGCCGAAGTCCCGCTTGTACCGGGCGTTGGACAGGTTCTTGCGGCCGTGCGGAGTGTAAAACGCCGAATTGCGGGCCACCCGGGTGGGAGAGACGCAGTCGAAGGTGTCCGCACCGTTTTCGATGGCGGTGAACAGATCATCCGGCTCCGAGATGCCCAGCAGGTGCCGGGGCTTGTTCTCCGGCAGTTCCTCCGCACACCAGCCGATGATCGTGCCCAGGATCTCCTTCTCCAGGGCGCCGCCGAGGCCGAAGCCGTCAAACGAGCGCCCCTCCTGGGACGAATCGCCTCCGGGCACCGTCATCGAGCCCAGATCCCGGCAGGCCTTCCGGCGTAAATCCTCAAACTGCGCACCCTGGATCACCCCGAAAAGAGCCTGATACGGTTTGCTGGACCGCTCCACCGTGAGCCGCTCATGCTCCACCAGGCAACGCTCCGCCCAGAGCCGCGTGCGCTCCAGCGCATCCTCCTGGTAGCCCCGCGAATTGTGCAGGGTGGTCAACTCATCGAAGGCGAACATCACGTCCGCGCCGAGCTGATGCTGCACTTGCATGGACACCTCGGGGGTGAAGCGATGCCGCGACCCATCCAGATGGGATTTGAACCAGACGCCGTCGTCATCGATATGCGCCAGCCGCTCCTTGCCCGGGGCGACCCGGTCATCCGCGCCGGGGGCTTCGGCATCGGACGTCACGCCCGCCATGTCGATGACCTTCTTGAAGCCGGACCCCAGGCTCATGACCTGGAACCCGCCCGAATCCGTGTAGGTGGGTCCGGGCCAGTTCATGAAGGCGCCCAGACCGCCCGCCTCATCCACGATCTCCGGCCCCGGCTGTAGGTACAGGTGATAGGCATTGGCCAGCAACGCCTGGACGCCGAGCTCGGCCATGGACTCCGGGAGAACGGCCTTGACCGAGGCCTTGGTGCCAACGCCGATGAAGGCCGGTGTCTGGATCTGGCCGTGCGGCGTGGTGAGGGTGCCGGTCCGGCCCATGAACTCGCCTCCAGCGGGACGTTCCGCAGCATGTTCGGCAGGGCGGGCGGGCGATGACGGAGAGGTGTCGCTCAGGCGCGCACCGACGGTAAAACCAAATTCAGACACCAGAGCATTGTTTCAGTTTTCTGGCGGGCACGACTCCCCACCTGTGGCGCACACCCGCGTGTGGGCTGCGCTCAGCGTCGGCGCTCCACCGTGCTGGCACCAACGTTGTCATCAAGCCAGGCCACGAGTGGCTGGGCAGCGCGGAGCACGCCCGTGATGCGCTGCTCCGCCTCCGCCGTGTGAATCCACGGCTCGGAGGCGGCCCACTGCTTCCACGCAGCGAGGTCCTTGTTCCGCAGCAGCTCAATGCGCGGGTGACCCTTCGCGAAGCCGCGGGGTGCGGTTGCCAACCGGTCGCGCGCGATGACGTCGAGTCCTTCCGAGGCAAGCGCAGCGATGGCCTCCTCGAGCTGCGGGCCCGTGACGTCATCGGCGATAGCGGAGCGCATCCGGGCGAGCTGATCGGGAGCCATGAGGTGGAGTCCGGCACCGACGCCAATTCCACGCGCCGAGAACTCAACATATCCCCGCCCGAGCATCGCGCCGATGGCCGTCTTGTAGGGCGACTTGTCCGCACTGAAGCGGATATCGCGGTTCGGGCGGAAGATCCTGCCCCCGCCGAATTCCTCGCCCACATCGCTCAGCAGGGCTTCCATCGGCGCCAGAACCTCGGCATCGTAGAGGTGCCGGTGCTCAGACCAGTACGCCTTGGAATTGTCGGCTTCGAGGCCCTCATAGAACTCGACGGCGGCCACCGACCAGCCGGCGAACCGCGAGGTCACGGCGTGGTCTTCTTCCGGGGCTTGGGCTGCTTCGCTGGGAGGTGGCCCACCTGTTCAAGCGCGATGCCGATCCACTCCGCGGCGAGACCCGGCGCCTGACGCCAGTCCGCCGGGAGCGAGGTGTAGCCACCCATCGCGCGCTCCGCTGGGCCGAAGGCACCGGTGCCCGGGATCGCGGAGAGCTCTGCCTGAAGGGTTTCGTCGAGAACGCGGACGCCGATGCTCTCGCCGAACATGCCCGCAAACATATTGCCGTTCACAAAGGCACCCAGGTTGCCAAACATCGGCTTCACGACGACGCCAGGAGCGTCCGGGATGATCGAGCGGAAAAACTCTTTGCCCTCTTCTGAGGGCCGAGGAATATCCATGGGTCAGTTATCTCACAGTCGGGCCCGGCGCGGGAGGGGTGCGGCAGCAGCGACGTCGGTGGGGTCAGGCGCAAGCGGGTTAACGGCAGGGCCTCTCTGCGCTGCGGCGGATGGGCGTAGCGTTGACGAGGAGAAATGTCTGCGGGGTTGACCGCAGAACAGCTAAGAGCAGGCAGGAGACGCTGATGGACTATCGGGTTGTTGGACGGACGGGCGTGAAGGTCTCCCCACTGGTGCTGGGGACGATGTCCTTCGGCGCCGAGGCGGATGAGGCCGAATCCCTGGAGATGTATCAGGCAGCCCGCGAGCGGGGAATCAACTTCTTCGACACCGCCAATGTGTATTCAGGCGGGGTCTCGGAGCAGTGGTTGGGCACGTTTATGGCCAGTGAGCGCGATGACGTGGTGATCTCCTCCAAAGGCGGCTTCCCGATGGGCGAGGACGTCAACACGCAGGGACTCTCACGCCGTCACCTGGTGCAGGCCGTCGAGAACAGTCTGCGACGCCTGGGGACCGATCGGATCGACTTCTACTTTGTGCATACTTTTGACCCGGACACGCCCATCGAAGAGACGTTGCGCGCACTTGACGACCTGCAGCGTGCCGGCAAGATCCTCTACCCGGCGGTGAGCAATTGGGCGGCCTGGCAGATCGCCCTGAGCCTGGGCATCTCTGCGCGGGAATCGCTGGCTCGTTTCGAGCTGATCCAGCCGATGTACAACCTGGTCAAGCGGCAGGCCGAGGTGGAGATTCTGCCGCTGGCCCAGGCGGAAAACCTGGGGGTGATCAGCTACAGCCCGCTCGGAGGAGGCCTGCTGAGCGGTAAATACCGGGGCGGCTCCCGCCCGGAGCAGGGGCGCCTGGTGGAGAATGCCCGCTATAGCGACCGCTACGGCCGGGAGCAGGATCTGACCACCGCAGAGCGTTTTGCGGCCTTTGCGGCCGATGCCGAGGTCTCCCCCGTGACGCTCGCCGTCGCCTGGGCGATGGCGCAGCCCGGTGTGACGGCCCCGATCATCGCGGGCCGGAATCTGGGTCAGCTGGAAGCCTCGCTGGCCGCTCTGGACTTTGAGATGCGGCCAGGGCTCCGGGCGGAGATCAGTGCGCTCTCTGTTACTCCTGCGCCAGCGACGGATCGCGCGGAGGTGCTGACCGGCAGATGGGGCTGAATCAGGCTGCGGAGGCGGAGACTCGTCGGTCAGCTCAGAACCCGCGCTCGTCGGTCACGCTCGCCCTGTGCTCCCTGGGTTTCTTCCTGATCACCCTGGACATCCTGATCGTCAACCTGGCGCTCACACAGATCTCAGCCGAGCTGGGCGGCGGTCCGGCGGCTCAGCAATGGGTGATTGACAGCTACACTCTGATGTTCGCGGCTTTGCTGCTGTTCTCAGGGAATCTCTCCGACCGGATCGGCGCCAAAAAGGCCTTTGGCTGGGGTGTGGCCCTCTTCCTTCTCGCCTCATTGGCCTGCGCAGCGGCCCCCGGAATCCTGATCCTCATCGGCGCCCGTGCCCTTCAGGGTGCAGGCGCATCACTGATGCTCCCGGCTTCCATGGCCTTGATCCGTGAGGCATTTCCGGAGGCGAACCGCAGGGCCCATGCGCTGGGAATCTGGGCTGTGGGTGGAGCGGTGGCGGGAGCTGTGGGGCCGCTTCTGGGCGGACTTCTGGTCACGGTGAACTGGCGGCTGGTTTTCGCGATCAATCTTCCGGTGTGCCTGGCCATGCTGGTGATGCTCCGAGTCGTCACGCCCTCGGTTCGCCGCCCGGTACCGTTCGACTGGGCAGGGCAGCTGACCTCCGTCATCGCGCTCGGTGCCCTGCTTAACGGGCTGATCTCTGGCGGAAGCGAGGGGTTTGGCGCTCCGTTGGCCTGGATCAGCCTGGTGCTGGCCGGGATTTTCCTGACGGCGTTTCTGCTCCTGCAGGTAAGGGTCCAGCACCCGATGATGCCGCTGGAGTTGTTCCGGCCGGTGGGCATGCGGATCTCGCTGCTAGCCGGATTTTCTTTCATGGTCTCCAACTTCGGGCTGGTCTTTGTCGCCAGCCTCTTCCTGCAACAGCACCTGGGGCTCCCGCCACTGCAGGCCGGGCTGGTCTTCCTGCCGTCATCGGCCTTCGCGATCCTGGCCAATATGTTCAGCGGCCGGCTGACGAACCGCTTCAGTGCGCGGGTGCCCGTGGTCCTGGGGCTCTCCTGTATGGGCGTAGGGCTTGTCGCGATGGCGTTGACGGCGTCGCTGGGTCAGCCGGTGCTGGTGGCAGTGCTGATGATCCTGACAAGTTCCGGTGGCGCGATGGCGATGCCGCAGGTCACTGCGGTGGTCCTGGCCAGCGTCCCCGCGGCGCAGGCGGGGACTGCCAGCGCGGTGTTCAACACCTTCCGCCAGATGGGTGGGGCGGTGGCGATTGCCGTATTCGGAGCTCTGCTGGCGGGCGCGGCGACTTTCGTTCAGGGTCTGCAGCTCAGCTTTGGGATCGCCGCTGCACTGCTCTTCCTCTCCGTGCTGGCTGCCCGGAAGATCAGACCAGCGCACTGACACTAAGGAAGGAGCCCGGCGTACCGTGGACAGCATGAACACCCGTGACGAAGTGCGTGAGTTCCTCACGACCCGCCGGGCCAAAGTCAGCCCGACGGACAGCGGCCTGCCGGACTATGGCGGCATCCGCCGGGTTCCCGGCCTGCGTCGCCAGGAGGTCGCGATGCTGGCCCGGGTCAGCGTCGAGTATTACACCCGCCTGGAACGCGGCAACCTGGCCGGCGTCTCGGACCAGGTGCTGGCGTCGCTGGCCCGGGCACTGCAGCTCGATGCCGCCGAAGAGGAACACCTCCAGAACCTGGCCCACGCTGCCAGCTCACGGCCGACGACGGCGCAACGAGCCGCTGCAGGTGCGCGGGCTGGCGCGCGGAAAATGGCATCCGTCCGTCCGAGCATCCAGCGCATGCTCGATGCCCTGGTGGGGGTTCCAGCCTTTGTGCGGAACGGGCGGCTGGACATCCTGGCCATCAACCCTCTGGGCAGGGCCTTGTACTCGGAGCTTTACGATTCGGGTCTGGGCAACTCGGGTCTGGTCCAGCCGAACCTGGCGCGCTTCTGCTTTCTGGATCCGCGGGCCCGCATTTCCTTCCCGCACTGGCAACGGACAGCGGCCACGAACGTCGCGCTGCTGCACATTGAGGCTGGGCGGGACCCGGACGATCTGGAACTCAGGGCTCTGGTCGGGGAGCTTTCCACCCGCTCGCAGGAATTCCGCTCGCTCTGGGCGCAGCGGAACGTGCGCCACCACCGGGCAGGTTCCAAAATCCTTCATCACCCCGTGGTGGGGGAGCTGGAGCTGGATTTCGACGCGTTCGCCCTGCCGGATCAGCCCGGCTGGACGCTGACCACGTACAGCGCATCGCCCGGCAGCGATTCGGAAGAACGGCTACAGTTGCTGGCCAGCTGGGCGGCCAGCTCTGTGGGCCAGCTCAGTGACGGTGTGATCCCCGCCGCGACCGCTCAGTGTCCTCAGGAGCCGCTGACCCCCGCATAAGCCAAGGCCATGCGCACCAACTCGCCGCGGCCGCCAGAACCTCAATTAGGAAGTACCGCAGGAGGCTCCTATCACTTCGTCGTAGGCCGCGGCGTTGTATGAGGTTCCTCCAACAAGGAGGGATCCGTAGGTTTCGGTGTGGAAATCGGTGGTATTGCCATTGACGCAATTGAAGGTGTAATAGTCATCGAATGACTCTGCGGGCGGCGAGTAGGCGTTTCGTTCTGCGACCACGTTGTGCCAGTTGAGCCATGCCCAGAATCCCATCCAAGAATCCATCTCACCCGAATCAAACCCAAAGAGGCAAGAGGTAAGGCTGCTGGAGACCATGACACCACCACCCTCGTACAGTACGACGGAGAGGCTGCAGCCAGAAGGGTAAAGCATCGGCTGCACGCTGGTGCCAATCAGCGCGTTGTTTCCGGCCGACGGGGGTTTCCCAGGAGCGTGGGTCCCAGCAGTGTAGGGGACCGTATGCCCAGACACGATATGGCCACCGTTGGCCCGGATTTTCGCGACCCACGCAACGACATGCGGATCTTTGAGATCCAATGGGTTGGTGTTGGCTCCAGCGCCAGGCGAACCAGTGTGTTGGCTGGGGGTTGGCGCGGACGAGGCTGCAATTGCTGGCGTCGACAAGGGTAGAAGTCCCAGGGCAATAACCGTGAATGCAATGAGGAGATTTCGGGCGATTTTCATTTGCAGCCCTTCACATCGAAGTGTGGTGTGGGGCTTTCCGGAAGCTCAGACATGCCCCGGCTATGGGCGTACGCCTTTGATGTGATTTAAACTAGACCATAACCGTCCAGGGGAATTCAGGCCGGAAGAAGCAGTGCCGACATGTCGGCGGTGATGATCGACTCCGGGGGAGCTTGAGTTCCCATTGCCAGCCAAAGAATCATTCGATCGCCGAGTCGGCAGGCGACCCCGACGCCGTGATCGACTCTCAAAGCCCATCCCTCATGGTGATGCCCATCGATGCTGAGGGACGTCACCTGGCCGCGTGCCTGTTCGGCAGCGAATCGTGCGGCTTGCCCTTCAGCGCTTCCGATCTTGCGGTTCACCAATTCTGCGAGTTGATGAGCCAGAGCATCCAACAGAACGCTGGCGTTCAGGTCGTCAGTATCAGCGGGTTTGATCGTAAGAATGTACTCCGAGGCTTCCGATCCTTTGCCCTGGCCGTGTTTCTGGACACAGTGCGCAACAACTGTTGCACCGTAAGGGGTGTCGATGGGGCCCTGTACCGACCCCCGCCCGACCCGAGATGATGTTGGCCAAACGCCGTATCGCCCAAACTTGAGCGAACGGATGTTGTGTGCCGCGCGGCGTGTTCTGGCTTGTTCTTCTGGCTCGTTCATCTTGCCCGATGTTTCACCCATGCCAATATTGTGCACCCATCATTCACACGATAGGCCAGGCGGCCGCGACCGCTCAGTGTCCTCAGGAGCCGCTGACCCCCGCATAAGCCAAGGCCATGCGCACCAACTCGCCGCGGCCGCCATCGAACTCTGACTGAACGGCTGGGCTGAGGACCTCGCGGGGAGTCATCCAGGTCAGCTCCAGGGCATCCTGACGGGGACTGCACTCGCCGGTCACCGGAACCACATAGACCAGCGCGATGGCGTGCTGGCGCTCATCGGTGAACCCGGTCTGCGAGGGGGAGGGGAAGTACTCGGCCACCGTGAACGGCACCGGGCTCAGCGGAAGCTGGGGCAACGCCAATGGCCCGAGGTCCTTTTCGAGGTGCCGCAGCAGGGCAGCCCGGACCGTTTCGCGGTAGTGGATCCGGCCGGAGACCAAGGTGCGGATCATCGACGCTTCGGCATCGGCGCGTAGCAGCAGCCCGATCTCCGAGACGTACCCCAGCGGGTCCAGCCGGACCGGAACGGCCTCGACGTAGACGATGGGCAGCCGATTACGGGCTTCATACAGGTCATCATCGGAGAGCCAGCCGGGGTAAGGATCAGGAGTGCGAACAGCCATGGTTCAGTTCTACCCGATTCCGGGCGTTTCGCGAACCAGCCTCACCCTCGCGGGGTACCGCGCACCCCGCTCCCGCAATGTCGACTTCGTCGCCACAGCGGGGCCCTCGCGGGGTACGCTTAGCCGGGTGTTGCGCGTTGCGTTCGTTCCGGGAATCAGCCCGGACAAATGGTTCCGCCGCTGGGCGGAGAGATTCCCCCAGTGGCCGCTCCAACCACTGCCGATTCCGCTGGCCGATCAGCGCAGCGTCCTGATCGAGGGGCGCGCGGATCTATGCCTGGTCCGCATCCCGGACACCCCGGCGGCCCACGACTTTCGCGGCGGCCTACACGTGATTCCGCTGTACGGGGAGGATGCCGTCGTCGTGGTTCCGGCCGGTCACGAGGCCACGGCCTTCGATGCGCTGAGCCTGGCGGATCTGGAGGGCGAGGATATCCTTCCGGCCGCTCAGAACGGGCTGGTGTTCGATGCCGCCGCCCTGGAGCAGGTTCTGGACCTGGTCGAGGCGGGGGGCGGGGTGGTCCTGGTGCCGCTGTCCCTGGCTCGACTGCATGCCCGCAAAGCCTTGCGGCACCGCCCGGTGGAGGATGCGCCGCAGCATCCCGTCGGGCTGGCCTGGCTGGTCGACCCGGTGGAACGCGCAGAACCCGCTGAAGGCGAGGATGCTGCGTCGGATCCGGAACCCGTCAACCCGCTGACCGAGGCCGAACGTGAGGCCCTGATTGAGGAGTTCATCGGCATCGTGCGCGGGCGGACCGCACAGAGCTCCCGGGGCCAGCTGGCGGCGCAGACCCAGGGAACTGAGAAAAAGGCAGCTGGCCGCAAGGGCAGGACTCCGGAGCCGGCATCGAGGTCAAGGCAGGGAACGCCCCGTCAGAAGGCCAAGCCCAGCAGATCATCACACAAGCGCCGCGGACGCTGAAACCAGCAGAAGGACAGTAGGACAACAACAGCAAAGGCTGGCACCCCTCCGGAATCCGGATCGGTGCCAGCCTTGTGCGCTGAAGCAGCTAACGGACCTCAGGCAACCTGCCGCTGGCTGGCGGGAGCCACCGTCACCTTGACGTTCTTCATCAGCGGCTGGTCGCTCTGCGTGCTGTAGTCGGCGATGCCGATCAGCAGGTTCATCTCCGGCATATAGCCCGCCGCACTGCCGCGCGGCAGGTTGTAGGGCAGTGCCACGTAGTCCTGCACCTGCCGGTGAGTCCCGTCCTTGGAGGTGGAGACGATGTCGACCAGATCACCTTCACTGATGCCGCGCTCCGCCATGTCATCGCGGTGCATGAAGATCAGTTCCCGCAGATTCTTCACGCCACGGTAGCGGTCATTGTTCGAGTAGATCGTGGTGTTCCACTGATCGTGCGAGCGCATGGTCTGCAGGATCAGAGTGTCGGAATTCTCCGGGATGACATTGGGCAGCGGTGCCAGCGAGAACTCGGCCCGGCCCGAGGGCGTGAGGAAGGCGCGCTCGCGGGCGGGCTGTGGAATCCGGAAGCCGAGCGGCTGGCGGACCAGCTCGTTGAAGCCCTCAAAACCGGGGAGCACCCGCGCCATGATGTCGCGAATCCGGTCGTAGTCAGCCACGTAGTCTTCCCACGGGGTGGCGCTCTCCGGCAGGGTGGCACGGGCCATCCCGGCGATGATCGCAGGCTCGGAGCGCAACTGCTCCGAGGCGGGGCGGCGCTTGCCGGTGGAGAGGTGCACCATGGACATGGCGTCCTCCACGGTGACGCCCTGCATGCCGGTCAGCTGCATGTCCCGCTCGGTGCGGCCCAGGCAGGGCATGATCAGCGCCAGCTCGCCGTGCACCAGGTGGCTGCGGTTGAGCTTGGTGCTCACCTGCACCGTGAGCCGACACTTGTTCAGGCCCTGCGCCGTGTACGGGGTGTCCGGGGCTGCCAGCACAAAGTTTCCACCCATGCCGACAAACACGCGCACATCCCCGGAATGCATGCCCTTGATCGTGGTAACCGTGTCCAGGCCATGGTGGCGCGGCGGGTCGATGTGGCATTCGCGGGCCAGGGCGTCCAGGAACGCAGGCTTGGGCCGGTGGTCGATGCCGCAGGTGCGGTTGCCCTGAACGTTGCTGTGACCGCGTACGGGGGACGGCCCTGCGCCGGGGCGGCCGATGTTCCCGCGCAACAGCAGCAGGTTGACGATCTCCCGAGCCGTGTCCACGCCGTGCTCATGCTGAGTCACGCCCAGGCACCAGCTGATGATCGAACGCTCGGAGTCCAGGTAAATCTGCGCGACGGCGCGCAGCTGCTCTTCGGACAGGCCGGACTGTTCCACGAGGTCAGCCCACGGTGTCGCCTCCACCAGGGCGCGGTACTCGTCCAGTCCCAGCGTGGAATCGGCCAGGAAGGTCGCGTCCAGCACCGTCGGGTCGGTCTCCGAGGCCTCAAAGACGGCCTTCGACATCGCCCGCAGAAGGGCCAGGTCGCCGCCGGGGCGCACCTGGAGGTTCATCGTGCTGGTCGGCGTGGTCTTGAACAGCGCCATATCCACGATGTCGTGCGGGACAATGGTGCGAGTGGCGCCAGCCTCGATGAGCGGGTTGATGTGCACCACCTGGGCGCCGCGCTTGCAGGCCTCGGAGAGTGCGGTCAGCATGCGCGGTGCGTTGGAGGCGGCGTTGACACCCAGCACGAACAGGGCGTCGGTGTGCTCCCAGTCGTCCAGATCTGCGGTGCCCTTGCCGGTGCCGATCGACGCCGTCAGCGCACGCCCGGAGGCCTCATGGCACATGTTGGAGCAGTCCGGCAGGTTGTTGGTGCCGAATTCGCGGGCCAAGAGTTGGTAGAGGAAGGTGGCCTCATTGCTGAGCCGGCCGGAGGTGTAGAAGGCGGCCTGATCGGCGCTGTCCAGGGCGCGCAGTTCCTGGCCGACCAGGGCGTAGGCATCCTCCCAGGAGATCGGCTCGTAGTGATCCGTCTGCGGGTTGTAGACCATGGGCTCGGTGAGTCGGCCTTCGTTTTCGAGATCGAAATCGGTCCATCCGGCCAGTTCGGTCACCGAGTGCTTGGCGAAGAATTCGGAGGTGACTTTCTTGCCGGTCATCTCCCAGGAGACGTGCTTGATGCCGTTCTCGCAGATGTCCAGAACCAGGCCCTTGTTGTCATCCGGCCAGGCACACCCGGGGCAGTCGAAGCCGTTGCGCGGGTGGTTCATGGTGAACATGCCCTTGCCTGCCGGAATCATGGTCCGCTCGCGCAACAGCACCTTGCTGACGGACATAGCCGCACCCCAGCCGGCCGCCGGGTGATGGTACGGCGCGGAGAAGGTGTACGGATGATCGGTATCCGGACCATACCCACCCTGTCGTGGCAACTTTGCGAGAAGGCCGACGGCGGACAACGGCGAGGGTTGCTCGGCCGCGAGGTCTGCGGTGCTGTGGGGATCCATGATGGGCTCCATTCGGGTGGTGCTGATTACTACTGATTCAGATTGTCATCCACACTCGCCCCAAGGCAATCGTAGCGCCAAAGAAACTTATGCGGGCGGGGCGGCTCTCAGCCCGGAACGGTGCTGGGCGTCAGTAGGCTGGGGACGAGAATGCGTTCGGGGCGGGTGTAGACGTTCATCGAACTGCCGCGGACGAAGCCGAGCAGAGTCAGGCCGGACTCCGCTGCCAGCTCCACGGCCAGTGAGGACGGTGCGGAGACGGCGGAGAGCACCGGGATCCCCGCCATCACGGCTTTCTGGACCAGTTCAAAGCTGGCCCGGCCGGAGACCTGCAGGACGGTGCGGCGCAGTGGAAGGAGACCCTGCTGAGCCGCCCAGCCCACCACCTTGTCCACGGCGTTGTGCCGGCCGACGTCCTCGCGGATCACCAGCATCTCGGCGGTCTCCGCATCGAAGAGCGCCGCCGCGTGCAGTCCACCGGTTTTTTCGAACACGTCCTGGCGGGCGCGCAACTGATCGGGGAAGGAGAGCACGGTCTCTGCCCCGATGCGCGTCTCATCCTCGGCCAGTTGGAAGGAGGAGACGGTCCGCACGGCGTCAATGCTGGCCTTACCGCAGACTCCGCAGGAACTGGTGGTGTAGAAATTCCGGGACAGCGTGGATTCCGGCAGCTGGACTCCGGGAGCGAGCGCCACATCCAGAACGTTGTAGGTGTTCGCCTGACCACCCGGGCCGGTGCCGGGGCCTCCGCAGTGGATGGCTGCCCGCACGTCCTCACCCGAGGAGATGATGCCTTCTGAGACGAAGAAGCCCGTGGCCAGTTCGACGTCGTGGCCGGGAGTGCGCATGGTGACGGCCAGCGGCCTGCCGGCCACGCGGATTTCCAGAGGCTCTTCCACCGCCAGGGCATCGGCACGACGGTTCGGCTCATAGCCGAGCCGAATTCGGGTCACAGGTCTGTTCACGGTAATACGCCCCATGGTTTCAGCCTACGCCGCCAGCGGCTGTGCTGCCGCTGTGATCACCCGCACATTCCTCGGCTGGAGCCACACTCGGGCACCGGGCTCGGGAAGACTGCCACCGCAGGCGCGGATCGCCGTGGCCAATTCCACCTCAGCCACCAGGCCGTTCGTGGCACCGAGCCGCAGACTCCCCGCCCGGACCTCCACCGTTTCAAGGGTCGAGGCCAGGGCTCCGGACGCCGGCGCCGAATGCAGCAGCACCTCGCGGGGCGCGGCAATTCCCAGTCCGGGAGCCCCCGGAGTCGGTGCGGCCAGGGGGTCGAGCTCCGGGCGGGCCGCGATCTGCTGGCCCTCCACCCGGAGGACCCCTTCCTCTGGGCCTGTTCCGGGTGAGTACATGCCCTCAAGGACTGCGAAACCCGCGAGTACGGCTGTGAACCGGGTGCGTGGCGCCTCGGCCAGCGCTGCCGGGGTGGTGCGCTCCACGACCCGGCCGGCATCGAGCACCAGACACTCCTGGGCCAGCTGCCAGGCGTCGGAGAGACTGTGCGTCACCAGCACTGCCGTGGTTCCGGTGCGCTGGAGCTCACGAGCCAGCAGCGCGCGGACCTTCGGGGTGGAGTCGGCATCGAGGGCCGCGAAAGGCTCGTCGAGGAGGATGGTCTGTGGCCCGGCGGCAAAGGCGCGCGCGAGTGCTACCCGCTGCTGCTGACCGCCGGAGAGCTGATGGGGCTTGTCCCGGGACCGATCCGCCAGGCCGATCCGCTCCAGCCAGAGCGAAGCCAGCGCCCGCGCCCGGCCACGCTCCATGCCGCGGGCACGAGGGCCGAAGGCGATGTTGTCGACCAGCGTGAGGTGAGGGAAGAGCAGCGGGCGCTGTTCCATCAGCGTTACCTGACGGTCTGCGGCGGGAACGGCCCGGAGGCCTGGGCCGTCCAGCAGGCGCTCCTGTGTGCCTTCGCCGAGCCGGACGGAACCGGAATTCAGGCTGCCCTGACGCCCGGCGGAGTGCGTCAGAGAGCCGGCGATGGCGGCCAGTACCGTCGACTTGCCCGCACCGTTCGGTCCAAGAATCGCCAGGCAACGGCCCGCCGGGACGTCGAGATCCGCCTCCAGCGAGAACTCCTGGCGCTGGACCCGCACCTCGGCACGGAGCCGGGCACCCAGGGGGGCTTGCTGCCTGAGGTCCAGCGCACTCATCGCACCGCATCCTCACGCCAGGAGCGCAGGCCGCCGACCACGACGGCGGCGCTGACCAGCAGAAGCAGCGACAGTGCTAACGCCGAATCCTGACTCACCCCGACACCGTTGAACGCGGTGTAAATGGCCAGCGGCATGGTGCGGGTCACCCCGGCCGCGTTCCCGGCGAAGAGCGCCGTCGCCCCGAATTCACCCAGGGCGCGAGCGAAGGCCAGCACCGTCCCGGCGACCAGCCCGGGCAGGATCAGCGGGATGGTCACCTGGGTGAGCACACGCCATCGTCCGGCACCGAGGGAGGCCGCGACGCGCTCATGCCCTTCTCCGGAGGTGCGTAGCGAGCCTTCCAGGCTGATCACCAGAAAGGGCAGCGCGACGAAGGCCTGAGCGACGACGACGCCCGCGGTCGTGTACGGCAGGCTGAACCCGGTGCTCTCAAAGAGTGGCTTGCCGATCAGGCCGGAGCGGCCCAGTAGCGAGAGCAGCGCCAGGCCGCCCACCATGGGCGGTAGCACGAGCGGCACCAGGACCAGGGTGCGCAGGATCGCGGCGAGGCGGCCAGAGGCGCGGGCCATCACGATGGCCAGCGGCAGTCCGAGGATCAGACAGACCACCGTGGAACAGGCGGCAGTGGCGAAGGAGAGCCAGAGCGCGGTGAGCGCCGCGGGGGAGAAGAGGTCCTGGCCCAGCGTCTGCCAGTTGACGCGGGTGATCATGCCGAGCAGCGGCAGCACCAGGAGCGCCAGGCCGAGCAGGGCGACCACACGCAGCCAGCGGGGCAGGATCACGGTGCGCCGAAGCCCGCGTTCTGGAGGATCTTCTGCCCATCGTCGGAGAGGAGGAAGTCCTCGAAGGCGCGGGCGCCCTCGGGCGAATGTGCCTTGGAGCTCACGGCCACGGGGTACTTGTTGATGGCGACTTTCGCATTGGGCGGCGTCACGCCCTCGAGTTTGCCACCCGAGGCTTTCACATCGGTGGAGTAGACCAGCCCGGCATCGGCCTCACCCCCGGAGACCCGGGCGACGACGCTGGTCACGTTGGTCTCCTCGCTGACCGGCTTCACGGCGACGTTGGCATCTTTGAGCAGCTTCTGGGCGGCCTGACCGCAGGGCACCTCCGCCGCGCACAACACCACGCTGACGCCCGGTTTCGCCAGATCGGCCAGGGTCTGCAGGTGCCTGGGGTTGCCCGGAGCCACCGCGATCTGGAGTGTGTTGGTGGCGAAGATCTTCCCGCTGTCCGTCAGCCCGGTCTTGGTGACCGGGTCCAGGCTCGCCTGGGAGGCGAAGGCCAGCACGTCCACACTGGCACCATCGATCGCCTGGGTGGCCAGGGCCTGGGAGCCGTCATAGACGATCGGCGCCACCTTGTACTGCGGGTTCCGGGCAGTGAAGGCCGTCGCGACGTCGTCGAGCGGGCCCTTCAGCGAGGCGGCCGCGAAGATGATCACGGTCTGCTGGGGCGCGGTGCTGCTCGCCACGGGCTGGGTGCTCCCGGCGTTTCCGGCGGAGCAGCCCGCCACCGCGGCGACGGCGATCAGGGACAGGGCTGCAGCCAGGACCCCGCGACGCCCGAGGGGCTTCCGGCTGGGCTGTTGCTGCTGCGTGCGGGTGAATTTCACAGGGTCTCCCGGGGTGTTTCGATGATGACGGTGGTCGCTTTCACCACGGCGGTGGCCAGAGAGCCGACCTCCAGACCCAGTTCTCTGACTGCCTCCGTGGACATCAGGGACACCACGCGATGTGGGCCGCACTGCATTTCCACCTGAGCCATCACGGTGTCGAGCGTGATTTTGGTGACGAGTCCCACGAAACGGTTGCGGGCGCTGGAGCCGCGGTGCACCGGATCCCCGGCGGTGGGCGCTGTCTCCACGAGGTAGCGGGCAAGGTCGCTGCCGGCCACGATTGTGCGGCCCGCGGCATCTGTGCCAGCAGGCAGGGTCCCGGCGTCGATCCAGCGGCGCACGGTGTCATCGCTGACCCCTAACAGGGGCGCAGCCTCACTGATCCGGAAGGTCGTCATCCCTTAAGTAAACCTCAGGTTCCGCAAATGCGGAGAAAAACCTCTATCTGTAGATCATTTGAGGAGTTGTTCCACCCCGGTTGCATCCAGTGTGCAGTGTTGCAGGGTCATTTTCACGTATACCCTGCAACACTGCACACTCAACGCGCATGATGGGACCATGACACGCAAAGTCGATCTGCCGGCATCACTCGCCATGGCCTCCTTCACTCTGGCTGAGGCGCGCGCCGCCGGAGTCAGCCGGGGGCGCCTCTCCGCCCGGGATCTGCGCTCGCCGAGCCAGGGCATCTTCATTCCGGTAGGGGCGGATCAGAGCCTCGCCCAACGGTTGCGCCCCTATGCGGCACTGTCTCCGCAGCTCGTGTTCAGCCACGTCACGGCGGCCCGGCTGCACGGCTTCCCGTTACCCCGTGCGCTCGAGGAGGAGGGGCTGGTGCACCTCAGTGGCCCCGGGCATCCGATGCGACGACGTCACGTGCGGAGGCACCGCAGTGCGGTCAGTGCTGAGGAAGTCGTGATGGTCGATGCCGTCCCGGTCACCAGCCTGGCCAGGACCTGGTGTGATCTCGCCTCACTGGTCCGTCCGGCATCGGGTGCACCGTCCGGGGGTGCCTGGTCCGGGGGTGACTGGTCCGGCCTGCGCGCCGGCTTCACGGCGGATGATCTGGTGGCCTGCGCCGACTGGCTGATCAGCGAGAACCGGCGCGGATTCCGGGAACGCACCGCCCGGCTGAGCGCCGAGGAGCTGCGTAGCTATGTGGCCGGCCGCACCCGGGTCCGCGGGTTGTCTGCTGCCCGGGCGGCGGTGGCTGCAATGCGCCCCGGGGTCGATTCACCGCGGGAGACCAGGCTGCGCCTCATGCTGGCGCGGGCCGGATTCAGCGGATTTGTGCCGAACGTGCCGATCGAGGGCGAGCCCGGGGAGCTGCCCGTCTGGGTGGATCTGGGCTGGCGGGAGGCGCGGATCTGCTGTGAATACGAGGGCGGGCACCACGCAACGCCCGATCAGCAGATCTCGGACCGGCGCCGGGACGCCCTGGTGGCGGAGCGCGGCTGGACGATGGTCAAGGTGTACGCGCGGGATATGGCGCTGGGACCGGACTGGGTGAGCGGGCTTGTTCGGCAGGTGCTGCCGATGCTGGAGTCCGGGGCGCCAGAAAAGTTCAGCCCAGACTCGCTGAAGTCCCGTTGAGTGTGCAGTGTTGCAGGGTCATCCTCGCATACACCCTGCAACACTGCACACTCAACGGGACCTGGTGATGGCGGCAGGATTTGCTGGCGGATGGGGAAGCCTCAAGAACCCCGATAGCATAGATCTATGCCTTTCCGAGTAGTGATGGACCATGCCATCGAGGACCTCGCATGATCACTCCGGGGGAGCACCTCAGCCGCATTCTGGCTGCCGCGCAGCCGCTTCCGGCTCAGCGGTTGCCGCTGACCCAGGCCCGTGGTCTGGTCACCGCCCGGGAGGTCACCAGCCGCTGGCCCATTCCGCTCTTCGACAACTCCGCCATGGACGGCTACGCCGTGCGCCGCGCGGATGCCGTTCCGGGGGCCCGGCTACGACTGGTGGCAGACCTGCCGGCGGGAACTGATGCGGACCCACACCTCGGTCCGGGCGAGGCAGCCCGGATCATGACCGGTGCGCCGGTCCCGGGCGATGCCGACGCCATCGTGCCGCTGGAACAGACCGAGCTGGGCACCACGGTGGAGGCGGGAATGCCCAAGTCGATCACGGTGCTCACCGCCCCCGCGCCTGGCGCACACATTCGCCGCCAGGGCGAAGATGCACCGGCCGGGACGGTGACGGTGCCCGCGGGCATCGAGCTGGGGCCCTGGCAGCTTTCCTCCGTGGCCTCCGCGGGCCATGACCAGCTCTGGGTGCATCGCAGCCCGCGGGTCGCCGTGATCTCCACCGGCTCCGAACTCGTCCCGCCCGCGGCCACACCGCGTCGTGGCCAGATCCCCGAATCCAACTCGGTGCTGCTCTCCGCAGCGCTGGCCGGTGCCGGTGCCGGTGCCGACGTCGTCGACGTGAGCTGGGTGCCCGATGACGAGGCGGCGCTGCGTGCGCACCTGGCCACCCTGGCAGTGGATGCGGTAATCCTCTCCGGCGGAGCCAGCGTCGGAGCCTTCGACGTCGTCAAAGCCGTCCTCTCCTCCCTGGGCATCCTCTTTGACCGGGTGGCGATGCAACCCGGCAAGCCCCAGGGTTTCGGCGTGCTGCCCGACGGGACTTTGGCCTTCTGCCTGCCTGGGAATCCGGTGGCGGTGGCGGTCTCCTTCGAGATGTTCGTCCGCCCCGCGCTGCGCGCGCTGGCTGGTCACACCCAGGTGGAGCGTCCCCGCGTGACGCGGACCGCCTCCGTTGGCTGGGGCTGCCCGCCGCATCGCATGCAGGTGCTTCCGGCCGTCATCGACGAGACGTTTGTCCGGCCCGCCACCTCCGGTGGTAGCGGCTCACATCTGGTCAGTTCGCTGGCCAAGGCACACGCCCTTGCCCTCATCCCCGCCGAGACGGAGCGGGTCCACGAAGGAGAAACGATTACCGTGATGGTGCTTTCATGACCCAGCCTGAATCAGTGCAGCCGTTCACCCATCTGGATGCGGCGGGCCAGGCCCGCATGGTGGACGTGACAGAGAAGACGCCCACGGTGCGCAGCGCCACGGCCCGTGGCTCGGTGCTCTGCAGCCCGCAGATCATTGCGGCCCTGAAGGACGGCAGCACGCCCAAGGGCGATGTTCTCGCGGTGGCGCGCATCGCCGGTATCCAGGGTGCCAAGCGCACCGCCGAGCTGCTTCCGCTGGCTCACGTCATTGGCGTGCACGGCGCCACCGTGGACCTGATCATCACCGATCACGGCGTGGAGATCGAGGCGACCGTCCGCACCGCAGATCGCACCGGGGTGGAGATGGAGGCGCTCACTGCCGTCTCCGTGGCCGCCCTGGCCGTGGTGGATATGGTCAAGGGGCTGGACAAGTCGGTGGCGATCGAGCGCATCGAGCTGCTGGCCAAAACCGGCGGCAAGAGCGGGGACTGGGTGCGGCCGTGAGCCCTCTGCCGCCGGAAGCTGCCTCAGCAGGAGCAGCCGATGCCGGAGCGGCCGATGCCGCCGGGGGCGTCGTGCTGGCCGGTGGCCGGGGTTCCCGGCTGGGTGGCGCGGATAAGGCGGCGCTGCCGATTGATGGCCGGGCCCTGGTGGATTACGCCCTGGATGCTCTGGCGGGCTGTTCGCCGCTGATCGCCGTCGGGCCGGACTCGGTGCGACGCCCCGGCGTCCGGGTGGTCCGCGAGGATCCGCCCTTCGGTGGTCCGGTCGCCGCGCTCGCCGCAGCGCTGCTGGCTCTGGAGGACATCGTGGCACCTCCGGAAGGCCTCTGGATTCTGGCCTGTGATCTGCCCCGGGCAGGCGGCATCGTGCGTAGCTTACGGGGGGCGCTGCAGGCTCAACCGTTGAGCGCCGGGGAGGATGGGGCGATTCTGCAGGACCGGAATGGCCGTGATCAGTGGCTCGCCGGGCTGTACCGGCTGGAATCGCTCCGCGAAGCATTTGCACGGCTGGCCGGGACGGCACGGCTGACTGGCACAGATTTCCCTGGAACCCAGCCCCAGACGTCCTTCGACGGCGTCCCGTTCCGCCGACTCGTCGCGGGCCTGCGACTGCGCACCGTGGCGGATCAGCACGGCGACGCCGTGGACCTGGACACCTGGGACGACGTTCACGCCTATACGGGCGCCGCCAGGAAAGAGCACACTATTGATGGAAAGGACACGCGAATGTACAACGAACCGCCGCCTTCACTGAAGATCTGGATCGAGGATCTTGCCCCGGCCCTGGGTCTGGACCCGGCCGCCGTCCCGGCTCAGATGCTGCTGGATGTCACGCGGGATGCCGCCCACACCGTCACCCGGCCGGCCGGCCCGATCACTACCTACCTGATGGGCCTGGCCGTCGCCGCCGGTGCCGACCCGGAGGAGGCCGCGGTCACCGTGCGTGCCCGCATCGAGGCCTGGCGGGCAGCCCATCCCCAGGAGGATGCCCAGGAGAAGGGCAGCCGGTGAACATCCGGTTCTTCGCCGGGGCAGCCGATGCCGCAGGGACGCAGGAACAGCAGCTGGCCGGGCCGATGACGCTCGGGGCGCTGCGTGCCGCACTGACGCACGCCCACGGGCCGGAGTTTGCGCGTGTGCTGGGCCGCTGTTCCCTGATGGTCGATGGCGTACGCGCCGGTGATGAGGCCTGGATCGACGAGTCGGCGACGGTGGACGTGCTGCCGCCCTTTGCGGGCGGCTGAGCGCTGATAGACGGCTGAGCTGCCCACGCTTCAGCGGCGGGGCGGCTCCGGGTGCCGAGCAGCCGTGAGCCCGGTGAGCGCGCCTTAGCCGCCGATGGCGGACATCGGACGGTCCGGCTGCAGGAAGCCCGGATCGTCGATGCCGTGTCCGGCACGCTTGCCGGAAATCGTGGCGCGCAGCATGGCAGCTATATCCTCATCACTGCCGCCGGAGCGCAGCAGGGTGAGCAGATCTGATTCCTCCCGGGCAAACAGGCAGTTGCGCAACTGCCCGTCCGCTGTGAGCCGGACCCGGTCGCAGGCGCCACAGAACGGCGCAGTGACCGAGGCGATCACGCCCACGGTGGTGGGGCCGCCATCGACCGTGAAGACCTCTGCCGGGCTGGAACCGCGCTCACCCACGGGCTCCAGAGTGAACTCCGCCTGGAGCTTCTCCAGGATTTCATGGCCCTGGACCATGGTCACGCGGGACCAGATGTGCCCGGCATCGAGCGGCATCTGTTCGATGAAGCGCAGTTGAGCCTCGTGCTCCTGGGCAAAGCGCAACAGATCGCAGAACTCATCGTCATTGACTCCGCGCATGGCGACGGCATTGATTTTCAGCGGGCGCAGGCCTGAATCCCGTGCTGCCTGAATTCCGGCGAGCACATCCTCGAACTTTTCCCGTCGGGTGAGCTCGGCAAATCGCGCCGGATTGACCGTGTCGAGGCTGATGTTCAGCCGCTGCAGACCGGCCTCTTTGAGCTGATCCATCACCCGGTCAAGGCGGATGCCGTTGGTGGTCATCGAGATGCGCAGTGGGCCTTCCGGGCCTTCGATCCGGCTCAGTCGGGCCACCACGTCCACGATGTCGCGGCGCAGCAACGGTTCACCGCCGGTCAGGCGGATCTCCACGAAGCCCAGGCGCGCCAGCACCGAAGCCACGCGCTCGATCTCATCGGTGGTGAGCAGGTTTTCCTTGGCCAGCCAGGGCAGACCTTCGGGGGGCATGCAGTAGCTGCAGCGCAGATTGCACTTATCGGTCAGCGAGATGCGCAGATCCCGGTGGACTCGCCCGAACTTGTCCACCACCGGGCCATCCCAGACGGTCATGTCGCCAGACTCCCCAGGCCTACCCAGGAGGCGGTGCCATCCACTTCCACCTGTTTTTTCCACACCGGAAGTTCTGCCTTGACGCGTTCCACGAGGGCACGGCTGACCTCGAAGGCGTCCGCACGGTGCGCAGAAGACACGGCACAGACAATCGCTTCCTCACCCACGGACAGCGAGCCGATGCGGTGCGAGACGGCGATGCGCAGCCCGGGGCCGTCGGCCTCTGCGGCAAGGCGCGCCAGCGTGGCGGCGGCATCCGGGTGGGCGCTGTATTCCAGGGTGACCACGGTGCCGGTTGCCTCGGGATCGTGATCGCGCACCGTGCCCAGGAACAGGGCGGTGGCACCCGATTCGGCGGAGGCTACGGCGGCCAGGTGCTCAGCGACGCTCAACCGGGAGTCACTGATGTTCGTCAGGACTATCACGGCTGCTCACCTCCCGGCATCAGCTTGGCTCCCATTTTCAGCTGGGGCAGGCCGCACCCGACCACTGGCTTCCACTCCATATCTTTCACTGTAGTCCCCGTCGGCGAGGAGCACTCGTCGACTCCGCAGAGGCCCGGCGGGGAGAGGATTCCGCCAGTATCTGCGGAGCATGGGCGGAATTCAGCAGAAACGAGCGGGAGTAAGCCAAATGTTGGTCATCTAGGTGTTGCGGGGTAGGGATTCAGTGCCCTGTGAAGAGCGCGGGTACTGTGCTTAAGGTCACAAACAGACCAAAGAGCAGTGGTGCTCCGACTAGTACCCAGGCGACCACCAGTTTCACGCGTGCAACGTTCATGGGAATGCTTCCTTTCAGGCGAAGTTTGTCGGGCAAGCGCCTCAGGCGGAGGTGACAGTGACCTTGCTGGCGCTGGCGGGTTCAAAGAACCGTGAACTGACCGGGCGGATCAGCAGATTGGCCACAAATCCGACCGCCAGAATGCAGATCATCGTGATGAACGCCGGGTGGTAAGAATCGGCGGTCAGCGGCTTGCCGCTCGCGTGTGCGCTGTCCAGGAAGCCGTTCACGATCAGCGGGCCGACGACGCCGGCAACAGACCAGGCCGTCAGCAGGCGGCCGTGGATGGCGCCCACCTGGTAGGTGCCGAACAGATCCCGCAGATAGGCCGGTGCTGTGGCGAAACCGCCGCCATAGAAACTGATGATCACCAGGGCGAAGAGCACGAACAGGGCAGGGCTCGTTGCGCCGAAGAGTGTCAGCAGAACGTAGATGATCGCCCCGATGCCCAGATAGATCATGTACATGCGTTTGCGGCCAACGGTGTCGGAGGCGCTGGACCAGCCCAGGCGGCCCAGCATATTGCCCAGCGAGAGGAAGCCGACAAAGCCCGCAGCGGCGGCCGCGGTCACCACGCCGGCGCTTCCCTTGGGGAAGAAGTCCTGGATCATCGGAGAGGCCTCTTCCAGGATGCCGATGCCCGCCGTGATGTTGCAGAACAGTGCGACCCACAGCAGCCAGAACTGGGGGGTCTTGATGGCGTTATTGGCGGAGACGTTGGCCGTGGTGATCAAGGCCTTGGCTTTGACCGTGGCGGGGTTGAATCCCTGTGGCTTCCATCCGTCGGCAGGGACCCGGATCAGCCAGGAGCCGAAGAGCATATACAGGAAGTACACGATGCCGAGGGTGATGAAGAGCTTGCCGACTGCTGAGCCCGGATCGTTGCCGGACGGATCATAGAATTTCATCAGGTTGGCCTCCACCGGGCTGGCAATCAGTGCGCCACCGCCGAAGCCCATGATCGCCAGGCCGGTGGCCACACCCGGGTGGTCCGGGAACCACTTCATCAGCGTGGAAACAGGGGAGATGTACCCGATGCCCAGGCCGATGCCGCCGATGACGCCGTACCCCAGGTAGAGCAGCCAGAGCTGGTGGCTGAAAATGCCGATCGCGCCGACCATGAAGCCGGAGGCCCAGAAACAGGCTGCGGTGAACATGGCCTTGCGCGGACCATTTTTGTCCACCCAGGTCCCCATGATGGCGGAGGAGAGCCCGAGCATCACGATGGCAATGGAGAAGATGATGCCGACGGAGGTCTGATCAACGCCGAAGTATTTGACCAGAGAGGTCTTATAGACGCTGGTCGCGTAGGCCTGTCCGATGCAGAGGTGCACGGCAAGGGCTGCAGGAGGGATCAGCCATCGGTTGAATCCGGGGCGGGCAACAATTCGTTCTCGGGACAACCAACTCATGCGCTCTCCTTTGAGTCTTTCGCCTTCAGTGCATCGGGTGCTGCGGGAAGCGATCAGCTGCCCAACATTAGTACATTAGTATGAACGCCCCGAGTATACGAATGATCCCACGAAGACGTACAGCGTGGGAGTCTGACGCGCGGGTATCTCAGGCCAGGTCGGGAGTCCCCATGGACTGCAGGATTGCGGTGATCCGGGACAGATACTGGCTCTTGGCGATCTCAATATGTTCCAGGCTCAAGGCCAGGGCCGCGTCCGAATCTCCGCGTGCAATCGCCTCAGCGATGCGATCATGCTGCTGGGCGGCATCGACCATGGAACCGCTGGCCGAATCATGCAGGCCAATGTGCAGCACATCCTTTTTGAGCCCGTTGATCGCGGTGGCCGCCCCGGCGATGAACATATTTCCGCTGGCGGCTGCGATGCTGTCGTGGAAGTGCTGGTCGGCGCTGCGGAACTGGGCAAAGTCGCCGCTGGCCGCGGCCTCCGAGCTCAGCCGGGCATAGTCCTTGATCGCGGTGATCCTGGGCGGGGTGGCCCGCACCGCGGCCAGTTGTGCCGCCTGCCCCTCAATCAGGGCGCGGTATTCGAAGAGCTGGCGGACCTGGCCGGGATCTGAGGGCAGAAAGATTGCATCCGGCTGCAGAACGCTCGTCGAATCGGGCTCGGCTACGAAGAGCCCGGCGCGTTTGCGGACGGAGATCTTGCCCACGGCAAAGAGTACCTTGACCGCTTCCCGGGCCACCGCGTGGCTGACTCCGATAATTTCGGCCAGCTGGCGCTCTGTCGGGAGGCGATCACCCACCTTGAGCTCATGCGCCTGGATGTATTCGAGGATCTTCTGAGTGGCGATCTGGTAGCCGGGCCTGTAGGGCGTCGCTTCCGGCGGGTTTGACACAGTGGGTCCTTTCGCCGCTCACTCGTCGGGTCTGGAGCTCCGGGGTTTCCTCATGGTAGATGACTAGCGACCGCCCAGGCCACTTGTCAGCAGGCCCTTGGTGAGGTTGCGTTGGATCGCGATGGCGAGCAGTGCGGTGGGCAGCATGGAGACCAGGCTCCCGGCCATGACCAGATTCCATTGGGTTCCCTGATCGGAGGTGAAGAACGCCAGGCCCAACGGAACGGTGGCCATGGTCTTCACGTCGGTGGTGATGATCAGCGGCCAGAGGAAGGAATTCCAGTAATTCAGGAAGGTGAAGACAGCGAGCACCGACAGGGTGGGCCGGGCAAAGGGCAGCATGATGGACCAGAAGATCCGGAGGGTGCCAGCGCCATCGACCCGTGCTGCGTCGTCGATCTCGCGCGGAACGGTCAGGAAGAACTGTCGCAGCAGGAAAGTGCCGAAGGCTCCGAAGGCAAAGGGCAGCACCAGGCCCTGGTAGCTGTTGACCCAGTGGAACTGCACCGCGAGCAGGAACAGGGGCACCACGAACAGCTCACCCGGGATCATCATGGTGGCCAGATAGCCCAGGAAGATCTTGTCCCGGGCCCAGAACTGCAGGCGGGCGAAGGCGAAGGCCGCCAGGGCAGAGACGATCAGCACGACGACGGTACCCAGGGCCGCCACGATCAGGCTGTTGAGCATGTAACGGCCAAAGGGCTGCTCGGTGAAGACTTTGACGAAGTTGTCCCACTGGAGAGAGGAGCCGATGACGGTCAGCGGCACCGTCAGTTCCTCACCGCTGGGTTTGAGCGCGGTCAGAATGGCGTAGAGGAACGGCACCAGAAACAGTGCGGTGATGATCCAGAGGACGGTCTGCGAGATGGCCTTTCCAGCTTTCCTCCTGGTGTGATTCCTTGTCGCCTGACCCCTTCTGACCTGGCTGTTAGCTGTCATAGTTGACGTTCCTCCGCTGGACGAGCCCCTGGATCGCTGTGAAGATGATGATGACGAAGAACAGGACCCACCCGGCAGCCGAGGCATAGCCGAAGTCCAGTTCAGTGAACGCCTTCTGGAAGATGAACATCACGACGGTCATCGTGGCCTCACCCGGCCCGCCCCCGGTCAGAACGTAGGCCTGAGCAAAGACCTGGAAGGCATGGATGGTCGTGATGATCACCACGAAGAACAGCGAAGGGCTGATCATCGGGAGCACGATAGCCCGGAAGCGAGTGAGAGCCCCCGCACCATCGATTTCCGCTGCTTCCAGCTGGCTTTCCGGGACGGCATCGATCGCGGCGCCGAGGATGAGCATGTTGTATCCCAGCGACTGCCATACGCTGACCACGATCAGGCTGGTCATCGCCCAGGAGCCGGTGCCCAGGAAATTGGGGGCACCACTCCCGGCGAGCCCGGAAAACAGGCCGCCCGGGGTGAGCATGAGCTTCCAGACGATCATATTGGCCACAATCGGGGTGGCGAAGGGCAGAAAGTAAAGGATGCGGAAGATCGGCTTCTGTCGCTTCTGGGCGGCGATCCAGGCCGCCATCGCGAGTGAGAGGATCACCACCGCAGGGACGAAAGCGGCCACGTAGACGGTGGTGTTCAGTGCCGCCGTCCGGAAGCCCTCGTCCTGGAACAGCCGGGCGTAGTTATCAAAGCCGACGAAGGTGGCCGCGCCGCCCAGCTGCCAGTTCATCACACTGAGCACCAGGGACCAGAGCAGGGGCACGACGATGAAGATCAGCACCCCGATCAGGGAGGGCGTGAGGAACAGCCAGCCGATATTCCCGTGCCCACTGGTCCCGCGCCGTCGTCGCCGATCACTGTTGCTGACTCGCGCATTGCCGGTGCCCGCCTGTCCGGGACCGAGGGCTCGACCCCGGACAGGATGCGCTGTGGTCATTTAGCCGACCTTTTTCTGGATGGCGTCCAGTGCGCTGGCTGCACCGTTGGGGCCATTGGCAATCTGGGGTGCGTACTGGCCCAGCAGCTGGGTGCCGACGTTCCAGTTGGCCTTCTTCGGTGCGGGCATCGGCCGGGCGGCATCGAAGGAGGCGGCGAAGACGCTCTTATTGAAGCCGGTGTTGCCGAACCAGTTGTCCTGGGCAGAAATCAGGGCGGGGAAAGCACCAAACTTGCCCATCACGGCCTGGAAATCCGGGGCGACGGCGGCTTTGATCGCATCAAAAGCCGCCTGTGGGTTGGGGCAGCTCTTAGCGATCGAGAAGCCGGAGCCATTGGTGTAGGTCAGGTTTCCCTGGGAGCCGGCAGGAATCTGGGCCACCTGTGGGGAGAACTTGGTCTTACCTTTGACCGCCTGGAAGTCCCAGGGGCCACCGATCATCATGGCCGCATTGCCGTTGATGAAGTTCTGTTGAGCGGCAGCTGTGGCGGTGGCCTGGGAGGCGCCGCTCAGCGGCGCCGAATAGCCGTTCTTGACAATCAGGTCTGCCCAGTTCTGAATGCCCTGGCTGAAGTCCGGTGAGGTGAGCTGCCAGGCACCGTTGGTGTCCACAGGCGTCCCGCCGGTGCTGTTGAGTGCCAGGCTGAGCATCTCGATGTCTTCGGCACCAAGTGCGAGTCCGAATTTTCCGTTCCCGGTCAGGCTCTTCGCTGCCGTCAGGAAATCCTTCATCGCCCAGCCGGCTGTGGGTTCGGGGACGCCGGCAGCCTTGAACATCTCTGGGTTGTAGTAGACGACGGCCGGGCCGAGGTCGGTGGGGATGCCGTACTGGGTGCCATTGAATTTCATATTGTCCATGGCAGTCTTCTGGAAGGCCCCGGTATCCAGCTTGCTGGACTTGATCAGGTCATCCAGCGGCAGCAGGGAAGAGACGTAGCCCGCCATGCGGGGATCCTGGAGCCGGACAATGCAGCCGGCCTGCCCTGCGGCGAGGAGGGTTCCGATCTTCTCGTTGTAGGAGTCGAAGGTGGAGAAGTGCGTGTTGACCGTGACGCCAGCGGTGTTGTTGGCCTGTGTGGCCAGGGTGTTCCAGCGGTCCTGGTCTGCGGTGCTACCGGCCCAGGTCTGAAGGTCGACGGTCTTGGAGGAGGTGTCCGGAGAGGAACTGCCGCCACAGGCGGTGAGTGTTACGGCGGCAAGGGCCAGAATGGCGGCCGTCGACGTAGCGTGGGCGATAAGTCTGGATCGCATTCAAAAACCTCACTGTACTCGGTGGTGGCATGTCCTCACGGCGGGTGCGTGCAACTTCCAGCGACATGTTTTATTGATGATAGGTACCATGTGTTGCTTGGTCAATAGATATTTAGATGCTAACTAATAATGACGACGGTGGCGTGCAGGTCGAGGGTTTGGCTGGGGATTATGTCGGTTCGTCCCCGAATTAGCGGGCGCTTGCAGACGAACTGACGGAATTTCGGCGTCATGCAACGTCCGCCCCGTTGAAGAAGAGTGAAGTCTTTTATCGAAACATCTTGGCAAGGAGTGGCCTATTAGATAGCATCCAATCCACCATCGTTGTCATGTGTTATCACCGAGCTCGTCACGTCTACCTGAGGAATGGCATGTCCGCTTCACCCGGAGAAACCCTGACCGCCCACAACATTGGGGCGTTCTTTCACTATGGCCCGGCCACCTACCTTGGCCAGCGCCCCTGGGACTTTGATCCACAGGAGGCCGGGACGGGTGTTTATGCACCTCCCGGAGGCCTCCCGGATACGGACCAGTGGATCCGCGCCGCCCGGCTGATCAATGCCGGATACGCTGTGCTCACCACCAAGCATCACGACGGCTTTTCGCTCTGGCCCTCCGCTGCGTCATCGTACGGGGTGCAGGAACCGGGGGCCGATGTGGTCCGTGCCTTCGTCGACTCCTGCCGCGCTCAGGGCGTTGCGCCGGTGCTGTACTACGCCTGGCATGACCGTTACCACGAGGGCGGCGACAGCCACCTCCTGCCCGGGCAGGATCGCTTCTCCGCGAGATATGTTCAACTGGTCAAGGACCAGCTGGCTGAACTGCTGACCTCTTATGGGGAGATCGCAGGCGTCTGGCTGGATGTGGGGCCGCGCAACGAGGGGCGGATCAACGAACTCAACGATTTCATTCACTCGATCTCCCCGAACACGGCCTTCATGCCCAATATCAAGCCGTACGACGGCGAGGGGACCTACGACGTCGGCATCTACGAGGACGCGCTGCACGGATCTTTCCCGAACCCGGTCGGCGAACCGAGCGAATGGGCCGTCACGATCGTTCAGGATGGCGGCAACGACTGGGGCTGGTGGCAGTTCAGCGACCTGAGCGTGCCCTCCACGAGTGCCGAGGAAATCGTCGCCTGCCTGGTGCGCGGCCAGCAGCACAATGTTGCGGTGAACCTCAACATTCCGCCTGGACCGAATGGGCGCGTCCCCGAAGGAACCATCCGCCTGTTGGAAGAGGTTCGCACGCTCACGCAGGGCTCGGCCGATGCCGCCCGGGTCATTCATCCGGTCATCTCCCGGAGCGATAACCCGCTGGTTTTCAGTGGCGAGGGCTGGGACTCGGACCAGCAGAGCATCAATGACAGCGCGCAGGCCGGGCACCAGTTTGGCCGGGCGCGCAGCTTCAGCTCACAGATCGGCGATGCCGTGGAGCTCACCTTCGCGGGCAGGCTGGACGAGGTGTACTTTGCCGGCGGTCCGGACCATGGCTTTGCCGAGATCTCGCTCGACGGCGAGCTGCTGGACACGGTGAACCTATGGCGGAGCCAGCCAACCGGCCATCTGCCCTGGCGGCCGGCTGTGCCCTTGCCGGCGTCACCGCCCGCCGCGTCATCGCCCGCCGCGTCATCGCCCGTTGGCGAGCACCTGCTGAGGATCTCCGTGGCCGATCCCGCTAGCCGTGGCCGGGTCCGTGGTGAGGGGACCACCGTGTCGATCACGGGATTTGTGGTCCGGCCCTGAACCGGCCACGGCACTGCGTAACGAGGAACATCAGATGAAAATTGTCGATATTCGCCTGCAGAGCGCGGTCCTCCCGGCGGAAAACCCCGCCTTCAGATGGCGCAGGGGCCTGCCCGGCTCTGAGCCGGAGGTGCTGGGTGGCCGATTGCAGGTGGTGACCGAAGACGGGCTGGTGGGTGAGGCAGAGACACGCCGGGGTGTCATCGTGCAGGATCTCATTGAGCGGGTCTTCAAGCCGAACCTCTTGGGCGAGGATGCGGACCAGCGGGAGTATCTCTGGCATCGGGTCTGGGATCTGGACCGGCGGGAGTCGCTGCCGGCCTACGCGCTGGGCCTGGTCGATGTGGCGCTGTGGGATCTCGCGGGAAAGCGTGCCGGTCTGCCGGTCGCCACGCTGCTGGGTGGGTATCGGCAGACCATCCCGGCCTACGCCAGCCTGGTCACCTACGCCACCATCGACGAATACCTCGACGTCGCCAGCCAGAGCCTGGCCCACGGGTTCACGGCACTGAAAATCCACGCCTGGGGATCAGCCCGGGCGGACAGTGAACTGATCCGGGAACTCCGTGCGCACGTGGGCGACGACGTACCGCTGATGTACGACGGCTCGGCCGGTTTTGATCTGGCCGATGCCGTCACGGTGGGCCGGGCGCTGAGTGAGAGCAATTTCCTCTGGTATGAGGAGCCTATGCTGGAGACCAGCGTTCGCGCCTACGGTGCCCTGGCGCGCCAGATCAGCGTTCCGGTGCTGGTGGGAGAGACCGCGGGCGGAGTGCATCACACGCTGGCCGACTATCTCTGTGCAGGAGACGTGCGCTATGTGCGCACCGGAACGCACCTCAAGGGTGGCCTGACCGGCGCGTTGAGAATATCGCACCTGGCCGATGCCTTCCGGGTCCGGGCGGAAGTGCACGGCGGCGGCGCGGCCAATGAGCAACTCTGCATGGCCGTGCCGAACAACACCTACTTCGAATGCAGGGTCAGCGGGAACCCCATCGTGCTGGGGGCGCCGATCGGTCCGGATGGGCTGCTCCATGCCCGGACGGCTCCAGGGATGGGCTACGGAGAACTGCCCAGCCCGGAGACCCGTGAAGTGCTGCTCTGATGGAGCGTGTCAGTGACCTTCTCAGTGATCGTGTCAGTGATCGTCTCAGGGGAAGCCGTTAATGGAACGCCGCGCCAATATTGTCCGGCTGCGGCCGGGCATGGAGGGAAGATACCGGGAGTTGCACGCCGCCGTCTGGCCGGAGGTGCGGGCCGCCATGGAGCGGGCACAGATGACCAACTACACCATCTTCTACCGTGACGGCCTGCTGGTGAGCTACTTCGAGTACACCGGAACCGACTTTGAACGGGACCGCGAGGTAATGGCCGCGCAACCGGAAGTCCAGCGCTGGTGGGCCCTCACCGCCCCGTGCCAGGAGCGCCTTGAGACGGCCGGCCGCGGGCAGTTATGGGTTCCTGCGGAGGAGCTCTTTCACCTGGACTGAGCTGCTGCCCGTTGCGTGTTTCGTCCTAGGATCGGCCGATGGTCATGGCTTGGTACTCCGGGGTGAGCTCAGTCCAGCGTTCCCGCCAGGCCGAGGCAGCCCGCTGTTCCGACCAGCCGTCCGCGTGTGCGGCGCCGTCCTCCGTCAGCGCACGGCCAAGGTCCTCCAGATGTGCCTGCCAGCCGGCTCCGTGGAAATGAAGCGCGCCGATCGGCAGCCCGCGCTCCTCCACCACCAGTCGGGTCCGCGCATCCTCCGCGGTGAGCCACGCTTCGATCTGCGACTCGTCATCGGTTCCGGGCTCGCCGGTGAGTAGCAGGTGATGTGGCGCGTCACAGATCTCGATCCTCAGCGGGCCGGTCCAGGTGCTGGTGAACACGGCGTGGGCCGTTCCGCCGACCTGCAAGTCGCCGGAGACCACGGCGATCCAGCGCGCCAGGCGCTCCGGTGAGGTGCAGGCGTTCCAGAGGTCCTCGATGCCGGTGTTGTAGGTCTCCTCGACCCGTATGGCGCCGCGGGCGTCATCGAGCGCTCGCATCGTTGCGATGGTTTTCATCTCCCTGCCTTCTTTCTTCTTCGCTTTTTTGGCTTTTTTCTTGGCGTTGCCCTCGTGCGATCTCGGTGTGCAGCGCATCGAGGCGGTTCTGCCAGAGCGCGCGATAGTCCGCCAGCCACTCATCCACTTCGATGAGCGCCTCCTGGCGCAGGCTGTAAATTCGCCGTTGCGCCTCCTGGCGTACGTTGACCAGCCCTGCCTCCCGGAGAACCCGCAGATGCCGCGAGACTCCGGGGCGGGCAATGGGCAGCGAATGAGCCAGCTCGCCCACCGTCGCCGGATGGTCGCGCAGAATGGCCAGCATCGTTCGCCTGTTCGGGTCGGCCAGGGCCTGCAGCACTACATCCATGGATATAATGTACCCATCTTGTTACGTAACCACAAGGGTACATAATGTGCTTCCCTAAAACGCGAACGTTAACGGAAAAAGCACCCGCAATTGCGGGTGCTTTTTCCGTTAACGTTCGCAAAAAACGCGGAGACGGGGGGATTTGAACCCCCGGTCGAGTTTAACCCCGACCCTTCATTAGCAGTGAAGTCCATTCGGCCGCTCTGGCACGTCTCCAGCGCTGACCCCAGTAGAAGCCTAGGGCCAGCCGAACAAGACTATCGGAGCCCGCTGGCCAGTGCAAAGTTGCGCGTTGACTCATCAAAGATGCCCGCGTAGTAGCTATCGAAGAATCATTTGAGATTGCCCGCGTAGCGGCGTGGTTCGCAGGTGTGGCGGCGGTTGGGGGAGCAAGCTCAGCGGATCATCCGGAGTTCTTTGAGGTTCTCCCAGTCCGCCACGAACTCCTCGGTGCCATCTGCGGTGAAGCCACAGTGCTGGTAGAAGCCAATCGCGTGATCATTTCCGGCAGCCACCCACAACGATGCCGGACGCTTGCCGATCGCGGCCTCGATCAGTTCCCTGCCCAGACCCAGTCCCTGATAGGACTGCAGCAGGTAGAGCCCCCAGAGCTCCTCCGGGCGGACCGCCTCCGCCGCCGGCATCGGGCGCACTCCCGCAAAGCCCACGACGACGCCATCGGCCTCTGCGACCCAGTGCCGGGACGTGACGTCAGGGTTCTCCGCGACGCGACGCCACAGGGCTGCCCGGTCCTCCACCCGTAGCGCAGCCAGAAAAGCCGGGGAAAGCAGGCCAGCGTAGGTCTCGCGCCACGCCTGGACATGAACATGAGCTACCGCATCGGCATCGGACGGGCGCAGTGGACGCACCAGCGCCCGGCGTGAGGATCGTTCCGGGGCGTGAGCCATTCACCCATCCTAGACCGCCACTTGTATGCTCGATCCATGCCCGGAGCCCCCCTGAACACAGCGCAGAAAACCGCGCCCCGCCGCGTCGTCATTGTCGGTGCCGGACCTCGCGGCACCTCCGTGATGGAGCGGTTGCTGGCACAGGCTGCTGCGGCCAGGCCGGCTCAGGGAGGTGCAACGGACGATGCCGCCCCCTGGCTGAGGATCGACCTGATCGACCCCTTCGAGCCGGGTCCAGGCCGGGTGTGGAGGACGAGTCAGTCCCCGCTCTATCTGATGAACACGCCCTCCTCCTTCCCCACGATCATTCCGGAGCAGGAGGTAGCTGCACAGCCTCTGGTGGAGCACAGCTTCGACACCTGGCGTGCGGAACACCACCCGCAGCTGGCCAGCACGGACTTTCCCTCCCGGGCGCTCTACGGAAGCTACCTGCGCTGGGTGGTGGTGCGCCTCTTGGCCAAGATCCCCGCGGGAGTGGAGGTGCATTGGCACCCTGCCGAGGCAATCTCAGTCAACGAGACAGTCAACGAAACGGCCAGTGAAACGATGGCCAGTGAAACGACGGTCAGCGAGTTCGCGGTGCGGCTTGATGACGGCACGGTACTTCCTGCCGATGCCGTCGTCCTGGCGCTGGGCCATGTGCCAGCAGCGCTTGGCGTGGAGCAGGCAGCGTTCCACGAGGCGGCGCGGCACTACGGCCTGCATTATCAACAGCCGGCGATCCCCGCTGAGATCGACTGGGCGCAGATTCCTGCGGGTGAACCGGTGCTGGTCCGCGGGATGGGCCTGAACTTCTTCGATCTACTGAGCCAGTGGACCGAAGGCCGGGGCGGACGATTCGTTCCGGCGGGCGGCACCACAACTGACGGCACCACAACGGGCGCCACCACAAGCAGCGGAGCAACTCCGCTGCGCTACGTGCCCAGCGGGTCGGAGCCCCGGGTGCTGGCAGCTTCCCGCCGCGGCGGCCCCTACCGGGCCAAACCGGAGATGCCCGGCTACTATCCCAGCACAGCCTCCCCGGAACGTCTGAAGGCGGTCCTCACGGAGGCGTACGCGCAGGGGCGCGCCGATCTGAGCTTCCGGCGGGACCTCTGGCCCGCGCTGGAAGCGGACGCTCAGGAGGCCTACCTGCGGGCTCGGCGGGAACAGCGCCCCCGGGAACAGCGCCCGCAAGGGACCAACCCTGAGCTCTTCGATAGTGAACGGCTGGCCCGGCCCTATGCCGGGCAGCAGTTTGGCAGTCGCGAAGAGTTCGATCAGGCGGTGCTGGCGGATCTGGACGATGACGTCCGGGGCGCTGCGGCGGGAGAGTCGGATCCGGTGAAGCTCGCCATCGGTGTCCTCAATGAGGGCCGTGCCCTGCTCAAGGACTGCGTACTCCGCGGCGCACTGGCCCCCGAATCCTGGCTCTCCGAGCTGCGCGGCTGGTTCGAGCCGCTGGTGGAAGGCCTGGCCTCCGGCCCGCCCGCCGTGCGCATTGCCCAGCTGGCCGCCCTGGTGCGGGCCGGCATCGTGAGTTTTGTGGGGCCAGATCCGGTATTCCAGGCAACAGCCGGGGGTTTTGAGGCGTGGTCGCGCGCGGTGGAGGGTGGCGCGGTGCGGGCGGACTGGCTGGTCGAGGCGATGTCCCCGGCCAACCGGGTGGCCCAGACGGCATCGCCCCTCCTGCGTCAACTGCTCGATGACGGACTGGTCCGTCCCGCCACGCACCTCCTGGCCGATGGTGCTGAAGTGGCGGGCAGCGGACTGGACGTCACCGATGCGCCGCACCGCGCCGTCGATGCTCAGGGCCGGGCGGGCCAGCTCTATGTGCTGGGTCTGCAGCTCTCGTCGGTCCAGTGGGGTACCGCGATCGCTGCTCAGGCTCAGGCCGAACACCCCAGCGGATACCAGACGCTACTGGATGCAGACCGGATCGCCCAGGCCATCCTGGAGTCCAGACAGTTCTGAATTCCGGGACGGCCTGAGCGATCCGGCGCCGATCAGCGACCCGTCGGGGCCTTGCGTCGACTCGCTGTGGTGAGCACGATGCCAGCCCCCAGCAGGGCGAGGATGCCCAGCACCAGCGGGGCCAGGTCCGCACCGGTGGCGGCCAGATCGCCGTCAGCAGGAGCATCAGCTGCCGAGCCCACGGAGGAACCTGAGCCACCGGAGGAACCTGACGAACCGGCAGGAACACCGCCCGCAGACCCCGGATCCACCGCTGCCGCCGCCAGAACTGTGATCGGCAGCCTGGCGTACGTTCCGCCATCGGTGGTCAGGGTGAGCCGGCCACCGTTGACCTCCGCGGGGACCGTGAAGCTCAGCGTTGCCGCGCCTCCGGTCACCGTGAAGCTGCCCAGATCCGCCGGAACCACCGCGCTGGGAGCTGCCCAGCCCTTGCCGCCGCCCACACCGCTGGGCTCGTAGCGGACGGTGACCGTGCTGCTGACCGGTGTGCCCAGCGAGGTCAGATCAGCCTTGCTGAGCTTCACCGTCAGCTGCTGGCCGGCCGTCGCGGTGGCCGGAGCTCCGGTGAGGGCCACACCGCGCCGGGCAGCATCGGGCGCCACGGGGGAGTTCTTGCTCAGGTACTCAAACCAGCCGTCCCGGTCGATCAGCCCGGAGTCCTTGGCGTTCTTACCCTGCGTGAAGACCCGGAAGTTGTCTCCGCCGGTGGTCAGGAAGCTGAACGTGCCCACCCGGTAATCCCGGGCCGGGTCCAGCGGCGCACCGTTGATCACCACCGAGGTCACGTGATCACCCAGCGGCCGCTCCGGATCGTAGGTGAAGGAGACGTTCTTCGAGACTCCCAGTGCCAGGTATGGGCGGCTCGGAATGCTGCCGTCCGGGTTGGTCTGCCACTGCTGTTCCAGGAGCGTCTTGATCTGAGCGCCGGTCAGCGTGGTGGTCCAGAGATTGTTGACAAAGGGCAGCACCGCATTGGCGTTCGCCACGGTCACCACACCATCGGCCAGCCCCGGGTTCTTCACCATCAGATCCGCTCGCAGCCCGCCGGGATTGACGATGCCGATCTCGGCACCACCGCGTTCCGGTGCGGCCAGGGTGGCCTTCAGTGCGTCCGCTACGAGGTGGCCCAGAGCCGACTCGCTGGCCCGGTCATCGCGGGCAGCCTTGCCGGTCTTCGGATCGGTCGAGTAGGCCGTGGTGATATCCGCCGTGATGGTACCCAGCGGCTTGTCGCCCTCCTTCTTCGCGAAGGCCAGGGCGGCATCGGTGATCTGCTTCACCTGTGACACCGCGGGGAACTGCGCCACCAGGGCGGCGTCATCGGCTGTGATTCGCGGCACATTGCGGGCCGAGTAGCTTGTCACGGCACCGGTGTTCGCGTCAACGAAGAGCCGCACCTGGCCGATGTTCTCGCCATAGCTTCCGGTCTGCACGATGGGTCGGGTGGCTCCCGGCTTCCCGGGGACCGGGCCGTCCCAGACGTACTCCTTGTGCGTGTGGCCGGTGAAGATCACGTTGACCGCTGCGGAGGTCTTGGTGGCGATCTCCGCGAAGGCTCCGCCCGCGGCGATCTCCTGATCCAGGCTGGCGCCATCCTTCGTGCCGGCCCCGGCGCCCTCGTGGTATTCGGCCACGATGACGTCAGCCAGCTTGCCCGCGGCGATCTTCTCTGCCACGCGGTTCACTGCAGCCACCGGATCCCCGAAGTCGAGGTTCGCGATGCCGCCGGGGGAGACCAGAGCACCGGTCTCCTGCGTGACGACGCCGATCACGGCGACCTTCAGGCCGTTGACAGTGATGATCGTGTACTCGGGCAGTGCCGGGTTCTGGGTTCCTTTGAAGTAGACATTCGCGCCCAGGTAGGCCCAGGCCGCGTTGTGCTGCTGATTCGAGATGCGGTTCACCAGATCGGTGTAGCCCTTGTCGAACTCGTGGTTGCCCACGGCGGAGGCCTGCAGGCCCAGCGCGTTGAGCACATCGATGGTCGGCTGGTCGTTCTGCACCGAGGAGGCGTAGAGCGAGGCGGAGACGTTGTCCCCGGCGGACAGCAGTGCGGTGCCCGCGGGAGATGCCGCCTTCAGCTGCTCGATGGTGCCGGCGAACTTCACCGTGTTGGTGTCGATCCGACCGTGGAAATCGTTGATGTTCAGGAAGTTCAGTTCCTTGGTCATCACGGGCGCATCGACGAGATTCAGGCCGACCACCACAGGATCGTGGTCACTGGCCGCATAGGGATCCGCTGCGTAGAAGTTGGTGACGTTGTAGTTCCAGCGGGAGTAATCCCGGGCCACCGACTCCACCGAGTTGATGTTCCAGATGTCCGCTCCGGTCACCGAGGCCTTGAACGAGTTGGAGACCAGGACGTGGTCCAGCGAGCCGGCCCGGCCCTGGTACATATAGGAGTGCTTGCCGGTCTGCGGGTCCAGATCCGTATACCCGGCGCCGGTGAGCAGCGTGATCGGATCTTCGGCGCTGTAGGCGTTGAAGTCCCCCAGCAGCACCACCTGATTGGTCTTCCGGGAGGTTTTCAACGACTCAGTGAAGGTCAGTAGTGCCTTCGCCTGGGCCACGCGGGCCTTATTTCCCTTGCCCTGACCGAGGTCGATGTCGCTCGGATCGTTCGCGGGAGCGGAGCCCTTGGACTTGAAGTGGTTCACCACGGCCAGGAACTGTGCAGCCTCCCCGGCGCCGTTCTTGCCGAAGACCTGAGCGAGCGGCTGGCGGGCCACCCCGGTGAAGGCGGCGTCATCGAGGATCACCGAATCACCCACCGGGTGCACCGCAGCCGGGCGGTAGATGAAGGCGGTGCGGATGACGTCCTCATCGGCGATGGCCGGACGGGTCGCGGGGCTGGGTACGAAGGCCCAGGTGCCCGCACCGGCGGCTGCGTTCAGCGCATCGACGAGGGTGCGCAGCGCCTTGTCCCGGTCGGTGGCGGAATCGGCGAATTTCGCCGAGTTCTCCACCTCCTCCAGCGAGACGATATCGGTGCCCAGTCCATTGATGCCGGCCACGATCTTGTTCTGCTGGCGCAGCAGGTTCGCCGCATCCCAGGCACCGCGCTGGTTGCAGTTCTTCTGAACCGTGATCGGCTTGCCGTCCCGGTCCGTGTAGGGAACGCAGTTCGGATCCTGATCACCGGTGTGGATGAAGTAGTTCTGCACATTGAAGGAGGCGATCTTCGCCGTGCCACCGACCGGTGCCGGAGTCGCGGTGCGTGTGCCGGAGAATCTGGCTGGCTGCACGCTGGCCGCAGTGTCCGGGGTGAGCTGGCTCAGCGGCTGGAATTTGTAGGCCCCATTGCGCTGATCGAAGATCACGTCAGAGCTGAAGGTCACGGCGGACCCCACCCGGACCGGATCTGTGGCGGTCAGGTAGGGCAGCGGCTGGGCCGCGGTGTTGGCGTCCTTGAGGAAGTTGGTGCTGGCGCCATCGTCCAGGCCGATCGCGCGGGCCGCGTTCGATGCCGTCAGTGCCTGGTTTTCGGCGGAACCATAGGGGTAGAGCGCATTGGGCTGGACAAGGACGGAAGTCCCGGCAGCGAGGCCCAGCTCACCGTAGGTGTTGAGCGAGTAGTTGTCCGCCACGGTGTAATCACCGCTGGGGTGGAAAAGCATTCCCTCGAGCGTCTCGCGCTGGGCGTCGGTGGCCGGGAGCGCTGACACGGCGGGCTTCACCGCGGGCACGACGTCGCTGAGCTGAGTCAGCTTCCCGGCCGCCACGTTGAGCTGGGTGGTGGTGGCGCCGGCCGTCCCGAATTCGCTCACGGTGCCGGTCACCTCGACGTAGTCACCGCGTTTGACCAGCCCGACGGTGTCCTTGGAGTAGACGAACACGGCATCCGAGGCGGTATGCGTGGCGAAGTCGATATCGCCGCCGGTACCCGGGGTCTGGAGGTAGTAGCCGTTGAATCCGCCGGTGGGATAGCTGGCGGTCACGATGCCCCGGGTGGTGACCGTGGCACCGACCAGCGGGCTGGTCGCACCGGTGCCCTGGATGTCCTTGATCGCGGTGACGCCGCTGGGATCGACCGGCGGATCTACCGGAGGAAGCGATCCGGCGCTGCTCTGCGGGGTGGGGGCGGCCGCAGTGAAGTCGGCGGCGTTGTTATCGGTATCGGCACCGGCAGTGCGGTTGAGCGAGGTGCTGACGCTACCCGTCGGGGCCGCAGCCGTCTCAAAGGTGTTGGAGCTGCCGTAGCCAAGCAGATCGGCGACGTCCGGGTTGCCGATCACGGAGCCGGTGGGCAGCGGGCTGACGGCAGTGGCCTTCCTTGCCAGCACCAGGGTGCCGCCTCCCGCAGCGAAGCTGAATCCGCTGGCATCGGCATCGGCCGTGGGAAGGTCCGTGCCGTTGGCGGCGTTGGCGTTGCCTTTGATCAGGTAGTAGCCGTGGGCGGCGACGGTTCCGCTCAGCGGGGCGATGCCGGTGGGTGCTGCCGAGCCGGTGGCGCTGCGGTACTGCAGCGACCAGCCGTCAATACTGATGGCGGACCCAGTGGGGTTGTAGAGCTCCACGAACTTGTTCTTGAAGGTGGCGCCGGTGCTGCCGCCGTTCAGATAGGCCTCGTTGATCACCAGGGAGGGGGTGGATCCGGCGGGTGCCGCCGGGAGGGCTGTGAGCGGATGCTCAGCAGCGAAGGAAGGGGTGCTGGCCAGAGGAGCCGCGACAAGACTTGCCGCCAGGGCCGCACCGAGCGCAAAGCGCCAGGGCGTCGAACTCATGATTCTCCGATTCGTGAGGGGTTTTCCGCAGTCTTCTGCGGCGCGGGATGCCCCATTCCATCAGGCACAGATTAACAACAGGTATCGCACAGGTGCGTGTCAGCGGAACTCTGCTGAGTTTTTCTGGATTCTGCTGGGTTTTGTCCAGGTTTCCTGGCCGCTTAAACCGGATCATCGCATTCCCGAGTGTAGGTTGGATCTGAATCCGTCGGTTTCGAGCAGCGATCTGGCGACGTAGTTCGTGAGGTCTCAGAAGCAGGGGGAGAGCTACGGAGGTGTTCGAGGCGTCGGTTGACGGCCTCGATGGGTCGGTTGCTGGTGCTGGGGCGGTCGAAGAAGGTGAGGATGTCGGTTGCGCGTTGTTTCCGCGTCCTACCGAGCCGGTGCAGCTCGATCAAGCGAGCTGGGACCCCGGCGGTGGCGGAGTTGATCACTGTTTGCATGGCATCCTTGCCCTTGCCGGGTTCGCGGAAGGCTGCAAGGATGCGCTGGTAGACGCCCAGGCCGCCTCGACCTGCACGAGCCGGTCATCGGCGAACGCTGCCTCGAGCCGAGGCATCTGCTTCTTGGTGAGCAAAGCATGGCCGGTGTGCGCGGTACAGCGGGCCGTGAACAGCGCATCGCCCCTCATTCCGCGGCCACTGTGGAGATCCTGCTGAATGCGCTGCCGACAGACATCGAGTGCGTCACGGGCAGGTCGGACGACATGGAACAGGTCGATCATCGCGGTTGCCGTCGGAGCTCTTCCTCGGAGGCGGTCTTGAATCTGGTGAACCGGTCCACCATAACGCCATCGATCCCGTCCCGCCAGGGTTCCAGCCGCCCGAGGCCGGCCGCGACGCGGGACACGGTCAGATGGTCAACAATGATCCCGGTCAGTGCCCTCCGAGACCACGTAGGGAGATCTTCGCCCGCGGCGGCGCAGCCTTGCTGGTGTCTTCTCAGCACACCTTCCCGCACTTCCCGCACTGGTAGTGGCGCACCGGGACCAGCTCCGCAGTGGGCCGTTGGCCGCACGGCTTATGCGCGAGCCGCCGCGCCGATATGTCCCGCATCAGGCCCTCGGCACCGCGCTTCCGGCATCAAGGAATCCTCTCCACGGCACTCGGTCGCAGCGCGACCGGGCTCAATTTGTTGCCCGACGACTTCGAGGCCCAACTCGTCGAGACGGCAGAACGTAGTGAGACAGGGGGCGGCGAACGCAGTCTGGAGTACCTCGGGGTCTTCCGTCGGATAATCAGTATGAGAACTTCCATCCCAGGCTCGTCATGCGCCCCGACTTACACCCTCCACTGAGACGAGCCATTATCAGCTGCCTCGTTCTTCCAAGTCGCCAGCTCAAGAAGTCTCAAGCCAATTAGAGACGTATGCAACTCAGCTTGAACCGCCGTTGACGCGTCTAGAGTTCACAAAGCCCGTTGATCAGAGCATCCTGCACGTGTGAGAGGCTCAAATGAGACAAGAATCTTTATGTTTATGAGACATTTTACTGGCTAACACCCATGCTATTAACAGCAAATTACCAGTTTTGAAAGCAACACTTCCTAGTGAACCCATAGGGTTCGATGTCCATCGACACAAGGAAGGACTCCGGAAGTGAAGATAGCAAGAGGAATCACCATCGTCTTAGCGCTGATGCTGGCGATGTTCTTTGTCGCCCCACAGGCGCAGGCATCCACACCCCAATCAAGCCCGACCATTTCCACCCCACTGCCCCAACCGACACCAGCTGGCAGCAATTCACCAGATGGATGGTGGTGGGCTGAGGCGGACGTGTATGTCGGCTGCACAGGAGACTGGTTCACCTACAGCGGCGCCGGTTGGGATCTCCAAGGAGGCGCCTATTATGAGGTTTGGTGGAGCGCCTCGTACCCCGGTGGCGGTGGCACTTTCGACACCAGTCCCCGACAAGTCCTTGCCGCCAGCAGCACGGGATTTTTGTCGACATCCACATTCTACGGATCGCTATCGGGGTCCGGTCGGTACAGCGCAACGATGGCACTCGTCAAAGACGGAAGTGTGGTGGCGTCCCACACCACCGAATGCTACCGATAAGGTTGTTTGATGGAACCTGAAAAAGAATACCGACCAGGCGGGCCCGGCTTCGGCCCTCACCAGTTGGTGAGCATCTGGACTGACCGTCAGTTGAGAAACTTCGACCTGATGGTCATCCTGCAGGTGTCTGCAGGTGAAAATGCAGCCCAGAAGATCCTTAATGGCGAACAACTGACGAACGGTGACAAAGAAACGCTGGTTATCGCCAACGAACTGGCGCAGCAAAAGGGCTACCTGCCAATCTTCGCCTTGACAGAAACGGATGCTCGGCTTGCCGAGGACGCCAAGGCTCAGTTGGAAGCATTCTTTTCTTCAAGGGATTGGCAATCAAGAGACACGAACCGTACGCGGAAACTGCGCTAATTCTTCTCTTTGCTCATGAGAGGAATGTCGGAGAAAGGATGCGGGTGAGTACTGCTCGCCCGCATCCGCGGCGTTTTCGGCCGCCTACACCTTAGGGTCACCAGCCAAGACCACTCATCAAGTTTGGCTCTACCCCAAGACCGGGCGTCGAGGGCTGCTACCAGCAGGCACAAGGCAAGCACGACTCAGGCCCACATCGCGATCACCCACACGCGCTGGAGAGCAGTGGGTGGGGCCCCGGCGGCGCGGGGCCCCGGATGACCTTGCGAGTCTGGGGATTAGCGGGCGGTGCCCTTGAGCGAGCCGGTGGTCTTCTTGCCCTGTTCGCCGACCAGGCACGTGATCAGGCGATCGCCGCTCTTCCAGCTGCTCGAGGTGGGGGTCAGCGAGGTGAAGCCCAGCGTGGAGGACTCAGGGTCGATGCCGATGAAGGTCTTGAACTGCGCAGCGCAGAATTCATCGGACTTGTCGTTGATCGCGGTCTGGCCGGGGTAGTCGCCGGAGGGCATCGAGGTTTCGGCGTAGGCCTCGAAATCATGCGGCTGGCCGCAGGGAACGGCCGGAATGCTGGAGATGTTGCCGCTGCCCGGGTCATCCATGCAGTCGCCGACCTTGACGCTGAAAACGTCGGCTGTCTGAGCCGCGGTCACCGCGCCGCTCGGATCACGGTCAGCGCCGCCGCCGTTGAGCAGGCCACAACCGCTCAGGGCGAGGCCGAGGGTCAGTGTGGCGGCTGCGACGGCGGTGCCGCGTGCGGCCCGCGTCCTGATCAGAGTAAACATGTACGTCTCCTCAGGGAAGGTCGATGGGATGAAAGAGGATCTGGCTAGGGCTGGGGGCGCCTGATGGTAAAACTCCGTCATATTGACAGTTAAGGGTAACGCAATCACAGCTGACGTACAGACTCCGGTCGCCGGGAGAGGTCTGAGGCTCAGCAGTGCTCCAGGCTGTTTCCGGCCGGGGGAGTCCTTACTGCGCCATCCGGCTCCGGTAGCTGAGAATCTGCCGCCACCGTCGTTGGAGGGAATCGCGACGGGCCTGGTCGCCGGCAGCAGTCAGCTCAATGTGTTCCGGGCCGTAATTCCACAGCAGAACGTCATCGAGGAGTCGGTCCGGTCCTGGCGAATAGCGGTGGTCGAGGGCCTCGCGAACGGCGGAGATGGTCTCCGAACGCAGCAGTGACACCAGGTCGATGGTCCGGTTCAGGCCGTGCGCGGCCAGCAGGGTGGCGGCCCAGCCCCAGTCGTCATCGGGCTTGCGGTCCACGTGGGGGAGCAGGGTCCGCCAGATCTGACTGATCCGCTCGGGCGTCAGCGGTGCCGAGCCCTCGCCCTCCTCATCCCAGAAGCTGCGCACCGTCTCATAGCGCTCATGCAGATCGGAAAACGTTGACTCCACCGATTCCAGCATGGCCGCTGTGGCAATGAACTGGCGGTCAAAATACGGGCTCCAGGCGCGCCGGTCCTGGGCCTTGAACCGGATATCGTGCTCAATCTCGCTCCAGGCATGGGCAAAGACGGTGCGGATCTGGCATTCGAAGAAGAAGCTGCCGGTGGCCTTGGCTTCCGGATCGACGAGTTCCTGGAACGCGCGGACCGTCTCATTCTGGATGGTTCGCAGAATCAGATGCCTGCTGGAATAGCCGTAGGTACCGGACTCGATGGAGCCGATGTCCTTTTCCCGGTCGCCACGGCAGTCGAAGATCGCTCGCTGACGTTTGATCAGATTCGCCACCTGGGCGTTCTCCCGGGGCAGCGTGGTGATGATCCGCACGCCGACCAGATCGGTCAGGTTACGCAGCGGCTCCGGGAACTGGAGGGTGACCTGACCGTCATCGGATCCCTCCACCAGGGTCCGGGAGGCCTTCTCCCGGAAGGACTCCACGGATTTGGTGCGGCTGGAGACGAAGAGGGGACTTACCTCTGCGTCATCAAACAACTCCCGGATGGAGTGTTCCACCTGCGCCGTGACGGCGCGCAGGGCAGGGCGGATCCGCTCGTACTCGGCCACGCTGGCCGCCACCGCGGGGCGCAGGGAATCATCCAGACGTTCCCAATTGCTGCTCACACTGATCCCCGTCTTCTTCATGCGGATTGGTCTTCTTCGAGGGTGGGCGCACCTCATCGGAGCCTAACACCTGGCGCCTCGTCGCGACGGGCAGCGCGGGAATGCGTAGGATTCCCCTCGTGAAGCCTTTTCTGTTCCTGTCCACTCGCGCCGAGCACGAGGTGGCCGATTCGGAAGCCGCCGCCTTCGCGCATTACGCGGGCCTGGACGATGCAGCATTTCGCTGGCATCGCCTCGACCAGGAGCCGCTTCCGGAGCTCGTCCTTGAGGACTTCTCCGGGATCATCCTCGGAGGCAGCCCCTTCAACGCCTCGGATGACCCGGCTCTGAAATCCGCCACCCAACTGCGGGTCGAGGCGGAGCTGGCCGCTCTGCTGGACATCGTCGTCGTGTGCGATTTTCCTTTTCTGGGCGCCTGCTACGGTGTGGGCACGCTGGGCAGGCATCAGGGCGGCGCGATCGACCGGCAGTACGGCGAGCCGATCAGTGCCGTCGAGGTCACGCTGACGGCCGATGGCGTCCTGGACCCACTGTTGCGAGGCCTGCCGGAGCGCTTCGAGGCCTTTGTGGGTCATAAGGAGGCATGTTCCGCGCTGCCTCCGGGTGCGGCATTGCTCGCCTCCTCGCAGAGTTGCCCGGTGCAGATGTTCCGGCTCCGGGAGAATCTCTACGCCACCCAGTTTCACCCCGAGCTGGACCTGGCCGGGTTACTGCTCCGGGTGGACACCTATCAGCACGCCGGATATTTCCCGGCCGGGGATGTCGAACGGGTCCGTGCCGCAGCACAGGCTTCCCACGTCGAAGCGCCGCAAGGCATTCTGCGCAATTTTGTGAACCGGTACGCGCGCTGAGTGGTGACGTCACGCCCCTCAACCCGCCGTCAAGGGGCGTGACGTCACCACTCAGCGCGCGAGTCGATGGCCCGGACAGAGTCCCGGAGGATCAGATGGGTGCCCAGAACGGTGCCGCCCATCCCTGATTCGCGCAGTTCTGATTCACCGCGGCTGGCGTTCAGGGCTGCCCGGACGGCTTCACGGCCCAGCTCCTCCAGGGGGACGTTGACCGTGGTGAGCCGCGGGCGCACCTCGGTGGAGACCGGAATATTGTCATAGCCGACCAGCGAGATATCGTCAGGAACACTCAGTCCCGCCTCTGTCATGGCATCCAGCGCGCCCACGGCGACGCGGTCGTTGGCCCCGAATACTGCCGTGAAGTCCAGCTGCGCAGCGAGGACCTCTTTCATGCGTCGGTATCCGAAGGGTCTGCCGAATTCGCCCTGGTGCACCAATGCTGGATCCAGTGTCACCCCCCGGGCCTCCAGAGCCCGCTGGAAGCCGTCAAAGCGGGCTGCAGCGGTGGAAAGCCCGGTGGGGCCACCCAGGTACAGGATGCGCCGGTGCCCCTGGGAGATCAGATGATCGGTCAGAGCGAAGGCTCCGCCGGAATTGTCGTAGGTGACGGAGACGGTGGGAACGTCATCCCCCAACGAGGGCCTCCCGCAGAGCACCAGGACGGAGCCGCTCTCCGCCAGTGCCCGTGCCCGGGCTGCCATCTTCTTGCGGTAGCCGGGATTGTCGGAGGCTCCACCGACCAGGATGACGGCATCGGCACGCTGCTCGCGCAGCAGGTCCACAATGGCCAGTTCACGGTCGCGGTCCCCATGGGTCGCCATGATCAGGCACATCCGGCCTTCTGCGCTGGCCTGCCGTTCCACGCCACGCGCCACATAGGCGAAGAAGGGGTCGGCGACATCGGCGATCACGATGCCGACGGTGCGGGTGGTGGCACCCGCCAGGGCGCGGGCGTGGGCATTCGCGATGTAGCCCAGACGCTCGACGGCGTCGAGCACCTTGAGCCTGGTGGCACCGGCCACGGGGTAGTTGGCGCTCAGTGTGCGGGAAACGGTGGCCACCGACACCCCTGCCTCACGGGCAACGTCGGCGATGGTTGCAGTCGTGGGCTTTCGCTCGGCGAGCGGGCTGCCTGGGAGTGACTGAGTCATGGTGTCATTATGCAATCCGTGAGAGATCATCGGCGACGACGGGGTACTGCAGCGGCAACCCCGCCATAATGCGTTCCACCTCGGAGAAAGCCTGCCGGCCCAGGCGCTCCACCTCATTGCCCAAGGCCCCGGCGATATGCGGGGTGAGGAATACATTGGGCAGCTCGAAGAGCGGTGAGGTTCGTGGCAGGGGCTCCGGGTCCGTGACATCCAGGAAGGCGTCCAGTCGTCCGGCCAGCAGCTCCGCGGTCAGCGCCACCGTGTCCACCAGCGAGCCGCGAGCCGTGTTGACCAGGACGGTGCCGTTCGCCATCGCAGACAACTGTTCGGAGCCGATCATCCGATACGTGGCGGGGCTGGCTGGCGCATGCAGGCTGACCACGGCGGAACGCGCGCACAGTTCCAGTAACCCGACCCGCTCCACGCCGAGGGCCTCAGCATCATGATCGGTGAGGTAGGGGTCGTAGACCAGGATCTGGACGTCCAGATTCTTCAGCAGGGCGACGACGCGTCGGCCCACTTGGGAAGCGCCCACCAGTCCGATGACGACCCGATGGGTCCCCACAGGAGGTACGCCATCGAGATCGCGGAAGGGTGCGCTGGATTCGGTGGAGCGGAGGCGCGCAGCAAACCGGGTGGCCCGCTTGAGGCCGAAAATGATGCAGGCCAGTGTGTATTCCGCCACCGGAACGGCGTTGGCGGCAGCGGCTGAGGAAACCTCGATTCCCCGCGCGAAGGCCAGATCATCGATGAACGTCTTCACCGTCCCGGCTGTGTGCACCACGTAGCGAAGGTTCGGCATGAGGTCCAGCGCCGGCTGGTCCAGCGCGGGGGCACCCCAGCCGGTGATGAGCATTTCCAGTGAGGCGAGTTCCGCCGGGCTGGCCTGAGTGAAGGTCTCCAGCGGGGTGCTGAAACGCAGGTCCACCAGATCCTTGAGTGCAGCGAGTTCCTGGGGGGTGAAAAGCATGTCCAGAGTGTCCGCCTTCATGCAGAAAGCGCTGGGCAACTTTCGCACGGGTCGATCCTGAGCGTTCACTCTTGCTCCTTGACGGTACTTGACAGCTTAACGGCGATTTAACGGCGATGGGGGCCGATCGCGTGATCGATGGTCGCCACGTCTGCCCAAAAAGAAAGCGCTTGCTACAGCAAATCATTGCCGAGCAGGGAAAGCAAGTGAGAAAGAGTACCGATTTATCAAGGAAAGAACCTGAAGAATGCCGTGAAGATGTTGTTGACATCACATGAGGTGCCTTGCATACTGAGCAGAGATAGAAACCGCTTACTAGTGGTTTACCCTTCAGTGCAGGCGTAGACGGCGGCCGCTGCCCCGGCTTCCGAGGAGATGAGAGATGGACATCAGTTCAGTGTCGGCGAGGGCCTGCCGCTGCCCGGGGATGCAGCTGTGAGCACGATGACGCGATCCGCATCCGGCACCACCTCCGACGTCGTGCCGGTCTATCGCAAGCGCAGCCTCTGGGCTCGTATCAAGCGGGACAAGGTGATGCTCGCGCTGATTCTGCCGGGCTTCGCGTATTTCGTGATCTTTCATTACATTCCGCTGCTGGGCAATATCATCGCCTTCCTCGATTACAAGCCATACCTGGGCTTCATCGACAGTGCCTGGATCGGTCTGGACAACTTCGTCTCCCTGCTCGGTGATGGCGCCTTCTGGCAGGCCTTCCGCAATACCCTGGTGATCACCACGGTGCAGTTGGTCCTCTTCTTCCCGGTGCCCATCTTCCTGGCCCTGTTCCTGAACAGCATCATGTCCAGACGGCTGCGCAAGTTCATCCAGAACGTCATCTACCTGCCGCACTTCATCGGCTGGGTCATCATCGTGGTTCTGTTCTCCGAAATGGTCGGTGCAGGTGGAGCGCTGACCCACCTCCTGCAGGCAATCGGCCTGCCGGGCTTCAACGCCATGAACGATCCGGCGTTCTTCCCCTTCCTGATCACCCTGCAGAGCATCTGGAAGGACTCGGGCTGGGGCACGATCATCTTCCTGGCCGCCATCGCCAATATCGACCAGGAACTCTATGAAGCTGCGGCCGTGGACGGCGCCAATGCCCGGCATCGGCTCTTCCACATCACGCTCCCGGGCATTCTGCCGACCATCGTGCTGCTACTGATCCTCAACCTGGGCTCGATTCTGTCGGTGGGCTTCGAACAGGTGCTGCTGCAACGGGACAACGTAGGACCGCAATCCGGTGAAGTGCTGGACACCTACGTCTACTTCCATGGCATCCAGGGCGGTCAGTGGGGCGTCTCCGCCGCCGCGGGCCTGATCAAGGGCGTCATCGGCCTGGCCCTGGTACTCGGCTCCAACAAGCTCGCCCACATCTTCGGTCAGGAAGGGATCTACTCCAGTGACAAGTCCAAGCGATAGCATCCCGCGGAGCAGGGATCGCGGTAGCCGGCCCGTCTGGATGGAAAAACCGCATCCGGTCACCCTGGCGTTGAAGGTGCTACTGATCGCGCTGATCTGCTTCCTGACCCTCTACCCGATGCTGGCCGTTCTGGGCACCAGCCTCTCGAGCCAGCCGGAGATCGCCGCCAATAACGGCTTCGTCCTGATTCCGATGAAGCCCACGCTGGAGGCCTACCAGACCATCTTCTCCGGCGGCGTCGTCACCAGTGCCCTGGTGCGCTCGCTGCTGATCACCGTGATCGGAACCCTGGCCTCACTGGCGGTCACCGTGGGCATGGCCTACGGACTGACCCGCCGGGATCTGGTGGGCGGGCGCTTCTTCCTGACCGCAGCCCTGTTCACCATGCTGTTCAGCGCCGGCATCATTCCGAACTTCCTGATGATCAAGCAGCTGGGCCTGCTGAACAACTACGCTGCGCTGATCCTGCCGGTGTTGCTCTCCGCCTTCAACCTCATCGTGATCCGCTCCTTCTTCCAGAGCCTGCCTCAGGAATTGCTCGAAGCCGCCCGACTGGATGGTCTGGGAGACTTTGGCATCCTGGTCAAGGTGGTGCTGCCGCTGTCCAAAGCGGTGCTGGCCGTCATCGGGCTGTTCTATGCGGTGGGGTACTGGAACGCCTTCTTCAACGCCATGCTCTACCTGAACTCGGATCAGTGGCCGCTGCCGATGATTCTGCGTCAGTACGCCCTCCTCGGCCAGCCCCTGGCCGATTCCACCAATACCTCGGAAATCACCGCACCCACGCAGGCGATCCAGATGGCCGTCGTGGTGATCAGCCTGGTGCCGATTGCCGCAGCCTTCCCCTTCCTTCAGCGCTACTTCACCAAGGGCGTCCTCACCGGCGCAGTCAAAGGCTGAATCGTTCCCGTTCCACCCATCTCTTGTTTGCCCACTCCGTTCCGGCCTTCCAAAGGAGACATCATGACCGGCACTTCCAGCACCACCAGCAGGCGCGCATTCCTGGGCCTGGCCGGACTCAGCACCCTGCTGATCGGCACCACAGCGCTGACCGGTTGCGGTCAGCGCACGCCCGACGCGCCCAGCAATGTGAACTCGGTCAACCTGCCCAAGTACACCGCGCTCAAGGACTTCAAGCCGGATATCGCGGGCACCGCCGATGGCGTCCCGGCTGCTTTCTACAGCTACCCCAAGCCGTTCAAGGCTGTGCCAACGCCGCCGTTGAGCGGGCAGAAGTTCACTGTGATGACCCTGCTCTTCGGCGCGGTGTCGAATCCACGGGACAGCAACCCGGCCTGGCAGGAAGTGGAGAAGCGCCTGGGCGCTACCGTCAACATCACCGCCGTGTCCAGCGACGACTACGGCACCAAGCTCAACACCCAGATTGCCGGTGGGGATCTGCCGGACATGATGTTCAACGACGGCGCCGCAATCCCGGACATTGTGAGTTTCGTTCAGGCCAAATGTGCTGATCTGACGCCGTTCCTGGGCGGCGACAAGATCTCCGCCTACCCCAATCTCGCGGCCATCCCTGAGGTGTACTGGAAGGCCTGCGTCACGGCGGGGAAGATCTATTTCCTGCCGATTCCTCGTGGTCTGACCGGCGGCTCCGGTTTCTACAATGCCACCCTGCTCCAGCAGGCGGGCGTCAGCAACACGGCGGACATCAAGGACAAGGATGACTTCTACACTGTCCTGAAGGCCCTGACCAAGCCGGACAAGAACCAGTGGGCCCTGGGCAGCACCGGCTTTGGCCTGCCCACACTGCACCACATCTTCAAGACCCCGTACGTGTGGCGGGAAAGTGGTGGCAAGCTCACCAAGGACTTCGAAACCGACGAATACCAGGCCACCCTGGAATACGCCACGAAGCTCTACAAGGACGGGCTGTATGCGCCCGGCTCCGATGGCTGGACCAAGAGCCAGATGGTCAACGCCTTCACCAGCGGCAAAGTCGCCATCATCTACGACGGCCTGCCCGCCTACCTGGGTGGCAGCGGCTACACGCGGTCCCTGCCCAAGGGTAACCCCAGCTACAAGGCGATGCCGTTCATTCCCTTCGGTGCAACCGGCGGCAAGGGCCAGGCTTGGATCGACAATGTGGTGGTCGGCACCACCATGATCAAGAAGGCCGATGACGCCAAGGTCAAGGACATCCTGACCCTGGCCAACTTCCTGGCCTCACCCTTCGGCAGTGAAGAGTACCTGCTGCTCAACTACGGCACCGAGGGCAGCGATTACACCCTGGATTCCACGGGCAACCCCCAGGCCACACCCACAGCCCAGCAGCACACCGGGGTGCCGTGGAAGTACCTCGCGGCCCCGCAGCAGGCGGTATACGACCCGGCGGGCAAGGACTTTGTGGACATCATGCACAAGACCTACGAGACGCTGATTCCCTCCGCGGTGCCGAACCCCTGCCAGTACCTGTTCAGCCCCGCGGATGCCGCTCAGGGCTCTGTACTTTCCAAGGCCGTCACCGATACCGTAAAGGGCATCATCGCCGGGCGTCAGCCGATGACCGACTTCAAGGCCGCCGTGGACAAGTGGAAGCAGGCCGGAGGCGACAAGATCCGGGCTGAATACGAAAAGGCGCTGGCCGACTCCAAGAAGTAGTCCGTCGGCATCCTCCGCCACATCTTCGCACCGGATTCCGCACGGCACCCCACACAGGAAGCATGCAGATATTCATGAGCACCACCCCCGCCAGCGCTGAGCGCACTCTTTCTCCGGGAGGTTCTCCGGAACGTTCTCTGGAGAAGCTCAGACTGGATCCGCCCACCGCCTGGACCCGGGAGCATTGGTGGAGGGTGGCGGACGAATGGCTGCGGCCCATCCGTGAGCATGCCAGCCCCGGCCACGCGCTGCCGGTCCTCCCCGGGCGGGTCACGCGCGATGGCGTCCGGCGCGAGGGTATGGAAAGCATCGGCCGCAGCCTCCTGATGGTGGCGCCACGCCTGGTCGGAGCCTTCCGGCCGGGCGCAACCGCCCGGGAGGCTGCCGGTGCGGCCGAGCTGGCGGCGTGGTACCGCACGGCCCTGGTCAATGGCACCTCCGGGATCTTGGCCAGGACCGGCGGAACCCCCGGGCCCGAGGCCTGGCCGCTGGGCGTGTCCTGCCGGACGCCGCTCGCGGGGGTGACCAACTCCATTGTGGAGGCCGCCAATATCGCCTTCAGCCTCGGAGTGGCGCGGGAGCAGCTCTGGGACCCACTGACGCCGGGAGAGAAATCCCAGGTGGCTGCCTGGCTACGGCATCACGCGCAGTGCGAGGTCTGGCAGAACAACTGGCAGTTGTTCCCGGCCATGGCAGAGGCTTTTCTGCGTCTGGTCGGTGAAGATACCCGCGGGCTCCGCGGAGCGGAGCAGGTGGCCCGGGTGGAGGGCTGGTATGCCGGTGACGGCTGGTACACCGACGGCCCGGATCATGCCTTTGACTACTACAACGCCTGGGCGATCCATCCGTATCTCTGGGCCTGGTACCAGTTCACGGGTCAGTCAGACACCCCTCAGGCGCGCCGGCATCTGGAGCGTCTGGGTGAATTTTCCCAGGGATTCCGGGATTTTGTGGCCGATGACGGCTCACCGCTCTATGTGGGGCGCTCGCTGACCTACCGCACGGCTATGCTCGCTGCGCTCTGGTGTGCTGAGCTCTCCGGGGTCAACAGTGCCAGCCCGGCGCAGACCCGGCTGCTGACTTCCTCGGTGCTCTCCGCCTTCGCCTCCCGCGGCGTTGGCATCGGGCAACCACTGAGCCTGGGCTGGTGGGGAAGTCACGAGGATTCCACACAGAGCTACAGCGGATTCGGCTCACCGTATCTGGCCGGTATCGGTTTCCTGGGCCTGGCGCTGCCAGCCGATCACGCCGTCTGGACTGTGCCGCTGGACAGCGCACCTGTGACCACTCCTCCTGTGGCCAGCCGAGCGCTGGCCACGGTGGGCTGGAACCTGAGCCGGGCCGACGGCATCGTCCGGCTGAGCAACCATGGCAGCGATCACTGCTGGCTGCCGGTGGAATCCGGGGCGGATCCGGATGATCCGCACTACGCCAAATTCGCCTACTCCTCGCACACCGGCCCAGGAACCGGGATGGCCTGGCAGGAGAATATCGATGGCCACCTGGCGCTGGTCGATGCTGAGGGGCGGGCCAGCCGCCGGTGCGGCATCAGGGCCCAGCGCGTGGACGGCCCGATCAGCGGTTCCGCGTACCTGCCGCAGCTAGCGGGGGCGATTCTGCCGGGTACAGCGGTGCTCACCGTCTCGGTGACGCACGGCGCCCACGAACTGCGCTGCCACCTGGTCCACGGAGGGGCGGGCTATACGATCCGTGAGGGCGGCTTTGCGCTTCCCGCGGACCAGCCGCTGATCGAAGAGGTGACGGCGGACGCCGCGGTGCCCGGCGGCATCGTGCGCCAGGCGTTCTCAGGGCAGCCAGGGGGGTGGAGGCAGCCGGCGACGTTGGAAGCGAGCGTGTTCGGCCTGCACGGCTGGCAGGCCGCTGCAACCCGGAACTACACCGGCTGTCACGCGCTGGGCGAATACTCCGCCACGCCCTACCTCACAGCGGAGGGCGCCGCGGAACCGCAAGTGTACGTGGCCCTGCACACCTTGCGGGCCGTCCGGGAGGAGGCACTGAATCCGGCGGAGCTGGTGGAGCTCAGCGTGCAGGGAACCCGGGTGCAGTGGCGCTGGCTCGATGAACAGGCCGGGCCAGCTGAGGCTGCGGAGCCCGCCGAGGCTTCCGGTTCTGTGGATCTGGCGACCTTCCTGCCCTGGGACGGCGCCATCAAGCCCTTCCCTGCCGAGCCCTTTCCGACCGGAGGAACCACACCGTGATCGAGCTGCAGTACGGCGCCCAGAGCGCCAAACCCCGCCAGGACGAGGCCATGCGCCGCTTCCGGAGCCATCGACTGGGCCAGTTCATCCACTGGGGGCTCTACGCGCTGCCCGGTGGCCTCTGGGAGGGACGCTCCTACCCTTTCGCCGCAGAGTTCCTCAGCCAGACGGCCACAGTTCCCGAAGCCGAGTGGGCGCAGCTGGCCGGGCAGTTTCTGGCGGAGAACTTCGATGCCGCACAGTGGGCCGGGCAGGCCCGCACCATGGGCATGCGCTACGCCACGTTCACCACCAAGCACCACGAGGGGTTCTGCCTCTGGCCCAGCGAGCTGACCGACTTCCATGTGGGGAACACGCCCTTTGGCCGCGACGCACTCGGGGAACTGGTGGCGGCCTACCAGGCGGAGGGCATCGACGTCTACCTCTACTACTCGGTGCTGGACTGGCATCACCCGGACTGGCGGTACCGGCTGGACACGGACGATGACGCCGCGGCCTTTGACCGCTACCTCGCCTTTGCTCTGGGCCAGCTGGAGGAACTGGCCACCCGGTACCCCGGGGTGAAAGGCTTCTGGTTCGACGGGACCTGGGACGAGTCGGTCAAGGCCAACGGGGCGTGGACGCTGCACGTGGAGCAGCGGCTCAAGGAGCTGCTGCCCGGAGCCATTGTGAGCAGCCGGTTGCGTGCCGATGACCTCGGCGCCCGGCATCGTGATTCGAACGGTGTGCTGATGGGTGACTATGAAAGCGGCTACGAGCGGCGGCTGCCGGATCCGTGGGATCGCAGGGTCACTGCGACCGACTGGGAGGCCTGCATGACGATTCCGCAGGCCACCTGGGGATTCCACCGTGGAGCCTGGGCAGCGGAGACCGTCAAACACCCGTGGGATCTGGTGGACATGCTGGCGCACTGCACCTCCCTGGGCGGCAATCTGCTGATCAATTTCGGGCCCCGCGGGGATGGGACACTGGCTGCGAATGAGCTGCGGGTCGGTCAGGCGATAGGCCGCTGGCTGACGGAAAACGGCGAGGCGATCTACGGCTGCGGCGTGGCCGAGGCGTGGAGCTACCCGGGCTGGGGGTACTACACCTCGCCGCTGGACGTTGGGTCTCCTGGGGGTGGGGATTCCGACCAGAGCCGGGTCTACGCCCTGGTGACCAAAATCCCGGCGTCCGGGCGGATTCGCCTCATGCTGCCCGCAGGGACGGTGCTGGAGGAGTGCTGGCCCCTGGCTGAGGCCGGAACCGGATTCCGCCGCAAAGAGGTGGAGCCGGGCATCGCGGAACTCGATCTGGGTTCCTGCCTTGGCTCCGCGTACCGCGACGGCCCGTTGGTGTTCGCGCTGACCACCCTGCGCCTTGAGGCCGCTGGATCCCGCCATCACTCCCACCCGCCGTCAGATCGTGCGGGTTCGGGGCCGGATAAGTCGCCACATGTGACGGCTGGTGGGAGTCCAGACGAGGGTGACTGGAAAGAGCCGAACCCGGATATGGTGAACTAATGCCTCTCGCTTACTCCACTCTGGGTGCGCCCGGGTACTCCCTTGACCAGGTCATTGCTGCCGCGGAAAACGTGCCGCAGCACCGGGTATCCGGCGTTGAGCTCCGAGTGGGTGAGGGCCAGCTGGCCCACCCCGGGCTCAGCCGTGCCGAGCGCGTGGAACTGCGCTCCCGCCTTGCGGAGGCCGGTGTACAGGTTCTGACGCTCAGCAGCTATATTCGGGTCAACGAGCTCCAGGAGACCGACCAGCCACAGGACCGGCAGATCAGTGAACTCCTCGGGCTGGCCGTGGACCTCGGCGCTACCGGCATCCGGGTCTTCTCCGGCGGCAGCTTCACCGACCTCACGGACGAGCAGACCGATGCCGAACTGGTGGCCGGGCTGGCCGGGCTGGATGCCGCCGTCGCGGGCAGCGGCGTTCGCATCCTGCTGGAAACGCACGATCGCTACCGGACCGGAGCGGATGTGGCACGGGCGCTGGAGCTGCTGGAAGCGGTGCGCCCGGGCCATGGTGTGCGGGCCATCTGGGATGCCAAACACCCCTGGAATGCCGGGGAGCCGGTGGAGCGCACGGCCGAGGCGCTGCTGCCCTGGCTGGCCTATGTGCAGCTCAAGGATGCCCGGGTGGGCGGCGAACTGACACTGCCAGGACGGGGCGACATTCCCTTGCAGACGCTGGTGGAGCTCGCGGGGCCGGATGGCTGGTATTCGCTGGAGTGGGAGCGTGCCTGGCACCCCGAACTGCCTCCCGTGGAGGAGGCCCTGTCCGCGCTGGTGGGCCTCGGCCTTCCGATCAGCTGACGGCGCACGTCCGCAGCGTCTGGGCGGCGGCCTGCAACATGGAGACCCACACCCCGGAATTCGACTAACACCAGTTAAGCTGGGCACATGTTGACCGTGCTGGGTGAAGCCCTGATCGATGAAGTAGTCAGTCCGGGCGGTGCGCCGGTTCCGCATGTGGGGGGCAGCCCGCTCAATGTCGCCGTTGGTCTGGCACGGCTGGGCCACCCCGTGCAGTTCGTGGGCCGCTGGGGTTCGGACGCCTACGGGGAACTGATTTCAGCGCACCTGCACGGCAACTCGGTAGTGCTGCCGGAGGGTCCGGATGCCCTGCCTACCTCGGTGGCCCGGGCCACGCTCGATGCCGATGGCGCAGCCAGCTATGACTTCCAGCTCGCCTGGGAGCTTGCCCCGGTGGCGGATGAGCTCCTTGCGACCACCACCTTGCTGCACACCGGATCGATCGCCACCATGCTCCAGCCCGGTGCGGCCGTGGTCTACGACGCAGCCCTGCGTGCCCGCCCGCACGCGACCATCAGCTATGACCCCAATTGCCGCCCCAGCATCATCACCGACGTCGACTATGCCCGCAAGCAGGCGGAAGCCTTCGTGGCCATCGCCGATGTGGTGAAGGCCTCCGATGAAGACTTGCTGTGGCTGTACCCGGATCAGGATCCGCTCGATGCCGCCCGTGCCTGGCTGGGCGCGCCGCAGGACCGGAAGGCGGGACCCGCCATCGTCGTCGTGACCCGTGGTGGCGGCGGACCCTGGGGTGTGGTGGCGGCGGGTACCGCCACCGCTGCCGTCCCGCCCGTGCAGGTGGCGGACACCGTGGGGGCCGGGGATTCCTTTATGGCGGCTCTGCTCGGGGCGCTGGTGGATCGGGAGCTCGATGGCGAATCGCGCCGTACCAGACTGCACGCCCTGAGCGTGGAGGAGCTGGAGCAGATTCTTCACTTCGCGGCCCGGGCGGCAGCGATCACCGTTTCCCGCCCCGGTGCGAACCCGCCCAGCCGGGCGGAGCTGGCTCAGGGCTGACTGTTCACCGGCTCGACTGGGCTGGCTCGACGCGGGCGTGCCTGCGAGAGAGGATGAAACCATGGTGTCTTACGATCCTTATGCAGATCTTCCAGCGCTGCCCAGCTTCGACCTGAGCAGCAAGACGTTCCAGGACGGGCAGACGCTGCCCCTGGCTCAGGCCTCGGGAATCCTCGGCGCCGGCGGGGCGGACGAGTCTCCTCAGTTGAGCTGGTCGGGCTTCCCTGCGGAGACCAAAAGCTTTGCCGTGACGGTCTTCGATCCGGATGCTCCCACGGCCAGCGGCTACTGGCACTGGGCTGTGTTCAACCTTCCCGCCTCGGTGACCCAACTCGCGGCCGACGCCGGGGCGGCATCGTCCGCTTTGCTGCCGGAGGGCGCTGTCACCCTGGCCAACGATGCCGGCCTGGCGCGCTATGTGGGTGCAGCGCCGCCCGCGGGGCATGGGCCGCACCGGTACATGGTGGTGGTGCATGCGGTGGATGTGGAGTCGCTGGACATCCCGGAGGGCAGCTCCCCGGCCGTGCTGGGCTTCAACCTGGCCTTCCACGGTCTGGCCCGCGCCCGGATCACCGGCCTCTATGAACAGAGCTAGTCCCCACGCCCTCCCACAGCTCGTGCCTCGCAGCGGGGCCCTCGGGCGCGTGGGGCCACCCACGCCCACCCACAGCTCGTGCCGCGCCGCGGGGCCCTCGGGCGCGTGGGGCCACCCACGCCCACCCACAGCTCGTGCCGCGCCGCGGGGCCCTCGGGCGCGTGGGGCCACCCACGCCCACCCACAGCTCGTGCCGCGCCGCGGGGCCCTCGGGCGCGTGGGGCCACCCACGCCCACCCACAGCTCGTGCCGCGCCGCGGGGCCCTCGGGCGCGTGGGGCCACCCACGCCCACCCACAGCTCGTGCCGCGCCGCGGGGCCCTCGGGCGCGTGGGCCCCCCCACGCACTCCCACCGCGCGTGGCTCCCAGCGGGGCCCTCGGGCGCGTGGGGGATAGCCTGAAGCCATGAAGTTGATCGCCAGCGATATCGACGGGACCATCCTGGACCATGAGGGCCTGATCAGCGCCCGCACGGTCCAGGCCTTTCGCGCAGCAGAGGCCGCCGGGATTGAGGTGGTTTTCGTCACCGGGCGCCCGCCCCGCTGGCTGGATCCGTTGCGTCGGCAGGTCGGTCATCTGGGCCGGGTGATCTGCTCCAACGGTGCCCTGGTCTATGATCTGGCCGGTGAATCGGTGGTGAGCACCAAGTGTCTCTCCGTGGGCGATGTGCTGGCCGCCAAGGCAGCGATTCGTCAGGTGGCTCCCGGTGCCAGCTTTGCCGCAGAGACCATTGACGGGCTTTTCCTGGAGCCGGAGTTCCTCCACGAGGAGTCCTCACCTGCGTTGCTCCAGCTGACCCCGGCGCCACTGGAGGACTCGCTGCAGGAGGAGAACGGGCATCGGGTGCTCAAATTCCTGGCGCGAATGGACCACCACGATGCCGATGCCTTCCTGGCCGTGGTGCGTCCCGTCGTCGCCCGCTGGGCTGATGCGACGCATTCCGCACCGGGAATGGCTCTGCTGGAGCTCTCCCGGGTGGGCGTGAACAAGGCCGCAACCCTCAGCGAATACGCGGCCTCCCGCCACATTGACGCCACTGAGGTGATCGCCTTCGGAGACATGCCCAATGACGTGGAGATGCTGAGCTGGGCAGGGCGGGGATACGCCATGGCGAGCGGTCACCCGGCGGCCCAGGCGGCAACGGCATTGCGTGCGCCGGCCCTGGCCGAGGACGGCGTGGCTCAGGTGCTCGAGGAACTACTGGGTGCGTTGACCACGTGAATCTCGCCGATTCGGCTGCGTCTCCGTCCAAATCTCCGGCCAAACCCTGCCTGGATTCGGCGGTGCCGCTCGCCTTCGCTCACCGGGGCTTCAGCCCCGAGGGTACCGCCAGGGAGAATTCGTTGCGCGCCTTTCGGGACGCAACGGCGCTGGGCTTCACGCATCTGGAGACCGATGTCTGGGCCACGCGGGATGGCGTCCCGGTCGCCTTCCACGATGAGACTCTGGATCGCACCACGGACGGCTCAGGCCGGATCGCCGACTACAACCTGGCGGAGCTGGAGCAGTTCCGTATCGGGGGGACGGAGCCGATCCTGAGCATCGAACAGCTCGTCACCGCGTTGCCGCAGGCGCGATTCAACCTGGATGTGAAGGACCCGGCCGCCGTCGGGCCGCTCGCCGACGTCATCGTCCGCACTGCCCTCCAGGACCGGCTGTGCCTGGCGTCGTTTTCCGACGAACGCCGCCGCGCCACCATGGCCCTGCTCCCGCCCAGCGCCGCCGAGAGAGTGGCACAGTCCGCAGGGAAGCGGTCGATCATCCTGTTCGCATTACTCAGCCCGTGGTGCGTCGGCCCGCTGTCTGGAGCAAAAATTGGCCCGAAACTGCGGGCCTGGCTGCGACGGCAGCTGGGGGAGATCGACTGCCTGCAACTTCCGGAGCGCTCCGGTCCGTTGCGGCTGGTCACCCGACGCTCCGTGCATCGGGCGCATCGGCTGGGCCTGAAGGTGCATGTCTGGACCATCAATGAGGCGGAGCGGATGCACCGGCTCTTCGACCTCGGAGTCGACGGCGTGATGACGGACCGGGCGGATGTGCTGGCCCAGGTGATGCGGGAGCGGCACTATTGGATCGGTGGGCCTGAGCGAGGCCTCGCCAACGACTCTGAGGATGGACAATGACGCAGCGCCCCGGCGGCCGACCGGACACCACCAGCACCCAGTATTCCGAGGACTGGTACACCCACGACCTGTCTGAGCAGGCCTTCAGTGCGGTCAGCTTTGTGGATCTGGACCTCACCGAAGCCAGCGGCACCGGCGTGGTGTTTGAGGACTGCACGTTCCGGAACGCCAAGTTCAACGCCGCCAGCTTCACCGATAGCGCCTTCACCAACTGCACCTTCGTGGGCTGCAACTTCTTCGACGCCTCCTTGGAGCGCTGCAAGTTCATGGGCAGCGTCTTCGATGCCTGCCGCTTTGATCTGCTCAAGGTCACCGGCGGCAACTGGTCTTTCGTGGGTCTGTCCCGGGCAGAACTCGGTTCCGCGACGTTCGCTGGGGTGCGCCTGGCGGAAGCGGACCTCAGTGGCGCCCGATGCGCGGGAGCAACACTGCGCGACTGTGACCTGGGCAATGCCTCGCTGGTGCGTGCGGACTTCAGTGGCGCGGATCTGCGTGGCTCAATCCTGACTTCTCTGGTGCCGGAGGATAGCCAGATCCGCGGCGCCATCGTGGATTTGCAGCAGGCCATCGTGATTGCCGGGAATCTGGGTCTGGACATCCGGGACTGAGCGGGGTGACCCGCAGCGGCCCTTAATAACTGCAGCGTCTGGATGTATTGTTGGTGTGGCGCCTGTTTGACGGCGGCGGTATTCACTGCGGATCTGGAGGTTCGGGCATGCCAGCTATCGAGTCGATTCCTGCGCGACAAACGGTCATCGTGTTCCGGGGCCCTCGGGTTGCCTTCTGGATGATGGTGATTGCACTCGCGCTCAACATTCTTGCGGTGCTTGGCTGGACCTGGGGTGCGCTGCAACCGGTGAATGCGCGTCAGGCCTGGCTGTTCTTGCCGGCTGTACTCCTTCAGGTCTTTGGTGTGGGTCTTCTGATCGCGGCCACGTGGTGGGGGATCATCCTCCTCGTCCGGAAGGTGCGCCCCCTCGTCTGGGTGCTGCTGCCTACGTTCAGTTTTCCGATCGCTGCCGTCGTGTTGCTCATCGAGTTCTTTGTGATCTGGACGGCTCTGGGTCAACCGCACTCCTAAATCGCGCTGCGCTGCCGAGGACCCACCATCGGAGTTGACTCCTATATCGGAGTCAAAGCGGTTGATGTTGATATCGGAGTCATCGGAATGAGGGGCTATGGCCTACACCGGACGAGTCACCGGACCGGCATCACTTGGTCGCATCCTGCAACAGGCGCGGCTCATTTCCGGGCTCAGCCAGCGTGAGCTTGCCCAGCGGCTCGGGACCACTCAGCGCTACGTCTGGGAACTTGAGGCGGGCAAACCTTCCATCATGATGGACAGCCTGTTCGCCTTCATGAAAGAAACCGGCATGGAACTCAGCGCCACCATCAGCTCTGAAGTGGACCATGACTGAACTGGTAGCGGAGTTCTACGGAACGCGGATCGCACGGATTGCCGGGAACTGGCGTACCTTCGACGTCAGCATTGAGCCGGTGACAATAGCCGGAGTCGCCGGGATGCTCAGAGACGTTCAGGAATACCCGCTGGGCAACAAACCCATCGGCGGCAAAACGTCACTGGCGGGCGTGCAGGACAAGATTGTGCTGGCGCACCGCGTCCGGATGGAACCGGGTGATCGACGGCTGGCCATCAACCCACATCCTTACGCCGGGGTCTCCGGAAGACCCTACCGGGATCTACGACGAAGAATACGGCGCTCGGATCGCACGCGCTGTTGGGCTCAGTTCTTTCAGCACCTGGATTGAAGAGTTCGACGGCGTCCCTGCCGTAGTCATCGAACGATACGACCGCTCCTCCGAGGCGCCGGAGGGGCGCATCCATCAGGAAGACTTCAACCAGGCACTGGGCGCAGTCGGGAACGAAAAATACCAGCGGATCAGCGGAAAAGTCAGTACCGAACGGATCGCAGGCATGCTGCATGAGGTGAGCGACCGTGAGTCTACTGCGCGAATGTTTCGCCTGGTGGTTCTCTCTGCGGCGCCCGGCAATCTGGATCTCCACGCCAAAAACCTTTCGTTACTGCACCCACTTGAGGGTGCGCCATCGCTCGCCCCTGCTTACGATGTGGTCCCGCAGGCCCACCGGCCCAACGACGGCGAGCTGGCCATGTCCGTGGGAGGCGAATACCGTCATGCGGACATCACTCTGGAGCATCTCGTAGCGGAAGGGCGCGCATGCAGAGTTGAGAATGCAGCCAGGATCACCATCGAAACTCTCGGGCAGACCCTGGAGGCCGTACGGCATGAAGTGCCGCACGAGCATGCGTATCCCGGCGTGCAGTCTGACATCGAGAGGTTCACCACTAACCTTCTCGCGGGACGCGCCATCGGAGACTGAACTGCGTGGACCCTCAACATTCCAGCGGCGATCGCCCCACTGCCGGGTGACCTGACAGGATGGGTGAATGCGCGTACTGATTGCCCCGGACAAATTCAAAGGTACCCTGACGGCCGCTGAGGCCGCCGCCGCGATTTCTGAAGGAGTCCTGCGGGTCTACCCTGAGGCGGTGATCACCACCCTGCCCATGGCTGACGGCGGTGAGGGCACCGTGGAAGCGGCCGTCGCCGCCGGTTTTGACGAGCGGATCAACGCCGTGGTCGGGCCGATTCTCAAGCCCACCGCGGCCGCCTGGGCGCTCAGTCCGGCATCGGGCGGTCTGTCCGCGGAAGCGCCGGTCACGGCCGTCATCGAAACGGCTCAGGCCAGTGGCTATCTGCTGGCCGAGCGCACTCCGGAGAATGCGCTGCGCGCCCACAGCTACGGCTGCGGTCAGCTGATCGCCGCCGCGCTCGATGCCGGTGCCACCGAGATCATCCTGGGCCTGGGCGGCTCCGCGATGAGCGATGGCGGCACCGGAGCGCTGCGGGCGCTGGGGCTCAAGCTGCTCGACCGCCACGGTGCGTTGGTGCCACTCGGCGGTGGGAATCTGGTGGATATCGCGGTGCTGGACGCCTCGGAGCTGGACCCGCGGCTGGCCACGACCCGCATCCGGGTGGCGGTGGACGTGGACAATCCGCTGTACGGGCCGCTGGGTGCGGCCCATGTTTTCGGTCCGCAGAAGGGCGCCGATGCCGATGGCGTGGAGCGCCTGGATGCCGGGTTGCGGCACCTGGCCTCATTGTTGCGGGAAGCGACCGGAGTGGACCCGAATCTTCCCGGGGCTGGGGCGGCCGGTGGCTTCCCGGCATCGTGGGTGGCACTCGCCGGAGCAAAGCTCGAATCCGGAGTAGCCCTGGTGGCCGAGCTGGTCGGCCTGGACGCCAGGATTGCTGAGGCGGATCTAGTGGTAACCGGCGAAGGCAGCGTGGACTCCCAGTCGTTGGCCGGGAAAACGCCGGTCGGGGTGGCCCGGGCTGCCCAGAAGGCGGGGATTCCGGTGGTCCTGGTGGCCGGGCAGCTCTCGGTTGATTATGAGGAACTTGCGGCGCTGGGCGTCGTCGCGGCAGCATCCGCAGCGGAGGTGGCCCGCAGCGCTGAGGCCGCGATGGCGGAACCGGCCAAATACCTGGCCGCCGCCACGGCAGAAGCGCTCAACGGCAGCTAGTCCCCAGCGGCTCCCCGGATTCGCAAGCTCATCCGGGGCCCCTCGCCGCTGTGGGCCCATGCGAGGGACCCGCACTTTCGCACAGCTCGTTCCCAGAGAAGTCCCACGGAACCTGCAGCGATTTGTCAGGTGGGTGCGGTCGAATACTGCGTGGGGACGGGATCGTTGGATGTCAGCCAGAAACGAGCTGAAGCGAGGACCCCATGACCAACTCCACCACCCTCCGCGCCATCGATTCCCGGCACCACCGGCCAGCCCGTGCCTTCATGACGCGCGGCGCCCTGGTGACCGCTCTGACAGCCCTGACTCTGATGGGTGCTGGCACCGGAGTGGCTCAGGCTGCACCTGCTGCAGGTTGCACGCCCACCACGACCATCGCTGCGCCGAATGCGACCACCCCGTATGACGGCCGAATTGAAGTCCCGGCCGCCTGGGCACAACAGGTACAGGGTGCGAGCGGCGTTCTGCCAGCTACTGTTCCGTCCGGGCATTCCGTCACGGGAACGCGCCAGATCACCGAGCAGCTCTACTCCGCCTCCTCTGGGACCTTTCAGTCCATCAATGTGTCGGTGACCATCCCGGCGCTTACCGATACACCCACCGGCCTGCACTGGACGGTGGAGAACGGCCGGACCTTCCTGGACTTCAGTGCCACTACGGACGCGGGCAAGCCCTCGGTGTCACAGCAGGAATCGGATCTGCAGAATACGGCCATCAATCAGGCGATCGCCGCCTATCCAGGCTTTGCCGCGAACGGCTCGTCCGCGTATCAGGGCCAGAACACCAATACGTACACGATCCCAATTTCTTACAACAACGGCTGCGCCACTGACACGGTGACGGTTCAGGTCACCGGACAGACGCAACTCAGTGGAGGCGGTGGGCTGTAGGACCGACGCGCTAGTGGGTGTCACCCCCCCGGGGTGGCACCCACTAGCAAGAGTCACTCTGATGCGGCAGCGGCCTCCGCAGACGCGCCAGCACCATCCGTGCCACGGAGCTTCGCCAGGGCGTTCATGCCGTGGTAGATCACCAGGGCGGCCGCGGTGCCCAGGGCGATGCCCGCGAACTCAATGTTCCCCACGGTCCAGGTGTAGTTCGCGATGCCGATGATCAGCGCCACGGCGGCCGTGGTCAGATTGACCGAGTTCCCGAAATTCACCTTGTTCTGAACCCAGATCCGCACGCCCAGCACGCCGATCATGCCGTAGAGCATAGTGCCCGCGCCACCCAGCACACCGGCCGGAACCGTCGCGATGAGCGCACCGAATTTCGGTGAGAAGCTCAGTAGCAGGGCAGCGAGTGCCGCCACCCAGTACGCCGCCGTCGAATACACCCGGGTAGCGGCCATCACGCCGATGTTCTCCGCGTAGGTGGTGGTTCCGGAGCCGCCGCCCAGGCCCGCCAGCGTGGTGGCCAGCCCGTCCGCCATCAGCGCCCGCCCCGCCAGCGGGTCCAGATTGCTGCCCGTCATCAGCGCCACCGACTTCACGTGGCCCACGTTCTCCGCCACCAGCACCAGCACCACCGGGATGAAGAGCCCCGCCACGGCAACACTGAACACCGGGGTCTGGAACTGCGGCAGCCCGATCCACGGCTGAGCATCGATGGTGCTGAAATCCACCTGCCCCTGGAGTATGGCGACCAGGTAGCCCACGATGACGCCCACCAGGATGGACAGTCGGCCCAGGATGCCGCGGAACAGCACGGTGACCAGGATGATCGCTACCAGGGTGACCAGCGCGGTCAGTGGAGCCTTGTCGAAGTTGTTCTTGGCGGCCGGGGCGAGATTCAGCCCAATCAGCGCCACGATGGTGCCGGTCACCGCCGGCGGCATCAGCCGGTTGATCCAGCCCGCACCCAGCCACTGCACCACCAGTCCCACCACAAACAGGGCCACCCCAGCCATCACCACGCCGCCGAGCGCCGTCGCGACCCCGGCCGCGCCACCACCGGCACCCGCCTGCGCCGCCGCAATCGGTGCAATGAATGCGAAAGAGGAACCCAGGTAGGAGGGGATGCGACCGGCCGTGAGAATCAGGAAGAGCAGAGTGCCGATGCCGGAGAAAAACAAGGTGGTGGCCGGCGGCATCCCGGTGAGCAGTGGCACCAGGAAGGTGGCACCGAACATCGCCACCACGTGCTGAAGGCCGATGCCGATGGTCCGCGGCCAGCTGAGCCGTTCACCCGGCGCCACCACCTCGCCCGGCCGGATGGACTTGCCATCGCCATGGACGGTCCAGCGGAGATCAGTCCACCGGAAAATCGTCGAAGGAGTGCGGCTTTCGCCGGAGGGGCCGGTGGCTGGCATGGGTCTCCTGAGGTCGTGGCAGGTAGCAGGTCGCAGTACCGTGCGATGGCGGGATGCTCAGCGAGTATTTTAGTCGCCAACGTAGGCCGCGAGATGCCGCCCGGTCAGGGTTCCCTCACCAGCGGACGCCCCGGCCACCAGATCTGCCGGCGTGCCCTCGAAGACGACCGTGCCGCCATCGTGCCCAGCGCCGGGGCCGAGGTCGATGATCCAGTCGGCATGGGCCATCACTGCCTGATGATGTTCGACGACGATGACCGACTTCCCCGAGTCGACCAGCCGGTCCAGCAGGCCCAGGAGGTTCTCGACATCGGCCAGATGCAGGCCAGTGGTCGGCTCATCCAGAATGTAGATGCCGCCCTTTTCGCCCAGATGGGTGGCCAGCTTGAGCCGCTGGCGCTCGCCGCCGGAGAGCGTGCTCAGCGGCTGGCCCAGGCTCAGGTAGCCAAGCCCCACGTCGGAGAGTCGGAGCAGAATGGCGTGTGCTGCCGGGATTTTCGCCTCTCCGGTGGCGAAGAATTCCTTCGCCTCGTCCACCGGCATCGCGAGTACTTCGCTGATGTCCTTGCCGCCCAGGTGGTACTCGAGCACCTCAGCCTGGAACCGTTTGCCCTCGCAGACCTCACACGGGCTTTCCACACTGGCCATGACGCCCAGATCGGTGTAGATCACGCCCGCGCCGTTGCAGTTGGGGCAGGCGCCCTCCGAGTTGGCGCTGAACAAGGCTGGCTTGACGCCGTTGATCTTGGCGAAGGCCTTGCGGATCGGGTCGAGCAGGCCGGTGTAGGTGGCGGGGTTGCTGCGGCGTGAACCCTTGATGGCGCCCTGATCGATGGTCACCACGCCCTGGCGCGGGGCCACTGAACCGTGGATCAGTGAGCTCTTGCCGGAGCCTGCCACCCCGGTCACGACCACCAGCACGCCCAGTGGGATGTCGACATCGACGTCGCGGAGATTATGGGTGGAGGCACCGCGCACCTCCAGCTGACCTGAGGGCTTCCGCACGCTCGATTTGAGGGTGGCGCGGTCGTCGAGATGCCGCCCGGTGAGCGTGTCCGTGCCGCGCAGGCCCTCCACGGTGCCCTGGTACATGACCTGCCCGCCACCGGTTCCTGCGCCCGGGCCCAGGTCCACCACATGGTCGGCGATCACCATCGCCTCCGGCTTATGCTCCACCACCAGGACGGTGTTGCCCTTGTCCCGCAGCTGCAACAGGAGCTTGTTCATGCGTTCGATGTCGTGTGGGTGCAGGCCCACGGTCGGCTCATCGAAGACGTAGGTGACGTCGGTCAGGGAGGATCCCAGGTGCCGGATCATTTTAGTTCGCTGGGCCTCGCCACCGGAGAGGGTGCCGGAGGGACGGTCCAGGCTGAGGTAGCCCAGGCCGATCTCCACGAAAGAATCGAGGGTCTCGCTCAGGACTGTCACCAGCGGCGCCACGGAGGGCTCGTCCAGCGTGCGGACCCAGAGCGCCAGATCACTGATCTGCATCCGGCAGGCGTCGGCGATGCTGGTGCCGTTGATGGTGGAGGAGCGCGCCGCTTCGCTGAGCCGGCTGCCACCACACTCCGGGCAGGTGGTGAAGGTGACGGCGCGTTCCACGAAGGCACGGATATGCGGCTGCATGCTTTCCACGTCCTTGGAGAGCATGGACTTCTGGATGCGCGGCACCAGACCTTCGTAGGTCATATTGATGCCTTCGATCTTCATCCGGGTGGCCTCCCGGTAGAGGAAATCCTGGCGCTCCTGTTCGGTGTAGTCGCGGATCGGGGTGGCTGGGTTGACGAATCCGGAGGAGGAGTAGAGGCGGTAGTTCCAGCCGCCGGGCGTGTAGCCGGGGATGGTCAGGGCGCCCTCGTTGAGCGACTTCGAATCGTCGTAGAGCTGGGCCAGGTCAATGTCGTTCACCGAGCCCATACCCTCACAGCGCGGGCACATACCTCCCGTGATCGAGAAGCTGCGTCGTTCCTTGACGGTCTTTCCCGCCTTTTCAACCGTGACCGCGCCAGCACCGCTGATCGAGGCGACGTTGAAGGAGAAGGCCTGCGGAGAGCCGATATGCGGCTGGCCGAGGCGGCTGAAGATGATCCGCAGCATGGCATTGACGTCGGTGGCGGTGCCGACGGTGGAGCGCGAGTTGGCGCCCATTCGCTCCTGGTCCACGATGATCGCGGTGGTCAGCCCCTCCAGGACATCGACGTCCGGGCGGGGCTGCGCGGGCATGAAGCCCTGAACGAAAGCACTGTAGGTCTCATTGATCATGCGCTGGGATTCCGCAGCGATGGTGCCGAAGACCAGCGAGCTCTTACCAGAGCCGGAGACGCCAGTGAAGACCGTGAGTCGACGCTTGGGCAGGTCGATGCTGACGTCCTTGAGATTGTTCTCCCGCGCGCCTCGCACCCGGATCACGTCGTGACTGTCCGCCACATGCGGTGGCCGCTCGTCCAGCTCGGGGGCGTCCGTCATCGTGTCTCCTCGAATCCCGCGATCAATGTCTACGGTCCAGTTTAGGCGCCGTCGGTGAGCGGGGTTTCTCGAAAACTGCTCAGTGCTGGCTCCTGGCCTTAGGGGGTGGCGAGCCGTGCTGCGAGTCGATCAACTTCGTCGAGAACTTCGGTCGCAGCCCATGCGCGGTGCCGTTGGGACTGGCCAACCTGAGTGATCACCCCGGTGGCACTCAGCCGTTCGAGCGCTCCGTATACCGAGCTTTCCGCAACCCCTGCTGCCTGGGCCGCGCTGTGCGCCTCAAAAACTGGTCGTTCCAGCAGCCAGGGGATAATCTTCTCGTCTGCCGACCCTTTGCGAGGCCTCGCTTGGTCCCGCCACATCTCAGGCAGGGCATCCAGCGCGATCACCGAAGCACGCGCCGCGTGGGCCGCTCGGGTGGCGGATTGCGTCAGATAGAGCACGAAGGGGTCGACGTTCCCGTCGCGGTAGTCATTGAGTAGTGCGAAATAACGGTCGACGTCGGCGAGCATTGCGGTTGCAATCGGTGTGACAGTAGTCTCGGTGAGGCCTCGGCGTCTCGAAACAGCGCCGATCAATGCACGACCGATGCGGCCGTTTCCGTCGGTGAACGGATGGATGGATTCGAACTGCGCATGGGCGATCGCTGCCTGGGCCATCACCGGAAGATCTGAGCGGCCGCAGAACTCCATCAGGTCCGCGATGAGATCCGGCAGTAGTGCGGGCGGTGGCGGAACGTGGATGGCGCCTCGTGGTGAATAGTCGCTCCCGCCGATCCAGTTCTGAACATCGCGCAGCCTGCCCGCATAGTGGCTATCTACGGGATCGTCCCTCATGAGGGTCTGATGGGCGGCAAGCAGATCGGCCCATCGAATCTCTCCAGTCTGGCCTGCGGCTTCAATCATGGACTGAACGGCATCTGCCGCGGCAACCATGGAACGCGCGCTGGAGCTGGCCTTGAGCCCGGTCAGCGCTCTGGCATAGTCATCTCGCTGAGCATTGACGTGTTCGATTTTGGAGGACGAGACGGCTTCGCTGCGCAGGAGGAATCCGCTGATGGCGGCCATCCGCGTTCCTGCCATGACATCCAGGGAGGCAATGGCGGCTGCCGCTTGCTCCAATGCAAGGACGGTTTCCTGGCTGGGGTAATAGGGCGTCCCGGCGATCAACGGAGGTGGAGACACTGTGACGCTGGTGAACTCCCGGTCCTCCCGCGGCGGGTGGCCGGAGGACCTCCACGGCAGGGTAGTGCTGCCGTGCGACGGCCAGCTTTCTGCCATATGTCCCCGCAGCCTCGACAAGTCTCAATAATCTGATCTTTATTTATACTTTATGGCAGAAATCTAAATAAAGCCATGGCTATTGAGATTTCTTCTGCGCGGTTTCCCTGGCGGCCCGTGGCCTACTCCGGCTCATATCCGATCAGCCAGCGCAGCCCGAAGCGGTCCACGACCTGCCCGTCCGTACCGCCCCAGGGGCGGATCTGAAGAGGATCTACTGCCTCGCCATCGGCCGCCAGCTGTTCGAACCATCGGTGAAGAACTTCGGGTTCCGCAGTGCCAAGCAGGGAGAGCATGAGGCCCTCGGTTTTCACCGGCTGTTCGTCACCCGCCACATCTGCTCCGGCGAGTTCAACCGTGCCGGAGAGTACGCCGTGGGCAATCGCCTCACCGGGGCCGTCGTCGCGGCTGAAATCGCTGAAGGTGTAGAGCTGCAGCTCGCCGCCGAATACGTTCTGGTAGAACTCCAGAGCGGCCCGCGCCGTGCCGGGGAAATGAAGATAGACCAAAGGATGTGCCATGGGTTCCAGTCAAGCAGCGATGCCGCGCCCTGGCTAGAGGAGCACCGGAACCAGATGCGTTGATTCAGTGTGCAGTGTTGCAGGGTGTATGTGTCCAGCACCCTGCAACACTGCACACTGAACGACCCCCGGGTCGCGCAGCCTCCCCGGATCCCCGAAGCGACCCCGCAGCAGTCCCAGCAGTGCCTCACACCAGCCACTCCTGAGACCGAGTCTCACTCTCAATGAGCTTCTGACCAGCGGAAACGCTAGCATCGATGGCATGAGCGATCACCAGCACAGCCACGGAGCTGACAGTCATAAGGGTCGCATCGCTGTTGCCCTGGCCATCACCCTGAGCATTTTCGTGGTGCAGGTGATCGGCGCCATTCTGACCGGATCGCTGGCCCTGCTCTTCGATTCAGCGCATGTGCTCACCGATGCCGGTGGCCTGGTGATGGCGCTCGTTGCCGCCTGGCTCGCCGCACGCCCCGCCACGGATCGGCGAACCTGGGGGTTCGCCCGCGCGGAGGTTCTGGCCGCCACGGCCCAGGCCGCATTGCTGCTCGGCGTGGGCCTCTTCGTGCTGGTGGAGGGTGTGCAGCGCCTCTTCCGGCCCACCGAGGTGGCCAGCTCGGAGATGCTCATCTTCGGCATCGTGGGTCTGCTGGGGAACATAGCCGCTCTGTTGGTTCTCGCCTCGGGTCGCGGTGCCAATTTCAATATGCGCGCCGCTTTCCTGGAGGTGTTCAATGACGCCCTGGGCTCGGTTGCGGTGATCGCTGCCTCGCTGGTGATCACTTGGACCGGATGGGTTCAGGCCGATGCCGTGGTGGCCATGCTGATCGGCGTCCTGATCCTGCCGCGCACCCTCCGGCTCCTCTGGGAAACGATCGAGGTGCTGTTGGAGGCCACTCCACGCGGCCTGGATATGAACCGGCTGCGCGAGCACCTGCTGGGCGTGGCCCACGTGGTCTCGGTGCATGATCTGCACGTGACGCAGATTGCCTCCGGACTGCCCGTGCTGACGGCCCATGTGGTGGTGGAAGACGCCTGTTTCCATGACGGCCATGCACCGGAGTTGCTGGATCTGCTGCAGAGCTGCGTGGCGAAGCACTTCTCCGTCTCGATTGAGCACTCCACGTTCCAGCTGGAACCGGCCGCACACCTTGAGCATGAACACGACGTGCACACGCACTGAAAATGTGGCTCAGACCGCCCCGCGCAGGGTCTCCCATTCGGCCAGAAGGTCCGGCATCCGGGACTCGATAAAACGGTAGAAACGGGCCATCTCGGCGAAGCGCAGCGACTGTGCAGATTCCGCATCGCCAATAGCGGTCACGGCCTTGTCCGAGAGCCCTGCCAGCACCCCATAGACCGGGCTTTTGCTCGCCATAGCGGTGTACCAGGAGTCTTCCGGCAGCGAGTAGAGGTCGCGGCGACTGCCCACCTGTGCCACTCGATGGACGATGCCGACCGTCTGCAGATACCGCACCGCACCGGAGACGGCAGCGGCGCTCACGCCCAGAGCCTCAGCAATCTCGCGGGCCGTCAGCCCGGCGTCCTCCGCGGTCATCAGGGTCATCAGAACCCTCGCGGGCATCTTGGGGAAACCGGCATTGGTCAGGACGGCAGCGGATTGTTCCACCACGGCCCTGAGTGCCTGCTCATCCTGCGCCATCGTCCTAGTCTTCCATCTCTGGGCTGGTTATTAACGCGTTTTACACCGTGGTCAGGCTACGCCGCCGGAACAGCCAGGCGGCCGCGGCGATCACGGCAAGGGACAGCAGGGACATGACCCAGGTGCCGCTCCAGTCGGCGTTCGCCAGCGGCGCAACCACGGTGTGTCCGCCCGGCGCCAGATTGCGCAGCCACTCCGGCATTCCGAGCAAGGTGCCATATTCGCCGACGACGAGCCCCAGGCCCAGCAGCGTCCAGCCGAAGGGGATGGTGGCGGGAGGTACGGTCGCAAAGGCGAACGCCGTAAGGCTCACGTAGACGGCGACCGCCGGGAGCTGCCCGAGAGCCAGGACGATGGCCTGGCCCACCAGTCGCGAGTCGATGCCTGCCAAGGCCAGGCCAGCCACCAGACCGCTGAGAAACAGGGTCACCGCTGCGGCACCCAGCGCCAGCCCGACGAAGGAGAAATACCAGCGCAATCGGGGCACCCGGGTGACCAGAACCGACTCCGCCGTGCCCCGTGCCTCTTCCTGGCGCATCCGCATGACCGTCTGCAGAGAGGCGGCCGAGACGAACAGCCCGATGAGGGCCATCATGACGCCCAGGAAGGACTCCAGGAGACTGCCCCCGCCATTCGCCATGGCCTGAACGGCGGCACCAAGCTGTGGGTTACCGCTCACGGCATCGGAGAGGGTCTTGCCCAGTCCGCCCACCGCGACGGCACCCAGCAGGGAGCCGATGCCCCAGCCGAGGATCGGACCGCGCTGCAGCCGCCAGGCCAGACCGATCGGCTCGTGCAGCGCGCCGGAGGCCCAGCTGCGACCGGCCCGGGGTTGCACCAGCCCGGCCGCGGCGTCACGCGAGGACTGCAGTGCGAACGATGTCGCCAGCAGAATCACGGCGAACGCCAGACTGAGCAGTCCGGGCAGCGGGTTGTTGGCGGTGTAGGGGCGGATCAGCATGCCCCAGCCCACCGGGGTGAACCAGTCCAGGGCACCGGGCGTGACTTGGAGCCCGTCGCTGGCCACGGTGCCCTGCGAATTGGCGGCCGCATTGGCCACCCAGGCCACGCCGATCAGGGCGCTGCTCCAGCCGTTGGCCGCCCGGGCGCTGGAGAAGATCTGCGACATCACCAGTCCGACGGCACAGAAGACCAGTCCGGTACAGGCCAGCGACCAGCCCAGCAGTAGTGAGCCGGCGGCATCGTACCCCACGGCCATCATGGCCACTGCGGTGGCCAGCCCCACCAGAATATTGACGATGACAAGGTGGATGATCGTGGCGACGGTCGAGGCGGCGCGGCCGGCCTGTGTGGCGGCGATGAGCTCGGCCTGCCCGTCCTCTTCATCGGCGCGACTGTGCCGTACCGCGAGGAAGGAGTTCATCAGCGCGACCATGAGCAGCAGGTAACTGCCGATCTCCACGACGAAGAATCCACCGCTGGAGTTGCCGTCCGGCGCACCGCGGAGCGCCAGCAGAGTGGGGTCGGTGGCCAGAACTCGCAGGACGGCCAGCCGTTCCGCTGGGTCCCCGTAGGTTTTGGCCAGGGCGGCTGCGACGAACAGTGCGGTGAAGGCGAAGACCAGAACCCAGACCGGAACCCGGACGCGATCCCGGCGGAAACGGAAGCGGATCAGGGGGCCCACGACGCTCCGCGTATGGGTGCGCACCGTGGCCGGAGCAGGGGTGATCCGGGTGTGGGCGGTCGCTGCGTGCGCGTTCATCGTGCCGCCGCCGTCAGCGAGTCCTCTGCAGAGCTGATTTCATCACCGTAGTGCCGCAGGAACAGCTCTTCCAACGATGGCGGCGATACCGTCAGCGATTGCACCCTCAACCGGCCCAGCGGGGGCAGCACCCCGGCCACCTCGGCACTGTCGACGCTGAAATGCACCCGGTCTGCGGTCGCGGCCAGATCGTGCACGCTGGGGATGCCGCTCAGCGCTGCCTGGAAAGCCGCCAGCAGGGCTGCGCCTTCGAGCCCCTCGACCGTGCAGGAGATCTCGGTGCGGGTCAGGTGTCGCAGTTCGCCCAGGGTTCCGGATTCCACGGTCCTGCCCGTCCGGATGATGCTGACCCGGTCGCAGAGCGCCTCCACCTCCGAGAGGATGTGGCTGGAGAGTAGGACGCTGGCGCCATCGGCCGCTACCCGCTTGATCTCCTCGGTGAACACCGCCTCCATGACCGGGTCCAGGCCGCTGGTGGGCTCATCGAGGATATACAGCTCGGCGGGGGAGGCGAAGGCGGCGATCAGCGCGACCTTCTGCCGGTTGCCTTTGGAGTAGGTGCGGGCCTTTTTCCGAGGGTCGAACTGGAAGGCCTCGGCCAGTTGCGCCCGGCGCTCGCGGTAGGAGGCGGCGCTAGTGTCGGTGCCGCGCAGGCGGGAAATAAGGTCGATGGACTCGCCGCCGCTCAGATTGGACCAGAGCGCCACATCTCCGGGAACGTAAGCCAGGCGCGCATGGATGGCGCTCGCCGAGGCCCAGGGATCCTGGCCGAACACCCGGGCCTGGCCGCCACTGGCCCGGGAGAGTCCCAGCAGAATGCGGATCGTGGTGGACTTTCCTGCGCCGTTGGGGCCCAGGAATCCGTGGACCTCGCCCTGCGTCACCGTGAGGTCTAGGCCGTCGAGTGCCTGGACGTTGCCGAATCGCTTCTCGAGGCCAGCAGCCTCAATCACCGTGCTCATGAGTGTGACGCTACTCTTAATTCACAAATTCGTGAATCGTCTTAACGAAACCTTGATGTCGTCCCGTACCAACTGGTACGGGACGACATCAAGGTCTAGGAGATGACTCCGTCGACCAGCGCCTTCGCCTCGGCCTGGACCTGCTTGAGGTGCTCGTCGCCTTTGAAGGATTCGGCGTAGATCTTGTAGACGTCCTCGGTGCCGGAGGGGCGGGCAGCAAACCAGGCGTTCTCGGTGGTGACCTTGAGTCCGCCGATCGGGGCCCCGTTCCCCGGTGCCTCGGTCAGCTTGGCGGTGATCGGCTCGCCCGCCAGCTCAGTCGCGGAGACGTCAGAGGCGGACAGTTTGCCTAGCGCCGCCTTCTGCTCCCGGTTGGCTGCCGCATCGATCCGGGCGTACGATGGCGCCCCGAACCGGGCGGTCAGCTCCGCGTAGTGCGTCGCCGGGGTGGCGCCGGTGACAGCGGTGATCTCGGAGGCGAGCAGGGCCAGCAGGATGCCGTCCTTGTCGGTCGTCCACACCGAACCGTTGCGCCGCACAAAGGATGCCCCGGCTGATTCCTCGCCGCCGAACACCCCGGAGCCGGAGAGTAGTCCGGGAACGAACCACTTGAAGCCCACGGGCACCTCCACCAGTTCGCGGCCCAGATCAGCAGCGACCCGGTCGATGATCGAGGAGGAGACCAGAGTCTTGCCCACGCTGGCTCCCGCGGGCCACTGGGGGCGATGCGTATAGAGATACTGAATGGCCACTGCGAGGTAATGGTTCGGGTTCATCAGGCCGGGGACGCCGCCCGCGGGCGCGGTGACGATCCCATGCCGGTCGGCATCGGCGTCATTGCCGGTGGCGACATCGTAGGGCGCTCCACCGGAGAGCTTGCCGATCAGCGAGGCCATCGCATAGGGGGAGGAGCAGTCCATTCGGATCTTCTCATCCCAGTCGAGCGTCATGAAGCCCCACTGCGGGTCCACGGTCGGGTTGACCACGGTGAGGTCCAGGTGGTGCCGGGAGGCGATCTCGCCCCAGTAGTCCACCGATGCGCCGCCCATCGGGTCCGCACCGATCCGCACTCCGGCGGAACGGATGGCGTCCAGGTCCAGGACCTCGGGCAGGGCATCAACGTAGCTGGAGAGGAAATCGAAGGAGCCAGCGTGCTCCAGGGCCACGGCCAGCGGCACTCGCTTGACGCCATCGAGCTTGCGCTCCAGCAGTTCATTGGCCCGGGCCGCGATCCAGCTGGTCGCGTCGGTATCCGCCGGGCCGCCATGCGGGGGATTGTACTTGAATCCACCGTCGGCGGGCGGGTTATGTGAGGGCGTGACCACGATGCCGTCTGCCTCGTCAGCGTGTGCGACCGGCCCGCGGTTGTAGGTGAGGATCGCGTGGCTCAGGGCCGGGGTCGGGGTGAAGCCGTGCCGGGCATCGATGAGCACCGTGACGCCATTGGCGGCCAGCACCTCCAGTGCGGTGTTCTGTGCTGGCTCGGAGAGAGCGTGGGTGTCTTTGGCCAGGAAAAGCGGCCCGGTGATTCCCTGCGCCCGGCGGTATTCCACAATGGCCTGGGTGGTGGCCGCGATGTGATTTTCGTTGAAGGAGGCCTTGAGGCTGGAGCCACGGTGGCCTGAAGTTCCGAAGACCACGCGTTGGTCCGGATTGGACGGGTCAGGGATCACGTCATAGTACGCATCCAGAAGCGCGGTGAGATCAACGAGGTCTGAAGGGAGGGCGACAGTGCCCGCACGGCTTGACATGGACCAAGCATGCCAGAGGTGTGCGGAGATTGTCAGTGCCTGCTCCGGCATTACGGCGGGAAGCAGCTGTGTAACGACTGCGATGGGGGCGGGGGTGGCAGTTAGTATAGAGAGAGGAGTAACTCGGGGGCTCTCCTATAGTGTTCGATGCCGCCCCAAACGTTAGAGCTTCAGCCAGCACAGCAGCTTCAGCCAGCAGAACAGGTGACCCGTGACCGATCAATCTGGGCAAGGGCGCATCCCTCCAGTTCCGCCCGCGCCGATGCCGCCCGCGCCCTTTGCGCCCGCGCCCGTCCCGGGGCAGTTCGGTCAGGTGCCGCCGCAGCCTCAGTACGGCCAGATGGCAGGGCCGCAGAGCGGCTACTACACCGCGCCCGGGTATGTCATGACTCCTATGGTCTATGCGGATTCCGGTCCCAAAGGCCTGAGCATCACCTCGATGGTGCTGGGTATTGTTGGCTTTATTGCCAGCATCTTTGGCGTGGGCGTCCTGCTGATCCCGCAGATTCTGGCCGTCATCTTTGGCCATATTGCCCTGAAGAAGGAGCCGGGTGGCCGCGGGATGGCCATTACCGGGCTGGTTCTGGGGTATATCGGTCTGGCTATCGGGCTGGTGCTACTGGCCATTCTCATTATCGTGGCGGTCATCGGGGCTGCTGCCATCAGTACGTACCGCTGACTCGATCTCTGTGCTGAGTCCACGCCCAACGCCACCACACCCGGAGGTATCCAGATGACTGAACCATCTGACCGTGGCTACACTCCGCCGCCTGTGTACCAGGCGGGGTATTCGGGAGGCGGTCAGCCGGGGCAGCAAACGCCCGGCTACCCGCCTCTGGGCTACTATGCCAATCCAGCTTTCACGCAGGGGTCTGTCGGCACAGGCAGCCTGAAGCCCGGTAATACCACGCTGATATTGGGTGTCATTGCCATGAGTGCCTGTCTGGTGGCTATTGTGCTGGCGCTCGTGACCACTCACCTGCGGGTGGCTTCTTCGGAGGTGCTGAGCCTCCTCTCGCTCCTGATTTTCCTCCTCGGTCAGTGCACGCTCATCACCGCGGTGCTTGCCGTGATCCTGGGTATCAGGGCCGTGCGCCGGCATTCTGACCGGCGGGCATCGACTCGCATAGGCCTGGTACTGGGTGGACTGTGCCTGCTGGGTCTGGCGGCGTTTGCTGTCTGGCTTTTCATTGGGCTTTTCGTTGCAATGCAGAGCGGTACCTTCGGCTGACTCTGTGATGCCAGAGCACTATTCTGGATACATGGCTGAATTCGAAACCCTTCCGGTGGATGCGCTCCCGGAAGGCGCGCTGTTTCTGGATGTCCGTGAGGACTACGAGTGGGAGGAAGGGCACATTGCCGGAGCCCTTCACATTCCGCTCGATGACCTGCCGGTGCGCTGTGAAGAGCTGGATCCCGATCAGGATCTTCTGCTGATCTGCCGGAGTGGCGGGCGCTCCTTCCGGGCTGCCCAGTGGCTCACGGCTCAGGGGTACTCGGTGACCAACGTTGCCGGAGGCATGGGTGCCTGGCAGGATGCCGAGCTGCCCATGGTCTCTGAGAACGGTCAGGCCCCGCAGGTTCGCTGAAGCAGGTCCGCTAGCCGCAGTTCGCGCCACCGCCCAGTCGTTTCCTGGGCGGCCCCTTCACACAGAAATATTCCGATGGATTCATATGCATACCTGGGGCCGGCCGGCACCTTCACCGAAGCTGCTCTGCTCAAGGTTCCGGGGGCCGATGCCGCCCGGCGCGTGCCGATCAGCAGCGCGGCTTCAGCACTGACCATGATTCGGTCCGGTGAGGTCGATGCCGCCGTCCTGCCGATCGAGAACTCCGTGGAAGGCGGCGTCTCTGCCACCCTCGACGCCATCGCGACAGGCCAGGAGTTGCGGATCATCCGCGAGATCATCGTCCCGGTGACCTTCGTGCTGGCGGGAAAGCCCGGTATCTCCCGCTCCGAGGTCCGGACCGTGGGCACTCACCCGCATGCCTGGGCGCAGACCCGTGGCTGGATCGACGCGAACATTCCTCAGGCGGACTATGTTCCGGCCTCGTCGACGGCGGCGGCCGCCTACGCGGTGCTGGCCGAGGCTCCTGGTGAGCCCGCGGTCGATGCCGCCATCTGTGCGCCGCTGGTGGCGGACCGCCTGGGACTGGAGATCCTGGCGCGGCAGATCGAGGACAACCCTGGCGCTGAGACCCGCTTCGTCATGGTGGCCCGGCCTGGGAAGCTGCCAGCACCCACGGGATCCGACAAAACCACGGTGGCAGTGCCGCTGCCCGTGGACCGTCCCGGTGCGCTGATGGAGATCCTGGATCAGTTCTCCTCCCGCGGAGTGAACCTGAGCCGGATTGAATCACGCCCCACCGGCAAGGGCCTGGGCAGCTATTTCTTCAGCATTGATGCCGAAGGCCATGTGGCGGACGCCCGGATTGCGGACGCCCTGCGTGCCCTGCACCGGCTGAGCCCGAATCTGCGATTCATGGGGTCCTATCCACGGGCGGAGAGTTTCTACCCGACCGTGGAGCCGCATACCGCGGATGAGGCGTTCCATGAGGCCGCGCAGTGGCTGGACGGAATCCTGCACTCCGGGAACTGAGCCTCAGCCGTTCACCCGGACCAGCAGCGACAGCGGTTCCACCCGGACGGTGACCTTGGTCGCCTGGCCGGCCGGATCGCCATCGACCTGGACTTGCTGGGGGGTGGCGCTGCGCACCACCGCGCGCTGCGACTGCTGGAAATCAATCACGGGCAGTCCGCGCCGGTGCTGGAAGAGCACCTTCCCGGTCACCGCGAGCCAGCCCACGGCGCTGCGCGGGCTGATCACCACCACGTCCAGGACGCCATCGTCAATCAGCGCGCCCGGGACAAAATCGATGCCGCCGGGCAGCAGAGCGCAGTTGCAGAACAGCACGGAGCGGACCTTGCGGTGGCGGGGTGGCTCGTCATCGAGCGCCAGGGAGACTTTCCTGCGACGTCCGGGCAGATGCCGCACTCCGGCCTCGCTGTAGGCCAGCCAGCCCACTGATTTTTTCAGTTGATCATTGGTGTCCCCGAGCACCTCGGCATCCATGCCCAGGCCGGCAATCACCAGGAAGGTGTGCGTGGCGCGGGAGCCGGAGACGGTGTTCTCCGTCTCGAACGTGCCGGTATCGATGCGGCGCTGCTGGCCAAAGAGGGCAGTTTGGATGCTCTGCTCCAGATTGCTGACCTCCAGATGCAGATTGCGGGCCAGTAGGTTCCCGGTGCCCAGCGGCAGCAGACCCAGCGCCACCTCGGTGCCACGGAGTTCCTGCGCGACCATCCGGACTGTCCCGTCGCCGCCGCCCACCAGCACGACGTCCGCACCCCATTGCAGCGCCTGGCGCGCCTGCTGGTCGCCCGGCTGATCCTCGGTGGTCTCCAGGATCAGCGGCTCGGGCCAGCCCGCGGCGGCCAGTGCGGAGCGGATGCTGTGCCGGGCCTGATCGGCCTGTGCCTTGACCGGGTTGAGGATCACGGCCACGCGCTGCGGCCCCGCACCGGGCTCGTGGGGGAGCTCGGCCACGGCGCTGCGGTTGTGCTTCTGACGCAGTCGGAGCAGGCCCAGAACGGCCGCGGTGAGGGCCGCAGCCGCAGCGACGATCAGCACAATCCAGAGCCAAGGGGACATAGTGCTCCAACCATAACGCCCGCACCGTCCCTCAGGCAGCAGACCAGGGCGGTGGGCGGCACAAGCTTCGGTAGGCTTAGGGGGTGATCGATGTCAAGGACCTTGCGGAACGACCGGATGTTTATCGAGCCAGCCAACGCGCCCGGGGCGCAGAGGAATCCCGGGTGGATGACATCCTGGCAGCCGATGCCGCGCGCCGGGCCGCCATCTCCATCTACGAGACGCTGCGCGCGGAGCAGAACGTTTTCAGCAAGCAGGTTGCTGCTGCCAAGGGTGAGGAGAAGCAGGCTCTGCTGGCTCAGGTGAAGGACCTGGCCGTGCGCGTCAAGCAGGCTTCCGCTGAGGCGGAGGTGGCGCAGGAGGCGCTGAATGAGGGGCTGCGGGCGTTCCCCAATCTGATTGTGGATGGCGTTCCCGCCGGTGGCGAGGACGATTTTGTGCTGCTCCGCGAGGAGGGCGTGAAGCCCAGCTTTGACTTTGAGGTGCGCGATCACCTGGAACTGGGCGAGCTGCTGGGCGGCATCGATATGGAGCGCGGAGCGAAGGTCTCCGGTGCCCGGTTCAGTTTCCTCAAGGGCGTCGTGGCCCGGTTGGAAATCGCCCTGATGAACATGGCGCTGGATCAGGCGGTGAGCTACGGCTTCATCCCGATGATCACGCCCACGTTGGTGCGCCCCGAGACGATGGCGGGCACGGGCTTCGATGTGAAGCACGATGACGAGATCTACCGGCTGGAGAAAGACGACCTGTACCTGGTGGGCACCTCAGAGGTGGCGCTGGCCGGGTATCACGGCGACGAGATCCTGGACCTTTCGGCTGGGCCGCTGCGCTACGCGGGCTGGTCCTCCTGCTACCGGCGCGAGGCCGGATCGGCGGGCAAGGACACCCGGGGCATCATCCGCGTGCACCAGTTCACCAAGCTGGAGATGTTCAGCTATGTACGGCTGGAGGAGGCGGAGGCGGAGCACGCCCGGCTGCTGGCCTGGGAAGAGGAGATGCTGGCCAAGGTTGAGGTGCCCTACCGGGTGATCGATACCGCAGCTGGGGATCTGGGGCTTTCCGCTGCCCGGAAGTTTGACTGTGAGGCGTGGGTTCCCAGCCAGGGCCGCTACCGGGAACTGACCTCCACCTCGAATTGCACTGGGTTCCAGGCCCGGCGTCTGGGCATCCGGGAGCGTATCCCGGAGCGCACCCTGGAGGCGGCCGATGGCGTCGCTGAAGGCAAGGCTGCTGCAGCTAAGGGGACGCGGGCCGTCGCGACCCTCAATGGCACCCTGGCCACGACCCGCTGGATTGTGGCGATTCTGGAAAATCATCAGAACGCAGACGGCTCGGTCAACGTTCCGGCGGCCCTGCGTCCGTACCTGGGCGGTCTGGAGCGCCTGGAGGTTATCTGATGCCTGACCGTACCGTCCCGGGGCTGTCGCGCCGCGGCTGTGTCACAGCTGTGCTACAGCTGGGGTGTTTTTAGAGACATTCTGACGTATCGCTCATAGATTGAGTGGTGTTCAGCATTTTCCTCTGAGGACAGGACGGCCGCCATGAAACGCAGTGCCTCCGCAGTACTTCTGGCAGTCGCCCTGGCCCTGACCGGCTGTACCGGTGGTGGGGCGTCCGGTGCAGCGAGTGCCGCCGGTGTGCCATCCGATGAGCCGCTGGACACCTTTCCAGCGAAGGACCTCGTGACGGTAAATGATGCCGTCATGACTCTGCAGTACCAGTGCTACGCCAGGAACGGATACTCCCAATTCCTGGAGGTGCTTGCAGGGCAGAAGGCGAACCATTTCGCAAACGAGGTAGCGTCTATCGGGTTTGTCGGCATCACAGTCGATACTGACAAGACTCCATGGTTCCGGGATGAAGCGGACGCCAAGCGTCGAGGGTTCGGCGTTCTGGGTGCCGGTTGGCCGGATGTGCCGGCGCGAGTTAACGTTCGCGATCAAGGATTCCAGGCCGTTGAGGATTCCTGTGCCTTGGAGGCCACATCCAAAGTGGCTGCCAGCAAGGACTTGTTTCTTCAGATTCGTTCAGTGGCCCACGACCTGATGAGTCAAGTTCTTGCCACTAAGCCTGCGGAGCTGTGGGACAGGGTGTACACCTGCATGGATGAGGCGGGCTTCAAGACATCCAAAACCGGAGAACATGTTAATTCCTACTACGGGCGTGATTTTGGGATTCAGCTGGGTGCCAGTGTTCGTCCGTCTTATCCCCAGCCCGACCCCAATCTTCAAGTTCAGATCATGCCCGGGGTGAAGACCGCACAGTACGTGCCGACTGCTGAGGAAGTGCAGATGGCGCTGGCCATGCACAAGTGCTCCCAGTCCACGGGTGCCCAGACGGACTGGGACAAGCGGCTCCACGACGCAAAGGTGAAGGCGGTCGCAGCGAACGAGGCGGTGTTGATCGAGTTGAAGCCCAAGATTGAGGCGATGGTCAAGGCCGCAGCGGCGCTGAGTCTGTAGTTGTGGTGCAACTGTGCTGCAGTCAAGAAGAAATTATCGACTGATGTTATGTTCCCCTTGTCTGGATGTTCTTGGGGGGGGTATTGTTCGAGTTGGGCGCAGCTCTTAGGTTGTCAAGGGCAGAACGCTCACTGAAAACATCAACCGTTCACAGACAAGGATGTCTCATGAAAAAACGAACTCGCGCCCTGAGTTCGGTCGCCGTTGGCCTGGCGACTCTCGCCTCGGCCTCGCTTCTCTCAATCCCCTCAGTCTCGGCGATCAACCTCGTTGGCTGCCCAGCGGGAAATGATTTCTTCCAGATTTACGACAGCATGAACGGCACTGCATGTTTCGCGAATGCAGGAGCCATGCATTACGTTTGGTACGACTTGCGTAGGGTTGAATCTGGAAACAATGACGGTTGGGTTGATATTCAAGGAACATGGTATTGGAACGCTCGTCAAACGACCCAATACTATGGTGGCGGGACTTTGTGGACGGTTTCAATCCTTTAGCAAGAGACTCCATGCTCGCGTTCTAAATTGTCCGGAATCCCGTGCAGGCGGAGGAAATGTTGAAGAATTGGAAATTGACCGTACTGGCAGTTTCGGTCGTGGGACTACTGCTCTCCGGTTGTGCGGGTGAGGGATCTCCTGTGGGTGCTTCAACTAAGGATGGAGCACCCACAGGAGATCCATTTGATGTATTTCCGAGCACTGATCTCAAAGCGGTCAACATTGCTCTGTGGACCATGGAGTATCAGTGTTTTGCTGAAAGTGGATTTCCCGAATTCTTGGAGGTTCTTCCGGGAATGAAAGCTGATGGTTTCCGAATTGCTGGTGGGGGCCTCAGCTACGATGGTCTGGTGGTGAGTGCCAATGAGCCTCTTTGGTTTCAGGATCAAAATGATGCCGCTAGGCGCGGTTTTGGCGTCCTGGGGGCAGGTTGGCCCGATATGCCTGCGTTTGTGGAGGTGCATGATAAAGCTTTTTCTGCCGTGCAGGATCAGTGCGAGCAGAAGGCCTACCAAAAACTCGGCGGTGCTACAGCGATTCGTCAGCAAGTTGGCGATCTCGCACACAACATGTTTGCGCCCGTTCAGTCACTCAAGAAGGACGATCTTCAGGATAAAGTGTTTGTTTGCCTCGAGTCCGTGGGGTTTAAAACAACAAAGACTGGGCCGCAGGTCAATTCCTTCTATGGTAGAGATCTGGGGATTAGTTTGGGTGCCAGCGTAAAACCCGCATTGCCGATTCCGAACAACAAGATCCGAGTTCAAATATTTCCGGCAGTAAAAGTTGCGAAGTATGTACCAACAGCTGAGGAAGTGAAAATGGCAGTGGCGATGTACGACTGCTCCGTGAAGACCGGCGCTCGTGCAGAGTATGCCAAACGGCTCTACGACGCGAAGGTGAAAGCCGTAGCAGCGAATGAAGCGACACTGACTGAGTTGAAGCCCAAAATTGAGGCAATGGTCAAGGCCGCAGCGGCGCTGAGTCTCTAGTGTCGGTGGACCTCGAGCCAGTACAGGCTACGGACGTGCCGGAGCAGTCTGCACCTACCCGCCAGCGGCCACGCCGCGGGCGGGGTTGGTGGATCGGCGGGGTGGTCGTCATCGTGGTGCTGGCCTGCTTCCTGGTGGCCTGGGTAGTGCTTCCCGCACTCAAATCGCCCAGTCAGGCCGCAGCGGAAGCGCTGCCTCCGCCACCCAAAGAAGTGACCGCCAAAGCGCAGGTCAAGTCACTGGCCAGTCAGATAGTGCTGCGCGGCGCCGTCGTGGCCGGCCCCAGCACCCCACTCAAGCCCAGCGACGCGCTGATCGCCAAAGCTGGGTACGTGACCAATGCCCCGCTGGGCAGTGGCAGCACCATCAATGACGGAGATGTGGCACTGGAGGTCAACGGGGACCCGGTTTTCGCCCTCACCTGGCCCTTCCCCGCCTACCGTGACCTGACCGACGGGCTCAGTGGCCCAGACGTGGTGCAACTGCAAAAATCCCTGGCCGGGCTGGGCTACCAACAGTCCGGCACCGGAGTCTTTGACGCCAGCACCCAGGCCGGGCTGCGCCAGTTCTATAAGGACCGCGGGTACAAGGCCCCACAGGCTGCCGCACCGCAAGCCCCCACAGCCCAGGCCCCCGCAGCTCAAACACCGGCAGGGCAGGCGCAGGGCGCTAAAGGCGGTGTACAGGCGCCCAGCGGGACCAGCGGATCCACCACCTCCGGTGGAACCACCCCTGTACTCCACACCTATCTGCCAGCGGCCGCCGTCCTTCCGCTCCCGGCATCGTCCGCTGCTGTCACCGAACTCAAGGTGGCTGTCGGAAGCAAGATGGCCGCAGATACGGTGTTGATGCTCCTCAACGGCGGGGTCAACACCGTGCTGGGCGCGGTCACCCCGGACAAAGCCGCCCTGATCAAAGCAGGCAATGCTGCCGTGCTGGAGCCGCAGCCCGGCGCCGCCGGTGTCCCCCTCGTGGTGAGCGCCGTGGGTAAAGACACCACGGATGTTCCCGGGCTGGGCAAAGGCAACAGGCTCGATTTCACCTTCCAGGACCAGGCCTCCACGCAGCCGGTCACGCCGGGCGGCACCACCCTCAAGATCACGTTGACCATCGGCGGAAAAGCCACCCCGGTACTGGCCGTACCCATCACCGCCATTTTCTCCAACACGGACGGCAGCACCTTCGTCCGGGTGCAGGCCTCTGGAAACGGTCAAGGAAGTGCCACACCAGCCTTCAAGAATGTCACTGTGACCGTGGGCCAGGTGGTGGACGGCTGGGCGGAAATCACCCCGGGCGAAGCCAACGCCGTGGTGGACGGCTCTGAGGTCGTCGTAGGCCTTCATGGCTGAGCCGCTGATTGAGTTGACGGGTCTGGCCAAAACCTACCCGGGCGCGGTGCCGGTCCACGCGCTGCTGCCCACGGACCTGGCCCTTCAGCGTGGCGACTACCTCGCCATCGTGGGTCCATCAGGTTCCGGCAAGTCCACCCTGCTGAACATGCTGGGACTACTCGACACCGCCACCGCAGGTAGCTACCGGCTGATGGGTGTTGAGCTGGCCGATGCGCCGGATCACCTGCGCGGAATGGCCCGCGGGCACGCCTTCGGCTTTGTCTTTCAGGCCTTTCACCTGCTGCCCGGACGCACCGTGGTGGAAAACATTGAACTGTCCATGATGTACGTGCGGGTTCCACCCAAACGGCGCCGACAGCGGGCCTTCGACAGCCTGGAGTTCCTGGGTCTGGGCCACCGCGCCTTTGCCGACCCGCGGGAACTCTCCGGTGGGGAGCGGCAGCGCGCCGCCATTGCCCGCGCCATAGCAGCCGAACCGGACGTACTCTTCTGCGACGAACCCACGGGCAACCTGGACACCGCCAACTCGGCGCGGGTGATGGAACTGCTGGACACGCTCAACGGGGAAGGCATCACGGTGGTGCTGGTCACGCACGACCACGATCTCGCAGCCCGGGCCGGGCGGCAGCTTACGGTGCGTGACGGTCTGGTCACCGAGGATGCTCGCGACGGTCTGAGCCCAGCGGTGGGGCACTGAGATGACCGCCCACAAGACGGCGTTGAGACAAGAACTGGGCCGACTGGGCATCGCGCCGACCAGAATCACCTGGCGGGACTTGATCCAGGAATCCTGGCTGTCCGTCACCCGGCACATGGTCCGCTCGCTGCTGACTCTGACGGGGACGTTTCTGGGCTGCGCAGCCTTCATCGCGACGCTGGGTCTGACCGGCACTGTGAGTAACCAGGTTTCCAGCACCTTCGACGCACGCCGCGCCACCGAAGTGACGGTTACCGAACCCAGCACTATCTCCGCTGACCCGACGGCGGATCGGCCCTGGTTCTCACCACAGGCCGCGGCCAAGGTGGCAACCCTCAGTGGGGTAGAGGCCTCCGGCAGGGTCAGCAAGACGAGCTCCGTCTCGGTCAAACGCCTGCTATTCCAGACCGAATCACCCGTGCTGGTGGACGTCTTCGGCATGGATGAAGGGGCCGTCACCGCGACACAGCCCACCCTGGCGCAAGGGCGAACCTTTGATGTGGGGCACAATACCCGCGGTGACTTTGTTGTCATGCTCTCCCAGGCGGTGGCCACCAAACTCGGGATTGCCGGTGTGGGCAGCGCGATCTTCATGGGCGATCGCGGCTTTACGGTGATCGGCATCTACCAGGACACTCAGCGCATGCCGGAACTCTCCGGTGGCATCATCCTGCCGCTCAACACGGTGACGAAATACGGCCTCTTTGACGGGCAGGGCCTGAACCGGGGCTACCTCATCCAGACTGCGCCGGGCGCGGCCGCGCAGGTGGGGGCGCAGGTGCCGCTGGCCATCTCGCCACAGAACGTCAACGCGGTGATGGTCACGGCCCCACCGGACCTGAAGTCGCTGCGGCAGCAGGTCGAATCCGGGGTGACCAGCCTGAGCCTGCTGGTCAGCCTCGTCGCGTTGATCGTCGGTGCCGTGTCCATCGGCAACTCGGCCGCCACCGGGGTGGTCACCCGAGCACCCGAGATCGGGCTTCGACGTGCGCTCGGCGCCCGCGGGATCGACATCTTCGGCCAGCTGCTGGGCGAGACCGCGGCCCTGGGCACCTTTGGCGGCCTGCTCGGCTCGCTCGTCGGTCTGGTCGTCGTGGTGGCGGTCTCCGCCGCCAATCGCTGGGCTCCCGTGCTGGACCCGTGGAGCATCCCACTTGCCATTGGCTTCGGGACGGCCGCGGGCGCCATCGCCGGTCTGTGGCCAGCCCTCAAGGCCACCCGAATCACCCCCGCGCAGGCGCTGGCTCGCTGAGCGCCTGGAGGTTATCTGAGGCCAGGTAAACATTCACACTGGGGATGACCGTGTGAATGTTTACGTATCGTTCACTTCAGGCAGGCCGCCGTTGACCGGCTGGGAACCTGCGTCTGCTTCACTGGAAGCATGACTGAATTGATTGAGACGACTGCCTCCGCAGTCCCCGGCATCGATGACCGGACCCCTTCAGCCCTGCAGGCCACCCGGAACACCACCCGCCAGGGCACCAAGCTTGTGGCTCTCGACGTGGACGGCACGCTGGTGGATCACGACGGCACGATGAGTGATGCGGTCCGGGAGGCGGCACGTAATGCCGCCAGTGCCGGCCACCGCCTGATCATCGCTACCGGGCGCTCGCTGGGTGCCACGCTGCCCGTGGTGAAACTGCTCGGCCTCGGCGACGGGCACGCCGTGAGCTGCAACGGTGGGGTGACTGTACGGCTGGATTCTTCGCGCGAGCCCGGCTACGAGGTGCTACATCGGGCCACCTTTACTCCTGCCACCGCACTGAGTGCCCTGCGCGCCACGCTGCCCGAGGCGATGTTCGCCGTGGAAACCGCCACCGGCGCCTTCCTCTCCACGAGCAGCTTCCAGGACGCCAGCTTCGGCATCGAGGCTCAGGCGGTGAACTTTGAGGATCTGCTCAGCACCGAGGCGGTGCGCGTGGTGGTGCACAGCCGCGAGGTGCCGCTGGACGAGTTTGAACTGGCCGTTCGTGGCGTGGGCCTGCACGGCGTGACCTACTCGGTGGGCTGGTCCTCCTGGCTGGACATCGCCGCGGAAGGCGTCACTAAGGCCACCGCGCTGGAGGCGCTGCGGCGGTCCATGGGCATCGCGCCTGAGGACACGGTCGCCATCGGCGATGGATTCAACGATGTCGAGATGCTCCGCTGGGCCGGGCGCGGGGTGGCCATGGGTCAGGCGCCCGATGGCGTCCGGGAAGTGGCCTCAGAGGTCACCGCCTCCGTCTATGACGACGGCGCGGCCCGGGTGCTGCGAAGCCTGATCTAACCCGCCTTTAACCCGCGCGAGTGGTGAGATGATGCCCCTAAACCGTCGGTTTAGGGGCATCATCTCACCACTCGCGGGAGTTCAACTGGGCGTCAGTGCCCGGCGCCGAACCGTTCGATCGAGGCCTGCAACTCTGCCTCGGCGGCCGCACGGTCTGCCCAGCCGGCCGGCTTGACCCACTTGCCCGGCTCCAGGTCTTTATAGGTGGTGAAGAAGTGCTCGATCTCCTTCACCAGCCACTCGTCCAGATCTGAGGCTTCCTGCAGGTGGTCAAAGCGCTTGTCCGCCGGGACGCACACCAGCTTGGCGTCTCCACCGGACTCGTCTTCCATGTTGAAGATGGCGATCGGGCGGGCCTCCATGACGATGCCGGGGAACAGGTCAACATCCGGGTAGAACACCAGCGCGTCCAGCGGATCGCCGTCCTCGCCGAGGGTGTTGTCGAAGAAGCCGTAGTGCGTGGGGTACTGCATGGAGGTGAAGAGCACCCGGTCCAGGCGGACGCGTCCGGTCTCGTGATCCACCTCGTACTTGACCCGCGAGCCGCGCGGGATTTCGATCGTCACATCGTGCTTCATGGTTACTCCTTCAGTTGGCCCGTGACTGCCCGGACGGCTGCCAGACAGGGGCCGCAGTGCGGGCACAGCGATTCTTTCGGAGCACGCGCTCCGATTACTATTGAGGATATAGGCGTCCGCCGTGGTGCCCCACATTTGTCCCGAAATATCGGCATCGCCACTCACCCGCCCCATGACTTTTAACGGAGTACTCCTATGCGCAGATCGACCCGCCTCCTCCAGGTCGGGTTGCTCAGCGTCACCGTCGCAGCGCTGGTAGTTCCCTTCGGCGTCCGGATGGTCCCGGCGCTGGTGCCCCCACCGGCCCCGGCAACCGCGAATCTTCCCGCGGCGCAGAAGCTCCCCCCGACACTGGCAGGCGTGTCCCTGCTCGGACAGACCGGCACGCAAGCTCCGCTGCCAGCAACCTCGGCGCTGAGCGCAGCGTTGACCCCCATTCTCAGCGTCTCCGGTGGCAGCTACTCCGGGCAGGTTCTGGATGCCGCGACCGGCACCGTGCTCTTTGACCGGCAGGCCAGCACGGCGATCATCCCGGGATCCAATCTGAAACTCTTCACCGCGGCGGCGGTGCTCAGCACGATGGACCCCCAGTCCCGGTTCAGCACCTTTGTCAAGCGCTCCGCTGACGGCTCGACGCTGACCCTGGTGGCCGGGGGCGACGCCCTGCTGGGCGAGCAGGCCTCCGATCCGTCCGCCATCGACGGCCGGGCCGGGCTGGCCACCCTGGCCCAGCAGACCGCGGCGGAGCTGGCCAAGAACCCCAAAAAATCGGTCAGACTGCTGCTCGACGACTCGTTGTTCAGCGGGCCCACGCTGAGTTCCGCCTGGGAACAGGGCGATATTGACGCAGGGGAAATCGCGCCGATCTACCCACTCGCCCTGCACAGCGCACTGGCTGTTCCGGGGAGTGGACTGGGCCGCCCACAGGATGCCGCCCTCACCGCAGCGCAGGTCTTTGCCCAGGCGCTGAAGGCTCAGGGCGTGACGGTCGATGGCGCCGTCGCTCGGGTTGGTTCCGGCAGTTCCGGCTCCAGCGCCCCGGCTGGCGGAACCGTGCTGGCCTCCGTGGATTCGGCGACCGTTGCTGAGCAGGTCGGTTATATGCTGACCAACTCCGATAATTATGTGGCCGAGGTTCTGGCCCGGATGGCCGCGATGGCCTCGGGGCAACCGGGCAGCTTTGACGCCGCCACCAAGCTCACGATGACCACCGCCACCTCCTTGGGCGTCCCTTCTGCGGGGCTGGTCATCACGGACAACAGCGGGCTCTCCGGTGGAGACCGGGTGAGCCCGGCGCAGCTGGCGGCATTGCTGCGGCAGCTGGCCCAGGGATCGGACCCCAGGCTCCGGTTTGCTGTGGCGGGTCTGCCGATCGCGGGACTGAACGGCACTCTGGAAACCCGCTATGACGGGCCCAGCACGGGTGCCGCGGCGGGGCTGGTGCGGGCCAAGACGGGCACGCTCAACACCGTCTCTGCGCTGTCCGGGACCGTGGTTGATGCCGACGGCAGACTGCTGGTCTTCTCACTGGTGGCCAATGACATCACGGCCGGGGCTAAAACCGCCCAGCCGGTGCTCGATAAGGCCGCGACCGTGCTGGCCGCGTGCGGCTGTCGCTGAGGCGCTGGCTGCTGACTCGTTGGGCTGATCCTCGTTGCGCTGGTAGCGAGCAGCCGCCTCACCGTCTGATCAGTGTGATGTGATGGGGGAGTGAGTGGACAGCAGAGCCTGGTGAAATGGGACCTTGCGGCGACGACGGCCGCCCGATTGGCCCCTGCGGGCCCGCAGATGCGCCCCGAGCAGATCCGCCATGCGGTGACCAGCCTCCGCGAGATGGCGGACCGCGCGGTGCCTCATGTCCACCAGATCACGGGCTTGCAGGCAGCCGCCGATCTGCGCGATTCTCAGGTGCTGATTGTGGACCGGGCCGGCTGGGCGAAGGCGAACACTCAGGGTTTTGCCGTGATGCTCGGCTCCACACTGGCCCGGGTGGAGGAGAAGGCCCGCGAGCAGAATCAGCTCTCCACAGCTTCCCGGAAGGTCAGTGGAACGCTGACCGGTGCTCAGCTCGGCGGGGTGCTGGCATTCCTGTCGTCCAAGGTGCTGGGCCAGTACGATCCCTTTGCCCCACTTGGCCCGGGCGCTGGCTCGGCGGGCATTCCGGGTGCTGGAAGGCTGCTGCTGGTGGCTCCCAACATCCTCACCGTGGAACAGGAACTTTCGGTGGATCCGGAGGATTTCCGTCTCTGGGTCTGCCTGCACGAACAGACGCACCGGGTGCAGTTTGCCGCAGCCCCCTGGCTCCGGGAGTATCTTCTGGCGGAAATCGACCAACTCGGCGGACTCCTGCTGGGCAATATGGACACCCTGGGCGAGCGGCTGGGTGCTGCGGTGCGCGGGCTGACCGCCGAGGGTCCAGGTGCGGCATCGAATGGTGGCTCCGGGCTGATCGACCTGTTCGAGGCACCGGAGGAGAAAGCCTCGCTGTCCCGGCTGACCGCCGTCATGAGTCTGCTCGAGGGTCACGCGAACGTGGTGATGGATGCGGTGGATTCCTCGATCGTGCCCACCGTGCGCACCATCCGGCAGCGTTTCAACGCCCGGGGCAAGGACCGCAGCCCGCTGGAGAAGTTCATGCGCAAGTTGCTGGGTCTGGACGCCAAAATGCGCCAGTACACCGATGGTGCCCGGTTTGTCCGTGCCGTGGTGGATGAGGTCGGCATGGACGGGTTCAACGCCGTATGGCTGCGCGCCAGTAATCTGCCCACCGAGGAAGAGATCCACGCGCCGGCGCTGTGGACCGCCCGCATGGGTTTCTGAGCCGTGGGCTCTGGTTTGGTGGGCTCTGGCTTGCCGGGTTCCGGCCCGGGCTCCCTGGCCTCGGACGGGCCCAGGCCTCGGCTGAAACCGCGGATGGGGCAGGCGAGACAACTGGTCCGCAAGGCCCTGGATGGGCTTGAACCGCCCCTGAATCACCAGGATCTGATCCTGGTCGCCTGCAGCGGTGGGCCCGATTCTCTGGCACTCGCCGCTGTGACGGCATTCTTCGGCCATCGCGGCAATGGCCATCGCGGAATCGTCCGGGTGGGTGCTGTGGTGGTGGATCACGGCCTGCAGGAGGGCAGTGCCGAGGTGGCTGCCCACACCGCGCACGTCCTGACGGGTCTGGGCCTGGATCCCGTGCTGGTGCGCACGGTCCAGGTGGCGGACGACGGCGGCCCGGAAGCGGCGGCGCGGCAGGCCCGGTACGCGGCCTTTGCGGCTGCTGCGCGGGAATCCGGAGCACGGGCGGTGCTGCTCGGGCATACTCTCGATGACCAGGCGGAGCAGGTGCTCCTGGGCCTGGCGCGGGGCTCCGGGACCCGGTCTCTGGCCGGGATGCCCGCGCGGCGGCTATTGCGGGAGCCCGCTGCCGGGGATGCTGTTGAGGCTGCCGGTGTGGAACTCCTGCGGCCTTTTCTGACGCTCCGGCGGGCCGGGACGGAGGAGCTGTGCCGGGGGGAAGGGCTCGAACCCTGGCATGATCCGAGTAATCGTGATGCACGTTTTGCCCGGTCCCGGGCCAGGAATCTGGTGTTACCGGTGCTCGAACGTCAATTGGGGCCTGGGGTGGCGCCCTCGCTGGCCCGCAGTGCGGCGATTCTGGCTCAGGACGCCGAGTATCTTGATGAGCTGGCTGCCGCGAAATTTGAAGCGATGGTGGAGTTTCCAGAAGTTCCGGCGGACCCGAGTCAGCATCCCGGGCAGTTGCTGCTTCCGGAGGCAGCCCTGAACCGGCTCCCTGCCGCACTGAGGCAGCGAGTGTTGGCGATCGGCGTCGTGCGTCTGGGGGGTGCCCAGCCCAGTTACGAAAGGCTCCTGGCTGCCGAATCGCTGCTGCAGCGCCGCGGCTCCGCCGGACCGATTCAGTTGGAGGGCGGAGTCTCTGCGTACCGGATCTCGCGGTCAGCGGGTCAAAACTATGGAAAACTAGTCCTGAAACGACACCGCTAGCCCACCAGAAGTGGCGCAGTCAGGAGCAACGGGTGGATTCCCACGACGTCGAAGCCGACCTTAAGCACGTTCTCTACACCAAGGAACAAATTCAGGGGCGGATCGTTGAGCTCGCCGCCCAGATCGACGCCGATTACGCGGACCGCGAGGTGCTGCTTGTGGGTGTTCTCAAGGGTGCCGTCATGGTGATGGCGGATCTGGCCCGCGCGCTGCACAGCCACGTCACCATGGACTGGATGGCGGTGTCCTCTTACGGCTCCGGCACACAATCCTCCGGTGTGGTGCGGATTCTGAAGGATCTGGAGACGGACCTGATGGGCAAGCATGTGCTCATTGTGGAGGACATCATCGACTCCGGGCTCACGCTCTCCTGGCTGCGGGCCAATCTGATGTCCCGTGGGCCGGCCTCGGTGGAGATCTGCACGCTGCTGCGGAAGCCGGAGGCCGCCAAGGTGGAGATCGATGTCCGGTACGTCGGGTACGACATCCCCAATGAATTCGTGGTGGGCTACGGCCTGGATTTTGCGGAGAAGTACCGCAACCTCGATTTCGTCGGAACCCTGGCGCCGCACGTCTACGAATAAGCTTCCGGCAGTTTCGCGAACGAAAACGGGAAAAGCACCCGCGATTACGGGTGCTTTTCCCGTTTTCGTTCGCGAAACCGTGCGTCCTGCATCCAATATCGGAAAGTTATCCACATAAGGTCATGAATACCTCAATTCCGCTGGCGGTCGGCTCCTCGGGTTCGTAGCGTCATGGCATGGAAACCAGCAGCCTTATTCTGACCCGCACCATGCGCGAGCTCGGCCTGGACCCACGCGTCCTGGTGGATCGCGAGCGGAGAGGGGAACTTCATCGGGTACGTCATGGTTCCTATATGCGCGTCGCGGAGTGGGACACGCTCGATGAGCGCCAGAGACACGGTATGCGAGCCTGTTCGTGGGCGCTCAGCAGCACGGCCGCCCCGGTCTTTGCTAGAGAATCCGCAGCTTTGTTGTGGGGTTTGCCGCTGGCAAGCTGTCCGTCGAAGCCCACTGTGCTAACCTCCGACACCAGCCGGGGTAGGTCGCGCGGCGATATTCGCCGGGTGCGCGGCCTGGACCGTGCCGTTGAGGAGGTGGTTGCGGTGGGTGGCTTGTTGGTGACGAGTAAATCCCGCACCGTTCTCGAGCTGGCCTCACGACTCAGCTTTCCCTGGTCCCTCGCCATCGTCGATGCCGCGTTCCGGTCGTCACGGCCGAATCCGGACGGTTCCTGGAACGCGAGGAAGCCCTGGGGGCCGCCCTGCTCGCCGGAAGAGTTGGCCGTCGCCAGCCAGGGCCTGCTCTCCCGGGCAGGCGAACAGCGTGCGATGGCGGTCGCGCGTCTTGGTTCCGGGCTCTCGGAATCGGCGGGGGAATCCCTGAGCCGGGCCCAGATGCACCTGCTGGGGTTTCAGATACCGGAACTTCAAAGCGTGTTTGTTCTGGACGATGGTACTGATGCCAGAGCTGATTTCCATTGGCGTGACGCGGGCATTGTGGGCGAATTCGACGGCAAGGAGAAGTACTACCGGCAGGACTGGTCGCCGCTGACACCGCAGGAACGGGTGTTTGCGGAAAAACGGCGTGAAGATGCGCTGCGTGCGTTGGGCCTGAAGGTCGTCCGCTGGACCTGGTCCGATCTCAGACGCCCGGCTCACCTGGCAGGAATCCTGACGAGGGCAGGGGTGCCCCGCAACAAACGGCACTCGCCCGGCACCCAGGGAATCGGAAATCGCGAACGTTAACGGAAAGAGCACCCGCAATAGCGGGTGCTCTTTCCGTTAACGTTCGCAAAACACCGGGCGGCAGGGCGAAACACCGGGCGGCAGGGCAAAACACCGGGCGGCAGGGCAAAACACCGGGCGGCAGCGCAAGACGGCGCGTAGCCACCCGAAGCAGCACCACCACCAGCGATTCCGCTGTGGGCAAACATCACCCGCTGCGCGGGAACTTCGCCGCGGCCCCATGCGTGAATGGTGCGGGTAGTAACAGCCACTGGCCAAAAGCTCGATAGAGTATCTAGGCCGGGCGTTGGCCCTGAATGGGCACCTGCGCCGCAGGTGCGCGGGAGGAAGGACGGGGCGGGAGCTCCGAGTTGTATGGACATCAAAAAGATCTTTAAGGGTCCGCTGGTCTGGATCATCCTGGTGCTGGTGATCGGCGGAGTGGGATTCTCCCTGCTCAATATGGGTGGGACTGCCCGCGTCGATACCTCCGATGGCATGAGTTTGATCTCGGGGGACAAAGTGGCCTCGGCCAAGGTTTCCCAGGAGGGTCGCGTTGATCTGACCCTGAAGGATAACTTCACCAAGGACAATCAGAACCTGGGCAAAACCATCTACTTCAATGTCCTCCAGGAGCGCTTCCCGGATGTCATCAAGGCGCTCAATGACGCCAAGGTGCCCAAGGTCGACGATCAGCCCATCCAGAGCAATTTCTTCACTGGCTTCCTCCAGCTGATGATCCCCTTCATCATCGTGGCGTTGATCTTCTGGTTCCTGATCTCCCGGATGCAGGGTGGCGGCTCCAAGGTCATGCAGTTCGGTAAGTCCCGGGCGAAGCTGATCTCCAAGGACATGCCGCAGGTGACCTTTGCCGATGTCGCCGGTGCCGACGAGGCTGTGGAGGAACTCCACGAGATCAAGGAGTTCCTGCAGGAACCGGCTAAATTCCAGGCGGTCGGAGCCAAGATTCCCAAGGGCGTCCTGCTCTACGGTCCTCCCGGAACCGGTAAGACACTGCTGGCCCGGGCCGTTGCGGGCGAGGCGGGCGTACCGTTCTATTCGATTTCCGGCTCTGACTTCGTGGAGATGTTCGTCGGCGTGGGTGCCAGCCGCGTTCGCGATCTCTTCGAACAGGCCAAGGCAAACTCGCCGGCCATCATCTTCGTGGACGAGATCGATGCAGTCGGTCGTCACCGTGGTGCCGGCATCGGCGGCGGCAACGACGAGCGTGAGCAGACCCTCAACCAGCTTCTGGTGGAGATGGACGGCTTCGATGCCAAGACCAATGTCATTCTGATCGCGGCCACCAACCGGCCCGACGTTCTGGACCCTGCTCTGCTGCGCCCGGGTCGTTTCGACCGGCAGATCCCGGTGGAGGCGCCGGACAAGATCGGCCGCGAGCAGATTCTTCAGGTCCATGCCAAGGGCAAGCCGTTGGCGCCGGGCGTTGACCTGAACGCCGTGGCGAAGAAGACCCCCGGGTACACCGGTGCCGATCTGGCCAATGTGCTCAACGAGGCTGCGCTGCTGACCGCCCGCTCCAACGCTCAGCTGATCGATGACCGCGCGCTGGACGAGGCCATCGACCGTGTGATGGCCGGTCCGCAGAAGCGCACCCGGGTCATGAAGGAACGCGAGCGGAAGATCACCGCGTACCACGAGGGTGGCCACGCCCTGGTGGCAGCCGCGCTGCGCTATTCCGCCCCGGTCACCAAGATCACCATCCTGCCGCGCGGGCGCGCTCTGGGCTACACCATGGTGGTCCCCGAGGACGATAAGTACTCGGTGACCCGCAACGAGCTGCTGGACCAGATGTCCTACGCGATGGGTGGCCGGGTGGCGGAGGAGATCGTCTTCCACGACCCCTCCACCGGTGCCTCGAATGACATTGAGAAGGCCACCGGCATCGCCCGGAAGATGGTCATGGAGTACGGCATGAGCGAGCGCATCGGCGCCGTGAAACTCGGCTCCGTCGGCGGAGAGCCTTTTATGGGGCGCGATGCCGGCAACGGCCGCGAGTTCTCCGAAGAGGTCGCCGCGCTGGTCGACGAGGAGGTGCGACGGCTCATCGAGCAGGCGCACAACGAGGCGTACGCTGCACTCACCGAAAACCGCGATGTACTGGACCGATTGGCCCTGGAACTGCTGGAGCGGGAAACCCTGAACCAGCAGGAAGTGGAGCAGATCTTCCACGATCTGCGTAAGCGCGATCTGCGCGAGGTCTGGCTGTCCGCCGGGAACCGTCCGGTCTCCGACATTCCGCCGGTCACTTCACGGCGTGAGCACGCAGACGCCCTGGCCCAGGCCAGTCAGGCGCAGGCGAGTCAGACGCAGGGATTCCCGGCACAGGGGATTCCTCTGCGGGGAAATCCCTCCAACGGGACGGCGCCGCAGGCTCCTGGGCACCACACCCCGCCGCAAGGTCAGTGACCCATCACCTTTCAGTGATCTGGCCGTGTGCCAACGCGTAAAGTGACTCATCGGGCAGTGTCTGATGGATGACCCGAGAAAGGGCCTGGCCTATGTGCGAGATTGATGATGAAGGAAGCATCCCGGCCGGGAGTTCCGTGGATCAGCCACGGATCGCCGCCGCGGTGCGGGAAATCCTGCTGGCGATCGGCGAAGATCCGGACCGCTCCGGCCTGGCTGAAACCCCTGAGCGGGTAGCCCGGGCCTATGCGGAGATCTTCTCCGGCCTGACGCAGAACCCGGCCGAGGTGCTCTCGCGGACCTTTGACATCTCGCATCAGGAATTGGTGCTGGTCAAGGACATTCCCTTCTACTCGACCTGCGAGCATCACCTGGTGCCCTTCCACGGGGTGGCGCACGTCGGCTACATCCCCTCGCTGGACGGCAAGGTCACCGGCCTGAGTAAACTGGCCCGGCTGGTGGAGGTCTTTGCTCGCAGGCCTCAGGTTCAGGAACGGCTCACCACGCAGATTGTGGATGCCCTGGTGGAACAATTAAGCCCGCGGGGTGCCATTGTTGTGGTGGAATGTGAGCACCTGTGCATGTCCATGCGGGGTGTACGCAAACCTGGCGCCAAGACCGTCACCTCGGCGGTTCGCGGCATCCTGCATGAACCAGCGACCCGGGCCGAGGCGATGAGCCTCATTCTGGGGAAATGACGTCTGGGAACCTGACGGAATCCCAGCACCTCTGATACTTCCCGATAGCGTACGGAACGGAACACACCCATGGACTCCCTCGCCGCAGCCCCCGGAACCGGGCCCGCTACCTCCCCTTTGCCGACCCTGCGACCGCCCCGCCCCCGCGCCGAGTTCGCCAAGTTGCCGCAGGACCGCGCCGTCGTCTTCGGCATCCTCAACGTCACCCCGGATTCCTTCAGCGACGGTGGGGCGTACAACTCGCTGGACACGGCGATCGGTCACGGTCTGCGGATGCTCTACGCCGGTGCCGATGTGATCGACATCGGCGGTGAATCCACCCGCCCCGGCGCGGAAGAAGTCGACTCTCAGACCGAGCAGGGGCGCATCATGCCCGTCGTGGAGGCCATGGTGAAGGCCGGTGCGCTGGTCAGCGTGGACACCCGCCACGCAGAAACGGCTCGCGCAGCCCTGGACGCCGGCGCCGCCATCATCAATGACATCTCCGCCGTGGACGCCTCACCAGAAATGGTGGAGCTCATTGCCGAGCGTCAGGTCCCCTACGTGCTCATGCACCGTCGCGGCACCGCCAAAACCATGGATTCCCTGGCCCGCTACCAGGACGTTGTGGCAGAGGTCCTGGCGGAGCTGCGCACAGCCCAGGAACGCTTCTACGCGGCCGGGGTCACTCCGGAGCAGCTGATCGTGGATCCCGGCCTGGGCTTCTCCAAGACCAGTGAGCAGAACTGGGTGTTGCTGGCGGCGCTGGAGCGCTTTGCCGAACTGGGCAACCGCGTGCTCGTCGGCACCTCCCGCAAGCGCTTCCTCGGTACCCTGCTCACCACGGCGGGCAAGGCGGCCGCGCCATTGGAGCGCGATGATGCCACCGTCGCGACGACGGCCCTGGCCGCTGCAAAGGGTGCCTGGGGCGTACGGGTCCATGACGTCCCCGGCAACCTCGATGCCGCCAAGGTCGCCGGGCGCGTGGCTGCTGCCGCGCGTGCGGCACGCTGAGGCTCGCGATGACGCAGCACACTGATCCGCTGGACCGGATCTCCCTGAACGGCATCGGCGGCACCGGGTACCACGGGGTGTTCGACCACGAGCGCCGCGAGGGGCAGGTGTTCATCGTGGACGTCGTCCTGTACACCGATTTTCGTGCCGCCGCAGCCACGGATGACCTGGAGAAAACCGTCCACTACGGCCTGGCGGCGAATCTGGTGCACGGGTTCATTGTCGGTGAGCCGTTCAAGCTGATCGAGACGCTGGCCGAACGGATCGCTGCCGGACTGCTGGCGGGATTCCCGCTGGCCAAGGTGGAGGTCACCGTGCATAAGCCGCAGGCGCCCATCGAGGTGCCTTTCGGTGATGTGACGGTCTCGATCACGCGGAGCGCGCAGCCGGAGGGTCAGCCATGAGCGCACGGGCCATCCTTGCGCTGGGCTCCAATCTGGGCGAGCGGGCGGAGACGCTGGCCGAGGCGGTTCAGGACCTGGTCGAATCCCCGGAAGTGCGGATGATCAATGTCTCGCCGGTGGTTCAGACCGAGGCTGTGGGCGGCCCGGAAGGGCAACCTCCTTACCTCAATATGGTCCTCGAAATCGAGACCGAGCTGGGTCCCTATGAACTGCTGGAGCTCTGTCACGCCGTGGAGGCCAAGCACCACCGGGTGCGGCTGGTGCGGTTCGGCCCCCGGACGCTCGACGTCGACGTGATCGACTATGCCGGGATGATCAGCGACGACCCGGTGCTCACCCTGCCGCATCCCCGCGCAGCGGAACGTGCCTTCGTCCTGGTGCCGTGGTTGCTGATGAACCCGCAGGCAGCCCTGTCCGGGATCCCGGTGCGGGATCTGGTCCGGGAGGCTCCCGATCTGGCCGGTGTGCAGGACTTTGATGGCTTTCCGCTGGAGCGTGTGCATCCCGCCGCGGCACGGGTACCGTGGAAGGACACCGAGACGCTCGCGTAGCGTTTCACCACCGCCCGGCAGACGAGAACGAACAGCACCAACCGACAGCAGAGGAATCCATGGCACGGCAGATGCGCACTATCAGCCCGTGGCGGCTGGGCTCCATAGTGTTCGTCACTACGGTCCTGGGCTGGCTGGCCGCCACCTGGGCCGGGCGCGTCGGCTGGCCTGCGCCATCGTTGCCCTACAGCGCACTGATCACCCTGGGCATTGTCTCGGTGGGGGTCTTCCTGCTGGGCTGGCGGGTGCGCTCCTGGCGGGAGAACCGCAGCAGGGCGCGGCAGGAGGGGAGCAGGGCTCCCGCGAAAGCGCGGCCGCTTGACCCGATTCTGGCCGCCCGCACGCTGATCCTGGCGCAGGCGAGCTGCTACGCCGGCGCCCTGTTGATGGGCTGGCACCTGGGCGTCGTGGTGGACGCGCTGAGCGCCGTCGTCGGATACGGTGCCCCGCTGACCCTGGTGATTCAGCCAGCCGTGCTGTTGGGTGGTGCTGCCGTGGTGGTGGCCGTGGGCCTGCTGGTGGAGCGGTTCTGCCGGATTCCTCCGGACACGCCGGAAGACCCGGACAAGGCCGGCGCCCGGCCCGTGCAGGACGATGGCGGCGAATACGCCCGATGAACCCGAGCCTGAGCCGCAGCCACGCTGGCCCGAGTCGTCCGGCAGCGCAGCCGATCGACCCCGACGATGTCGTCTGGTCCCGCATTGCGCCAGCCTTCGTCACGGTGCGGCTGCTGCGCGAAGGTTTGACCTCCCTCCTGATGCTGGCCGTCTTGAGCATTCCGGTGGTGCTCGTCCTGACCCGCGTCTGGGCGGCCATCCCGCCGTTGCTGGCCTGGCTGGTGGTGGGTGTGGCGGTCATCGTGCGCCTGTGGCGGCTGCTGCTGGTGCCGCGTCAGGTGGCTGCGGTGGGCTATGCCGAGCGGGCCGAGGATCTGCTGATCCGGCAAGGCCTGTTCTTCCAGCGCCTGGTGGTGATCCCCTATGGGCGCATGCAATACGTGGATGTTTCGGTGGGCCCGCTGGAGCGGATGTTCGGCGTGGCGACGCTCAAACTGCACACCGCCTCCCCGGGGACACGGGCCCATCTGGAGGGGTTGCCGGTGGAGCAGGCGGCGCGACTGCGCGAGCAGCTCTCCGCGCTCGGTGAAGCCAGGCTGGCCGGGCTGTGACATGAACCCTCTGACATGAGATTCGGCTCTGAGCCGACAGTGACGGCCGATGGCGAGGCAGACTGGCACCGCGTGCACCCCGCCTCCCCCGCCATTCGCGGCTGGATCGCGATTCTGGCCGTGATGGTCATCTTTGGCCGTAATTCGCTGGAAGAACTGATCCGTGGCATCGCGTCCGGCCGTGGGGCCGGGATTTCGCTGGACTGGGTTCCGCTGGCCACCTTCGGTGGCGCCATCGTGGTCTATGGCGTGTTCTTTGTGCTCTCCTGGATCTTCACCCGCTACCAGGTCACCGAGACCCATGTGCGGATCACCTCGGGCGTGCTGATCCGGCAGCAGCGCCAGGCGCGGATCGACCGGCTTCAGGCGATCGATCTGGTGCAACCGCTGCTGGCGCGGATCTTCAATCTGGCGGAGCTCAAATTCGAGGTGGCCGATGGCGGGAAGTCGGTCATGCGGCTTTCCTTCCTCACGCTGGGGCACGCGCAACGGCTGAGGGCCGCCATTCTGGCCCGTGCCGCTGGGGTCAGCCTCGAGGCCGGGGACGATGCCGAGATCCCTGAGGCGCCGGAGCAGGAAGTGCTCAGAGTCCCTCCGGGGCGCATCATCGCCTCCTCGGTCGCGTCCGCGCCCACCGTCATCATGCTGGGCTTCCTGGGATTTCTGGTGTGGTGCCTTACACAGGGGTGGTGGCCGGCCGTGGTGGCGCTGCTGCCCGGTCTGCTGGGCCTGGGCAGCACCTACTGGCAGCGCTTCGTCAAGGATTTCAACTTCCGGGTGGCCATCTCCCCGGACGGCATCCGGCTTCACTATGGCCTGCTCGAAACGCGGGCGCAGACCATTCCTCCCGGGCGGATCCAGGCGGTCAGGGTCCAGCAGAACCTGCTGTGGCGGCCGTTCGGCTGGTATCGCCTGCAGGTCAACGTGGCCGGGTATGGGCATCACGGTCGGGAGAACGGGTCCATGCTGCTGCCGGTGGGAACGGCGCAGGATGCTCTGGCGGTGTTGGCTCTGGTTCTCCCCGATCCGGGGGTCCAGGCTTCTGCCGGCGAAGGCGACGCTTCCTCTGAAGGCAGCCCCGAGGCGGTGTTCCTCGCCGGGATGAGAGGCCACGGCTCAGCGCAGGGCTTTGTCACCTCGCCGCGCCGGGCTGCCTGGCTCAACCCTCTGGCCTGGCGTCGCAATGGCTACCGCTCCACGGAGACCGCGCTGCTGTGCCGTCACGGCGTGCTGCACCGCCAGCTGGCGGTGGTACCCCATGAGCGCACCCAGTCCCTTCAGCTGAACCAGGGCCCGGTGCAGCGTCTGCTGCGGGTGGCGGACTTTCACCTGCATTCCACCACCGGCCCCGTCCGTCCGCTGGTGCCGCATCTCGATCTTGCGGTGGCCCGGGAGCTGTTTACCGCGCAGGCCGGACGCGCTGCTGTGGCGCGGCGGATCGCCCGTCCGGAACGCTGGATGGAGATGCGCGAAGATTAAGGGGTGGATTTCATGAGCGCCTCCGGGCCTGGCCCTGATCATGCGGTATCCGGCAACGCGCGCAGGCCCGGGCGCCTTGGCGTCGGAGTGGTCGGTGCGGGCAAGGTCGGTGCCGTCCTCGGTGCGGCTCTGCGCGGGGCCGGCCATGCCGTCGTCGGCGTCAGCGCGGTCTCCGAGGATTCACGGGAGCGGGCCGAGTCGCTGCTGCCCGGGGTACCCATTCTGGAGATCCCTGAGGTCGTGGAGCGGGCGGAACTGGTGCTGCTCGCCGTGCCGGATGACGCCCTGAGCACGTTGGTGGAGGGCTTGGCCACACTGGGCGCCTGGCAGGCGGGGCAGCTGGTGGCGCACACCTCCGGGCGCTTCGGTGTGGGGGTTCTGGCACCCGTGCGGGCCGTCGGGGCGATCCCGCTGGCGATTCACCCGGCAATGACCTTTACCGGACTGAGCATGGATCTGAGCAGAATCAGCGACTGCAGCTTCGGGGTCAGTGCGGATCCGGCCATGCTGCCGATCGCCCAGGCGCTGGTTGTGGAGATGGGGGCGGAGCCGGTAGTGATCGCCGAGGCGGACCGCCCGCTCTACCACGCGGCCCTGGCCCATAGTTCCAACCACCTGGTCACGCTGGTGGCGCAATCTGCTCAGCTGCTGGCCGGCATCGGCATCGAACGCCCTGAACGGCTGCTGGGCCCGCTGCTGCGGGCTTCGCTGGAGAATGCGCTGGCCTCCGGGGAAAACGCGCTGACCGGGCCCGTGGTGAGGGGCGATGCCGGGACGGTCGCCGCGCACCGGGCGGCGGTCGAGGAGGCCGTGGACTCGGTGGCCGGGTCAGAGGACGTCCTGCAGGCCTATCTCGCCATGGCCCGAGCCACAGCGATCCGCGCCTTTGAGCGGGGGCGGCTGAGTCCGGAACAATGGGGGGCGCTGGAGCGGGTGCTCGATGGCGGGAACTCAGGAATGGATTCAGCAACAGAAGCGACAGAAGAGGATTCATGAGCATTCAGGTGGTTCACACCATTGCCGAGCTGCGTGAGGCATCGGTGCGGCTCCTGGAAGAACTGGAGGAAGAGGTATTGCCCGCAGCGAAGCGCAGCTTCGGCCTGGTACCGACCATGGGTGCCCTGCACGAGGGTCATGCGAGCCTCGCGCGGGCGGCGGTGGTGGCGAATCAGGTGGTGGCAGCCTCGATCTTCGTCAATCCTCTGCAGTTCGGGGATCCGGCAGACCTGGAACGCTACCCCCGGACTCTGGATGCCGATGTCGCCCTGCTCGAGGAGGTGGGCGTCGCCCTCGTGTTCGCGCCTAGTGTGGCGGAAATGTACCCTGCCGGGGATCCGTTGATCCGCCTCTCATCCGGCGCCCTGGGGGGGAGGCTGGAAGGGGCCTCCAGACCCGGTCATTTCGACGGGGCGCTGACCGTGGTGGCCAAATTGCTGCACGTCGCCCAGCCGGTGATCCACAGCGGCTACCGCGCCTATTTCGGTCAGAAGGACGCGCAGCAACTGGCGCTGGTGCGCCGGATGGTGGCCGATCTGAATTTTCCCGTCGAGATCGTCGGGGTGCCTACCGTGCGGGATGCGGACGGGCTGGCGCTCTCCAGCCGCAACCGCTTCCTCTCCGTGGCGGAACGCGAAGCCGCACTGGTGCTTTCCGGGGCACTGCGTCTGCTGAGCGAGCGCGCTGCGCGCTCCGAGCCTCTCGATCTGGAATCGGCGGTGGCGCTGATCCGCAGCGAGCCCCTGGTGGAGCTGGACTATCTGGAGGTTCTGGATCCGGAGACCTTCAGCCCGCGCGCGGAGAACTGCGCTGAGACGCCGTTCACCGGCCAGGCGCTCGCCGTGGTGGCCGCACGCGTCGGCCCGGTGCGGCTGATCGACAATATGGAGCTGCTGGCGGGGCCCGGGTTGCCGGATGGCTCAGATGTGTGGCAGTGCCGGTAAACTGGGCTATCGTGACCGAGCACAATTCCCCCGCAGCCGTTGACATCTCCGAGCAGATGCAGATCCGACTCGACAAGCGGGCCAGTCTGCTCGAACGCGGGGTGGAAGCCTATCCGGTGGGTGTTCCCCGCACACACACTCTGGCGGAGATCCGCCAGCAGTGGGGGCACCTGGAGGCTGATCAGGCCAGTGGCCAGGAGGTCGGCGTCGCCGGTCGCGTGGTGTTTGTCCGCAATACCGGCAAGTTGTGCTTCGTTACGCTTCAGGAGGGTGACGGCACCCGACTGCAGGGCATGCTGAGTCTGGACCGGGTGGGTGCCGAATCGCTGGCCGAGTGGAAAGCCCTGGTCGATCTGGGTGACCACGTATTTCTGCACGGCGAAGTCATTTCCTCCAAGCGGGGTGAACTCTCCGTTCTGGCTGATTCCTGGCAGATGGTTTCCAAAGCCTTGCGTCCGCTTCCGGTGTTGCATGCGGATCTGAATGAGGAGAATCGCGTTCGTCAGCGTTATGTGGATCTGATGGTGCGCGAGGAAGCCCGCCAGATGGTGCACACCCGCGCCGCGATCACCCGGTCCATCCGGGAGACCCTGCACGGTTTTGGCTATGTTGAAGTCGAGGGCCCGGTGCTGCAACTGGTGCACGGTGGGGCATCTGCCCGGCCCTTTGAAACGCATGTCAATGCCTTTGATCAGAAAATGACGTTGCGCATCGCGTTGGAGCTTTACCTCAAGCGCGCCGTGGTGGGCGGCATCGACAAGGTCTATGAAATGGGTCGCATTTTCCGCAACGAGGGCGTCGATTCAACTCACAGCCCCGAATTCACCATGCTGGAATGTTACGAGGCCTATGGCGACCAATTCGTTATGGCGGACCGCATGAAGCAACTCATTCTTGACTGCGCGGATGCGGTAGGAAGCCGGCAGATCACCACCGAGGCGGGTGTTATTGACCTCGATGCCGAATGGCGCTGGTTGGCGGTATATCCCGGGCTTTCTGAGGCCGTGGGGCAGGACATCACTCCCGAAACCGATGTTCAGGTGCTGCGCGATATTGCCACGAAATTCGACCTCGCGGTCAGCCCGGCCTGGGACGCTGAAAAGTTGGTGGTGGAACTTTTCAGCGAAATCGTCGAGCCGGGATTGCTGCAGCCGACCTTTGTCTATGACTACCCGCCGTCCGCACAGCCGCTGGCTCGCCCCCACCGGAGTAAGCCAGGGCTGATCGAGGCCTGGGATTTGATTATCGGTGGAATGGAGCGCGGTACGGCATTCTCCGAATTGATCGACCCGGTGATCCAGCGCGAACGCCTGACCGAACAGTCTCTGCGTGCCGCTGGTGGCGATCCTGAGGCGATGCAGCTCGACGAAGACTTCCTGCGGGCGCTCGAATACGGCGCCCCGCCGATGGGCGGGATCGGCCTGGGCATCGACCGGCTCGTCATGCTCTTCACCAATGCGGGCATTCGGGAAACCATCCTGTTCCCCCTGCTCAAGCCCGATTCTTCACGGGGCTAACCCGCTGGAGCACAACGAAAGCAGATGATTTCGATGGATTATTTGGCGGTCATTCTCCCCTCGCTGGGAGTCGGTGTGCTGTTCTTTTTCGCAATGCGCGCCATATTCCGTGCGGACCGTTCAGAACGTGAAGCGCTAGCAGCAGCGGAAGCTGAACATGCCGAGCAGCTCCGCAGGGGCCAGCCAGAATAATAGGAATTTTCTTCCTGAGTGGTGGATATTTCATTATTGTGAGCCTCTTTGACCCATTCCCCGATTTCGTGCATACTTTTTACGTACGAAGTAATTCCTGCATAGGGACACTCCTGAGGTGAGTCGTCTGGTGAGGGGACCACAGTGGCACAGCGCGTAAAAATTATTCTGGTTGACGATCTCGATGGTGGTACTGCGGATGAAACCGTGCGTTTCGGCCTTGACGGAGCCACCTATGAGATCGATCTTTCCAAGCTGCACGCGGCGGAACTCCGTGATGCTATTCGCCCATATCTGAATGCCGCGCGTCGTGCCACGGCGCGTTCGGCCCGTGCCGGTCGCCCAGCGGTGACCCGACCGAATGAAATTTCTCAGATTCGTCAGTGGGCCCGGGACAACGGCCATTCGGTGAGCGACCGTGGACGCATTCCCGCCGAGATCGTTGAGGCCTACCGCAAAGCCAACGGCTGAGGCCACGAGGTTCCTGCCGCAGTTTTCCCTGTGGCGAACATTGCGCCACACTGCGGCGGCTATGCGTAGCATCAAAGTACGCAGTAGTGAGGAGTGTGGCGCAATGTTTGAAAGATTTACCGACCGAGCCCGTCGAGTGGTGGTGCTGGCCCAGGAAGAGGCCCGCATGCTCAACCACAACTACATCGGTACCGAGCACCTGCTGCTGGGTCTCATCCACGAGGGTGAAGGCATTGCGGCTAAAGCCCTGGAGTCAATGAACATCTCCCAGGATGCGGTGCGGGAACAAGTCCAGGAGATCATTGGTCAGGGTCAGCAGGCCCCCAATGGCCACATTCCCTTTACGCCTCGCGCCAAGAAGGTTCTGGAACTTTCACTGCGGGAGGCTCTTCAGCTGGGTCACAACTACATCGGTACCGAGCACATTCTGCTGGGCCTGATCCGTGAAGGTGAAGGCGTGGCCGCTCAGGTGCTGGTCAAGCTGGGCGCGGATCTGAGTCGCGTCCGCCAGCAGGTCATCCAGCTGCTCTCCGGTTACCAGGGTAAGGAGCCCGCTGGCGCAGGCGTGGGCCAGGGACAGCCTGAAGGTACCCCTGCGGGCTCCGCCGTACTGGACCAGTTTGGCCGGAATCTCACACAGGCCGCACGGGAAAACAAGCTTGATCCCGTCATCGGGCGTGAGCAGGAGATGGAACGTGTCATGCAGGTCCTCTCCCGGCGGACCAAGAACAACCCCGTCCTGATCGGTGAGCCCGGCGTCGGCAAGACCGCCGTCGTCGAAGGCCTCGCACAGGCCATCGTGCGCGGTGATGTGCCGGAGACCATCAAGGACAAGCAGCTCTACACCCTGGACCTCGGATCGCTCGTGGCCGGTTCGCGCTACCGTGGTGACTTCGAGGAGCGCCTGAAGAAGGTGCTCAAAGAGATCCGCACCCGCGGGGACATCATTCTGTTCATCGATGAGATCCACACCCTGGTGGGTGCCGGTGCCGCTGAGGGTGCCATTGATGCGGCATCGATCCTCAAGCCCATGCTGGCGCGCGGAGAGTTGCAGACCATCGGTGCTACGACCCTGGACGAGTACCGCAAATATATTGAGAAGGATGCCGCCCTGGAGCGGCGCTTCCAGCCGATCCAGGTCAAGGAACCCTCGGTGGCCCTGGCCATTGAGATTCTCAAGGGCCTGCGTGACCGTTACGAGGCGCACCACCGGGTCTCGATCACGGATGGTGCCCTGACCTCCGCAGCGACGCTGGCCGAGCGCTACATCTCGGACCGCTTCCTGCCGGACAAGGCGATCGACCTGATCGATGAGGCCGGTGCCCGGCTGCGGATCCGTCGGATGACGGCCCCGCCGGAGCTCAAGGCCATGGATGAGGAAATCGCCGCGGTCAAGGTCCAGAAGGAAGCTGCGATCGACGCACAGGACTTCGAAGGTGCTGCCGCTCTGCGCGATACCGAGCAGAAGCTGATCTCCGAGCGCGCCGAGAAGGACCGGGACTGGCGCAGTGGCGGCCTGGATTCCATTTCAGAGGTGGACGAGGAGCTGATTGCGGAGGTTCTGGCGAACTCCACCGGAATCCCGGTGTTCAAGCTCACCGAGGAAGAGTCCGGGCGTCTGCTGCGCATGGAGGATGAGCTGCACAAGCGCGTCATCGGCCAGAACGAGGCGATCAAATCGCTGTCCCAGGCGATCCGTCGTACCCGTGCCGGTCTGAAGGACCCCAAGCGCCCCGGTGGCTCGTTCATCTTTGCCGGCCCGACCGGCGTCGGCAAGACAGAACTGGCCAAGGCTCTCGCCGAGTTCCTGTTCGGCGACGAGGATGCCCTGATCACCCTGGACATGTCCGAGTACTCGGAGAAGCACACGGTCTCGCGACTGTTCGGTGCCCCTCCCGGATACGTCGGCTACGAAGAGGGCGGTCAGCTGACCGAGAAGGTCCGGCGTCGTCCGTTCTCCGTGGTTCTCTTCGATGAGGTGGAAAAGGCGCACGCCGATCTCTTCAACTCGCTGCTGCAGATTCTGGAAGACGGTCGCCTGACCGATTCCCAGGGTCGCGTGGTCGACTTCAAGAACACCGTGATCATCATGACCACCAACCTGGGTACGCGGGATATCTCGCGTTCCGTGGCCACGGGCTTCCAGTCCGGAACGGACACCCAGACCGGGTACGACCGGATGCGGGCCCGTGTGACGGAGGAGCTCAAGCAGCACTTCCGCCCCGAGTTCCTCAACCGCGTCGACGATGTGGTGGTGTTCCCGCAGCTGACCGAGTCGGAGATCGTGGAGATCGTCGATCTGTTTGTGGCCCGCCTGGAGGAGCGCCTCAAGGACAAGGACATGGGCATCGAGCTCACGCCCGCTGCCAAGGTATTGCTGGCCACTCGCGGCTACGATCCCGCAATGGGTGCCCGGCCGCTGCGCCGCACCATCCAGCGCGAGATTGAGGATCAGCTCTCTGAGAAGATCCTCTTCGGTGAGATCAAGGCCGGAGAGATCATCGTGGTGGACGTCGAGGGTGAGGGCGATACCGCGAAGTTCACTTTCGCCGGAACGGCCAAGCCCCGGGTTCCCGAGATCGCACCGGTTGCCTGAGTTGGCCAGAATCGCCGGATAGTCCCCACGCCCTCCCTCTGTTCGTTCCTCGCAGTGGGGCCCTCGGGCGAGTGGGCCCAAGCGCTGCTGCGCGTTAGAGTGCCCTTGGGGTTGCAGCACGTCGATGCTGCAACCCCAAGGGCACTTCGCGCACCTGGACAATATCGACCGAACGGGAGAGCATATGGCGGGAATTGAGCTGACCGTCGGTTGGCTTGCCCTGCTCCTCCCGGCACTCGGTGCGTTCGGCGGCCTGTGGCTGCTCTGGCTCCCGAGGAAGCACCTTCTCCGCACGGTACTGATCGCTCTGGGCGTCGGGGCGGTGGTCGGCATCGGGCTTAAGGTCCTGATCGACGATGTGCTCAACCCCTGGGGCGCCGCGCTGGACTGGCGCATCTACCTCTACCTGGGACTCGGTGCCACCGCCCTGGTGCTGGTGGTGCCCAGGCTGCTCTCGGCGAAGCGCTGGTGGTCCAGGGCGCTGGTTCCGCTGGCCTTGGTTCTGGTGGTCGCCGCACTCGCAGGCCAGATCAACCAGATCTTTGGCTATTACCCCACGCTGGGCAGCGTGTGGGGTGACAACGGCGTGCACGTGGAGACCCGGCCGGTCATCCCCAGTGAGCAGGCCGGGCAACTGACGGCCCAGACGCCCACTGTGACGCTCAAGGACTGGAAGCCGCCAGCGGGGATGCCCTCGACAGGAAAAGTCGTCAAGGTGTCCATCCCCGGTCCGGTGTCCGGCATGGCCTCCGGGGATTCTTATATCTATATCCCGCCGGCGTACCAGGTGGACAGGCCCGCCAATGTCCCGGTGCTGGTGCTGATCCACGGCAACCCCGGTAGCGCGGGGGACTGGATTCAGAGTGGGAAGCTCGCCCAGGAGATGGATGCCTATGCCGCAGGGCATCAGGGCATCGCGCCCTTGGTCGTCATGCCGGATGTTTCCGGCAACTCAGCCGCCCAATGGCCGCTGTGCATGGATTCCGCGCTGGGTAAGGGCAAGACCTTCCTGGCGGTCGACGTTCCCAACTACGTCCGTCAGACCTTCAAACTGGGCCTCGGCTCCAGCAAGCAGTTCGCCATCGCAGGCTTCTCCTATGGCGGCACCTGCGCTCTGCAACTGGGCGTCACGGCGCCAGACGCCTTCCCGATATTCCTGGACATCTCCGGCGAACGCGGACCGTATCTGCAGGGTGGGGATGCCGCGCTGGTGGCGAAATACTTCGGGGGGGATGCCGCAGCCTTCGCCAGGGTGGATCCGCTCGCCATCCTCAAGACCACGCGCTTCACGCAGAGCACGGCCATGGTGGTGGTGGGCGGCACCGATTCCACCTACCGCCCACAGGGTGAGGAAGTTTATGCTGCACTCAAGAACGCCGGGGTTCAGGTGCAGCTCAAGGTGCTGCCCGGCGGCCACAGCTGGAACGTCTGGCGGCCGGGACTGACCAACAATATGGACTGGCTGATGAGCGCGTACGGAGTGCTGTGATGTTCTGGCCGGGACCTGGGTCCGCATGAATAACCGCAGGTGTGCATATATCGGCTCCCAGGAGATTAGACTCAAGCCGTGACTACAGCGATTTCCGGGCGGCCTTTTATCCTCCGCCCCGCAAGGACCAGCGATGTTCAGGCGATCAAGGGCCTGGTGGCTCCCCTCGCTGAGCAGCGCGTCCTGGTCTCCAAGGAGACGGTGGCCTATTTCGAGGGTATCCAGGAGATGCTGGTCGCGGAGGTCCCGGCCACGGACACCACGAAGGCCGAAGTCATTGGCTGCGGGGCACTGCATGTCATGTGGGAGGACCTCGCCGAGATCCGCACACTGGCGGCTGCCGCCCGCTGGCGTGGCCACGGTGTGGGTCATGCCATGGTGGAGGAGTTGCTGGCGCGGGCTCGCGGCCTGGGGGTCAGCCGGGTCTTCTGCCTGACCTTCGAGGTGAACTTCTTCATCCGTCACGGTTTTGAAGTGATGCCGATTCAGGATGCTGTCAGCCCGGATGTCTACTCGGAGCTGCTGCGCTCGCACGACGAAGGGGTGGCGGAGTTCCTGGATCTGGCCCGGGTCAAGCCCAATACGCTGGGCAACACCCGGATGATCCGCAGCCTCTGAACTTGCCGGGCTGACCGTGCGTCCTGCGTTCGGTTCAGGGCGGTGCTGCACTGTTCAGCGACCCGGATCAGAACTACGCTGAGAGCACCGCAACGCCGCACCCGGGCGTCCGTGGATATCCGCTGACAACGATGTGAGGATGATCCGAAGGTACCCATGAAAAAGCTCATCAATGATCCCAGACAAGTAGTGGCAGAGTCGGTGGAGGGCTTCGGTCTGGCCCATGCGGACCTGGTCACTGTGCACCCTGACCCGCTCTTCGTGACCCGGGCGGTGCCCGCGGACGGCGCCAGAAAAACCAAGGTGGGGCTGGTCTCCGGCGGTGGCTCCGGACACGAGCCGCTGCATGCCGGGTACGTCGGCTACGGCATGCTCGATGCCGCTGTTCCGGGCGCGGTGTTCACCTCGCCCACCCCGGACGCCATCATTCCGGCCACGCTGGCCGCCGATTCTGGCGCGGGCGTGCTGCAGATCGTCAAAAATTACACCGGGGATGTGCTCAATTTTGAGACGGCCGCGGAAATGGTGGCCGCCGAGGGTGTCCAGGTGCGCAGCGTCCTGATCAACGACGACGTCGCCGTGGAGGACTCGCTGTACACCGCGGGCAGGCGCGGAGTGGCGGGCACGGTGCTGGTGGAGAAGATCGCCGGTGCCGCTGCCGAGCGTGGCGATGATCTGGACGCCGTGACGGCGATTGCGCAGCGGGTCAACAACAACGTCCGGAGCATGGGGGTGGCCCTGTCGGCGTGCACGGTTCCGCACGCCGGGGTGCCCAGCTTCGACCTTGCCGAGGATGAGATCGAGATCGGCATCGGCATTCATGGCGAGCCCGGCCGCCATCGCATCTCACTGGAACCGGCCGATGCGATCACTGACCGTCTGCTGGATCCGATACTGGCAGATCTCGGAGTCTCCAGCGGGGAGAAGGTGCTGCTCTTTGTCAACGGCATGGGCGGCACGCCACTCAGCGAGCTTTACATCGTGTACCGACGCGCCACGCAGGTTCTGGCCGAGCATGGGGTGACCGTGGCCCGGTCCCTGGTGGGCAACTACGTCACGGCCCTGGAAATGCAGGGTGCCTCCATCTCCATACTGAGGCTCGACGAGGAAACCACAGCCCTCTGGGATGCGCCGGTGAACACCCCCGCTCTGCGCTGGGGACTCTGAGTTTTTGTTGACCAACCCCTGAGGACCCGAGGAAAGGAATCCCATGCTGGATGCCGACTGGGCTGTTGCCTGGATGCAAGCAAGCGCTGCCACCATTGCCGAACACCGCACGCAGCTGATCGAACTGGACCGGCAGATCGGCGACGGCGATCACGGGGAGAACCTGGACCGCGGCTTCAGCGCCGTGGTCCAGAAGCTGGCGGAGACCACGCCGGAAACGCCCGGGGCCGTGTTCAAACTGACCGCGATGACGCTGATGTCCGTGGTGGGCGGCGCAGCCGGTCCGCTGTACGGCACGGCGTTCCTGCGGGCCGCCACCGCAGTGGGGGACGCCGCCGAACTTGACGGTGAGTTGGTCTCGGCGGCACTGACTGCGGCGCGTGACGGCATCGTGGCCCGTGGCAAGGCCGAACTGGGCGACAAGACCATGGTCGACGCATGGACGCCCGCTGTGGAAGCAGCCGATGTAGCGGTGCAGAGCGGGCTGAGCCCGGAAGAGGTTCTGGCGGCTGCGGCGCAGGCGGCGGAGGACGGGGCGCGTGCCACCGAGCCACTGGTCGCCCGGAAGGGCCGGGCCAGCTACCTGGGTGAACGCAGCGCTGGGCACCGGGATCCCGGTGCCCAGTCCAGCGCCTTGATCCTCCGCGACGCCGCGACCACCGCAGTGGAGGCTGAATGAGTTCCGAGGCGCCGGTGGCGATCATCATCGTCTCGCACAGTGCGACCCTGGCTCAGGGAGTGGTGGAGCTGGCGGCGCAGATGGCGCCACGGGTCCGGCTGATCGCGGCGGGTGGAATGGACGATGGCGGCCTGGGCACCTCGCTGACCAAGGTCACCGAAGCATTGGAGGCGGCTGGTCCGCAGGCCGTGCTGCTCGCAGATCTGGGGTCCGCGGTGATGACGGCGGAAACCGCGCTGGAGTTTGCCGGGAATCCCACTGGGGTGCTGTTGGCTGACGCGCCCCTCGTGGAGGGCGCGGTCGCTGCCGCCGTGGCCGCCCAGGCCGGAGCCGGAGTGGAGGCCGTCCAACGGGCTGCCGAGCAGGCGCTCAGTCGGGGTGTTCCGGATGGAGTTGTTCCGGATGGCGGTGGATTGGGCGGTGCCGTCGGTGCGGCAGCCGAGGCTGCTGCTGCGGGCGCTTGGGCTGCGCCGGGTGACGTTGCGGTGACCGCGGAGTTGACTCTGATCAACCCGATGGGCCTGCACGCCCGCCCGGCCGCCACTCTGGCCGGTGCGCTCGGTGCGCTGGACGTCGACATCGAGATTAACGGCGTCGACGCTCAGTCCGTCATGTTGTTGATGACCCTGGGCGCGGGGCAGGGCGCGGAGCTGCACGTCAGGGCCAGCGGGCCGGATGCGCAGCGAGCCGTGGACCTGGTGCGCCGCGAGGTGGAGACCGGCTTCGGCGAGCTCTGACCCCCTCCCAACTGCCACTAGTTGGGAGGGGGCATGGGGATTGGTGTGGCTAGTGGGGGAGCGTCAGGCCCTGGGCCGCGCGATGCGCCAGCCCATCGGCCACCAGCCCAGCCACAATGCCCTCCAGACGCTCCGGATCCGCCTCCAGGGCATGCAGGGTTCGCAGCGCCGCGGCCAGCGGGTCGGAAGCAGGGCGCTCCACGCCGTCCACAGGGGAGATCCTCTCGAGCAGGGCCTCCAGCGGAAGCGGATGCTCTGCGGCCCGGAGAACCGCCATCACGGCACCCCGCATTTGCCGGTCCGTCCCCGCCCAGGCCTGGCCTTTGGGCTGATACGTGGGCTCGGGCCTGCCCGCTGCGATCCAGGCGCACTCCTGTCGCACCGGGCACTGATCGCACAGCGGGCTCCGGGCGGTGCAGATCAGGGCGCCGAGCTCCATCACGGACAGATTCCAACGCACCGACTCCTCGGCCGCATCGGGTAGTACCGCGGCAGCCAGTGCCGTCTCGGCAGCATTCAGACTCCGGGCGGGGAGGGCCTGCCCGCTGAAGAGCCGCGCCTGGACCCTGCGGATATTGGTATCGACCACCACCGTCCGCGCGCCGAAGGCGAAGGCCGCCACGGCAGCAGCCGTATAGCTGCCGATGCCGGGCAGTGTCAGTAACTCTTCCTCGGTGCGGGGGACCTCGCCATCGTGCTGGTCCCGGATCGCCTGCGCCGCGGCCTGAAGGCGCAGTGCCCGACGCGGGTACCCCAGGCGGCCCCAACCGCGCAGAACCTCGGAGGTGGGTGCCCCGGCCAGTGCCGTGGGGCTGGGCCAGCGTGCCATCCACTCGTGCCAGATGGGCAGCACCCGCACGACCGGAGTCTGCTGCAGCATGACTTCACTGAGCAGAACGCCCCAGGCGGTGCGCTGGGCAGAACGCCACGGCAGGTCCCGGGCCTGGTTCGCGAACCACTGGGGGATCGCACGATGCGCGGCACCCAGGCGGTCCGGTACGAGCTGGGTTGGAGGGCTGCCGTTCATTCCTTTCACTGTAATGCCCGGCCAGAGGTAGTGCAGCGCGAGCGCCCGGCGAGTGTTCGCAAGGCACTGAAGGACGTAAGCTCGGTGTCGATACTGTGCCCCACTACGGAGGCAGCCCGTCATTGCTGCGCAGGAGACCATGATGAGTACCCCCAAGCCGTCCGTTCTCTTTGTCTGCGTCCACAATGCGGGGCGCTCGCAGATGGCCGCTGCCTTCCTGACGGTCCTGGGCGGTGGCGCCATCGAGGTGCGTTCCGCCGGATCCGAGCCGGCGGAACGGGTCAACCCGGCCGCCGTTGCCGCCATGGCGGAGCTGGGCATCGACATCGCCACGGAAATCCCCAAGGTTCTCACCACGGAGGCCGTCCGCGAGTCCGATGTCGTCATCACGATGGGCTGCGGCGACACCTGCCCGATCTTCCCTGGGAAGCGCTATGAGGACTGGGAGCTGGACGATCCGGCCGGGCAGGGCCTGGAGGCTGTTCGCCCCATCCGCGACGAGATCAGGGCAAGGGTTGAAGCGCTGATCGCCTCCCTCGAACCCGGCCTGCTGGGCGGGTGAAGGCAGCGGGTCAATGGCCGCTGGGCGCGCGGATCGGCTCTGCGGCGGCGTGGGAGTCGGCGGGATCGCGTCGCTGTCCGTAAGCTGGAGGGCATGGCAAGGGGCACTGCAGGAAGGCGCAAGCCGTCACCAGCGGTGTACCGCAGACGACGATTGGTGGCAGGCATCGCGTTACTGGCGGTGATCGCCCTGGTGGTTATCGGTGCGGTGGTGCTGAGCAACAAGCCCGGTGCAAAGAGCGCCGAAGCGAAGAGTTCAGAGAGCTCCTCCAGTGTGATGTCCAGCCCCTCCGAAACGCCCTCGGCAACAGCCTTACCGAGTGCTTCGCCGATGCCGTCCGCGACGGCTACGTCGACCAGCACGCCGAGCGGCACAGCGGCGGCTGCGAGCTGTGCCGCGACCGCGACCCCCGTGGTGGCCAGCACCGATGCGCCCAGTTACCCGGCTGGCAAGAACCCCGTCTTCACACTGACGGTCACCAACACGGGAACTACCCCTTGCCAGCTCAATGTGGGGACCAGCCAGATGGAATTCCTGGTATTCAGTGGCCAGAATCGGGTGTTCTCCTCCAAAGACTGCCAGGACGGTGCCGCGGATCTGGTGAAGGTTCTGCAGCCCGGAGTCGCTGAAAAGGCCAATTTCACCTGGCAACGGAACTCCACCGTTCCTGGTTGCGCGACGGCAGGTCCGGCTCCGGCCGTAGGCCCGACGGCCAATTACACGCTGAGCGTCAAACTGGGCTCAGTGACCAGCGCCGGCCAGGCATTCACCCTAGCTGGTTGACGAAAGCCCCCTAAAGGAACCTGTCCAGCAGACTGGATTCGGCGATTCTGGAAAGACCTTCACGGACGGTACGGGCGCGCTGCTCGCCAATTCCTTCGACCGCCATCAGATCCTCGATGGTGGCCGCCATGAGGTTCTGCAGACCGTCGAAGTGCTCCACCAGGCGGAACGCCACCGCCCGGGGGACGGCCTTGAAGCTGGAGAGCAGTCGGAACCCGCGCGGGTGCACCACGGTGTCCAGGTTGCCATTCTGCTCCATCAAACCGGCGATGACGGCGATCCGGTGCAGATCGATCAGGTCGGCTGCACTGATGTCCTGCAACTCTGCAAGGGCCTCGTCTGCGCGGCCCGAGTCGGCATCGAGGTCAAGATAATCCCGGATCACCATATCGCTGCCCGGCCCACGGCCCACGGTCAGTTCTTCCAACTGCAGCGACAGCAGACGGCCGTCCACGCCCAGCTCCAGAACGTACTGGGCGATTTCCTCAGAAATACGCCGCACCATCTCCTGGCGCTGCAGGGTCACCGCGACATCGCGGATGGTGACCATCGCCTCGATCTCCAGGGCGGAGAGAGAGGCAGTGACCTGATCCAGGCGGGCCCGGTAGCGTTCCAGAGTGGCCAGCGCCTGGTTCGCTCTGGCCAGGACCTTTTCTGAGCCTTCCAGCACGTATCTCAGCCCCTCCACGTAGAGGGCGATGATCTGCATGGACTGGCTGACCGAAATCACCGGAACGCCGGTCTGAATGGCCACCCGCTCCGCGGTACGGTGCCTGGTGCCGGATTCCTGGGTTTCGATGGCCGGGTCCGGAACCAGTTGCACGGCAGCGCGCAGAATCTTCGAGGCATCCCGGTCGCAGACGATGGCGCCATCCATCTTGGCCAGCTCGCGCAGGCGGGTGGGTGCGAAGTCGATGTCGATCATGAATCCGCCGGAACACAGCGAATCAATGGTGCGGTCGTGACCGAGCACGATCAGCGCACCGGTGCGTCCGCGCAGGATCCGCTCCAGCCCGTCCCGCAACGGGGTGCCCGGTGCCACGCGCGCCAGAGTTGCCCGGAGTGACTCCTCGGGGCTGCGAACCATGGTGTTTCCTTTCCCGGACATCAGGTATCCATCCGCATGGCCGGACTAATCCGGCACAGCGGGCACGCACAAAGAACACAAATCTATGCCAATCTTAGTGTTCCCCGTCGTCGGGTGAATCAGTCGTCGGACGGAGCCGCCGGCGGCTCCGTCCGGGGTGCTGGCTGAACAGCTACTCCTCGGTAGGGAAAAGGAGCTCCAGCGCTTCGGAAAGCTGATGAACCTGCCGCACCCGGAATCCCTCGGGGACCGGTCCCGGCCCGTTCGGGCTGGCCGGAACCACCGCATGCGTGAAGCCCAACCGGTGCGCCTCCTGGATCCGCTGTCCGATGCCGGGCACCTGGCGGACCTCTCCGGCCAGACCCACCTCCCCGAACGCCACCAACCGGGGAGGCAGGGCCACTCCCGATTTGGCCGAGGCCAGGGCGAGGGCGATGGCGAGGTCCGTGGCCGGTTCGGTCAGCCGAACCCCACCCACGGTGGCCACATAGGAGTCTTCCCCGGAAAGGTTGGCCCCGGCACGCTGTTGGAGCACCGCCAGCAGCATGGACACCCGGGCGGAATCCAGTCCACTGGTGGCCCGGCGCGGTTGCGAGGTGGAGGTGGTGGCCAGCAGGGACTGCACCTCAGCCAGCAGCGGGCGGCGGCCCTCCAGGGCCACCGTGATGCAGGTGCCGGAGACCGGATCCTTGGTGCGGGAGATGAACAACCCGCTGGGATCTGCCAGTCCCTCGATGCCTTGTTCATTGAGGTCAAAACACCCCACCTCGTCGGTGGGCCCGTAGCGGTTTTTGACCGCGCGCAGCAGCCGCAGGCGGGAATGCCGTTCACCTTCAAACTGGCAGACCACATCCACCAGATGTTCCAGCAGACGGGGGCCGGCAATGGAGCCGTCCTTGGTGACATGGCCCACCAGCAGGGTGGCGATATTGAGCCGCTTTGCGGCCGCAATCAGGGAGGCCGCCACTTCGCGGACCTGGGTGACCCCACCGGCGCTGCCGTCCACCGCGGCGCTGGCCAGAGTCTGCACCGAGTCAACCACCACCAGCGATGGCTGAAGCTTTTCAATCTGGCCCAGCGCAGTCCCCAGATCGTTTTCGGCGCAGAGGTAGAGCTGATCGGCGATGGCGCCAATACGCCCGGCGCGCAGCTTCACCTGGGCAGCCGATTCCTCCCCGGTGATGTAGAGGACCGTGCCGCTGGTGCGGGCATAGCGGGCAGCGACGTCCAGCAGCAACGTCGACTTTCCGACGCCGGGCTCACCGGCCAGCAGGATGACGGCACCCGGCACGACGCCGCCGCCCAGCACCCGGTCCAGCTCATCGACGCCGGTGCGGACCACAGCCGCTGCCGTGGCGTCGACCTCGGAAATTCTGGCTGCCGGGACTGCCACGGTGCTGGCCGCCGTCGTGCGTGCCACGTGAGTTCCGGTCTCGGTGACCGTGCCCCAGGACTGGCATTCGCCGCAGCGTCCTACCCACTTGGCCGTGGTCCACCCGCACTCGGTGCAGGCAAAGCCAGGCTTCTGGGCGGTGCTGCCACCGGTGCGGGAGGTTTTGGCCATGAGTCCAGCGTAGTGGTGGTTACCGACAGGATGTGAGGGTGCATTGTTGGGTCCACCCTCACATCCTGAAGGTCTGCCAGGGTTCGATCAAGACGTCAGAAGCCGCCCGTCAGCATCGTCGTTGACGGCCCCGTGGACGTCTCCTCGCAGCTCCTTCGGGAACCGGAACGCCACCGCGAAGAAGGCCAGAAGCAGCATGGCCTCGACGGCGAGCGTCTGCCGGAATGCCTCTTCCGCAGAGCTCCGAGAGGCAAGAGCGTTGAGGAACACCGAACCGAAGATCGCGACGCCGATCGAACTCGCGATCGTTTGCACAGCGGTGAGCACGCCTGACGCCGAGCCGATCTCGGCGTCGTTGACGGCCGCGAGGATGCTGCTGAACAGCGCGGCGATGACTGCTCCGCCGCCTACGCCGAACAGGAAGATGCCGGGAACGATGTGCCAGATGCTGAACTCTCCACCGGGCTGCAGCTCAAACCAGAGCACCCCGACGCCGGCAAGTTGCACGACGGCAGCGAGGTGGAAGAGTGGTCTGCCGATCTTTTCTGCAAGGAAGGCGCCGCTGATTGCCCCGCCGACGGCCGTTCCGATGGCGATCGGCAGATTGCCCAGCCCGGCCTCGCCGGCGCTGAAGCCATTGCCCATCTGCAGGAAGAGAGTCAACACCAGCTGCGTTCCGATCAGGCCGCTGAAGAACAGGGCGATGCCGACCAGACCGAGCGTGTAGGCAGGCTTCGTGAAGATCCCCGGTACCACGAGTGGGACTCCGCCGAGCGCGGTCACGCGGCTCTGCTGCCAGGCGAACAGGACGAAGCCGACAAACCCTGCTGCGGCACACAGCCACGTCCAGAGCGGCCAATGCTGTTCGACGCCGAAGTTGAGCGCAAGGACGAGCGAGCCCGAGGATGCGATGATGATCGCCGTGCCGACGAGGTCGATGCCGACCTCCCGGGCACCAGAGCGGCGCGGCAAGGTCAGCCAGGCAACGACGAGTGCCGCCACGCCGATTGGCAGGTTCACCAGGAACACCGACCGCCAGCCCAGACCGAACAGGTTCGCCTCGATCAGGCCGCCACCGATGACAGGGCCCAGAATGCCGCCAAGACCCAGTGCGGGGCCGAAGATGCCGAACGCGATCCCGAGCTCTTGACCGGAGAGGTTCTCGCGCAGTAGCCCGAGTCCCTGTGGGAGCAGGAGGGCGCCCGCCGCCCCCTGAATCAGGCGGAAGGCGATCAGCGACTCGATGTTTGGCGCCATCGCACACAGGATCGAGGCAGCCGTGAATGCGGAGAGACCGAGCAGAAAGGTCCCCCGACGTCCAAAGCGGTCACCGAGGCGACCGCCCAGAATGAGCCCGGCGCCCAGTGCCAGCGCGTATCCGCCGATGACCCACTGCAGGCCCACCGAAGAGGCTCCGAGGGATACCTCGAGGGAGGGACCGGCGACGTTGACGATCGTTGAATCGAGCATGTCCATGAGCTCGGCAGCAAGCATGACGCCAAGAATCGCCCATCGCCATCGGTAGGGTCGTGTGCCCGACGCAGCCATACTTGTCTCATTCCTTGATTATCAATCATATTAGCAATATTGAGTATTACAATCTCCTGTATGACTGTCAACTCCGCCTATGACCCAGCCGGACGCCATCGTGGTGATATTGCAGATGGCGACATCCGGGCGCGGGTGCAACAACTCACCCTGCGCCAGCAGCGGTTCGAACGGTCGATTGCGAAGCGACTCGAGGTGGATGGGCACGGGCTCGAAGCCCTCGATCACCTCATCGCAACTGGCCCGCTCACCCCGACGGATCTTGCCCACCGGCTCGGAGTCTCGACGGCCGCGATGACGCTGGTACTCAACCGTCTGGAGGACTCGGGGCACGTGCGCCGTGAGCGGCACCCGAGCGACGGCCGCAAGCTTCTCGTCATCGCGAGTGAAGGGTCCTCTGACCAGGCTCAGCAGATGGTTCTGCCGCTCGTCGAAGGAGTTGAGGAGATCATCGCCTCGATGAGCGAGCAGGAGCGGGCGGCCACCGCAGGCTTCCTCGACGAGCTGATTCGGCTCTACGACCAGACGACGCCACCACCGAACTGAGCGTCACGGCGTCGTGGCTGGTCAGGGCGACTGTCGAAGCGCCGATCAGAGCGTTGGGAGCAGGCCCTTGGCTTCCTCGTGCGGCATCCGGGCGGCCTCCAGGATGTCCACCATGAGCGGGCGCAGAATCATGATCAGGGCCACTCCCTCCAGCCGCTCCACATGCAACAACCGGGGGTGGAGTGAGGAGGCCGCCTGGCTCAACTCGGAGCGGGCGTCGTGCACCGAAATGGTGCTGGCGCTCTGATCCCGTTCGGCCAGCCCCAGACCCAGCAGGTCTACGGCGGAGGCCGTCTCGGAGAGCACCTCCGCCAGGCCCTCCATGCCTGCATCGCTGAGCGCGGCGTTGTTGATGGCGCTGGTGAGTCTTCGGGCGAATACGCGGCTGTTACGCAAGGCGTAGTCGATATGTTCCACGGATTTCTCCAGGGATCCGATCTCGCCACGATATCTGCGGTAGACCGGAGATATCGTGGCGACCTCACCCGAGGACCGCAGGGTGCCACGCAGGGCATCCACCATCGGCTGGGAGCCGCGGGCCAGGACGAGAGCATGCCAGGCCTTGGTGGAATCGCCGGTTTCCAACGAGGCAGCGCATTCGCGCAGCACATCGGAGAGGGTGGAGAGCAGCCGTCGTACTTCGGTCTGTGGCTCGCGTCGTGGGTCCCGGGGGGTGAGCAGGGTGACCAGCAGAGCAAAACAGCCACCCACCACGGCATCGATGCTGCGGCTGTAGGGGCCGGCAGCCGGAGGGGCGAGGAAGATCACCAGCACGGATTGCAGGCCCAGTTGGGTGGCGAAGATTCCGCCGCTGTCCAGGAACCGGGCCAGCATGATGGAGGCGAAAAGCACCACCGCCGCCTGCCAGATGCCGGGACCGAAGCCGAACAGGACGAGCTCGCCCATCACAATGCCGAGGGTGCAGCCGAGCGACACCTCCAGGACTCTGCGGATACGGGCATCCCGGGAGAAGCCCAGGGCGATCAGCGAGGAGGTGGCCGCAAAAAGCGGACCGGCGTGACCGAGGACGAACTCGGCGAAGGAATAAGCGCAGATGGCGCAGATCGTCATCTGCAGGGCCGGGACGAAAGAGCGGGAACTGCGCCTTACCCCGAGGCGGAGCCGCGCGCTCAGAAACCGCCGCAGTGCCGGGACGCCGGTGCGGCGGATGACCGGGCTCCGCGGGACGGCATCGTGGCCCGGCAAGTCATGAGTGTGCGATGTCGATCCGCTGCTGCCGGGCATGGTCTAAGTCTAGGACGCTAGGGACCCAGACTGAGCTTGCGAAGCCTGGGAGCGTCCTGGACGCCAGGGGAGAGCCTCGGTAGACAGGATTGCCACCCGCGTATCGATGCCGCTCGGGCGATCACCGAATGTCCATGCGGAGTTAACCTTCCGTTCACCATGGCCGGTCCATCCCTTTACCTCAGCCCCCTAGCCTCGGTGAGGTAAATACACGCATCGCACTCGTCCGGCGGTCTCAGAGCTGAGTCAGTTTCGCCATCAGCCTGCCGGATCCCTGGAAGGGGTAACAACACGTGAAGGTTCTTCGCTACGGTAGCGTCGCGGCAGTTTTGGCCGTGGGCGCCCTTGCACTCTCCGCCTGCGGCGGTGGCTCCACTTCCGGTACCAGCGCCTCCGGTGGCGCCGGTGCTTCCACGGCCTCCGTGGACTACTCAAGCCTCTCAGGCACCATCACCGCTGGCGGATCGAGCGCCCAGGCCAACGCCCAGAACGCCTGGACCACCGCCTTCACCGCGCTGGCCAGCAACGTCAAGGTCAACTACGACAAGTCGCAGGGTTCTGGCGGTGGCGTCACCAACTTCCTCGCCAAGTCCTACGACTTCGCAGGCTCCGACGCAGCCCTCACCGCAGACCAGGCCACCAAGGCTCAGGCCGTGTGTGGCGCCGATGGCGCAGTGAACCTGCCGGTCTACCTTGACGGCGTCGCCATCATCTTCAACGTCAAGGGCGTCGACAAGCTGCAGCTTTCCGCTGACACGATCGCCAAGATCTTCAAGCAGCAGATCAAGACCTGGGACGATGCCGCCATCAAGGCGGACAACCCCGGCGCCACGCTGCCCTCCACCGCGATCACCACGGTGACCCGTTCTGACGGATCCGGCACCACCCAGAACTTCACCAACTACCTGAGCCAGGTCTCCCCCTCCGTATGGACCGACCCGGTCTCCAACAAGTGGCCGGTGGCCGGATCGTCCGCCCAGCAGGGTGGCTCCGGTGTGGTCAACACCGTCAAGGCCGGCGACGGAACTATCGGCTACGCCGATCACTCCGCCATCGGTACCGTGGCAGCTGCCTCGATCAAGGTTGGCGGCAAGGCCGTTGACTTCAGCGCCGACGGCGTGACCAAGGCGATCCAGGCCTCGGTGACCGCGGCTCCTTCCGGGGCCAAGGGCGATCTGTCCCAGAAGATCGACTACACCAAGCTGAGCACCGGCGACGCGTACCCGATCCCGCTGATCTCCTACGCCATCGCCTGCAACAAGTTCACTGACCCCAAGCAGGCTGCTCTGGTCAAGGCCTACCTCGGTTACGTGGCCAGCGATCAGGGCCAGAAGATCAGCGCCAAGAACGCTGGCTCCGCGCCTCTGCCGACCGATCTGGCGGCAAAGATCCAGGAGAGCCTGAAGGCCATCTCCTAGTTCTTCAGAACTGTCACCCTTGAGCCGCCCGAGCGACGCCAGTGTCACTCGGGCGGCTCAAGCGGTAGATTCCTCCAGGAGACCTGGCTCCCTGGGAGAGTCTGCAGGTCACCTCCGGCATCAACCCGAGCCCGAGCACTCAGAAAGCACGCTGTGAGTACTTCAACCACTGCCAGCCGACGACATACATCGGCGACCAAGGCCCGACCGGCCGACCGGATCTTCAAGTTCCTGGCCACCGCGGCCGCCTGGTCCATCATGGTGGTCCTGGCCGGTGTCGCCATCTTCCTGGTAGCCCGGGCACTCCCGGCATTGTTCACGAACTGGACCACCAATCCCAATCTGAACCGCGATTTCACCGCTGGATTCGCCAACTTCTGGGCGTACGTCGGCCCGCTGGCCTTCGGCACCATCTGGGCTTCCCTGCTGGCATTGGTCATGGCCACTCCGGTCGCCATCGGCATCGCCCTCTTCATCTCGCATTACAGCCCCCGCAAGCTGGCCAACGCGCTCGGCTACGTGGTAGACCTGCTGGCTGCCGTGCCTTCGGTGGTGTTCGGTCTCTGGGGCATCTTCGTGATGCGCGATTTCCTCAAGCCGCTGCAGCAGTGGCTCAACCACAATCTGGGCTGGATTCCGCTCTTCCAGGGCGAGGTCACCAGCACCGGATCCTCCATTCTGACCGGCGCCGTGGTGCTCGCCGTGATGATTCTGCCGATCATCACCTCGATCTCCCGTGAAATCTTCCTCCAGACTCCCAAGCTGCATGAAGAAGCCGCACTGGCGCTCGGTTCCACCCGCTGGGAAATGATCCGTCTGGCGGTCTTTCCCTACGCACGCTCCGGCGTCGTGAGCGCCATTCTGCTCGGCCTGGGCCGGGCAATGGGCGAGACGATGGCCCTGGCGATGATCATTTCGCCCGCCGTGATCGTCTCCTTCACCCTGGTCACCGAAGGCCAGAACCCGCAGACGGTCGCCGCCAACATCGCGCTCAACTTCCCGATTGCCACCGATGAGGGGCGCGCCGCGCTGATCGGAACCGGCCTGTTGCTGTTCGTCATCTCCTTCGCGGTGAACTTCGTAGCCCGGGCGATTGTGAATCGGCAGCCGAACTCGTCCAGGAAAAAGAAAAAGAGTCCGGCGACGGCCGCTGAGCTGCCTGGGGCGCACACCCTGGACGATGCCGCAGCCTCCCCGCTGGAGGCCCTCCACCCGCGCGTCCCGGCCGGTGAGAGCGCCGTCAGCATCACTGAAGTCACCGACGTCATCGAAGGAGCCTCGAAATGAGTACGCTCACCGATGCACCCTCCGGCACCCGGAGCAACACCCGCAACCGGCTGACCTCCGGCCAGCTGCCCCGACTCATCAACTGGTACACGATTGCCGGTTCGGTGGTGCTCTCCGCTGCCATCCTGAGTCTGCTCGGCTTCAACCTGGTCGGCTTCGTGGTGCTGGCCGCCGTGATCTACCTCGCGGGTATTTCGGTGATGTCGATCGTGGTGGAGAATCGCCGCCGGGCCATGGACCGTTTTGTCCGTGGGCTGATCGTGGTGTTCTTCCTGGTCGCGCTCGCCCCGCTGGTCTCCACCCTCTGGACGGTGCTGGCCAACGGCCTGGGCGTCATGAGCTGGGGCTTCATCACCAATGTGGGCGGCAAGGCCACGATCAATCCGGACACCCTGGAAGTGGTGCGTTCCTCCGGTGCTTGGCAGGCCATCGTCGGCACGCTGGAAATTACCGGTCTGGCCACGTTGTTTTCCGTGCCGATCGGCCTGATGACCGCCATCTACCTGGTCGAATACGCTCAGCCGGAGCAGTGGCTGCGCCGCACGGTCACCTTTCTGGTGGACGTGATGACCGGCATCCCGTCGATTGTGGCCGGTCTGTTCGCCTTCTCCTTGTTCACGCTGATCTTCGGCCCGAAGGCGTTCAGTGGCCTGTCCGCCTCGGTGGCGCTGTCCGTGCTGATGATCCCGATCGTGGTGCGCTCCAGCGAGGAGATGCTGCGCCTGGTTCCCACTGATCTGCGGGAAGCGTCCTACGCCCTGGGCGTGACCAAATTCGTGACCATCGTCAAGATCGTCATCCCCACCGCCATCGCGGGCATCGCCACGGGCGTGACCCTCGCCATTGCGCGCGTGATCGGTGAGACGGCCCCGATCTTCATCGCGGCAAGCTTCACCAACTCGCTCAACGTGAACCCCTTTGCGGACGCCATGCAGACGCTTCCTGTGATGGCGTACACCTCCTATAAGTTCCCGGACCAGAACCAGGCGCTCTCCCAGTCGGAGGCATGGGGTGCGGCGCTGCTGCTCATCATCCTGGTCATCATCCTCAATCTTGCGGCCCGTCTGGTCGCCATGATCTTCGCTCCGAAGTCGAGCCGGTAAGGCGGAAAACCACCATGTCTAAGAGTGTTTCGGTCAAGGACCTCAACGTCTACTACAGCGATTTCCTGGCGGTGGAGGGTGTGTCCATGGACATCGCCCCCCGCTCCGTCACGGCGTTCATCGGTCCTTCCGGCTGTGGCAAGTCCACCTTTCTGCGCACCTTGAACCGCATGCATGAGGTGATTCCGGGTGCCCATGTGAAGGGTGAAGTGCTGGTGGACGGCGACGATCTCTACGCCCCCGGGGTTGACCCGGTGACGGTGCGCCGCCAGATCGGGATGGTGTTCCAGCGGGCCAATCCGTTCCCCACCATGTCCATCCGGGACAACGTGCTGGCCGGCGTGCGGCTGAACAACAAGCGGATCTCCAAGTCTGATGCCACGGATCTGGTGGAGAAGTCGCTGCAGGGGGCGAACCTCTGGAACGAGGTCAAGGACCGTCTGGACAAACCCGGGATGGGCCTCTCCGGTGGTCAGCAGCAGCGTCTGTGCATTGCGCGGGCCATTGCGGTGGAGCCGCAGGTGCTGCTGATGGACGAGCCATGTTCCGCACTGGATCCGATTTCCACGCTGGCCGTGGAAGATCTGATCAACGAGCTCAAAGAGACCTACACCGTGGTGATTGTGACGCACAATATGCAGCAGGCTGCCCGCGTCTCCGACAAAACGGCGTTCTTCAACATCGCCGGGACCGGTAAGCCGGGCAAGCTCATCGAATATGCGGACACCACCACGATCTTCAACAATCCTGCCGTCAAGGCGACCGAGGATTACGTCTCCGGCCGGTTCGGGTAACTATCGGGGCCCTCCCGTGGTGTCGACTTCGTCGCCACGACGGGGCCCTCGCGCCCCGCTCTATCGGGGCGCTCGCGGGCGTTAAGCGTTAAATCAGGGGGGAGAGGGCCAGATAGAAGATCGCCGCACCCAGCGCGCAGACCACAGGGGTCAGCAGCCAGTTGCTCACGATCTTCAGCGTCAGCCGCCAGTTGGCAGCCATCAGCCGGTGCGTGGTCCCGACGCCGATCACGGACGCCGTCGTCAATTGTGTGGTAGCCAGCGGAAGGTGAAGCGCGATGCCGCCCAGCAGCAACATGGTCGCGCTGACCACCTGCGAGACCAGGCCGCGGAGCGGGTCCACCCGGACCAGCCGTTCGGAGAGCATATAGCTGATCCGCCAGCCGCCCAGCAACGTTCCGGCACAGAGGAATACCCCGGCCAGGACCGTGAAGACCCAGAGCAGCGAACCGGTCGCGGGGACGCCGACGGCGATAAACGCGAACACCATCAGGGCCGCCACACGCGATCCGTCCTGCAGGCCATGACCGAAGGCAACCGCCGTGGTGGCCACCGCCTGCGCCCGGCGGAAGCGCCGATTGATGCTGTTGGGCTGGGCATAGCGGGAGAGCCACATGACCGGGTAGACCAGCAGGTAGCTCAGCACAAAGGCCAGGATCGGCGAAATCAGCAGCGGGAGCACGACCACCACAACCAGCGTGTCACCCAGACCCACCATGGGCGGGTAACCTTTGAGCAGAGAGGCTCCGGCTGCCCCGGCGATGCCGCCGATCAGGCCGTGGGTCGAGGAGGAGGGGTAGCCGATCCGCCACTGCCAGGCACCCCAGATGGACGCTGCCAGAAAGGCGCCCAGCAGAATGGTCAGACCCTCCGGCCCGGCACGCAGCACGAACAGCTGATCGTGCAGACTCAGTGCGAACCCCCCGCTGAGCGCCGCTCCCAGAAGATTGAATGCTCCCGCGAGAACGACGGCGACGGTGGGCGTGAGTGCCCGGGTGCGCACGGCGAGGGCCACCGCGGCGGAGGCGTCCCGGACCCCGTTGAGTACGGTGAAGGCAGCCGCAAGCAGGCAGACTACCACCAGGAGGGCGAGAGCCACCTCAGGATTCCTTGACGATAATGCTGCCCACCCTGGTGGCGAGCTGTTGAAAATCGCGCGTGATGGCCACCAACTGGTCGGCAAAATCCCGATGCTTGATGTAGCTGGAGGGTTTGACGTCCTGCAGCAGCTCTGAAATATAGACCCGGTGGGTATGCTCGGCGCGTTTGGCCAGGCGGAGCACCTCCAGCCAGTAGTCTTCCAGGCCGTCCAGGTCGTCCAGCGAACGCATCGCCTGCACCGTCAGCTCTGACTGGCGGGCGATGACCTCGAGCTGTTCGGTGGCCCGGCGGTGAATCCTCCCGATCTTGTAGAGCGTCAGGAGCTCCGCGGCGCCGTCGAGCTTGGCCATCGCTTCGTGGAGAAAGCGGGAGAGCGCGTAAAGGTCCTCGCGGGGTAGCGGGTTGATGAAGCTGGTGCGCATATGCGTCAAGAGTGCGTAGTGCAGGGAGGCGGATTCGGCCTCACGGTCACGGATCTGCGCCGCAAGATGCGGGTAATCCTCCACGCCGGTGCCAAAGATTTCGGAGAGGATGTCCACGGCCGCGACAAGCTGTTGAGCCATTTCAGCAAGAATGGTCAGCCCGGCACGCTCCTGGGGGAACAGCCTCAACGTCACGTGGTTTCCTAGCGCTGTCGGAAAAAGGCGGGGACCCGAGCCTCGGAAACAGTCTAAAGCACGGTACGGAGGGCCTCCTTTTGCCCTGCGCATGGACCAGGGCAGCCGCATCGGGGCATAAAAATGGTGCCGAACCGGGAGCGCCTCTCGGCGTAAGGCCGCTCGAAGCGGCTAAATGTTGGAGCCCGGGGGTTCCGCAGTTCGACACCGATCTCAGTCTTGCGCCTTCACGGGACCATGTCAACGTGGGTCATGCGCCGGGAGGTGCGCGATGCCGTTCAGTCGAGTTCTCCCCGGCGCCAGGCTTCGGCGGAATATTCGAGGTCCTCCGCGGTCTTGACCAGGCGCTGAGCGCTGTGAGTGAGTTTGCTGGCGTGCGCCTGATTGCTGTGCTCGCGCTGATCCGCCACCCGGGTCTGGCCCAGAGCCACCACCCGGCAGAAGGCTGCGGTGCGCTCCAGCGCGACGTCGAAGTCGCCATCGAACGCTCCGGAGAGGATGGCATCCGCCATGGTGGTCAGCTCGGCAGCTCCGGGCGGCTCAGCGACGCCAGCCACCACATGGGAGACCTGGGCTGTGTCCTTGCCTGCGGTGAAGTAGACCGCGATGCGTTCCGGGTCCTGGAGGGTGGCGGCGCGCAGGGCGTAGAGCCGCCAGAGTGCGCCCGGCAGTGAACGGGCCGGGCTCTCCGCCCACATCTCGGCGATAGCCTCGAGGCCCTGCTGGTCGGCCAGGCTGACCAGTCGTGCGGTGACCTCCGGGTCGTCGCTTTCCCGGCCGTGGCGGACCAGCGCCTGGGCAGCGAGGTGCGCTGCTTCGGAGACGCGCGCAGGGTCGGCTCCGCCCGCGAAGGGCTCAAAGTCGATGGGGGCCAGCGGAACTGGCTTATGCGGGCGGGGCGCGTCGTCACTCATGCCTTGACCATACTCCGGCCCCGTGATGCGGTCGAGGAAATCGGCCACTTGGTGCCCGCACGGGGCGGCGATTTTGTGGTGATCCGGGGACGGTGTTGTAAGGTAATACAGTCGTTTGAACGGTGCCCATGGGGCGTTTCGCTGAACGATGGGGGCCTTTAGCTCAGATGGTAGAGCATCGGACTTTTAATCCGTGGGTCGTGGGTTCGATCCCCACAGGGCCCACCACTGAAACCGCTGGTCAGCGGTGTTGCGCTTCATTCCGTCGGCTCACCCGGCGGCTCAGTTCCGAGCCCAGCATGCCCAGGAAGACGACATCGAACACCAGCGCCGATGACACCAACACCCGCGCAAGCTGCCCCGTCGGGTGGATGTCCCCGTAGCCTGCGGTCGTCATGGTGGTGAGCGTGAAGTACAGCGCGTCGATGCGCGTGCTGATGCCGTCGAACTGGCCCGGAAAATGAACCGCGACGACGTAGAACACGACGCTGAAGGCGATCACCACGGTGATCAGAAGGTTGATCAGACGGAACAGACGTGCGCCGCGCAGGATCATCCGGACCAGCGCAGCCAGAAACAGCAGGGCTGCCGCGATCGCGACGACGATCAACCAGGATCCCGTCCCATCCTGCAGATCGAGTGGAACGGCCAGGAACAGCACGGCCACGGCCACCGAGGCGATCACGAGGACGGCCGTCTCGATGCGACGGGCCTTCTGACGCACCTCGGACGTAGATTTCACGTTCCCAGCCTACGGGGCGAGGTCCTGGCGCTGCCCGCGGCACGCGCGGCGGGGGGCTCGACTCACTATCCAGGTCTAGCATCCAGCACCTGCCCGCCGAACCTGCGCACTGCGCGCCAGATGTTCCAACACCGTGGCTGTGACATCCCACTCCATGCACGCGTCCGTGACGCTCTGGCCGTACACCAGCTCAGCGGTGCCGGCTGCGACGTCGTCGACGTTGAGGTTCTGCGCCCCGCCTACCAGGAAGCTTTCCAGCATGACCCCGGCGATGGCCTCGGCCGCGGCACCGCCGGCCTCCAGCTGCGCACCGATCTCCAGCGCCACCTCCGCCTGACGGTGGTGATTCTTGCCGGAGTTGGCATGGCTGGCATCCACCATCAGCCGCGGGTTCAGCCCGGCCGCAGTCAGCCTGGCGGAGGCGGCTGCGACGTCATCGACCGCGTAGTTGGGACCCTTACGCCCGCCGCGGAGGATCAGGTGCGTGTCCGGGTTGCCGGAGGTGGTCACCAGCGCGGCCCGGCCCTCGCCGTCGATGCCGAGGAAGGACTGCGCTGCGCTGGCCGCGGAGCAGGCGTCGATCGCCACTTGGAGATCGCCATCGGTGCCATTCTTGAACCCGATGGGCATGGACAGGCCGGAGGAGAGCTGGCGGTGGATCTGGCTCTCCGTGGTGCGCGCCCCGATGGCACCCCAGGTCACCAGGTCCGCCGTGTACTGCGGGCTGATCGGCTCGAGGAACTCGGTTCCCGCCGGCAGCCCTAGCGCCGCCACCTGCAGCAGGAACTCGCGTGCCATCCGCAGGCCACTGGCGACATCGTGGCTGCCGTCCAGATGCGGATCGTTGATCAGGCCCTTCCAGCCCACGGTGGTGCGCGGCTTCTCGAAGTAGGCACGCATCACGATGAGCAGATCTTCCTGATGGCGCTCCGCCTCGCGGGCCAGTCGACGGGCGTACTCCAGGCCAGCCTGGGGATCATGAATCGAACACGGGCCGACGATCACCAGCAGGCGATCGTCCACCCCGTCCATGATGGCGCGGACCTGGTCCCGACCGCGTTCGACGACGGCGCTCACGGCCTCGGTCAGCGGCAGCTCGGCCGCCAGCTCCGACGGTGCTGGTAGGGGAGTGAACTCGCTGACCCGCAGATTGGCGGTGGACGGGATCTGCTGGGCGGCCTGGGCGGCAAGGGTGGTGTTCACGGGGTGCTTCCTGTTGCTGGGCGGAGCGGGCCCTGATCAGAACCCGCCGGATACGACGAAGGGCAGAGAATGATCTCTGCCCTGTTGGCTCTGAAGGTGTGTGGATGCGTGTCAGCTAGACGCGGGCCCCTCCAGAGCCAACGAAAAATACGCATACCAACGGTTAGTCATAGCCACACCCTAAGCCCACTTTTATCGGCCGGGCAAATCCGCGTTCTCACCCCACCCGGGCATGACGACGGGTGACGGCTGTGACCAGCAGCATGACCGCCATCGCCATCATGGCACCAAGCACTGTCTCCACAATCCGATCCGCCAGCAGCCCTCCCAGATCCACCGGTCCGCCGAAATATGACAGTGCGAGCGCCATCGGCGTGATGAACAGCAGCGCCGCCCAGTAGCGCTGGGTCAGCAGCATCTGTGCCAACCCCTCACAAAGCACGATGGCGGCCACCACCACAGCAGGATCGGGTGACCAGAACAGCAGCGCACCGCTCAGCAGGAGGCCGCCCACCGTCCCCACCACCCGGTTCCAGGCCCGGGCAAAGGTCTGCGGCGCCCGTGGCGGTGGCAGGACGGCCACCACGGTCACAATCGCCCAATAGGTGTGTCCCAGGCCGAAGGCGAGGGCCAGGCTTCCGGCTGCCACCACCGCCAGGACGTATTCCGCCACCGACACCCAGACCCTGCGGTCCAGCAGCGCCGCCAGATCCACCACGGGCTCCCGCCGGAGTTCCTTGAACAGCAGCTGGACCCCCGGATGCTGCGCGTTCCAGCGCCGCAGTGCCCAACGGATCGACCAGCCGGAGAGGCCCAGCAACACCGACAGCACCGCCACCGCAGCACCGACGCCGATCCGCGGCCAGGCCTCCTCCACGGTGGTCGGCATCTGCGCGCAGACCAGCATGCCGAAGGTCTGAAACACCGGGGTGGGCGGGTGCAGCTGGAAGACCGCACCCAGCAGCAGTCCGCTGACCACCAGCAGAAGCAGTGCGGGGACCATCAACTCCAGCGGACGACCCAGTGCCGCGACGCTGACTCCCAGGAAGATGCCAAGGACCATGGTGAACGCTGCTACCAGCAGCGAACGGATCCGCACCCGGTACCGCTCGTTGGAGCCGTAGATGGCAGTGAAGGAGCCAAAGACGGCGTAGGCCGCCAGATCCAGCCGGTGCATCGCCAACAGCACCACCAGCGGTATCGCTACCGACACCGCCGCCCGGAATCCCACTTCCGCAGTTTGCAACGTGCCGCCCAAAGTCGCCTTCATGGCAGCTCTCCTCCCCAGGATGTTGCTGATGATCGTACGGAGTATGCCCGGAGACGACGATCGCCCCGGAACCTGCGTCCCGGAGCGATTATCGTCGATCAGAGCGAGGCTCAGGGCACCAGACGCGCCGCTCCGGTCGCAGCAGAGGTAGCCATCTGCGCGTAGAGCCGCAGCGCAGCACTGATCGGGCGGACCCGATCCGTGGGCGTCCAGGGCTTCTCGCGCTGAAGCATCTTCTCCCGACGCTCCTCAAGCACGGCGTCATCGACGTCAATGGTGATCGCGCGGGTGTGCACGTTGATGGTGATCTGGTCCCCATCCTCAATCAGCGCGATGGCACCGCCCGCCGCAGCCTCGGGGGAGACGTGGCCCACCGAGATGCCGGAGCTGCCGCCGGAGAAGCGGCCGTCCGTGATGAGCGCGCAGACCGTGCCCAGCTTCCGGCCCTTCAGGAAGGAAGTCGGGTAGAGCATCTCCTGCATGCCGGGGCCACCGGAGGGGCCCTCGTAGCGGATCACGACGACGTGCCCCGGCTGGACGGTCTTGTCCAGAATCTTCTGCACAGCCTCATCCTGGGATTCCATGACGATCGCGGTGCCGCTGAACTCGAACAATGCCGGATCGATGCCGGCGGTCTTGATGATGGCGCCATCGGGGGCCAGGTTGCCCTTGAGGACGGCCAGGCCGCCATCCTTCGTGTAGGCGTGCTCGATGTCGCGAATGCAGCCTGCGGCGGCATCGACGTCCGGCGTGGCCCACTGGTTGGAGGTGGAGAACGCCTCGGTGGTGCGCACATTGCCCGGTGCCGCGCGGAAAAGCTCCACAGCGGTCTCGGAGGCCTTGCCGCCGCGGATGTCCCATTCGTCCAGCCAGCTCTGCAGATCCTCGGAGTGGATCGAGGTGACGTTCTGGTGGAGCAGGCCGCCGCGGTTCAGCTCGCCGAGGATCGCGGGGATGCCGCCGGCCCGGTGCACGTCTTCCATGTGGAAATCGGGGTGGTTGGGCGCCACTTTGCTCAGGCAGGGCACCCGGCGGCTGATCTGGTCGATGTCGTCCTGCGTGAAGTCGACGCCACCTTCCACGGCTGCGGCGAGCAGGTGCAGCACCGTATTGGTGGAGCCGCCCATCGCCATGTCCAGCGCCATCGCGTTCTCGAAGGCATCCCGGCTCGCGATGGAGAGCGGTGCGACGGAATCGTCTTCTTCCTCGTAGTACTTCCGGCAGAGCTCGACGATGGTCCGCCCGGCTTCGAGGAACAGCTCGCGACGTGCGGAGTGGGTGGCGAGCGTGCTGCCGTTACCCGGCAGGGACAGGCCCAGGGCCTCGGTGAGGCAGTTCATCGAGTTGGCGGTGAACATGCCGGAGCAGGAGCCACAGGTGGGGCAGGCCAGCTTTTCGATGGCCAGCAGTTCCTCATCAGTGACCGAATCGTCGGCAGAGGCATTGATGGCGGTCACCAGATTGGCAAAGCCGCCGTTGGTGAGCTGGCCCGAGACGTCCTTGCCGGACTCCATCGGCCCGCCGGAGACGAAGACCACCGGGATGTTCAGCCGGAAGGCTGCCAGCAGCATGCCGGGGGTGATCTTGTCGCAGTTGGAGATGCAGACCAGGGCGTCGGCGCAGTGTGCGTTGACCATGTACTCCACGGAATCCGCGATGAGCTCCCGGGAGGGCAGCGAGTAGAGCATGCCCGCGTGACCCATGGCGATGCCGTCATCGACCGCAATGGTGTTGAACTCCTTGGAGACGCCGCCAGCCTCCTTGATGGCGCCCGCCACCAGATCGCCCATGTTTTTCAGGTGCACGTGGCCGGGCACAAACTGCGTGTACGAGTTGGCGATGGCGATGATCGGCTTCCCGAAGTCGGAATCCGTCATGCCGGTGGCCCGCCAGAGCGAGCGGGCACCCGCCATCGTACGGCCGTGGGTGCTGGTGCGGGAACGCAAGGGCCGGCTCATGCCTCAACCTCTTTCAGGACAGATGTTTTCCGGGCTTCGCGGCCGAGGTGCCCAGAGCGGGCTGGTACAGGGTCGAAAAGCACTCCTCTACTCTATGGACGGCAAAATTGCCAGACCAAATCGTGTTCACCACGTGGGCGTTTATTGCTCGTTGCCCTCCGTTCCCTTCCCAACAGCGTAGAAGGGAAGGAAAGGAGGAGGGGAAGCGGACGATGACGTCAGCGGGTGGCTTCTTCGAGCAGCTCCAGAATGTGCCGGTAGGGCTTGCCGGTGGCCCGGCTCATCCCCAGCTCGCAGGTGCGATTGGTCGAGGCATAGGCAGTGAACTCCCGGGCGCCGATCTCCGCAGCCTCACGCTCCGTCGCGGAGGCGGTCAGCTCCGGGTGGAGCAGCCCACGGTCCCCGGCGAATGCGCAGCACCCCCAGTCCAGCGGGGTGTAGACCTCCCCGGCTACCGCAGCCGCCAGCGCGGACAGATCGCCAGTGGTGCCCAGCTGGGTGGAGGAGCAGGTGGGATGCAGTGCCACGGAATCCAGCGTGCGGTGAACGGTCAGCCCGGGGAGCACCCGCTCGCGGACAAAGGTCACTGCGTCCACAAACTGTAGCTGGCTGAACTCGCCTCCCGCGCGGGCGGCCACCGCCTGCATGGTCTCCAGCCCCTCGGTGCAGGAGGCGGCATCGCAGATCACCGGAAGCCGTTCAGAACTCCCCGGAACCTCCGTGGCGGCCAGCAGTGCAGGCAGCACCAACGCGGTCATCCGCTGGTACCCGTCCAGGAATCCCTTGGACTTCCAGGGTGTCCCGCAGCAGAAATCCGCCGTACGATCGGCCACCCGCACCGGGACCCCGGCCCGTTCGCAGAGGGCCAGGAAAGCTGCGCCCGCGCCCAGACCGGGTTCTCCGGAGGGAGAGGCTTCCGGCCCGAACATGGTGCCGATGCAGGCCGGGAAGAACACCGCTGCAGGCTCAGAAGCAGAAGAAGCCTCGACGGCAGCAGACGAGGAGAACGAACGGCGAGGCTGTCCGCCGCCGGGCAGGGCGGCATGGTACTCGGGGAGCAGGTCCTTGCTCACGATGCCGCGCCCCAGCGTCGTCACGCCCCTCACCAGCGGCGCGGGCAGCGCCTCCGCCACGCTCAGGGCCACCCCGCCGAGCTCCGAGACCGCTCCCCAGTGGCCTGCGGCCACCTTCCACGCCGCCCCGGCCAGGGGCCCAGCCTGCTCCGCGCGCAGCCGACGTACCAGGTCCCCGGTATTGATCCCGACCGGGCAGGACCCCTGGCACATGCCGTCCACCGCGCAGGTCTGCACGCCTTCGTACTCGTAATCCCGCCGCAGTTCCCCGGCCAGCTCCGTGTCCCCGGCCTGCTCTGCGGCCCGGATATCCCGCCGCAGTACAATCCGTTGCCGGGGCGTGAGTGTCACGTCCTTGGAGGGGCAGGCGGGCTCGCAGTAGCCACACTCGACGCAGCGATCCACCTCCGACTCCACCGTCTCCGCGGTTTTCACATGGTGCAGGTACGACTCGGGATCATCGGAGAGCAGCACCCCGGGGTTGAGTAGCCCCGCCGGGTCAAAGAGTTCCTTGATCCGGCACATCACGGCGTACAGCTCATCGCCGTACTGACGGCGGACAAAGGGCGCCATGATGCGTCCGGTACCGTGCTCGGCCTTCAGCGATCCGCCCCGGGAGAGGATCAGCTCCACCATGTCATCGGTGAAGCGCCGGTAGCGGTCCGTGTTCTGCTCCGAATCGAAGCGTTCCGAGAGCATGAAGTGGATGTTGCCGTCCTTGGCATGGCCAAAGATCACGCTGTTCTTATAGCCGTGCTTGTCGAACAGCTCAATCAGCCGCTCGCAGGTCTCACCCAGCGCGGCCACCGGGACCACCACATCCTCCAGCAGTGCTGTGGTTCCGGAGGCCCGGGCGCCAGCCACTGCCGTGTACAGGCCCTTGCGCAGATGCCAGAGCGCCGCGCGTTCGCCCGGATCCGAGGTCATGGCCAACGGAACATCCAGCTCCAGCGCATCCAGAACGGGCCGCGCCTCGCTGACCAGGGCGGTGGCCTTCTCCGCCGTGGAGGCGGCGTATTCAATCAGCAGAGCCGCCTGGCTCACGATACTGATCGCTGCCAGATCGGCCGGGCAGTCCGGTAGCGTCTGGGCCACTTTCAGCGAGGTGGCGTCCATCAGCTCGATGGTCGCCGGGGCGGTGGCAACCAGGGCGGGCAGTGCTGCCGTCGCCGCGGCCAGATCGGGGAACATCGCCAGGCCGGTGACCGTGGCGGTGTAGAGCGGGACGGTGCGGAAGGTGGCGGAGGCGATGAAGCCCAGCGTTCCCTCACTGCCCACCATCAGGTGCTCCAGGATCTTCACCGGCTCGGTGAAATCCACCAGCGAGTTCACGCCGTAGCCCATGGTGTTCTTGAGCGAGAAGAGCGCAGCGATCCGGGCCAGAGACTCCGGGTTGGCACGGACGCGCTCGCGCAGTTCCACCAGCCCGGCGTAGAGTGCCGGTTCGCGGTCGCGCAGCTGGGCGTCGGCATCCTCCGCTGAAGTATCCAGCACGGTGCCGCTGGGCAGCACCACCACCAGGGATTCCACCGTCCGGTAGGTGTTCTGCTCGGTTCCGCAGGCCATGCCGGAGGAGTTGTTGGCCACGACGCCGCCGATGGTGCAGGCCACTTCGCTGGCGGGGTCGGGCCCGAGTTTGCGCCCGTGGCGGGCCAGCTGGGCATTGACCGAACGCACCGTGGCGCCGGGCTGGACGCGGACCCGTGCGCCGTCGTCGAGCACCGTGATCCCGCGGAAATTCCGCCGGGTGTCGGCCAGCAGGCCATCCGTCACGCCCTGGCCGCTCAGGCTGGTGCCACCCGAGCGGAAGGTCAGCGGCAGGCCGTCATCGGACGCCCGGGCCAGCAGATCCACGATCTCCTGCACGCTGCCGGGAGTGGCCACGGCCTGCGGGATCAGCAGGTAGTGCGAGGCGTCGTGGGCGGCAGCATGCCGGTCGATGGCCCTGGCAGAAAGGGCCTGAACGGAGTGGGCCTGAACGGAGTGGGCTGGAGCGGAGTGGGCTGGAGCAGAAACAGGCGCATTCATGAGGAGGCCTTCCCGGAGGTGTCAGGGGTGTGGTGATGCACCGCGACGTAGGTGCTCCAGAGCGCGCTCATCGTGTTCTCGTAATTGGCCTGTGCCACCCCCACCAGCAGACAGTCCACCACCATCAGCTGTGCGATGCGGCTCCCGAAAGCGCCGGAGCGGAAGCCGCTCTCCCGGGCGGCCGTGGTGAGCACGATGTCGGCCGCCTGGGCCAGCGGCGAGGAGTCGAAGTTGGTCAGGGCGATGGTGGCGGCTCCGGCCTGGCGGGCGACTTCCAGGAACTCGATCACGTCCGCGGTGGTGCCGCTGTGTGAAATGCCCAGGGCGACGCAGTCGGCGTCGAGCGTGGCGGCGGAGGTCCGGGCCGAGTGGGCATCGGGCCAGTGCAGGGCCGTGCGCCCGATCCGGATCAGTTTCTGTTGCAGATCCAGACCCACAAAGGAGCTTGCGCCCACTCCGAAGCAGTCGAGTCGGCGGGAGCGGCCGATCAGCTCGATGGCCCGGGCCAGGGCCTCCCGGTCGAGCACCTTGGCGGTATCCACCAGGGATACCGTCTCGTTGTGGGCGATTTTGGCGATCACCTCATCGAGGGTGTCATTGCGGTCGATGTCGCCAGTGACCGGTGCGTCCACCGGCGAGGCGAGGTGCTCCCGGGTGGCCTCCCGGGTCAGGTCCAGCCGCAGATCCTTATAGTGCGCGTAGCCCATGCGCTGGTAGAAGCGCACCACCGAAGTGGTGGAGGTGGAGCAGCGGGCGGCCAGTTCCGCGACCGAGAGGTTGGCATTTCCCGCTGGATTGTCCAGCAGAAGCTGGGCGATCCGCTGTTCCGAGGGGCGCAGGCTGGGTACGGCGGCCCGGATGCGCACCAGGATGGTGCGGGCGTCCCGCTCAGGGGTCTGCCCGGGGCTTTCAGGCTCAGAACCGTTGGTCACTCAGTCAGAGTAGCGCGTGCTCCGGTGAGTCCGGCGTCACATTCCGGAAATTAGTTACACAAAGGAAACCTGCGGTGTACTTTTATGACCTAGCCTTGATCGCAGATGCTCCGGGGACGGGTGGTTGCCATCGCGGCTCAGAGCGTCACCGCCCACTCGCAAGGAGAAACCCATGTCACCACGATCCCGCGTCACCCGGGTGGCTGTGGCGGCCGTCAGCATTGCTGTCGCCGCTTCACTCGCACTCACGGCCTGCGGCGGCTCCACCCCAGCGCCCGCCACCACCGCGACGGTGGGAGGCGACCTGGTGGTCGGCGTCACCGCAGACCCGAACACCCTGCTGCCCTGGAAAGCCACCCAGTTCCAGGCGATCAACATCCTCCAGAACATTTACGGCACGCTGACCGAATTCGATAAGGACCTCAATGTGGTCCCCGGTCTGGCCGAGTCCTGGAAGACCTCCGATGACGGCAAGACCGTCACCTTCTCTCTCCGCTCCGGAGTGACCTTCGCCAATGGCGCCCCGTTCACCTCCGCCGATGTCACCTCCTCGTTGGGCAAGATCCAGTTGGAGGCCACGGCCGCCGTCGCCCGCACCTCGCTTTCCTCGGTAGCGTCCATGGACGCGCCGGATGCCAAGACCGTGGTGCTGCATCTCAAGGCCCCGGACGCATCGCTGCCGGCCAACCTGGCCTCGGTGAACATGGCGATCCTTTCCGCCGCTGATACCGATGCCACGCTCACCGATAAGCCCAATGGCACCGGCCCGTACTCCTTCAAGGCCCGGGTGCCCAGCCAGTCGCTGAGCCTGGTCCGCAACGCCAGCTACTGGGGCGCCAAACCCGGCCTGGACAGCGTGGAATTCCGCGTCATCCCCGATCAGAACTCGATCGTCTCCGCCATGCAGTCCGGCAATGTGCAGATGGCCACCTTCGATGATCCGCTGGTGGCCAAGACTGCGGAAGGCCCCAATGTCACGGTGGCGAAGACCCCGCAGCTGAGCTACCACACGCTGCAGCTGAACGCGAAGAAGGGTGATCTGACGGATGTGAACGTCCGGCTCGCCATCCAGTGCGCCATCGACCGTAAGCAGGTCCTGGACACTGCGGCACTGGGTGAAGGCTCCGTCGTCGGGCCGATCACCTCCCCGGCCTACCTCTCGGATCCCAACTCCCGGCCCTGTCCCACCCGGGACCTGGCCAAGGCCGCCGACTACCTGAAGAAGGCCGGTAAGACCTCCGTCACCCTGAAGACCATCGTCTCCCAGGGGGAATACGCCACCTCGGTCAATGAAGCTCAGAACCTCAAGAGCCAGCTTGCCGAGGCCCATATCACCCTGAACCTGGAGGTGCTCGAATCCGGCACCTACGTCAACCGCTGGGTGGCCGCCGACTTCGATGCCGCCGTCGCGCTCAACGGTGGGCGCCCGGACCCGGACGGCATGTACGGGCGCTACTTCACCAGCACCGGCAACCTCAATAAGGTGGCGGGTTACAGCTCACCGGAACTCGACGCCCTCTTCGCGCAGGGCAAGGCGACCACCGATGTGGCTGCTCGCAAGGACATCTACAAGAAGGTCTCCGACAATCTGGAGAACAACGCGGCATGGATCTGGCTGTTCTCCAGCTACACCTACACAGCCACCCTGAGCTCGGTCCACGGCTTCGTCCCGATGGCGAACCAGTCCCTGCAGTTCCTGCGGACCACCTCGGTGACCAAGTAACAGTGAGCGCCGTAGTCAACTTCGTACGCAGTAACGGCGCCGTCCGGAAAATCGGCGGCGCCGTGCTGACCCTGCTGGGCGTGGCGATCATCGTCTTCATCATGCTCCGCGCCATCCCCGGCAACCAGATCACCGCAGGGCTGGGTACCGAGGCTGCGGCACTCACTCCCGCCCAGCAGGAGGCGCTCAAGCGCTACTACGGACTGGACCAGCCGCTGGTGGTCCAGTTCTTCTCCTGGCTGGGCAACCTCTTCACCGGCAACCTCGGGTACTCCGCACGGAACCAGGACAGCGTGCTGGATCTGACCGCCAAAGCGCTGCCGGTCACGGCAGAGCTGGCGATCTTTTCGATCCTGCTGGCCCTGGCCATCGGCATTCCGCTCGGCATGCTCTCTGCCTCCGCCAGGCAGGGGGTCGGCGCGGTGCTGAGCAAGGTGGTCGGCCTGGCCGGGTTGTCCGTTCCGGCCTTCCTGCTGGCCACCAGCATGTTGTCCCTGTCCGCATCGAACTGGGGCTTCAACCCGAACGGCAAACCCTTCGCCGCTCTCTGGGTGGACCCGGGGCTGAACCTCCAGCAGCTGCTCATGCCCGCCCTGGTGCTCGGATTCGGCATCGCCGCGCCCATCATGCGCACCACCACTACTGCCGTCCTGGAGGTCCGTTCGCAGGACTTTGTCCGCACCGCCCGGGCCAAGGGTGTGCCGCCGCGCAGACTGGCGGTCAGACACGTCCTGGGCAACGCGCTGGTGCCCATCGTCACGATGACCGGCCTCCAGTTCGGCTACCTGCTGGGAGGTGCCGTGGTCGTGGAACAGATCTTCTCGATTCCCGGCATCGGCCGCCAGGTCCTGCTGGGCATCCAACAGAAGGAGTACGCCCTCGTGCAAAGCACCGTGCTGGTGATCGCGCTGGCCTTTGTGGTGGTCAATCTGCTCACCGATCTGCTCTACCGTGCCATCGACCCGCGGGTGCGTGCCCGATGAGCACCGAAGCCCTCACCGTTCTTCCCGGTGCGGCCCAGGGGGGCGTACGCTGGCGGGCCCTGCTGCGGAACCCGAGCGGCGTCATCGGACTCGTCATCGTGGTGATTCTGGGCGTGGCCGCCCTGCTGTCGGCGTGTGGCTGGCTGCCCTATGACCCGGTGGCGCAGAACGCACCGGCGCGGCTGCAGGGCCCCTCCGGGGCGCACTGGTTCGGCACCGACCAGTTTGGCCGGGACGTCTTCTCCCGAGTGGCGGCCGGCATCGCCAATTCGGCGCTGATCGCGATCGTCGCAGTGGCCTTCGCCACCGTGGTGGGCACGCTCGGCGGGGTGGCGGCCGGGTTCATCCGCGGCATCCCGGACGCGGTGATCAGCGCGGTCACCAATGTGCTCTTTGCCTTCCCACCGCTGCTACTGGCACTCGCGCTCGCCTCGGTCTTCGACAGAAACTGGTTCACCATCGCGGTGGCGATTGCCGTGGTCTACGTGCCGATCTTCATCCGGGTGACCCGGGGGCCGGTCCTGTCGCTGCGGGAAATCGACTTCGTCAAGGCGGCGGTCACCACGGGCGCCTCCCGGGCGTCCATCATGTTCCGCCATGTGCTGCCCAACATCACCTCGATCATCATCGTCCAGGTCACCCTCTCGCTCTCCTGGGCGATTCTGACCGAGGCCTCGCTGAGCTTCCTGGGGCTGGGCGCGCCACCTCCGGCGCCATCGCTCGGTGCCATGATTTTCGATGCGCGGACTCTGCTGCAGATCGCACCGTGGACCATGGTGGCCCCCGGGGTGGTTGTGGTGTTGTTAGTGGTGGCACTGAACCTGTTGGGCGACGGCCTGCGCGATGTACTGGACCCACGAAATCGAGGAAAAGCATGAGCCTGAGTTCTGAAGAGATCACGACGCTGACCGGACTGTCCACCGAGGCAGCGGACGATCGCTACTCCGGGATCGACCGGATGAGCGTGGCGGAACTCGCAGCGACCATGAACCAGGCGGACGCTTCCGTCCCGGCTGCCGTGGAGCGTGCGCTACCGAGCATTGTCCCCGCGATTGAGGCGGCGGCAGAGCGGATGGAACGCGGCGGCCGGCTGATCTACGTGGGTGCAGGCAGCCCCGGGCGGATCGGGATTCTGGATGCCTCGGAATGCCCGCCCACCTACGGCACCTCACCGGAGACGGTGTTCGCCATTATGGCCGGCGGCACGGATGCCTTCGTCACCCCGATTGAGGGCGCGGAGGATGACGCCCTGGCCGGGGCGGCGGAGATCGATGCGGCCGGCGTCGGCCCGCTGGACACCGTGGTGGGGATCGCCGCCAGCGGACGCACCCCCTTTGTGGTGGCGGCGGTGAGCCGGGCCCGCGAATTGGGGGCGGCCGCCGTCGGGCTCTCCTGCAATCCGGGCTCCGCACTGAGCGCCTCCGCCGAATATCCCATTGAGGTGGTGGTGGGGCCGGAGGTGGTCAGCGGCTCCACCCGACTGAAGGCCGGCACCGCACAGAAACTGGTGCTGAACATGTTCTCCACCATCGTGATGGTGCGCCTCGGCAAGACTTACGGGAACCTCATGGTGGACGTCAAAGCCACCAACCTGAAACTGGTGGAGCGGGCTGCCCGCATTGTCTGCACCATCACGGGAGTCTCCCGCGAGCAGGGAATCGCTGCGCTGGAAGCCAATGACTTCTCGGTCAAACGGGCTGTGGTGCAGATTCGACTCGGCGTGGACGCCGGGGAGACGGAGACGCTGATGGCCCGGGCGGGCGGCCGGTTGCGGCGCGCGCTGGGTGAAGATGTGGATCCCGATGTCGGGGAGAGCACCTCATGAGGATCATGGGCATGATCTCCGGCACCTCGCATGACGGCATCGACGTGGCCGTGGTGGATTTCGCCTCGGTCAACCCGGTGGGGCAGCTCGAGGCCGAGGTCCTGCACCTTTCCAGCCCCGGCTACCCGCCGGAACTGCGCGCCCGGCTGGCCGCAGCACTGCCCCCGGCGCAGACTACACTCGCTGAGATCTGCGAGCTGGATACGCTGATCGGCCAGGCCTTCGCGGACGCGGCCGATGCCGCCCTGCGCCAGAGCGGGCCGGTGGACCTGGTGGTCTCCCACGGGCAGACGGTCTATCACTGGGTGCGGGACGATCACGCTCTGGGCACCCTGCAGATCGGCCAGCCTGCCTGGATCGCGGAGAAGACCGGCAGCCCGGTGCTCTCCGATGTGCGGATCCGGGACATCACCGCTGGCGGGCATGGGGCGCCGCTGGTCTCCGTGATGGATGCCCTGTTGCTGGCTGCACTGCCCGGCCGCACCGCGGCCCTGAACCTGGGCGGCATCGCCAATATGACCGTGGTCCGCAGCGCCACCGATGTGGTGGCGTACGACATCGGGCCCGCCAACGCGCTCATTGATGCCGTCATGGTGGCCAGTGGTGCCAATGACCTCGGTTTTGACGCCGATGGCGAGGTGGCCCGCCGGGGTGCCGTGCACGCGGGGCTGCTGGCCGGGCTGCTCGCAGACCCCTACTTCAGCCTGCCCACGCCCAAGAGCACGGGCAAGGAGCACTTCCACGGACGCTATGTGGAGGAGGCGCTGGCGCGGCTTGACCTGAGCCTGAGCACCGAAGACCTGGTGGCGACGCTGACGGCGTTCACTGCGCAGTCGGTGGCCCGCGACGTCCGGGCGGCAGCGGTGGACACCCTGCTGGTTTCCGGTGGCGGCTACCGCAACCCGGTACTGATGGAGCAGCTGCGGGCTGGGCTGCCCGGCGTCCGGGTGGTTCCCTCCGATGAACTGGGTGCTTCCACGGACGGTAAAGAGGCGATCGCCTTCGCGCTGATCGGCTGGCTGAGCTGGCACGGTCTTCCCGGCGCGCTGCCCAGCGGCACCGGAGCCCGCGAACCCCGGATTCTGGGCACACTGACTCCCGGGGCCGGCCCGCTGCGGCTGCCCGAACCGCTGACCCAGGCGCCCGAGGGCCTGGTGTTGCACTCCTCCGTGGCGGGGTAGTGTCCGTGCAGACGCTGAGCATTCGCACCTCCACCGAAGCAGATCTGGACCGGGTGGTAGAGATCTTCCTGGCCTGCTGGCAGGGAAGTTACGCCTCGGTGCTGCCTCGTATCCTGATCGACTCGCTCTCCGAGGAGACCGCCAGGGGGTGGTGGGCGGAGGCGCTCTCGCGTTGTCCTGAGCGGGTGCTGCTGGCGTGTGCTTCCGGGTGTTCGTCTGAGACCGAGTGGGTGCTGGGCGTCTGTCGGTTCTCGCTGAACGGGAGCTTCTCCTCGGACGGGGATGCGGACGATGCCGCTCAGATCGACTCGCTCTACGTGGACCCTGCGGCCCAGGGTGGTGGCGTGGGAGGCCAGCTTCTGCGCGCGGCCGGCGAACGGCTGCTGGAGCTCGGTGCGCACCGGGCGGGACTGTGGGTCTTCGCGGACAATGCACCCAGCCTGGGGTTCTACCTCCGGCAGGGCTGGACGCCGGACGGGCAGCGGCGCGTGGAACCGCAGTTCGGCGAACCGGAACTGCATCTGAGCAAGGTCCTGGGCCATGTCTGAAACACTCTGCTCCGGGACCGGATCAGCCCCCACCAACGGACCACTGGTGCCCCGGCCTTTCCGTTGGGTGTTCTGCGGACTGGGCGTCTGCGCCGCCATCGTCCCCGCTGCGCTCCCTGCCACCGCGGAGAGCCTCGGCCTCGGCACGGAGGCGGTGTTGCCCGCCGTCTCCGTGCTCTTTGCCGGGCTGCTGCTGGGGGTTGTGCTTGCTCCCGTACTGCACCGCCACCTCACCTCGGTGCTCGTACTGCGGATCGCCACGGTTCTTCAGGCGCTCGGCCTGCTGGCGGCCTGCCTGGCCTGGATCCCCGAGGCCTTCCTGACCGCCGCTGGCCTGATCGGGCTGGGGTTCGGACTGCTGGAGGTCACCGCCACCGCCATGCTGCGGGCCACGGCGGGGAGCCAGACGACGCGGGCGCTTTCGTCGATGACCCTGTGGGTGGCGGCCTCGGCGGCTGTGACGCCGATCATCGTGCTGCTGCTCGGGGCTTTGGGCTGGGTGCGGCTGGCGTTCCTGATGGCCGCGTTGATCCCGGTCGGCGCGGCGGTGAGCTTCCGTTCGCCGTCAGCCGCCGTGGGCGAGCCTTCCGCGTCGGCTGTCGGAGAGTCCTCCGTTACCGCGCCGGCATCATCGGCGAAACCTGCTTGGTCCCGAACGTGGTCCCGGCTCCTGCCCCTGGCATTCGCGCTAATCTGCTATGTCGGCGCGGAATCGATCCTGGCCGGTTGGTCGGCCGCCATCGTGCAGGACACCCTGCTACTTCCGGCCAGTGTGGCAGCTCTGGGGACCAGCGCTTTTTGGTTGCTGATGACGTCGGGCAGGGCCCTGGGCGTCTGGGCCAGCACGCACTGGGCCTCCGGGCATCTGCTGCTGATCTGCACGGTCTTGCTGCTGGCAGCGCTGACTGGTGCGCAGGTGACGCTCTCCAGCGGGGTGCCTGCTGCCGCTTCGCTGCTGTTCCTGGCCCTCGCGGTCCTCGCCGCTGGCCCCTGCTACTCCCTGCTGCTCGGCACAGCAGTGGCACAGGCCAGCGTGCGGCGGGCCGTTCCGCTGACCGCCACATTGGTGGCCCTCGGCGCAGCAGGAGGCTCGCTGATTCCCCTCGCAGCCAGCCTGCGCAATGGCTCGGCCGGTGCTGCCGCCAGCACCGCGGCGATCGCGGCTGCTGCTGCGCTGCTCGGCGTGCTTGCTGCCAGGCCGTGGCGTCCTGCTGCCGTGGCGGTCGGCTCGTGAGCGCCGTAGTTCAGCAACTTGTGGTTCACACGGTGCGGGTGCCCCTGCGCAGACCCTTTGTCACCGCCGTCCGTCGGGCCACCGAACTGGAGGTGTGCCTCGTGGAGGCGCGCGATGCCGACGGCCGCAGTGGCTGGGGTGAGGCCGCCTGTTCGTGGCGGGTCACTGGCGAGTCGGCCGGCAGCGTCCGGGCCGCCGTCGATGGCCCGCTCAGTGAAGCCGTCTATGGGCTGGGACTGGACGACTGGGACCGGGTGGATGCCGCCATCGTGCGTGCTCTCTGGGGAAACGCCGCCGCCCGCTCCGCCGTGGACTGCGCCCTGCATGATCTGGCCGCGCAACAGGCGGGGCAGAGCCTGGCGGCTTTCCTTTCCCCTGGCGTGGCCCTATCGCCGGAAGCCCTCCGCACCGATATGACGCTTTCCGCCGCACCCACCGCGGAACTGGTGGAGCAGGCGTTGGCCCATGTGGCGGACGGATTCACCAGCCTCAAGGTCAAAGTGGGTGGGGGCTTCGACGATCTGGCGGCGCTTCCCGCGCTGCGTTCCGCGCTGGGGGAGGGGATCGCCCTGCGCGCCGACGCCAACCAGGGCTGGGACGTGGCCACTGCGATCGCCACGATCCGGCACTGGGAGGATGCTGGAGCGTGCCTCGAATTCGTGGAGCAGCCGGTCGCGGCCACCCAGCTGGAGGAACTGGCGCAGATTCGGCGGGCGGTCTCGACGCCGCTGATGGCGGATGAGTCCGTCCGCATTACAGCGGATATTCACCGGCTGGTAGCGCTCAATGCCGTTGACCTGGTCAACGTGAAACTTGCCAAAAGCGGCGGCCTCAGCGAGGCCCGTCGGATGGTGACCGTAGCCGCGGAGCACGGTCTGAGCGTCATGGTGGGCTCGATGTTGGAGAGCTCGGTGGGACTCGCTGCTGCGGCGGCGCTGGCCTTGACGCTGCCAGCCTTGACGCTGCCAGGCGCCGGAGCGGCTCAGGATCTGGATGCTGCAACGTGGCTGTGGAATTCTCCCGTGACCGGCGGGCTGCTCTGCGAAGGGACCACACTGGTACCAAGCGCTCGGCCGGGGCTGGGAATCCTGGGCCTGGCCTCCGGTGATGTGGAGTCCGGTGATGTGGTGTCGGTCGATCTGGAAAGGAGCCCCCGTGGGTAATGCACGCTGGCAACGGGCCGTGGAGGCCTGGGTCCCGGCCCGGCCGCTCAGCCTGGCGGACGGAGCAGTCTCCCGTCCCGCCATCGGATCCCCCCTGGCTTCGTCCTCTGGCGAGACGCCGCCCTCTGGCGTCGGCTTTGCCCTGGCTTCGGGCGGGACGACGCTGCTGGCCACAGCGGGTTGGGCCGGTGTGACGAGTGTTGCCGGGCTGGCCGGGCTGGCCAATGTGGCTGGGGGCTCCGGAGCCGGATCTGCCGCCGAGTCGCTCACCGCCTGGACCAGCCACGACCTGGCCTCGGTCACCAAAGTCATGTCCACCACCACCCTGCTCCTGCGCCTCGTCTCCCAGGGACTGGTGGGGCTGGAGGATGCCGTTCAGCGCTACCTTCCAGGCTTCAGCTCGGTCGGGGCGGATCGGGTCACCATCGAGGATCTTCTGCTGCACCGGGGCGGCCTCTGGGAATGGCAACCGCTCTACGCCACGGTGGATACCTCCACACACGGCCGGAAAGCGGCGCTCGCCGTGGCAGAGAGCATGCCCTTGCGCTACGCCCCCGGCGTGGAACGGCACTACTCCGATCTGGGCTTCATGGTGCTGGGCGAGGTGGTGGAGACCGTCACTGGGATGCCTCTGGAGCAGGCGTTCGACAACCTCGTGGCCACACCCCTGGGTCTGGAATTCACTCGGTATGGCACTCCGGTGCCTGGATCCGTCGCCACCAGTTCCTGGGACGACCGGATTGAACGGACCATGGTGGCGACCGGTCAGCCCTACCCGGTGCTGCCGGGAACTGCAGAGTTTTCCCGATGGCGGACGGAGCCGGTCACCGGGCAGGTCAGTGACGGCAATGCCTTCCATGCGCTCGGCGGCGTCAGCGGCCACGCCGGGCTGTTCTCCACCCTGGGGGACATGCTGCGCTGGGGGCTGGCCCTGGCACAGTACGAACACCATGAGGACTGGTGGAATCCCCAGGTGGCCCGGGGGTTCTTCGCTGCGGGGCCCGATGCCGAGCAGGCCCTGGGATTCCGCCGCTATGAACTGGATACGCCGGATGGCCCGCGCACGCTCCTTGGACATCCGGGATTCATCGGCTGTGCGGTGGGGTTCATCCCGGGCAGCGATATTGCGCTGGCCCTTGTGAGCAATCGTCTGCTCACCGCGGGCCAGCCGATGCCCACCGCCACCCTGTGGGAGGCACTCCTGAAGGCTGCCGCCATCGAACTTCATTCCGGTCATCACGACACCCATCCATCCCAGAACCCATCCCAGAACAAGGACGACCAGCCATGACCTCCCCAGCCTTACTGTCTGTGCGTGATCTTTCCATCGCCTTCCGGGGCAACGGCAGGGGACGGGACACGCCGGAAAATACCGTCGTCAGGGGCGTCAACCTGGAACTTGCCCAGGGTGAAACGCTGGCCATTGTGGGCGAATCCGGGTCCGGGAAATCCACCACCGCGGCGGCCATCAACCGTCTGCTTCCGGAGAGCGGGCGGATCACCAGCGGCCAGATTCTCTTTGAGGGGCAGGACCTGGCGCAGCTGAGCGAGCGGGAGATGATCGCGCTGCGCGGTGCCGGCATCGGGCTGGTGCCGCAGGATCCGATGTCCAATCTGAACCCCCTGATGCGCATTGGGGACCAGATCGCGGAGGCACTGGAGGTCCATGGCCGAGCCAGCGGTGCCGCGGCGCGCAAGCGGACCGTCGAGCTGCTGGGCCTGGTCGGCATCCCGGAGCCGGAACGCCGGGTCGGTCAGTACCCCCACGAGTTCTCCGGCGGCATGCGCCAGCGCGCGCTCATCGCCATGGGTCTGGCCTGTGAGCCGAAGCTGCTGATCGCCGATGAGCCGACCTCCGCCCTGGATGTCACGGTGCAGCGGAAGATCCTGGATCAGCTGGAGGAACTCACCAGCACCCTGGGAACCAGCGTCTTCCTGATCACTCACGATCTGGGCCTGGCTGCTGAGCGGGCCACGACGGTGGCGGTGATGTATCGCGGCGAAATCGTCGAATCCGGGGCGGCGAAGGAGATTTTGAGCAACCCCACGCACGAGTACACGAAGCAGCTGCTGGCTGCCGCCCCCAGCCTCAATACGGTGCGGATCCGGCCGGTCTCCCGGCCTGTTGTATCTGTAGACGTTCAAGCAGCTTCTGCTATTCCCGCAGGGGAGCCGCTCGTCCAGCTCCGCGATGTCCGCAAGGTCTTCACCCTGCGCTCTTCCAGCAGTAGCGCCGCGAGCGAGTTCGTCGCGGTCGATGGCGTCTCCTTCAGCATTCCGCGCGGCCAGACGGTGTCGGTGGTAGGGGAGTCCGGGTCCGGGAAGTCGACCACCGCGAACCTGTTGCTCGGCCTGGAGCAGCCCACTTCAGGCAGGATCACTTTTGACGGCGTGGACACCGCTGGGCTGTCCCGGCGGGAGCTGTTTGCGCTGCGCCGTCGCATCCAGCCGGTGTTCCAGAACCCGTATGCCTCCCTCGATCCCCGCTACAGCGTGGAGAAGTCGATCACCGAGCCGTTGCGGGTGCACCGAATCGGCACCGCAGCCTCGGGGCGGGCCAGGGTCACGGAACTTCTGGAGCAGGTGTCCTTACCGGCGACGATGGCGGAACGCTTGCCCCATGAGCTCTCCGGAGGTCAGCGGCAACGGGTGGCGATTGCGAGGGCGCTGGCGCTCTCCCCGGAACTGGTGGTGCTCGATGAGGCGGTGTCCGCGCTGGACGTGCTGGTGCAGGCGCAGATTCTGGACTTGCTGAGCGATCTTCAGGATCAGCTGGGTCTGAGCTACCTCTTCATCAGCCACGATCTTGCCGTGGTCCGGATGATCTCCGATCAGGTCCATGTGATGCAGCGCGGCCGGGTGGTGGAGAGCGGCACGCCGGAGAAGCTGTTCAGCTCGCCCGAGGATCCGTACACCCGCGAGCTGCTCGCTGCGATCCCCGGAGCGCAGCTGGTCTGAGTCTGTCCGCCCGCGGCTGGCGTCCGGCATCGCCCGCTGACAGACTGAGCCCATGGGTGCTGAACGGAACCGCCTGGCCGAATCGCAACAGATGTCCGATCCCTGGCGGCGCTGGGGCCCGTACCTGTCCGCCCGACAGTGGGGCACGGTGCGCGAGGACTACTCCGCGGATGGTAACGCCTGGGATTACCTGCCCTTTGATCAGGCGCATCAGCGGGCCTACCGTTGGGGTGAGGACGGGCTGGCCGGACTGTGCGATGACGCCGGACTCCTCAACCTGTCGGTGGCGCTCTGGAACGGGAAGGACGACCGGCTCAAGGAGCGGCTCTTCGGCCTGACCAATGAGCAGGGCAATCATGGCGAAGATGTCAAGGAATACTGGTGGCCGCTCGATGCGACCCCCACCCATTCCTGGGCGCAGTGGCTCTACCGTTACCCGCAGGCGGCCTTCCCCTATCAGGAGCTACGCGACGTCAACGCCGGGCTCAGCCGGGACGCGCCCGAATACGAGCTCTCCGACACGGGCGTGCTGTCGGAGAATCGTTTCTTCGATGTGGTGGTCAGCCATGCCAAAGCCTCCCCTGATGACATCTGCCTGACCATCACGGCCACCAACAATGGGCCGGAGGCGGCACCGCTGGATCTGCTGCCGCAGCTCTGGTTCACCAACACCTGGTCCTGGGGCAGGCATCCGGAGCGGCCTCTCATCAGCCAGATCCTTCCGCCCCAGCTGGAGCAGGCCAATCTGAGCGCCGTCCGGGCGGTGCACGGAGCGCTGGGGGCGTATCTGCTGGCCGCGGAGGGTGCGCCGGGGGTCCTGTTCTGCGATAACGAGACCAATGCCCGGGCACTGTTTGGCGCTGAGGAGACGGCAGAGTACCCCAAGGATGCGATCAATGCCGCGGTCGTCCACGGTGAGGAGAGCGGACTCAACCCACAGCACACCGGCACCAAGGTGGCCTTCCACTACCATTTCGACGCCGTCGGGCCGGGGGAGAGCGTGACCGTCCGGCTGCGCTTCACCGCCGACGAGCTGAGCCAGCACCCCTTCGGTGCCGACTTTGACGCGGTACTGGCGGACCGGCATCGTGAGTCAGAGGAGTTCTACGCGGAGGTGATTCCGGCGGAGGCCGATGCCGCAGATACACTCACCGCCCGGCGCGCCTTTGCGGGGCTGCTCTGGGGCAAGCAGTTGTACCGCTACAACGTCAGCCACTGGCTGGAGGGGGATCCGGCTGAGCCATCGCCTCCGGCATCGCGGTTGCACGGGCGCAATTCCGACTGGAAGAACGTGGATCTCTGCGAGGTCATCTCGATGCCGGACGAGTGGGAGTACCCCTGGTTCGCCTCCTGGGATCTGGCCTTCCACACCGTGCCGCTGGCCCACATTGACCCTGATTTCGCCAAGAATCAGCTGGTGCTGTTGTGCCGGGAGTGGGCCATGCACCCGGATGGCCAGCTGCCCGCCTACGAATGGGGTTTCGGCGACGTCAACCCGCCCGTGCAGGCCTGGGCAACCTGGCTGGTGTATCAGATTGACGGCAGCCGAGATCTGGCCTTCCTGCAGCGCGTGTTCAGCAAGCTCCTGCTGAATTTCGCCTGGTGGGTCAATCGCAAGGATGCGGATAACTCCAATCTTTTCGAGGGCGGCTTCCTCGGGATGGACAATATTTCGCTGTTCGACCGCTCCAAGGATGTCCCGCAGGGCTACCGTCTGGAGCAGTCCGATGCCACCAGCTGGATGGCGTTCTTCTGCCTGCGGATGCTTCGGATTTCCCTGGAACTGGCCCGCAAGGACCCCGTCTGGCAGGACATGGCCACCAAGTTTCTGGAGCACTTCCTGGTCCTCTCCCAGGCGATGGAGAGTTTCGGTTCCGAGGGGGTGAAGCTCTGGGATGAGGAGGATGGCTTCTTCTACGATGTGCTGGTGGCCGGCGATGGCGGCACGCAGCCCGTGCGGGTGCGTTCCATGGTGGGCCTGCTGCCGCTGATCGCGGTGGCGTTTTCCCCGGCGTGGGTGGAGCAGGAGCTGCCGGAATTCGTCTCCCGGGTGCGCTGGGTTCAGAAACACCGGCCCGAGTTGGCGGCCTCGCTGATTGCCGATTCCGCATCCGATCAGGCGCTGTACGGCCTCAGCGTGCTCGATGCCGACCGGCTGACCCGGGTGGTCAGCCGGATGCTGGACGAGAACGAGTTTCTGGGCGAGTACGGGATCCGTTCCTTGTCCGCGGCGTACCGGGACGGCTTCTCCATGCAGTTGGCCGGGCGGGAGATGGGCCTGAAGTACCTGCCCGGTGAGTCTGATTCCGGGTTGTTCGGCGGCAATTCCAACTGGCGCGGACCGTTGTGGTTCCCGGTGAACTTCCTGTTGATGGATGCTCTGCGGACCCACGCAGTGGGTCTGGGCTCGCAGGTTCGTCTGGGCGGGGTGGATCTGGAGGAGATTGCCGAGGAGCTGCGGTTCCGGTTGGTCTCACTTTTCCGCCCCGATGCGCAGGGTCGGCGGCCCAGTCAACCGCGCGACCATGGTACCGGGCCGCTGTGGGATCACCCCACGTTCAGCGAGTATTTCAATGGCGATACCGGTGTGGGGCTGGGCGCTTCGCACCAGACCGGCTGGACAGCGTTGGTGGCACATCTGATCTGCGAGAAGAAGCTCTCCTCCTAACTTCCCGCATCGAGTGCCGCGTTGTGTGCCGTTTTTCGTCGATTTTCGGCACATAACGCGGCACTCGATGTTCGGCAAACGGCTCACCCCTCTATGTGGATAACTCTGAGCCCCAGTAGAGGGTTATCCACAGGGTAGTTCTGCCCATATCTGGGGGTTCTTCCGCAAATTTACGCTCTTCGAACACGACGTTATCCACAGTTGTTCGAGGAGATCAGATGAATACCACACCGTCCATCGCCTGGCTGGAATTCCAGGAAACCGCCTGGGCCATCCTCGCGGAAAGCACTCCGCTGGGCAGCCAGGCACCCGGCTCCGCCACAGCGCCCGCATCGTTGAGTGAGCTGTGCGCCCGGTCCCGGGCCGTCATCGGCCACTCTGACAGCACAGCCCGGGAACAGGCCTGGCAGCACCTCGAAGCTGCGGGCCTGGCTACAGGGCAGCAGCTTGCCCCGGAGTGGGCCTCGGTGATTGCCATGTTGGCCACCTCTCCCGTGACCGGACTGGCGACGGTCGGTTTCGGTGCAATCCGTGGCCAGGTGTATTGGGCTCTGGACCGGAACCGGGGCGTCGCCTGCTTCCAGCAGTCGGTTCTGGAGCCCGATGGCGGCCGGGGCTTCGGTGCCACCGTCCGGCTGGCGCTCTTCCCGGCGGCGGAGCTGTGGACGGTGATGCAGGCGCTTCTGCCTCCGTTACCCAGCCTGCTCGCACCGGCGGACGAATACCCGGGCGGTACGGGCGAACCGCAGTTCCTCACCCCGTGGGGCCCGGAACTGGTGGAGCACCTGCACACCCATCCCGGCGAAACCCCAGGCCAGGCATTGCGCAGCCTTGATCTGCCCTCCGGGCTTCGCTCCGCCATCGACGACGCAAGCCCCAGCCTGACACTGTCTGTGAGCACGGTCTCGCCTGGCTCGACGCCCGATGCCGTAGGTCTGAGTCGGCTGGGGAGGTGGTCGATCGGTGCCGGGCAGTTGTTCAGCTTCGAGGACCGGACGGGGCCGTCGGGCACTCTGGAACCGGCGGTGGTCTGGGTGGCGACGGGACACTGTGCCCGCTGGCTGGAGGGTGCGGTAGCTGAGGCGGAAGCGTTTCTGACGGCCGACCGCGCCCATGCCGCACCGCATCCGGCGGCTATGGCGGTAGCGGGTGAGTGGTCATGAGCGAGTTTTTGGGGATGGAACCTGCGGCCGTGCGGGATCTGGCGCAGGATTTCAGCCGATGCGCCCAGGACTTCCGCGGCACCGAGGTGCTGCTCAGCGCCACCTTCAGCCGCAGCCGTTGGCAGGGCCCGGATGCCACGCGCATTCGCACCCTGTGGAGCGGCTCCTACCGGCAGTTGCTGCAGAACGTCGCCCAGGATCTGGATAAGTACGCGACCATCCTGCGCGAACAGGCTACCGAGCAGGATGCCGCCAGCGCCGTGGAGGGCTCGAAGGGCGGCCCAGCAGGCGGTGGGTTGGCAGGCGGGCCAGGAACCGGGCTGGGAGTGGGTCCGTTCCACAAGGTTCCTTCGCCCGGTCCGTCGCTCGGGGGTCTTGTCGGGATGCCGGGATTCGGCCAGCATCCCCAGCCGCTACCCGCGGATCCCTGGGGGTTGCGCAACCCGTTCGGGCCGGTGCAGGGGAATCCTGGCGCAGATTTCTGGGGTGATCTCTGGCGGTCTGCCCGGGGGGCTGATCACCAGGTGCGCGACGGCCTCAAGCTGATCAGCAAGGACCTGCCCTGGCCCGTGCCGTGGCTGGCCTCCAAGATTGAGCTCAATCCTCTGAAGGCCACAGGAAATGTGGTGGAAGGGGCTGGACACTTCGCCGGAGACGCAGGGAATCTCGCGCGCCTCTACGGGATGATTGCCGTGGGTTTGCCCGTACCCTCAGGGGAGCTCGAGGCCGCCAAACTGCTGGCTCTCACCTCCGGGCTAGGCCTGGCCGGGGTGACGGCCAGCCTCGGCCACCTTGACCTTAAGCTGGGTGCCCGGGGCACAGCGGTCGTCGGAGATGCGGTGCCGGTCGCTGTCAACGACCAGATCCGGCCGGACGGTACGGTCGGCACCCCAGGGCTGCAGACGCCATCGTCCATGGCTGACCTGGTCGCCATGACCACCAGTGAATACAGAGCCACTGGCTCGCCAGAGCTGCCGCAGGGCGGTATCCGGATTACCACGGTGCAGGGTGAGGACGGCGTGAACCGCTATGTGGTCAGCATCCCCGGGACGCAGAACTGGTCCCCGACGGCGGAGGGCAGCGTGTTTGACCTCAGCAGCAATCTGGCGACGGCGGCCGGGCAGAGATCCACGATGACGCAGGGCGTGATCGACGCGATCAAGGCCAACGTGCCGGCCGGGTCGGAAATTCTGCTGGCGGGCCATTCGCAAGGCGGTATGTCCGCAATGAATATTGCCTCCGATCCCACAGCACTGCCGGGCTACCGGCTGACCAATGTGGTGACCTATGGCAGCCCGGTGGATAACGATCATCCGGCACCCGGCGTGCAGGTGGTGGCCTTTCAGCATCCGCGGGATGTGGTGCCATTGGTGGACCTGAATGGGGTCACGTACAACGCCCCGCCCGCTGTGACGCCGTCCAACGTGCAGCTGGTCGATCTGCCGAACCCGCAGTCCGTGGGCTATCTCGATGTCCCCGGCCAGCACAACGGATCCAACTACAACCAGTCGGTCCGGCAGGTGGAGAACCAAGGCCAGCTTGCGGGTCTGGATCCGAGTTTCCAGAAGTTCCTGCAGGGAGATCCGAGTAGAACCCAGGCCGTCGATGTGCCGATCAGCAAGAAGACCTCCTGAGGACTGCGGGTTCCCCACTCGCCGTTTTCGTTCGCCAAACGGTTGGCACAGTCGACGGTTACACTGGGCCGCATGACCAGTCAGTATGACGAGGTGCAGATCGTTGAGGTGGATGACCGCGGCGAGGCGGTCCCGGAGCTGGCGGCTGAGCAGCAGACGTACCGCGGGCCGACCTTCAACCCCTGGCTGATCGCGCTCTGGGCCTTCGCGGTTCTTCAGGTGCTGCTCGCCATCGTGGGTATGGTGAACGGCTCGACTCCAACCTACGCCAGTTCCTTCACCGTCAATGGCCAGCCGATCTACTCGCTGGAACGACCCTGGTACAGCTACCTGGTCCCGTACGCTTTTCTACTGGTGCCCAGCGGAGTAGCCACCGCCGTCGTGGCTCTCGCGCTGCACGCCACAGCCTGGGAACGGCGTCGTCGGCAGGCCGCAGCCCGGTGACCACGGGAACTGCACAGGGATGCCTGCGAGAATCCCAAGCATGGTTCTGACCGAAAATCCCACCCGTCGGCTCCTGACCGGGGCTTCGAAAGTACCGGAAGTCACTGCGGCGTTCTGGGTCATCAAGGTGCTCACCACGGGAATGGGGGAGACGGCCAGCGATTACTTGACACACCAGCTGATACCGGAGCTGGCCGTCGCATTGGGTGCCGCGGGCTTCGTGCTGGCGCTGGTGCTGCAACTCGCGGTCCGCCGGTACATCCCATGGATCTACTGGGCCACCGTTGTCATGGTCAGTGTGTTCGGCACCATGTGTGCTGATGTGCTTCATGTCGGGCTGGGTGTTCCCTACACGGCCTCCACTCTCGGGTTTCTGGTGGTGCTGGCGGCAGTGTTCCTCCTCTGGCGCCGCAGCGAAGGAACCCTCTCCATCCACAGCATCGTCACGCGCCGCCGCGAGATCTTTTACTGGATGGTCGTCGTGACCACCTTCGCACTCGGCACGGCGGCGGGAGATCTGACGGCGATGACGTTGAACCTGGGGCATCTCGGATCAGGGCTCATATTCGCCGTCGTCATCGCGATCCCCGCCCTGGCCTTCTGGAAGTTCAGGCTGAACGCCGTCGCCGCCTTCTGGTTCGCATACATCGTGACGCGGCCGCTCGGTGCCAGCCTGGCCGACTGGATGGCGGTTCCGGAAGGTCGCGGCGGCCTCAACTGGGGCGCCGGTCCGGTAACGGTGGGTCTGACCACGCTGATCGTGGTCGCCGTAGGCCTGCTGTCCCTTCGCCAGAGTAGGCACTCCTCGCTTCGAGGTCAGCATCTGGGCTGATGTCGACGACTGGTATTGCCAGCCAGGAACTGAAGCTGGAAAATGGACGCTGTTGTTGGACTTTATTGATCCGTACGGGTGCAGGATGACGACTTCCGGCATCCTTCGCAAAGATGGGGCGGCCGCGACCACCCCGCTTGGATGCCAGGAATGCGCAGCCGACTAAAGCTAAAGTGCGTCGACGGGCGGATGATGCATGAAGCAGGTTGGCTTGCAGGCTAGAGCCCTTGGAGTCGGCGAACGTGTTCAGGCAAGTGGGTTGCTGGATTTACGAGGAGTATCGCCCACCTTGGCCGTGCGATCATTCGCACCGGATGCTCCCGAGATCAACGGAAATCTACCTGCTTGTGACCTTGCCGATGCAAACGGCGTTCTGGATATGTTCCGACAGAGTGATGGCATTCATGTGGAGGGCATCTGGACTGGAACCACCATTCTTGTGCAGCGCGTCAGCGCCGCCCAGAAGCCAGCAGGGATCTCTTCACCTGGAATGACGATCATTCGTCCATATGAGCCTGAGGAAGGCTGGACGGAATCGAAACCGGAACTTTTGGTGGAATTCGATCACGCGAGAGAGCGCCTTTCGTTGACCGGCACTACTCTGTGGTTCTTGACCATTCCTGTCAGAACTCGCCAAGGCGCACCAACGGCCTGCTCATATATTCTTACCTCAGACCCGAAGCGGGCCGAAGCAGAGTTGCGGAGACATGCTCCCCATTCATTGGTGATCAGGCACAGCGCCTACACCCGACCGCAACTTCAGCGTGTCTGGGACAGCCTTAAAGATGAGAATTGGCGATTCTTTGGAATCGGTGAGGGGTTGGATGAGCGGGGAGAGATTCGACTTCGGGTTGATGTGCCCATCCTCAGCAGTTCCAACATCGACTGGGCCGAGCGTGCTCCACGCCACTACGTGCGTTTGCAGCCCTGGATTCGCTCGCTACCAGTGAACCGGAGCAGGCGCTCCTCACCCCTCGCACCGAGTGGTGAGATCACGCCCCTCAACACGCCTGAGAAGGGCGTTATCTGATCACTCGGCTAGGAAGTTCTAGCCCAGCCGGTCCACCAACTGACTCGCGATGCCGGTGTAGCTGGCCGGGGTGAGGACCTCCAGTCGGGCCTGTGCCTCGGTGGATAGCCCCAGGCCTCCAACGAATTCGCGCATCCGTTCTGCGTCCACTCGCTGTCCGCGGGTCAGATCCTTGAGTCGCTCGTACGGGTCATCCATCCCGGGGGTTCCGGCGATGGCCTCGGCCCGCATCACGGTCTGAATCGCCTCGCCCAGCACTTCCCAGTTGTGCTCCAGATCTTCAGCAATCACGGCATGTGCGGTGTCCAGGCGTCCCAGACCACCAATCACATTGTTGATGGCCAGCACCGAGTGGCCCAGGGCGACGCCGATATTGCGCTGGCTGGAGGAATCAGTCAGGTCTCGCTGCCACCGGCTGGTGACCAGAGTCGCCGCCAGCGTATCCAGCAGAGCAGAGGAGATTTCGAGGTTCGCCTCGGCATTCTCAAAGCGGATCGGGTTGACCTTATGCGGCATGGTCGAGGACCCCGTGGCGCCGGCCACCGGAATCTGCGCAAAGTAACCGATCGAGATGTAGCTCCAGATATCGGTGCACAGATTGTGCAGAATCCGGTTGAAGCGCGCGATGTCCGCGTACAGCTCGGCCTGCCAGTCGTGGCTTTCAATCTGCGTGGTCAACGGGTTCCAGCTCAGCCTCAGTCCCTCAACGAAGCTGCGCGAGACCTCCTGCCAGTCCACCGTAGGAGCCGCGGCATAATGCGCGGCATAGGTGCCGGTGGCGCCGTTGAGCTTGCCCAAATATTCCGCACGGGTAATACGTGTCAGCTGGCGGTCCAACCGATGGGCCAGGACGGCCAGCTCCTTGCCCAGGGTGGTGGGCGTGGCCGGCTGCCCATGCGTGCGGGCCAGCATGGCGACATCGCGGTTCTCAATGGCCATGGTGTGCAGCACCCCACTCAGCTGGCGGGCTGCCGGAAGCCAGACCTGCTCCACCGCTCCCTTCACGCCGAGTGCGTAGGAGAGGTTGTTGACGTCCTCGCTGGTGAAGGAGAAGTGCACCAGCGGCTTGAGGCGCTCGAGGCCGATGCCGCCGAGTCGGCGCCCGATGAAGTACTCGACGGCCTTCACGTCGTGCACGGTGGTCTTCTCGATCTGCGCCAGTTCCGCCACGGATTCGGCATCAAAATCCGTCACGATGGCTCGCAACGCGCTCTTCTGCTCCTCGCTGAGAGGCTCGGTGCCGGGAAGGACTGCCTGGTCGGTGAGATGGATCAGCCACTCAATCTCGACGGCGACCCGATCGCGATTGAGCGCAGCTTCGGAGACGAAGTCCAGCAGCGGGGCCACAGCCGCCCGGTAGCGCCCATCAAGGGGGCCGAGGGCGAGGGGCTCTTCGGCAGCGGCGAGGGCCTTGCGGCCAGAGAGAAGTCGCCCGGAGGCAAGGCTGGATTCAGGCATGTTCCCCATTATTCCGCATCGAGTGCCGCTCAGACGAAGCCCAGGCTTCGCGCGGTCGTCGGGTGTGCCGGACTCTCCTGCGGAACATCGACGGCGCGAATCCACCCGGCATCACGCACCGCCCCACCCTGGCGCTGCCAGGCAGCCACCGCGGCATCAATGGCCCGGGCGAAATCGGGGGCGCTGGATTCACCGAATACCAGTGAGAGCGTCAGACGCACCTGGCCGTTTCCCAGCTGTTCCGCGACCACTACGACGCCCCCGGTCACGGTCCAGGGCCCAATCCTGCGCAGGAAGTAGCTCATGCCGCCGGCGAGTTCCAAGGCAGAGCCCACTGCGGAGCCGCGCCGGTAGAAGCGCTGAACCCCGGAGGCTAGTGGGGCGTGGGCACTGCCAAATCGCGCCTCAGGGTCCTTCAGCTCAAACCTGGCCTCGGTCATCGCCAGGTCAAGTTGCGCCAGGAACGCCGGGACCGATTCCTGCCCCAGTTCGAGCAGACGGGCGCTACGGATCAGCCCACGTTTGGCACGGGCTTCGCTCAGTTCTGCGATGATTCTTCCTTCCGGTTGATCCCGGTCACGGCATTGCCGATCATCGACAGCACACTGATGATGATGGCGGCGAAAATGGCCGTCCAGAAAAACGCGTCGATGGTGAAGTGCACCGGGGTGAAGCTGCTCAGCCAGGCGGTCAACCAGAGCATTCCCGCATTGATTACCACCGTGAACAGGCCCAGCGTCAGAAACGTTGCGGGCAGCGACACCAGCGAGACGATCGGCTTCACCAGGGCGTTGACGACCCCGAAAATCAGCCCGATGAACAGGAACGCGAGCACCGTGGTCAGCGTGGCGCTGCCACGTTCCGCAGGCAGCGCGTTCTCCGCATAAACCTTGACGCCGGGCAGAATCCAGCTGGTGATCCACAACGCCAGCGCGCTGATCACCAGTCGTACCAGGAACTTCCCCATGGCTCCATGGTGTCATGGTCTATCCAATGGAGAAAGACCCACCGGATAGAGTGACGGAGTGAGTACCGAATCCGCTGAAGTTTCCGGCCGCAGCGCTCTGGGGCGATTGCCCCGCTACGCTGCCGGCAAGCCTCCCGTCGCTGTTGCCGGGTTGACCAGTTTCAAGCTGTCCTCCAATGAAAACCCGCTCTCGCCGCTGCCGGAGGTTCTGGCTGCCATCGCCAGCCACCCGGAGCTGAACCGTTATCCCGAGGCGACGGCCGCGCCGCTCCGAGAAGCGCTGAGCGATTTTCTGGGCGTTCCCGCAGAGGACGTAGTGGTGGGCGGAGGGAGTCTGGGCGCCTTCAACCAGATCCTGGCTGCCTTTGCCGGAGCCAACGATGGCGGCCAGCCGGATGAAGTGATCTTCGCCTGGCGTTCCTTCGAGGCGTATCCGATTTCTGTCGGCCTGGCCGGAGCGAAGAGCGTCATGGTGCCGCTGGACGATCAGGCCCGCCACGATCTGGACGCGATGGCGGCTGCCGTCACCGAGCAGACGCGCGTCATCGTGCTCTGCACCCCCAATAACCCGACCGGACCGGTGCTGCGCACGGCGGAGGTGGAGGCCTTTCTGGCGAAGGTGCCCAACGATGTGGTGGTGGTGATCGATGAGGCCTACGTCGAGTTTGTGACCGAGTCCGATGCCGTCCAGGGGCTGGGCCTGTACCGTACCCACCCGAATGTGGTGGTGCTGCGTACCTTCTCCAAGGCGTATGGATTGGCCGGCCTGAGGGTGGGCTATTCGGTGTCGCATCCGGAATTGACGCAGTACTTGCGGGTTGCGGCCGTGCCCTTCGCCGCCTCCACGGTGGCCCAGTATGCTGCGATCGAGTCGTTGCACCGCCATGATCAGATCGTGGAGCGGGTGCAGGGCCTGGTCAGCGAACGGGAGCGGGTACTGGCGTCTCTGCGCAGCTCGGGTTGGTGGATTCCGGAGAGCCAGGGGAACTTCCTCTGGCTGGCGCTCGGTGTTCATTCCCCGGAGTTCGCCGCTCTGGCCGAATCCCGGGGACTCTCCGTCCGCGCTTTCGGGCAGGAGGGGGTGCGGATCAGCATCGGGGAAGTCGAGGGGAACAGCCGTCTGTTGGAGATCTGCGCCCAGTGGCCGGAGGCTCAGCGGCCCGTTCCGGCGCTCTGAGCGGTCATAGAGCCCGAAATATCGGTGGAATCGGGCTACAGTAGAACTCGGCCCAAGGAAATATGCCGCAGCAGGAATGCATTCCGTTGGCGGAATATATCGACCGTGACGAGGGATTGAAGGAGTACGCGTGGAGCCACAGGACACTCTGATTCAACTGCTCGACGCCGATGGCGTGCGGCGCAGTGGCGTCCCCGAAGAGTTCGCAGCGTATGCGGCGGAACTCGATGGCGAGAAGTTGCGGCAGTTCTACCGCGATATGGCCGTCGTCCGGCGCTTTGACCAGGAGTCCACGGCACTTCAGCGTCAGGGTGAACTCGCCCTCTGGGTCCCGGTGCGCGGGCAGGAGGCGGCCCAGGTGGGTGCTGTTCATGCCTCCCGGCCCCAGGATTACTTCTTCCCGACCTACCGGGAGCACGCCATCGCGCTGGCCCGGGGCGTGACCCCGGAGGAACTTCTGCGTCAGTTCCGCGGCGTCTCACACGGCGGCTGGGACCCGAGCGTCAGCCGCTTCCACCTCTACACGCTGGTCCTCGCGGCCCAGACGCTGCACGCGGTGGGCTACGCGATGGGTGTGGCGCGTGATCAGGGAACCGTACCGGAGGATCCCGCCACAGCAGAGACGGTGATGGCGTTCTTCGGTGACGGTGCCAGCTCCGAAGGCGACGTCCATGAATCCATGGTTTTTGCCGCCTCCTTCAATGCCCCCGTCGTCTTCTTCTGCCAGAACAACCAGTGGGCTATCTCGGTGCCCTTCGAAGTCCAGTCCAAGGTACCGCTGGCCACGCGCGCGGCGGGCTACGGATTCCCCGGCCTGCGGGTGGATGGCAACGACGTGCTGGCCGTCTACGCGGTGACCCGTTGGGCGCAGGATCGTGCCCGCCGCGGCGAGGGCCCGGCCCTGATCGAGGCGGTCACCTACCGCCTCGGCGCGCACACCACGGCCGATGACCCCACCAAATACCGGGGCAGCGATGAAGAAGCGCTCTGGCAGAGCCGGGACCCGATGACCCGGCTGAAAACACTTCTCGACAACGAAGGTCTTGCCGATCAGGCATTCTTCGACGCGGTCGATGCCGAAGCCGCAGAGATGGCCGCTCTGGTCCGCCAGGTGGTGCATATCGAGGATGCGCCGGATCTTCGCACCAGCTTTGCCCATGTCTACGCGCAAGCGCACCCGCTGGTCGCCGAGGAACTGGCCTTCCTGGAAAGCTACGAGGCCGGATTCGCGGACGATGACGCGGCGAGCGACGCCGGTGCTGAGGCTACTGCGGCCGTGAGCGGAGGGGCCCGATGAGCACGCTGACCATCGCGAAAGCGATCAATGAAGGCCTGCGCCAGGTGCTGAGCACGGAGCCGAAATCGCTGCTCATGGGCGAGGACATCGGCTCCCTCGGCGGCGTCTACCGTGTCACCGAAGGGCTCAAGGCCGAGTTTGGCGCGGACCGCGTCATCGATACCCCGCTCGCCGAGTCTGGCATCGTGGGTACCGCGATCGGCCTGGCCCTGCGCGGCTACAAGCCGGTCTGCGAAATCCAGTTCGACGGCTTCGTCTTCCCCGGCTTCAACCAGATCACCACGCAGCTGGCCAAAATCCATGCCCGGAGTGAGGGCCGGCTGAGCACCGGCGTGGTCATCCGGATTCCCTACGGTGGCGGCATCGGCTCAATCGAGCACCACTCCGAATCCCCGGAGGCCCTCTTTGCCCACACGGCTGGCCTGCGGATCATCACGCCATCGAACGCTCATGACGCCTACTGGATGATCCAGGAGGCCGTCGCCTGCCCCGATCCGGTGATCATCTTTGAGCCCAAGCGACGCTACTGGCTCAAGGGCGAGGTGGATCGTGAGCAGCCGCTTCGCAGTGCTTTTGAGGCGCAGGTGCTCCGCGAGGGCCGGGACGCCACGGTGGTCGCTTACGGACCGCTGGTTCCGGTGGCGCTGGCCGCGGCCGATGCCGCCGCGCAGGACGGCGTCAGCGTCGAGGTGATCGACGCCCGCAGCCTCTCCCCGGTGGATTTCGACACGATCGAGGCCTCGGTGCGTAAGACCGGGCGCCTTCTGGTGACCCATGAGGCGCCGACCTTCGGCGGCCTGGGCGGGGAAATCGCCGCGCGGATCAGTGAGCGTGCGTTTTATGCCCTGCAGGCGCCGGTGATCCGGGTGGGTGGCTTCCATCTGCCCTATCCGGTATCCCGCGTGGAAGAGCATTACCTGCCTGATCTGGACCGTATTCTGGAAGCGCTTGACCGCGCCATGGCCTACTGAACAGACCTGTTGAATCAGGCCAGTTCTCTCAAGGAGGAACCCGAGCAGATGAACAGCTTCAAACTGCCCGACGTCGGTGAAGGCCTCACCGAGGCAGAGATCGTGTCCTGGAAAGTCTCGGTGGGTCAGGAGGTTGCGGTCAACGAGGTACTGGTGGAGATCGAAACCGCCAAATCCCTGGTTGAGCTGCCCTCGCCCTATGCCGGTACCGTGACGGCGCTACTGGTAGCGGAGGGGGAAACGGTCGATGTCGGCACGCCCATCATCACGATCGGCTCGGCGGCTGAGACCCAGGCTGCTGCGTCTCCGGTGGGCTCGGACGGTCAGATCCTCAGTTCGGGTGAGGCATCGGTTGATCCTGCCCTGGTATCGAGCGAGAACCGGCGCACCATGCTGCCGACCGGCACGCCCTCGCCCGATATCCATTTGCCCGCCAGCGCCCATGAGGACGCTGCCACCGAGGCGCTGGTGGGTTCCGGGCCCAAGGCTGATCCGGTGCGCCGTCGTGCGCGTCGCACTGACTCCGCTGGTGTCCCGCCAGCAGCCGTGCCGTCCGCGGGCACGCTCAACTCAACGATTCCTGCGGTCGGTGCCAACCGTGCGCTGTCCACGCCGCCGGTCCGCAAGGCTGCCAAGGATCTGGGCATCGATCTGGCGCAGGTGCCGGCCACTGGCGGCCAGGGGCAGGTGACCCGCCGCGATCTGGAGGAGTTCCACCGCAACGCGCACACGTTCATCCCGAATCCGGCCGCCAATCCGCGCCGCCACGGTGGGCTCGTCGAGGCCACTTTTGACGGCTCGGTGGAGCGGGTTCCGGTCAAGGGGGTCCGGAAAGTCACGGCACAGGCCATGGTGGCCAGCGCCTTCTCCGCCCCGCACGCCTCGATCTTTGTTGATGTGGACGCCACCCGGACCATGGAGTTCGTGGCCAAACTCAAGGGCAGCCGGGACTATGAGGGCATCAAGGTCTCGCCACTGCTCATTGTGGCCAAAGCGGTGATCTGGGCCGCGCTGCGGAACCCGCAGGTCAATGCCACTTGGACCGATGAAGAGATCTTGATCAAGCATTTTGTGAACCTGGGCATCGCGGCCGCCACACCGCGCGGGCTGATCGTGCCCAATATCAAGGACGCACATACGCTGAGCCTGCGCGAGCTGGCGGTGGCGATCGGTGAGCTCTCCAGCACAGCGCGCGCCGGGAAGACGTCCCCCGCGCAGCAGCAGGGCGGCAGCATCACGATCACCAATATCGGGGCGCTGGGTCTGGACGCGGGCACACCGATCATCAATCCCGGCGAGGTTGCCATTATGGCCTTCGGCACCATCAAGCAGAAGCCGTGGGTGGTGGACGGTGAGGTGCGGCCGCGGTGGGTCACCACGGTGGGCGGTTCCTTCGATCACCGGGTGGTGGACGGCGATCTGTCCGCCCGCTTCATTGGCGATGTCGCCTCGATCCTCGAGGAGCCGGCGCTGCTCCTGGAATGAGCAGACTGGAATGAGCAGATATGTTCAGATCATTGCCGGTCGTGAAGAGTTGCACGTAGCGTGGACGGGATTTTAACTGCGTCTGCGTGAAAGGCTCTGTGTGCAGCTCCCCGACCCTGATCTGTCCCTCAGTCCACTGACCGGCTGGACGCGCCAGCACTGGCTGGTTTTCGCCGACGCCCAGCTCCTGGCGGTGCGCCCCTATGCCATGGAGGATCACGCGCTGATCAATCTTCCCGGACGCACGGCACGCTCCGGGTACTGGTCGGATGGCCTGGAGGGCTTTGCCCGGACCTTCCTACTGGCCTCCTTCCGCGTTGCGGGGGAGCGGGGTTCCGATCCACACGGCTATCTGGAGTCCTACCGTCGCGGGTTGGTGGCCGGGGTGAGGGGAGGGTGGCCGCCGATGACGCCGCGCAGCCAGCCCCAGGTGGAAGCGGCCTCGATCGCGATCGGGCTTTACCTGACCAAGGAATGGCTCTGGGAGACGCTTTCCGAAGCAGAGCAGGCCGCGGTGGCCCGCTGGCTTTTCGGCTCCAACGACGGTCCGGCCAATGACAATAACTGGGTGCTTTTCCAGGTGGTTGTGGCCGAGTTCCTGGCGGGCGTGGGGTATGACTACAACCCGGAACATCTGCAGCACGGCTTCCGGCGGCTGGAGGACTGGTACGTCGGTGGCGGGTGGTATCGCGATGGCGATGGCGACTACTTCGACTATTACTGCGCCTGGGCCATGCACCTCTACCCTGTTCTGTGGCTCAGAATGGCCGAGGCTCGTGACCCAGAGCGGGTGGCCCGGTTGAGGCCGGTGTTCGGTGCCCGCCTGGCGGAGTTCCTGCCCGATCATGCCGGGTTTTTCGGCTCATCCGGCTCCCCGGTGTACCAGGGGCGCTCCCTGATCTACCGCTACGCCGCCGTGGCGCCCTTCTTCGCGGCAGCTCTCCTGGGTCTCGATGCGGAGGACGCCCCTGCGGACTCGGGCCTGCGGCCCGGCCAGATCCGGCGGATTGCCAGTGGCGCAGCCCGATTCTTTGTTGACCATGGTGCCTACCGGACGGGCCTGCCGACCATGGGCTGGTTTCACGAATTTCAGCCGATGACCCAGGACTACTCCGGACCGGCCTCACCTTTCTGGTCGAGCAAGGCTTTTGTGGGACTCCTGCTTCCCACCGAACACCCCGTGTGGACTGCGGTGGAAGAGCCGATGCCGGTGGAGCGTGCGGACCGGAGGCGGATTGCCACCGGGCCCAATTTTCTCCTCGCCTCCACCGCCGACGATGGCGTGGCGAGGGTGCTCAACCACGGCAGCGACAAATATTACGGACCGGCACTCAACGACGATCCGGCCTACAGTCGACTGGCGTATTCGAGCCACACGGCACCGCTGTACCACCCGGCGGGGCCGCTGGATAACCATGTGGCGGTGCTGGATGAGTACGGAACAGCGTCCCGGCGGTTGAGGATTCACCGTCTTCCAGCCCGGGCGGGTTCGCTGGCCAGCTACTACCGGCCGGTCTGGGGGATGCAGGATCCGGAGGAATCCCCGTGGCGGATCTCCACCGTCACCGCCACGACCGGCGGTTACGAGGTGCGTTTACACCTGGTCGAGTACTCCGGGCCGGAGGTCCCTGGGGAAGGAATGGCAGTCCTGGTTCGCGAGGGCGGCTACCCGCTGGCGGACCATCAGCCGGAGTCGATCCGGATCGAGGAGCGTGCGGAATCGGCCAGCGTATCGACGGGCTCCCTGCATTCGGTGAGCTCCCTGCATTCGGTGATCTGGCGGCTTTGGGGTTATGAGAGCGTGGCGGTGAGTCACGCCGTCGGGGTGTCGCCGTTGGCCATGCACAGTGCGGTTCCTCTGGTGGAGGGGCACTTCACCGGCCGGCGGACAGTCTTTGCCTCTCTGGTGTACCTCGGCGGAGCCGCACCGCGCACCGCACCGGGGGAGGTCCGCTGTGTGGACCACGGGGACCGGGTGTGGCTGAGCGTCACCCTCGGCGACGGGACGATGCTGGAAGCTGAGCTGCTGGCATCCTGATTTCCCGCCTGGAATCGCATCTGCACATCGCGCCTGGAAGGTGGATGGAGTTCAGACATGGCGGTGGCCCCGGGACATCTCCGGGGCCACCGTTGGTGATCCTGCTCAGTTGGTGACCCTGGTCAGGCGGCAGCCTTCTCCGCGACGCCCTGTACCACGGTGTCCAGAACGGCCGTCAGCCCGGCGACCACTTCGGCATCGTCCTTGGGGTTGACCGCAGCGAAACGCACCAGCGAGCCCGGGATGGACAGCTTGGCGTTCTCCAGAACCTGGGCGCCGGCGACGCCGAGTGCCTTGCGGGTCTCATCCTGAGCCCAGACGCCGCCGAACTGGCCGTAGGCGGTGCCCACCACGGCCGCGGGCTTGCCGGTCAGGGCGCCCTGGCCGTGCGGGCGGGAGAGCCAGTCGATGGCGTTCTTCAGCACCGCGGGAATGGTGCCGTTGTATTCCGGGGTGACCAGCAGGGCTGCGTCTGCAGCGGCGACGGCGTTGCGCAGTCGTTCGGCGGCCGCAGGGACCTGCCCGGGCACATCCAGGTCCTCGTTGTAGAAGGGAATGTTCTCCAGACCCTCAAAGATCGTCAGATCGACGTTCTCCGGGGCGACTGTTACGGCGGCCTCAGCCAGCTGGCGGTTGGTGGAGCCGGCCCGGAGGCTGCCCACGAGCGCAATGATGGTGGTGTTGGACATAGGATTCTCCTCAAATAGTCATCGCCCGAACGGGCGTTCCATCGAGTAAACGGACCGTAGTCCGTTTACTATTCCCGGCCTGAGGAAAAAATGCAGATTTCCCTGAATTCCGGCCCTCCCGAGCCGGAAAATCAGACGGTTGAGCGGGAGGATGCCGCACGCAACCGACGCAAACTCCTGGCGACCGCCTCGACGCTGATTGCCGAGCACGGCATCGAGGCCCTGACCATGGACGAACTTGCCGGACGCGCCTGCGTGGGCAAGGGCACGATCTTCCGTCGGTTCGGCAACCGAGCCGGGCTGTTTGAGGCGCTACTGAGTTATGAAGACGAGCAGTTTCAGGCCGCTCTCATCTCCGGGCCGCCCCCGCTGGGGCCGGGCGCTCCGCCCAGAGAGCGTCTGCTGGCCTACGGGCAGGCGGTCATCAACCGTTCCGAAAATTTCGAGAACTTGCTTCGCGCAGCGCAGGAGAGCTCGGAACGGCGCTGGAGTGGCCCGAGTTCCATGCTGTACCGGCTGCATCTGAGCATGCTACTGCGCCAGATGGTGCCCGGGCCGCACCCTCCAGGTGCCGCCCGCCCGGTGAGTGCCGGCATCGACCCTCAGATTCTGGCCCTGACGCTGTTCCAGGCGCTGCAGCCGGACTTTCTGGTCTACCAGCGGGAAGGGCTGGGGCTGAGCAGGGAAGGGCAGTATGGAGCCTGGGTCTTCCTGGTCGATGCCGTGAGCGCCCAGTTGCGCAGCACCTAGCCGCGCAGCTACTCAGGCGGCCGGAAGGTGAGGGTTCGCTGCCGCGACCGAGGCATTCATGATCCGGCCACCCTGGACGTTGAGACCGGCAGCCAGAGCGGGCGAGGCGAGCAGCGCCTGCTCCACACCGCCTGCCAGCTGGCTGGCATAACGGAGCGTGACATTGGTCAGCGCGTAGGTGGAGGTGTGCGGCACGGCTCCCGGCATATTGGCCACGCAGTAGAACAGCGAGTTGTGTACCCGGAAGGTGGGATCCTGGTGCGTGGTGGGATGGGTGTCCTCGAAGCAGCCGCCCTGATCCACCGCGATGTCGACCAGCACGGAGCCAGGTTTCATCCGGGCCACCAGGGCATTGGTCACTAGTTTGGGGGCCTTGGCTCCGGGGATCAGCACCGAACCGATCACCAGGTCTGCCTCCAGCAGAGACTTCTCGATCTCCAGGGTGTTGGAGGCGATCGTGGTCAGGCGGCCCGCATAGTGGGCATCCAGTTCGCGGAGCCTGGCGATGTTGATATCCAGGATGCTCACATCCGCCCCGGCACCCACGGCCAGGGCTGCGGCATTGGAGCCCGCGACGCCCGCGCCGAGCACCACCACTTTGGCCGGTCGCACGCCGGGGACGCCGCCGAGCAGAACCCCCGGGCCGCCGGCTGGTGAGGTCAGGCACTGTGCGCCGACCTGGACGGACAGTCGTCCGGCGACCTCGGACATCGGGGCCAGCAGTGGCAGAACCCGGCCCTCCTGCACGGTTTCATAGGCGATGGCGGTCGCGCCCGAGGCGACGAGGGCTGCGGTCAGTTCCGGCTCGGCGGCCAGATGCAGGTAGGTGAAAAGCACCAGACCGGGGCGGAAGTAGCCGTATTCGGAGGCGATGGGCTCCTTGACCTTCATGATCATCTCAGCCCGGGCCCAGACGTCCTCCACCGAGGTGAGCTCGGCACCCGCCGCCGCGTATTCGGCGTCGCTGATCGAGGAGCCGATTCCGGCACCGGCCTCCACGATGACCGTATGACCTTGACTGCTCAGTTCATGTACGCCGGAGGCCGTAATGGCGACGCGGAACTCGTTGTTCTTGATCTCTTTCGGCACTCCGATGATCATCAGGCTCTCCAGGTGGCTCGTGGTGGTTCCAGGTGTCTGCCATCAGCGTAGAACCGGTCTGTGGCCGGATGAGCCAGCTCACAGTCCGGCTCCAGAGCGGGGCGGCGGAAATCCGCGCCGTTGCGGGGTGGTTTCTCCGGGCGGCTCGACATTTGTCGATTATGCACTGAGCAATTGTCGTATCCTGTCGAGATGGAGTCTCAGGACGTCGAACAGCTGGTGGAGGACGTGGCGGCACGGCTGGGGCGCGGCCTGTCCCTGGAGGATGTGGACGGCGTGCTGCTCGCCTACAGCTCCAACCAGACTCATGCCGACCGGGTGCGGGTGAACTTCCTGCTCAGCAAGCGAGTCCCTGCCGATGTGAGCAGGTGGCAGTTGGCTCATGGGGTTGCCGTCGCGGTACGCCCTGTGGTGGTGCCCGCCAATGAGGCGCTCGGCATGCTGGGCAGGATCTGTGTTCCGCTGATGGTGCGTGGCTACCGGGTGGGATACCTCTGGATTCAGCTGGAGGAAAGCGGATCGGAGGATGTCCACAGGGAAGGCATGCAGTCCAGTGCGACGGCGATTCTGGGCCAGCTGCCCGCAGTGCGCGACCAGCTGGACCTGCTGGCCGCCGTCCTGCTCGATTCGCATACGGCAGAGTCTGAGCATCGCCGCGCGCGGGAGCAACAATTTCTGGCCGCCTGTGCCGGGGAGCCCGCCGCCCAGGCTGAGTTGGCGGCCTGGCCGGCCTTTCAGCCCCCTGCCTCAGGTTCCTCGAAGGCCGGATCCTGGCAGGTAGTCTGTGCCGTGGAGGTGGGGGTGGCACAGACCGAGGATCCGGTGGCGGCTGTGTTGACGCACCGCAGCGCCGCGCTGCAATCCACGGTGGGCGTGGACGCCGTCGTCTTCACCGCCGGGACGCCGAGTCATTCGGTGTTTCTGTTCCGGGATTCGCAGGCCCGTGCCGCCCACGCGGGGGTCTTGGTGCACTATCAGCTGGAACTGGGCAAGCGGTTGGGTCGCCCGGCGGGTCGGGTGGTGCTGGGATTGAGCGAGCCGGTGTCCAGGCTGTCTGCACTGCCGGTGGCGTATCACCAGGCCCAGGTTGCCGCTCAGGCTGGCGCTGTGGATGCGGGGTTCGGTGAGCTGGTGGAATGCCGCGATGCAGGCATCTACCAGCTGTTTGCCGGATCTGGCGCGCCTGGTCGTGGTCCGACTGGCCGTGGTGCGCCTGGCCGCGTTGGTGAGCGGGCGGCATCGCGCGTTCCGGACCGGGTGGAGTCCGTCTACTACCGCCGAGTCCGGGATGAGGACTCCGGCCATGACCTGCTCCCGATGCTGGAGATGCTCTACGACAGCGATGCGGCGGTTCAGCAGGTGGCCGATGCCCTGCACGTGCACCGGAGCACCATCTATAACCGGGTGGCTCGGGTGCGGCGGATCATTGGCACCGACCCACTGCGCGGTGCCGCCCGGCTGGAACTGCATGCGGCGCTGAAGGCCGAGCGTTGGTCCCGCCGTCCCCGCCTCTGAACTCTGTAGGCCCAGGAGATCGAGTCAGAAGCAAGGCCGGGGTCAGGTCCCTGGGAGGGACGGCGGACTAGACTCGGAGTATGGTCCCTGAACCAGCCCCGGAGCGCACAACGGAGCACACCGTCCTGGAGCCGCATTGGTTCAGCGGAGGTCCTATCCGCACCGCGGTGGTCGGCTATGGCCTGGCGGGTAGCGTTTTCCACGCTCCAGCGCTCGATGCCGACCCCACCTTCCAGCTCGACGCGATTGTCACCGCGAATCCCGAGCGGTCCGCAGCGGCCGCAAGCCGCTACCCGCGGGCCGCCATCGTCGATTCCCTGGACCAGTTGGCCTGGTCGGAGCTCGATCTCGTGGTGCTGGCCAGCCCTCCCGCAACCCACGCGCCCTTCGCTCACCAGGCGCTCGATGCCGGCCTGGCCGTCGTGGTGGACAAACCCTTCGCGACCTCCAGTGCGCAGGCGCTGGAACTGGCCGAGCATGCTGCGCGCGTGCACCGACCGCTGGCGGTCTATCAGAACCGGCGTTGGGATGGCGAGATCCAGACCGCCCGCAGTCTGATCGAGGCGGGTGAACTGGGCGAGGTCTACCGCTTTGAATCCCGCATGGAGCGCTGGGCTCCCAGTATCAGTAAGGCCTGGAAGACGGAGAATCGGGCGGGTAACGGCCTGCTGTTCGATCTGGGGACGCATCTGATTGACCAGGCGCTGCACCTGTTCGGCCCAGTCGAACAGGTCTACGGGGAGCTCGATGCGCGGCGTTTCAATGAACCCAGCGATGACGACGTCTTTGTGGCGCTGCTGCACAGCAATGGCGTCCGCTCTCACCTGAGTGCCAGTGCGACGGTGGCCCAGAAGACCTCCCGGATGCGGGTGCTTGGCTCCAAAGCCGCCTACGTCAAACACTTCGGCGATCTGCAGGAGGAGCAGATTCAGAACGGCATTCTGCCCGGGGATTCCCGCTACGGGGTGGATCCGGCGGACAACTGGGGGACCCTGGGGCGCGGCGAGGATCTGCTGACGGTGCCGACGCTGCGCGGAGACTATCCGGCTTTCTATCGCCTGATGAGCGAGTCCATCCGGCTCGGGGCACCCACGCCGGTGGATCCGATGGAGGCCGTGGAATGCCTGCGGATCGTGGAGGACGTTCTGCGGATCAACGGCCGCTGACCGGCCCGTGATTCAGCCCGCGCACGGGCGTCGTCAACCCTTCTTTCCCGCGGGCATCGGTGGGAGAATTGACCATGGCCAGCTCAGTCAGTGCCGACAATGCAGACAGCGCCTTCACCGGAACACTTCCGGATATCTACGCTCGCCTTCTGGTGCCATTGCTCTTTGAGGACTACGCGGAAGACGTAGCCCGGGACGCAGCAATGACCTTCCCTGCGCGCATCCTGGAGACCGCCGCCGGCACCGGCGTTGTTACCAGGGCCATGGCGCAGGTCCTTCCGGCGGCCCGGCTGACCGCCACCGATCTCAACCCGGGCATGATCGGCGCCGCAGCGGCATCGGGCACGGCATCCGATGCCGTGATCTGGGAACAGGCCGATGCGCAGAGCCTGCCCTTCCCCGACGCCTCCTTTGATGTGGTGGTCACGGCCTTCGGAGCGATGTTTTTCCCGGACCGGATCGGTGCATACCGTGAGGCGCATCGCGTGCTGGCTCCGGGCGGGCGGATGGTGCTCTCGGTCTGGGACCGGCTGCCCCGGAATCCGCTGCCGGAGGCCATCTCCGATGCGCTGATGGAACTGGGCTTTGAGGAGGCGGCGGGGTTCGTCCATCGCGTGCCCTTTGCCTACGATGACCCGCGGCGAATTCGCGAGGAGCTCGATGCCGCAGGCTTCCACGAGGTGCAGATCCGGACCGTGGCGCATCTCACCCGACCCAGTAGTGCCCGGGATGCCGCCATTGCCCATGTTCAGGGAACGCCCACGTTCAATCATGTGGAAGCGGCGAGGCGGGGCAGCGCTGCGGACGTCAGTGAGGCGGTGGCTGAGTTTCTGAGTGATCGATTCGGCCCCGATCCGATCCGGGCCGGTATGAGTGCGCTGGTAGTGACGGCGACCGCCTGACGGCGACGCGAGCAGCGGAAAGGTGGTTGCCCGGAGCCACTTGCGCAAATTGTTGCAGAGTGTGTAATGTTGCACGGTCTGCAAAATTGTCGTTGAGTTTTGACTCCACAGTAACTCCAGCCACTCCCTGAAAGTCCTGGTCGCCAACATGTCCACAAAAACTGAGAACGCCCCGCTGGCACACGCCAGTAAAACCGGGCCCGGAAATGCGGTGATGACCCATCGGCAGATCCTGCTGGTCATCTACGCGCTCATGGCAGGCATGTTCCTGTCCTCCCTGGATCAGACCGTTGTCGGTACCGCGATCCGCACCATCGGTGATGATCTGCACGGTCTGGATCAGCAGGCGTGGGTCACCACGGCCTATCTGATCACCTCCACGATCGCCACGCCGATCTACGGCAAGCTCTCCGATATCTTCGGTCGCCGACCGCTCTATATTTTTGGCCTCGGCGTATTCCTCCTGGGTTCGTTGCTCTCCTCCTTTTCCGACTCGATGCTCATGCTGGCCGCCTTCCGTGGCTTTCAGGGCATTGGTGCCGGTGCGCTGATGTCCATTCCGTTGGCCATCATGGGAGACATCCTGGCGCCCCGTGAGCGTGCCAAATACCAGGGCTACTTCCTGGCCGTCTTCGCCGTCTCCTCCGTGGTCGGCCCGCTGATCGGCGGCCTCTTCGCCGATGCCAACCAGATCCTCTGGATCACCGGCTGGCGCTGGGTCTTCCTGATCAACGTTCCGATCGGCATCGCCGCACTGGTCATGGTGCTCGCCTTCCTGCACCTGCCCAAGGTCAGTGAGCACAAGAAGGTGCGCATTGACTGGGGTGGAGCCACCGCGGTCATCGTCACTCTGGTTCCGCTGCTCCTGGTGGCCGAGCAGGGCCGCGACTGGGGCTGGACCTCCTTCGCCTCCATCACCTGCTACGTGATCGGCACCATCGGCCTTGTCGCCTTCCTGATCATCGAGACGCTTATGAAGCAGGATGCGATCATTCCGCTGCGCCTGTTCAAGTCCGGAACCTTCTCCATGGCCACCATCCTGGGCTTCCTGGTGGGCTTCGCAATGTTCGGTGCCATGCTGACCCTGCCGCTGTACTTGCAACTGGTCACAGGGCTGACGCCTACCGAGTCCGGTTTCGCCACCCTGCCGATGATCCTGGGCCTGATGATCGCCTCGATCGTCTCCGGGCAGCTCATTTCCAAGACCGGGAAATACCGGATCTTCCCGATCACGGGAACCTTCGCCACCGCCTGCGGCTACCTGGTCCTGACCTTCATGACCATCGACAAGCCGCTCTGGTTCCTGATGATCGGTATGTTCCTGATCGGTCTGGGCCTCGGCCAGCTGATGCAGACCCTGACCCTGGCTACCCAGAACGCGGTGCAGCCGCAGGACATGGGCGTCGCCACCAGCGCCTCCACCTTCTTCCGTCAGATCGGCGGAACGCTGGGTACCGCGGTGCTGCTCTCCGTGCTGTTCGCCGTCATGCCGACCAACATCACCACGGCCATGCAGAACGAGGGTGATCTCCGCTCCTCGCTGGACGCGGCGCTGACGCCATCGGTAGCCACCGCACCCGGCAATCAGGGCGTGATGAACCAGCTCTGGAACCCGATTGTGAACCCGGTCAAGGACCAGATTCAGACGGGTCTTGATCAGGGCACTGCGGCAGCGAAGAAGGCGGCCGATGCCGCCGTGACCCAGCAGGTGACGGCGGCAGTTCAGGCCAAGGTGGCAGCCGGTGAGGTGCCGGCGTCGATGGCGCCAGGGCTGATCGCACAGCAGGTGGCAACGGCGACCCCGGCGGCCGAGCAGAAAGCCCTGGAGGCGGCGTCCCAGCAGGCCAATGCCTCCGTGGTGAACGGCAAGCTGAGCATCGACTACGCCAACTCGGCACAGCGCTCCGCTGTGGTGGACAAGCTGGTCCCCACCATGGTGCAGAAGCTCAAGGAGCAGAAGTCGAGCGACAGCGGCAACAGCAGCGCCTCAACCTCGGACACCTCCTACCTCAAGGGTGCAGATCCTCGGCTGACCCGCCAGTTCATGACCGGGTTCAACAACTCGGCCGTGAGCATCTACTGGGTTGGCCTCGGGGTGATTGCGCTGGCGTTCCTGCTCAGCTGGTTCTTCCGGGTGCCTCCGCTGCGTCAGAACTCGGCGCTGCAGGAACAGGCCAACCGCAACGCCGAGGCTGAAGCCGAAGCTGAAGCCGCTCAGGTCTAAGGATCCAGGACTGATTCCGTTGCCGGAAGCTCTGCTCTTGACGGGCGGGGCTTCCGGCAACGGACAGGCCGGACAGGATGCATCCCATGAACAGCGTTCCCCCCACAGACGCCCACGCAGCCTCTCCCGAGGAGGAGGCGGCATCGCCGCACTCGCCGTCTCATTCGCTACGCGAGCGGAAGAAGCAGCAGACCTGGCAGGCCATTCATCAGGCGGCCCGCACCCTGGTGCTGGAACGCGGCCTGGCGCAGGTCACCATCGCGGACATCTGTGCACTTGCCGGGGTGTCGGAACGCACCTTCTTCAACTATTTCCCGTCCAAGGCCCTCGCCTCCCTGGGCCTGCCCGACAAGCCTCTCTCAGAGTCGCGGATACGGCATTTTCTGGAGAGCCGCGAGTCGATCATCGACGGATTGTGTTCGCTGATCGGCAGTCTCTCCAGTGGTTCGGACAGCGTGCCACAACTGAAGAAGCTCATGCACACCGAGCCGGAATTGATGGCGGCGGTGCACCACTGGATGTCCGGGCTCCGGGGCGAAGTGATCGGCCTGGCTGAGCAGAAGACGACGCCGGAGCGCGCCCGTGCCGCGACCTCACTGGTTTTCGCCGCGCTGTTCCTGCAGTCGGACAGCAATGACTCGGGGATTGAGGACCGGCCCACAGCCGAAGAATTGCGCGCCATGGTGGCCCTGCTGGGCGAGATCGCTGCCGGGAAGTAGCCGCGCGACGTAGGGCTGCGGCTGCCTCAGCCCGGAATGTTCCAGAGCCAGCCCGACCCCTTGGTGTCCTGCTGCGAGAGCACCACTGAACCGGCGGCCACGGGAGAATCCAGAATCACCAGACCGCGCTCCTTCTGCGAGGGGCCGATCCTTGCCGGGAGCCCCGTGCCGTCATCGAGGCAGGCATGTGCCGGCCAGGTGTCCAAGGCCGTACCGGGGGTGATCGCCCCATCCGGGGCGATGATGTCAAAGTCGCGGGGGCTCACACCAAAGTAGGGAGTCGTCGAGCTGGAAAGCAGGCTGTAGGTCTCCACCCACATTTCAACGGCCACAAAGTGGCCGTTTTTCGGTTTAAGGGCAGGGTCCACCGGGCAGGAAAAATTGGCCGTGATGGCGGCCACCGAAAAGCTGGCCAATCGGATGTTCGGGTCGTTGTCCCTGATCACGCCAGCCAGCTGACCGATCTGCTTGTGCAGAAACCCTTTGGAATCGAGGGACGCCGGTCCCACCGAGGTGGGAAGGTTGAAATCGCTGCGCGGGGTGGCCGGCGAGTTGTCGGTCCCGGTGCGATCCTTGCCGGGCTGCGAACCGGCCGCCGTTGCGGTGGGCGCAGATCCGCCGCCCGATCCGGCCGGTGCCCAGATCCCCGAACCGCCGGAAGTGCTGCTGCAGCCGGTGAGGACTGCCAGCAACACGACGATCAGCAGGGCCAGCGCCGGGGTGGCCTGGCCGGTCGCCTTCTTCACCCGCCCGGAAATTGCCGTGTGCCGACCGGAAAATGACGCGCCCCGGGCCCGGGGCGAGCGGGGGCATTGCAGCACAGGCTTCGTCATGGATCGCTTTCCGCGGGCAGGTAGAGTAAATCCAGATTACCGCCAGCCACGACGGGGAGGCACCTCATGAGCGACCGGAACACTCCACGGCAGGCTGGCGCCGCAGCGAACGGTCTCTCTTCGGACGGCACCCCCTCGTTCGGAGGACCTGCCGTAGAGGCGGACCCGCTGGCTGAGCCGACCGTGGGTGTCCGTCCGCTCTGGGTGAGCGCCGTCGTCCTGGTTAACGTCGGTATCAATGCCGCCTTCTTCGGTCCGATCCAGGTGCTGCTGGGCAATCAGGCCATCGCCTTCGATGAAGCGCATAAGGAGGCGATTCTGGCGCTGGTGACCGGCTGTGGTGCCGCGGTGTCGCTGGTGGCCAATCCGCTGTTCGGCGCCCTCTCTGACCGCACCCGGTCCCGCTTCGGCCGACGCGTGCCCTGGGTGGTGATCGGCGCCATCCTGGGCTCACTTGCGCTGCTGGGGCTGACCGTGGCTCCCAGCGTGGCTCTCATGGCCGCCCTGTGGTGTCTGGTACAGCTGGGCTGCAACGGCATGCTGGCCTCCGTGACGGCCGCCATCCCGGACCGGGTGCCGGTGCGCCAGCGCGGTTCGATCGGTGGGTTCGTCGCCATGGGCACGGTGATCGGGATTCTGTGCGGTGCCGCCATGGGGGCCGTTGCCGGGAAGAACTTCGCTCTGGGCTACGTGATCTGTGCCGTGGCACTCATCGCTGGGGTGCTGCTCTATCTCTTCCAGAGCCAGGACGCGCCCACCGAGGGGCTTCCCCGGGAGCCATGGTCGATGGCGGGATTTCTGCGCGGCTTCTGGATCAACCCACGGCGCTACCCGGATTTCGGCTGGGCCTGGCTGACCCGGTTCCTGGTCCAGCTGGGCGTCCAGTTGTGCATCGTCTATCTGCTCTTCTTCCTGCGCGACCGCGTGGGGTATACCGAGCCGGAGTTCGGGGTGCTCGTGCTGACCGGTATCTTCAGCCTGCTGACCCTGGTCACGGCCGGCATCGGCGGTTGGTGGGCGGACCGGCTGGGACGGCGGAAGATCTTCGTCATGGTTTCCTCTGCGGTTATTGCTCTCGCAGCCGTGACCCTGGCCTTTTTCCCCACCTGGTCCGGTGCTCTGCTCGGGGCTGGACTGCTCGGCATCGGGCAGGGTGTCTATCTGGCCGTTGACCTGGCGTTGCTCACCGAGGTCCTGCCCACAGCTGCCAGCCGGGGTAAAGACCTGGGCGTGATCAATGTGGCGAACTCCCTGCCTCAGGTGCTCTCCGGCGTGATGGCGGCCTTCCTGGTCACCGTGGTGGGCAGCTATGTGGCGCTGTATCTGGTGGCCGGGGTGATCGGGATTCTGGGCGCGGTGTTCGTGCTCCGGATCAAGAGCGTGCGCTGAGCATTCGCTGAGCTGGCCGGAATACTCACAGCCTTCTGAGGCTACTGGTCAGTAACATGGCTCTATGCATCTGTTGTTGCGCACCCTCTTCCACCTGATCTTCTCTGCCACCAAGGAGCCCCTGGGGCTGTGGGAGCGCTCCACGTTGCGGATGCGCGCCTGGCTCACCGACATCGATGTGGCAGGGCACATCAACAATGGCATGTATTTTTCGCTGATGGATCTGGGGCGCATCGACCTGCTGATCCGGGCCGGGATCTGGAAGCCGATGCGCGCCCGGGGCTGGATGCCGGTGATGAGCGCGGAGACCATCACCTTCCGCAAATCGGTCACCCTGTGGACCAGATTCTCGCTGGAGACCCGGTTGCTGGGCTTTGACGGTAAAGCGATGATTTTTGAACAGTGCATTGTGGTTGACGGCGAGATCTACGTCCGCGCGCATATGGCCATGAGGTTCGTGGCGAACCGGCGGCCGGTGGACAACGAGGAACTGGCGGCCCTGATCGGGGACAGCCCGGAGGGTCATCAGGTGCCCGACTGGGTAGGGCAGTGGAGGAGTTCCACCGCCCTACCCGGAGCGCGTCAACCCGCGCCGTACTCTCCCGCCGAGAGGTGAGATCACGCCCTTAAACGGCGCTTTGAGGGGCATTACCTCACCTCTCGGCGGGATCTCAGAGCGTTCAGCCCTCGTTGCCGCGGATGGCGGCCATGAACCGGGCGGTTCGATGCCGGAGGCCCTCGAGATTGTGCTCCCGGGTCTGTTCCCAGTCACCGCGCCGCTGGCTCTGCGGAACGGGAACCCGCAGATTTGCCGAGCACTGGAAATCAGCGCAAATCAGCGTGCCGAGAGTGTTTCCGGCCCGGCCTGCTGCCCCGGCGCGCCGTGCGACATAAAGGTACACCTCCACCTCGCAGCGCACATCGCGGCAGAGATCGCAGAGCACCTTACGCAGCTTGCCGCTACCGCCCTCGGGCGCGCGCAGGATGGCGGAGGTGATCGTGCCGTCGTCCGCCGGGAACACGAGGTACCCGCGCTGAGGCATTTTGGGGTCCCGCCAGCCGAGGTAATCGAGCTCCTCCCAGCGCAGCTGGGCAAAGTCGGCCGGGAAGGTGATGGCCTTGATCTCGCTGCGACTCGCATTGAGGAAGCTGGAACGGATCTGGTCCTGGGTCAGAGGAAGCATGGGAAGTCCTTGAACATCGGAAGGTGCTGGAATCAGGGCAGCTGGGCCGGGTCTGGGCGCGCTCAAAGCGCCCGGAGGGGTGGCCCTGGGCATCGGCGACCGGGTAGGTCAGCTATTCGCCGATGCGACCTTGAGTTCCATGAAGGCCACGTGGCCAACTCACTTCCTGGGGCGCGTTCCGTCGCAGCCCCGGTTCATGACACGTTCCGAGAGGCCCATCAGGAGTGCCGAACCTGAGGCGTCCTGGGGACCACTGAACATTCTAGACAGGGTGGCTCCTCCGCTGGCAAACGGCTGGTCTCAAACGTCCGGTCTCAATCGGCTGGCGTAGCGTAGGGCTCATGAGTGTTGGGCCGTTGATTCTGAAGGTGCCCCTGCGGTGGGGAGACATGGATGCCTATGGGCACATCAACAATGTGGAGATCGTGCGCATTCTGGAAGAGGCCCGGGTCCACGCCTTCGGGCCGCCTGCCGGAACGGGCCGTCCCGGCGTCCCCGTGGATCTTCCGGTGTTCAACGATCTGCCCGACGGCGTGCAGACTCTGGTGGTGGAACATCGGATCAAGTATCTCCAGCCGCTGAACTACCGCAACGTCCCGGTCGAGGTCCAGCTGTGGGTCAGCGGACTCAAGGGCGCCAGCCTGACGCTGGCGTACGCCATCGTCGATCCCGTGGAGAACGTGCGCTGCGTGGTGGCGGAAACGGCACTGGCGTTCTTCGATGAACCTGCCGGGCGGCTCGTCCGGCTCAATCCGGAGCATCGCCGCAGGCTGGAGCCGTTGCTTGGACCCTCGCCGTTCAGCTCCCGCTGAGGACCGGGCTCGCTGCCAGACCGTTCATTGTCCACTTGCGCACAGTGCGAAGCGCCGACACTGTGCGCAAGTGGACAATGAACGGCGCGGCCTCCGCCATATCAGCCGCACCATGAATTAGATCACATAGCTGTTTCTTAATTGCCCCGGGTTGCGTTAGGGTTTCTTAGGTTTGGTTTACCTAACTATCCGCGCCTCGTGGGCCCGTCCCTGTCGAGGTGGACCTTCCATTGCAAGGACTTTCGCCGTGATCTCGCTACGCCCCACCCTCACTGCAATAGCCGCTGCCCTGGCCGTCGCTGCTGTGAGTCTCACCGCCTGCTCCACGGGCAGCATCGCCTCCTCCGACGCCGGGACTGCGCCAACAGGCAGTAGCGCAGATGCCTCCGCCTTCCCGGTCAGCCTGCCAAACAACTTCGGCACCACGGTGATCCCCAGGCTCCCACAACGTGTCGCAACGATCAGCTGGACCAACGATGACGTCGCCCTGGCCCTCGGCGTGATCCCGGTGGCCGTTCCGCGCATCACCTGGGGTGGCGATGCCCAGGGATCGACCCCCTGGAAGAACGCGGCCCTGGAAAAACTGGGAGCACCGCTGGGCAACCCGAAGGCGCCGACGCTGTACTCCGAGGAGGACGGCGTGAACTTCACCGCTCTGGCCCAGGCCGCACCGGACGTCATCCTGGCCGCCTATTCGGGGCTCAGCCGTGAGGACTACGACAAGCTCAGCAAGATCGCGCCCGTGGTGGCCTACCAGGGCGAGCGCTACAGCACCGCCTGGCAGGACTCCACGCTGACCATCGGCAAAGCGCTGGGGCGTGAAGGGCAGGCCAGGGATCTCGTGACGAGCGTGCAGCAAACAATCAAGAGCGCAGCCGCCGCCCACCCGCAGCTGGCGGGGAAGTCGTTCATCGCCGCGAACCTGGAAACCAGGAACAACACCGTGATCAACCTCTACGCCGCAGACGATTCGCGCTCACGGTTCATGGCGGAGCTGGGACTGACGCTGGCTCCCGTGGTGTCGGAGGCCAGCAAGGGCACGCCCGGCTTCTACATCCCGTGGTCCGCGGAAAAGGCGAGCGAGCTCAACTCCAATGTGCTGCTGAGCTGGCTGCCCGATGGAACCACCACACACGACCTGCTGGCGGACCCGCTGCTGGGTCAGATTCCGGCCCTGAAAAAGGGCGGGCTGATTGCGGATTCGGACAAAACCCTCAGCCTGGCCATCTCCGCGTCCTCGCCGTTGAGCCTGCCCTGGAGCCTTGACCGGATACTGCCCCAGATGGTCGCCGCGGTCGACGCCAGTTCCGCCCACTGACCACGATGACGGTCCGCAGACGTCGGCTCCTGATTCTGGGGGCGCTCGGGCTGGCCCTTCTGCTGGCAGCCTTGCTCTCGATGGCGGTCGGAGCCCGATCGGTGCCGCTCGCCACGGTGGCAGAGGTGCTGGGGAACCTCGGTGCGGCTCCACACGGTGGTGCCGGTGGTGCCGGTGGTGCCCTGACTTCCGGTGCCCTGACGAGCGGCGATATGGCCGTGGTGCAGAGCCGCATCCCCCGTACGATGGCCGCACTGCTGGTCGGCGCCTGCCTGGGCCTGGCCGGCACCGCGATGCAGGGCATGGTGCGCAACCCGCTGGCCGATCCGGGGCTGCTCGGAATCAACTCGGGTGCCGCGCTCGCCGTCGTCTGCGCCTCGGCCTTCCTGGGCCTGCAGTCCATCACTGGCTATCTCTGGTTCGCCTTCCTCGGCTCGGCGCTGGCCGCCATCGTGGTCTATGCCGTGGCCAGTCTGGGCCGTGGCGGTGCCACCCCGGTGAAGCTGGCGCTGGCCGGTGCTGCGCTGACCGCGGGGCTGAGCTCGTTGGTCAGCGCGGTGCTGATCACCCATCAGAATGCCTTTGACGCCTTCCGTAACTGGCAGGTCGGCTCCTTCGCCGGGGCTGGCTGGCCGGAGCTGGTGGCCGTGCTGCCGCTCATGGCGTTGGGTGTGCTGCTGGTGGTCTTCGCCGGGCGGTGGTTGAACGCACTGGCCCTGGGCGATGATCTGGCCCGCGGGCTGGGTCAGCGGCCCGCTGTGGCACGTGCCGTGACGGCGCTTGGCGTGGTTCTGCTCTGCGGCAGTGCGACGGCGCTGGCGGGTCCGATCGGCTTCATCGGACTGGTGGTTCCGCACCTGCTGCGGGCGTTCGGCGGGGCTGACTATCAGTGGTTGCTGCCGGGTTCCCTGCTGGTAGCGCCGCTGCTGGTGGTGCTGGCCGACGTGGTGGGCCGGATGATTCTGCTGCCCGGCGAGGTCTCGGCCGGGGTGGTGGCGGTGTTCCTGGGCGCGCCGGTGTTCATCTGGCTGGTCCGCGGACGTCAGGCGGTGGCCCTGTGACTGGTGGCCCTGTGATCTCTACCGAAGTACGTCCGATGCCGGCCCTGCCCGCCCAGCGCCGAGGCCGTCAACGGCGCACCCGGCTGGTCTGCTCGCTGCTGGCCCTGGTGGTGTTCGGGCTCCTGGCCGCCGACATCCTGCTGGGCAGCTTCACCGTCACCGTGCCGGACTTCCTGGCGATTCTGGGTGGGAAAAACATTCCCGGAGCCAGCTTCATCGTGATGGAAAACAAGCTTCCGCGCAGCATTCTGGCGCTGCTGGTGGGCGCGGCATTCGGCGTGGCCGGGCAGATCTTCCAGACCATGCTGCGCAACCCGCTGGCCAGCCCGGACGTCATCGGCATTTCCAGTGGGGCCAGCGCCAGCGCCGTGGTGGCTATTGTGCTTTTCTCGGCCAGCGGCGCGGCCGTGTCGGTTCTCGCAGTGCTCGGGGCGCTGGTCGTCGCCGGGACGATCAGTTTGCTGGCCCGGGGGCGCTCCGGGGCCGCGCTGGCGCGAGCCGGGGGCCGCCTGATCCTGATCGGCATCGGCGTCGCCGCCCTGATGAATGCCCTGGTGGTGTTCCTGATGCAGCGGGCGCAGGTGTACCGGGCGCAGGAGGCCCTGATCTGGCTGACCGGATCGCTGAACCAGGCCTCCTGGCAGCGAATCGGGGTGCTGCTGGTGGGGCTGATGGTGGTGGCGCCGTTTGCGGTGTTCTACCTGTCCAGGCTCCGGGTGCTCGTGCTGGGCGGTGATCTGGCCGCGGGGCTGGGGGTTCCGGTCAGCCGGACGGTCCTGGGGCTCAGCGCCGTCGGGGTGGCGCTGGCTGCGCTCGCCACCGCAGCCACCGGCCCCATCAGCTTCGTCTCCTTCCTGGCCGGTCCCATCTCCCGGCGCCTGCTCCGTGGCCGGGTGTCCTTTGCTGCTGCCGCGCTGGTGGGGGCTGGCATCGTGCTCGCGGCCGACTATGCCGCCGCCTACCTGCTGCCCGGAGGCGCGATGCCGGTCGGCGTGGTCACCGGGGCGGCAGGGGCGCCCTTCCTGCTGTGGCTTCTGGCCCGCGGCTCCGGCTCAGGCACAGGACAAACCAGATCATGAGAACCGAAATCCCCGTGGAGGAACCAATGAACACATCCACCCTGTCCGGGAGTGAATCCGTGCAGCTGGCAGCGGAGGGGCTGTCCCTGGCGTACGGCGATCGGACCGTGGTCGAAGGACTCAGCCTGGAACTGCCACCCGGGCAGGTCACCATGATCGTGGGGGCCAACGCCTGCGGGAAGTCCACCCTGCTGCGCGGGCTGGCGCGGTTGCTCACCCCCAGTCGTGGGGCGGTACTGCTCGATGGCGCAGACATCCACCGGCTGCCGGCCCGCAAGGTGGCGCAGCGGCTGGGACTGTTGCCCCAGTCACCACTTGCGCCGGAGGGGATCACCGTGGCCGAGCTGGTGGGCCGCGGGCGCTACCCGCATCAGGGATGGCTGAGCAGCTGGTCTGCGGAGGATGAGCGTGCCGTGGCTGAGGCGCTGGAGGTGACCAGGACGCTGGAGCTGGCGGATCGCAGCCTGGATGAGCTCTCCGGCGGGCAACGGCAACGGGTCTGGATCGCGATGGCGCTGGCTCAGCAGACACCGATTCTGCTGCTCGACGAACCCACCACCTACCTGGACCTGGCGCATCAGGTGGAGGTGCTGGATCTGGTGACCGAACTCAACCGCAGCCGGGGGACCACCGTCGCCATCGTGCTCCATGAACTCAACCTGGCGGCGCGCTACGGGGACCACCTGGTGGCACTCAAGCAGGGCCGGATTGTGGCTCAGGGGGCGCCATCGTCGGTGGTGACCGAGGGCCTGGTCCGCGAGGTTTTTGGCCTGGAATCAGTGGTGATGGCGGATCCGGTGACCGGCGCGCCGATGGTGGTGCCGCTGGGACGCGAGCGGGCGAAAGTGCTGGACTCCGCGGCTCTGGGGACCGGGGTGCGCGGATGAGGGTGGTGGCAGATCCGGTACGCACCACGCGGGCCTTTGAGGTGCGGGTCAGTGCCGTGCGCAGCCTGGGCCCGCATCTGCGTCGGCTGACCTTCGCCTCGGAGGACCTGCGGTTCTTCGGGGCCGATCCGCACGGCCGCACCCTGGACCTTCGGGTCAAGCTGGTGATCCCTGTTCCCGGGCAGCCCCGGCCGGATCTGGCAAGGATTTTCGCGGACTCCTCAGAGAACTGGTACCAGACCTGGCTGAGTCTGGATCCGGACCGTCGGGGGTTCCTGCGGACCTACACCATCCGGGAACGTCGTCTGGAGGCCGGGGAAGTGGATATCGATTTTGTGCTGCATCCGGCGGGTGCTGAGTCTGGGTCATCTGGGCATGGCTCGTCCGGGCCGGCCGGGGAGTGGGCGGCCTCGGCGCAGGTGGGGGACCCGATGCTGATTCTGGGCCCAAACCTGGCGGCCGAGGTCTGCCTTGGCATCGAATTCGCTCCGGGAACCGCGACGTCCCTGCTCCTGGTGGCGGACGAGACAGCAGTTCCCGCGGTGGGTGCCATCCTGGAATCTCTGGCACCGACAGCGCGTGGTACGGCGATTCTGGAGGTTCCGGAGGCCGCCGATTTCCAGGATCTGTTGATGCCGCCCGGAGTGAACGTGTACTGGCTGGCCCGGGGCGCGCGGCCCCCGGGGGAGCTGCTTCTGGCCCGTCTCCGCGAGGTGTTTGCCCCCGACGTAGGCCGTGGCCCGGCAGGTTCCGCTGCAGTGCCCGGCCGCCAGCTGACCGGGCATCTGGCGACCGGGTACCAGGCGACTGGGCATCTGGAGGTTCTCTGGGATGTGCCGGAGGAGGCCGGCATCGAGCCTTCTGTCAGTGGGCCTTCTGCGATGGAGCGGCCCTACGCCTGGGTCGCGGGTGAGGCCGGACTGGTGCGCGGCGTGCGCCGGTACCTGCTGCGGGAGTGCGGCCTCGACCGGTCGCAGGCCGCCTTCATGGGCTACTGGAAGCTGGGCCAGGCTCAGACCTGAACATCCAGGCATCGCGGTTCACGGCGGCATCGCGCCCAGTGTTCAGTACCGCACAATCGCAGCGCGAAACAGTGTGCGGTACTGGACACTGGGCACGAGCGGCTGACTAATGCATCCGGATTTCACGAATGGTCAGGTTCTGGAAGGTGGCCTGGCCGTCATTGGCGTAGAGTCGGATGCCGTTGTCGCCCTCCAGCGGGAAGACCCGGTGGGAATGGACGATCGTGCCGTCGCCGATGAAGAACTCCACGCTGGTGCGATCGACCAGAATCCGCACTGTGAGTTTCCCCGTCGAGGGGTTGAAGGGCGTCTGCGATTCCCCACCGGTGGGATTGACGGTGCCCCGCCGATTGACGTAGCAGTACGGGCCGCGCAGGAATGCACCGATGTCGACGTGCCGACCGCCACCCGGTGCCCTGCACACCTCAAAACCGATGTTCGACGGTGCTGCAGCCGGGTCCCAGACCAGATCGCAGGAAAGGTCATAGGCGCCCGAGCGGATGGCCAGATCTTTCGTCCCACGGACCTGAATATCACCCAGCGCGTTGGTGCGGGATACGTAGGAGGCAAGTGCGGCTGACGGAGTCGAGGCAAGCCGGTAGCCATCACCGGTGTGAATGAGGCGCACTTCACGGACGATCATGTCGTCCCCGTTGTAGCCGTCGGTGACCAGCGTGGGAGTGTTGTGCGGATAATCCCAGAAGTTGGCCCAGCCGATGGCGCGGCGCAATGCCGGGTTCTCGGCTCCGGAGGCCAGATGATCGGGGTAGGTGACGGCACCGTAGAAATCGAATCCCCAGTCCAGCCAGTGTGGGTCGCCGTGATCGGGTGTGAAGGCAGCACCATCGAAGGATCCGGTCCAGTAGGCATAGGTCGCAGGCAGTCCGCGCCCCTTGCCGTTCGCACTGGTGCCGAGCACCCAATGAGTGGTGCCGTCATCGGCCGCCATGGTGAAGAGATCTGGGCACTCCAGAGTGCCGATGTCGGTTCGCACGAATTCGCCCACTCGGGTCCAGGAATGAAGATTGGGAGAAGTGTAGAAGCCGAGCTTGTGGCCTTCAGCATTCACCAACAACCAGTGATGCCGGTCGGTATCCCAGATGATTTTCGGGTCACGGAAGTCCGGGGCACCGGGGTTTGGCAGAACGGGTGCGTTGCCTCCGGAGGTGAAGCTGCGTCCATGGTCGGTGGAGTACCACAGGTACGGTGCCTGCGCCCCGCTCGGTGCCTGAGTGACGATGGCGATCACCGCGCCTTTGCCATAGCCGGCCGTGTTCTGATCGTCCACCACCAGGCTGCCACTCCAGCAGTCCCCATTGGTATTGGAGAACTTCGGGATGGCCACGCCGCGGTCCCGGAAGGACACATGGTCCACCGTGGTGGCCAGTCGCCAGGCGGTGCCCCCGCCACCGGCGATGTAGTCGGCGTTGTAGAGGTAGTAGTACAGGTACTCACCATTGACGAAAATGGGGCGCTGGGGGTCATTTTTCCAATTGTCAGGAACGCTGAAGTGGTATTCCGGGCGCTGGTTTTGAGGTCGATTGCCGACCCCGGGCTGCGGTGCAGCGGAGGCGGCCGTCGCCATGACCGGGGCTACCAGGCCGGTGAATACGGCGGCGCCCGCGCCTGCGACCAGCGAACGTCGGGTCACCCGGGAGCCCGGGGTGGTGTTGAACTTGCTCATGCAACTCCTGCTTTCGTCGTCATTGTCGATTCGTCGGTTGAAGTGGTTGACGTGGGATGGGCCAGGCGCCCGGAGCCGGCACGGCCGCCCGGCCGGAGCTGCCGCTCGGAGGTGAAAATGTCATCCATGGTCCAGGCGTCCAGGGCCAGTAGGCGGGCGGTGCCCGCCGTCGCACCCAGGCTGAGCTGGCCGTCATCGAACGCTGGGTAGACCCGGGCCGTGAGCGGTCTGCCATTGGCAAATACCTCGATAGCGGAGCGGTCCACCAGCACGCGCAGTGACACCCGGCCGCCCGCCATGGGCACAGGCCCTTCCTTAACGCCGGTATCCAGATCGAGGCCCGGCTCTCCGGAGGAGTTGCTGAGGCTGCGGTCCAGCCGCAGGTGCCCGACGCCACCCTCCTCGGGGAGAGAGAGCTCCACGGCGGTCTCCTCCAGGACGGTCCCGCGCTCATCCCGGGTGCCGAGCAGGCCGAGTCGGACCGCGGAGCCGGGGGAGAGCTGCAGTTCCACCTCCAAGTCGAGTTGAACCCCGGACACCCCCACCAGAACCGGGGCGTCGATGGACCAGCCGGGGGTATCCGCTTCCGGTCCCACCAGGACGCGGCTGGGAAGGGTCCGGTGACCGGAGCGCAACCGTTTCAACTCCGGCACGGGCTCGAAGGAGAGCGTGCCGTCCGCCGCCAGCGTGGTCAGCCGTGGCAGGCTCATGACTCCGGACCACCCGGCCTCCTGGGCGGCAGCGTCGCTGCGCCCCTCCTGCAACCAGCCGAACATGATCCGGCGCCCGGACTCATCCCGGAAGGACTGCGGAGCGTAAAAATACCGACCACCGTAGTCAAGGCGCTGCAGGTCCATCGGTTCGAAGGAATCGCCGTTATAGCGCCCGGTCCAGTACAGCGGATGGTGTGTCCGGCCCTCGTCCCAGGCAGAGAAGACCAGAACGTCCTCGCCCGGGCCCCCCGCAGAGCCCAGTTCGCCGGAGCCGGCGCGGAACAAATCGACGCACTCCCACATGGTGCCCGTCCAGTCTGTGGCATCCTGCGGGCGGTCTGTGGCGTCGCCGACGAATAATGGCCCCAGATAGTCCCAGGACCGCAGGTCCTCTGATTCGTACAGGAAGGCGGTACCGCCCTGGCCGCGGACACCGGAACCCACCAGCTGCCGCCACCGGGAGCCTTCACGCCACACACAGTGGTCCCGGTAGGCGGTGATATCCACCCCGGCCGGCGGGGCGGCGATGACCGGATTCTCCGGCGCCTTGTTCCAGTTGAGCAGATCCGGCGAACCGACCGCCACGCAGGGGAGTTCATGCCCGTCGTGCCGGCCGGAGTACACCAGGGTGGGTACACCGCTGTCGTTCACCAGGACACCGGACCAGCAGCCGTCCCGGTCCGGATCCTCCGGCCCGTCACCCGGCTCCAGCGCCACGGGTGCATCCTGCCAGGTGACCAGGTCCGTGGAGACCGCGTGACCCCACAGGATCCTGTGGTGGAAGGCGCCCTCCGGGTTGTACTGGTAGAAGAGGTGGTAGACGCCGTCCCACTGGCCCACGCCATTGGGATCGTTAAGCCAGCCGGCCGGGGAGACGAAGTGGAAGCGCGGCCGGTGCGGATCCGCATCGGCACGGGCCACCAGCTCCCCACGGGGAACGGTGGCGAGGGGATGGATCAGTTCAGTCACTTGCTGGCCTTGGATTCTGCGAGGGCGTGGCCGGATGAACCGGCGGCGGGACGGTAGAGGTGGCATCGCACCCAATGACGGTTTTCGGGATCGCCCACGCGGTGGCGCACCGGGCGCTCGGCAGAGCACGGCTGTTCCGGGTCGCCGTCGAAAGCGCACGACGTCGGCCGCATCACCGCGGTGCGCAGCTCTTCCCGCAGGACCGGGTCATAGGAGCCCGTCCGTGCGGGGTCCGGTACGGCGGAGACCAGCAGCTGGGTGTAGGGATGCGCCGGGTTGGCGAGGAGGTCCAGGGATTCGCCCTCCTCCACGAGCTCGCCGGCGAACATCACGGCCGTGCGGTCCGCGAGGTACCGCGCCGAGGCGAGGTCATGGGTGATGTAGAGCATGGAGATGCCCTGCTCGTCGCGGAGCTTGCGCATCAGGTTCAGGACGCCGATCCGCACGGAAACGTCCAGCATCGACGTGGGCTCGTCCGCCAGGATCACCTGTGGCTCCACGGCCAGGGCGCGGGCGATCGCCACGCGCTGGCGCTGCCCGCCTGATAGCTCATGCGGGTAGGAATTGAGCATCTCCGCCTGCAGGCCCACGGTGGTCATGAGCTCTTCAAGGCGCCGCTGCACCTCCGGCTCCGAGCGGGCCTTGCCGTGGACGGCCAAGGAACGCCGCAGGAAATGCTCAATCCGGTGCGCCGGGTTGAGCGAGCCGAAGGGATCCTGGAACACCATCTGCACTTGGGAGCGGTAGTGGCGCGAGGCCTGGAAACGGTCGCGTTTGAGCACGTCGACGCCGCCCAACAGGATCTCTCCGGCACTCGGCTTTTCCAGCCGGGCCACGCAGCGGGCCAAGGTGCTCTTGCCGGAACCTGATTCCCCGACGAGGGCCACGATCTCACCCTGGCCCAGGGCCAGGTCCACCGTGTTCAGGGCTCGGACGGATTTGCTGGAGAACAGCCCGCCGAGGGAGAAGGTCTTGCTCAGGCCACGGATTTCCAGTGCAGGTTCAGCGGTGCCGACGGCGTATGCCGGGGAGGGCTTTGTGGTGCTGCTCATCGGGAAACTCCTTGCAGGAATGCGGGTTTACCGGTGCCCACGACAGGCGCCGCGAAATGGCCCGGAGAGACCTCGGCGAGGTCCGGGATGTCACGGAACTTCACGCCGTCGGCCAGCCCGGTCAGGGGCACGCGGGGGCCGGTGAGGGGAGGGAAAGCGCTCATGAGCGCCTTCGTGTAGGGGTGCTGCGGACTGGTGTGGATGTCAGCGGCCCGGGCGGTCTCCACGATCCGGCCGCCATACATCACGGCCATGCGGTGCGAGAGCTCCACCATGAGGGACATGTCATGGGTGATGAACAGGACGGAGAAACCCAGCTCCTGCTGCAGTTCCTTGATCTGGGCCATGATCTCCTGCTGCACCACCACATCGAGCGCGGTGGTGGGTTCGTCCAGGATCAGCAGGGACGGTTTGAGTGCCACGGCCATGGCGATCACGGCGCGCTGGCGCATGCCGCCGGAGAGCTGGTGCGGGTAGGACTTGAGCCGGGCGGGATTGATCCGGACCAGTTCCAGCAGCTCGGCGGCCCGGCGCAGGGACTCCTTGCGGGAGTATCCGGCGTGTGTGGTGTAGATGTCCGTGATCTGCTCGCCGATGGTCAGCACCGGGTTGAGCGAGTTCATGGCGGACTGGAAGACCATAGCCACGTCCTGCCAGCGGAAGCTGCGCAGTTCCTCGGGACTCATCGCCAGCACATCTTTGCCGCCGAAGCGGATGCTCCCGGCCGCGATCTTCGCCGGGTCCTTGAGCAGGCGCATGATCGAGTTGGCGATGGTGGATTTGCCGCAGCCGGATTCGCCGGCCAGGCCGAAGATCTCGCCGGTGCCGATGCTAAAGGAGACCCTGTCGACGGCGGTGGTGGATCGGGTGTCGCCCACATATTTCACGATGAGGTCTTTGACCTCCAGGACCGGCTCGTGGGAACCGAAGGAGACCTGGGAGACGGTCATGATGCGCTCCTTTGGGTACGGGCCGGCTTGGCGGCCTTGATTTTCCGCAGACGAGGGTTGGTGACCTCGTCCACGGCGTAGTTAATGAGGGCCAGGGAGAACGCCACCAAGGCGATGCATAGGCCCGATGGCACGAACACCCACCAGCTGCCGGTCAGCAGTGCGCCCTCGTTGCCGGCCCAGAAGAGGTTGTTGCCCCAGGAGACAGTGCTGGTGTCGCCCAGACCCAGGAATTCGAGGCCTGCCTGCGCGCCGATTCCGTAGATCACGCAACCGAGCAGGGTACCCATGACGATGGAGGCCATGTTTGGAAGGATCTCCCGGAACATGATCCGCAGTGCCCCTTCTCCGGACACCACGGAGGCGGCGACGAAGTCCTTGGAACGGATGGAGAGGGCCTGGGAACGGAGCACGCGGGCAGATCCCGCCCAGCCGGTAATGATCAGCACCACGATCACAGTGCCAAGTCCGGGAGGCAGGAATGCCGCCAGGATCACCAGGAGAGGAAGGCCCGGCAGTAGCAGGAAGACATTGGTGACCAGGGACAGGGCCTCATCCACGAACTTGCCGAAATAGGCCGAGGCGAGCCCCACCAGGATGCCGACGAACGTAGAGGCCAGGCCCACGGTCAGGCCTACCAGAAGGGAGCTGCGCGCTCCATAGACGGTCAGGGCCATGACGTCCTGACCCTTGGCTGTGGTGCCGAGCCAGTGATCGAGGGAGGGCTCCAGGCTCGCCATATCGGTGATCCGGGAAGGGTCGCCGGGGAACAATACGGGAGCCAGCAGCGCCAGCAGGATGAACGCCAGCAGGATTGCAGACCCGGTGACGGCTTTGGGGTTTTGCAGCAGGCCGCGAAGGAAACCCTGGCGCCGTTTCTGGGTGCGGGGTGAGGATTTCCCGGTGTCGGCCGGGTTGGTGATGGTGGTCATGAGCGCTCCCTAGTTGCTGCGCACGCGCGGGTCGAGGCGGACGTAGAACATGTCCACCAGGAAGTTGGCCAACAGCACGGCCGCCGTAATGGCCAGGAACAACCCCTGCATGAGCGGGTAGTCCAGGCCCTGTACGGCATTGAGTAGCTGGTAGCCGACGCCCGGGTAGGCGAAGACAACTTCCGTCAGAAGTGCGCCGCCCACCACGAAACCCAGACTCATGCCGAAGCTGGTGACGGAGGGCAGCATGGCGTTCCGGGCGGCGTAGCGGAACATGATCCGGCCGGGACGGAGGCCTTTCGCCTCAGCCATGGTGATGTAGTCCTCGGAGTTCGTGGCGATCATCGTGTTCCTCATGCCGAGCATCCAGCCGCCGATCGACACCACGACGATGGTCAGCGCCGGGAGCACCAGGTGAGCGCCGACATCGGAGATGAAAGCCCAGCTGAAGGAAGGCTCCATGCCGTCGCTGAAGGCGTGCCGTAGCGGCGTCCAGCCTAGGGTGATGCCGAAGAGGTACAGTGCACCCATGGCCAGCCAGAAATAGGGGAAAGAGCCAATGAACACGAGCACCGGCGGCAGAGCCGAGTCGATCCAGCCGCCCCGACGCCAGGCTGCGAGGATGCCCAGCAGATTACCGATGACGGCGGCCAGTACCAGCGAGGTTCCGCCCAGCAGCAGGGTCCAGCCCACCTGGCCGGAGATGACGTCGACGACGGGGGTGGGAAACCGTGTGATCGAGATGCCCAGATTTCCGGTCAGGATGTTGTGCATGTAGTCGAGGTACTGCTCCCAGATCGGCCGGGTGTCCACGCCCAGCATCTTGCGCAGGGCCTCGATCTGTTCGGGCTGCATTTTGCCCTGAGTGCGGGCGAACATCCGCGAGACCGGATCTCCCGGCATGAACCGTGGGAGGAGAAAATTCAGAGTGATGGAAGCCCAGAAGGCGATCAGGTAGAAACCCAGACGGCGCAGGATGAAGCGCACGGTTCCTCCGTTCAGGAAGGATGGGGTCCGGGACGATGGCGGCCCCGGGCATGGAAGGTGAAGAGGTGGAGAGCGTCCGGCTGGTGGCTGCAGGAGTTCGCAGCCACCAGCCGAAGACCAAACCAGGCTGGTGGCGTTACTTACGCGGTGCCAGGCTGGTCAGCACCAGAACGGTAGTCGGAGAGCGGTCCGAGAGCGTTGCGTAGGGGTTGTCCTGAGTGGGCCAGCCCGTGAAGTGCACGTCGGTGTAGTCGCCCCATTCCGGGCCAGAGAAAAGCGGTACCAGCGGGGCGGCCGCATTGTATTCGGCCTGAAGCTGGTTGGCGATCTGCTTCTGTGTGGATTCGTCACCGGTGGCCACGAACTGCTGCAGGAGAGCATCGGCCTTGGGATCGCCGAAGCGCTGGTAGTTCTCCGTGGCCTTGGTTCCGACCGGCTTGACCGTGTTGGTGCCCATCGCGGCATCGAAGTACTTATACGGGCTCGGATCGTTGGCGCTCCAGACGATGCCGGTATCGAACGTGCCCTGCTCGTAGTCGGAGACGACCGAAGCCCAGTCGGGAGAGTCCACCTTGGCTGTCACACCGATAGCCTGGAGGTTCTGCGAGATAACATTGGCCACGGAGAGCCAGTCGGAGGAGCTGGCGCCCACGGAGATCCTGAACTCGAAGGGCTTGCCGTCCTTGAGCGTGCGTTTGCCGTCTGCACCCTTGGGGTAGCCGGCGGCATCGAGCATCTTGTTCGCCTCATCGACGTTCAGCTTGGTCCAGGTGCAGCTGTTCGCGACATCGGCATTCTTCCAACCCGCGTAGTTGCCGGAGAGGCCGGTACAGTCCGCAGGCTTGGCGTAGCCGCTCATGCCGATCTTGGTGACCTGATCGCGGTCAACCGCTATGCTCAGCGCCTTGCGCACGGCCTCGTCACTGAACGGCGCCTTGGTGGTGTTCAGCTGCCAGTTGATCATGGCGCCCGTCGGCGGGAACCAGAAGTGGCGGTGGTCCTTGTCCTTGGCGATGAAGGTCTTCTCGATGTTCGGAATGAACTGGGTGGACCAGTCGACATCGCCGTTGACGCTGGCCAGGTTGGCGGCGTCATTACCAGACATGGCCAGCATCTTGATGCCGGCGATCTGCTGCTTCTCCGGCTGCCAGTAGTTCGGGTTCTTCTTCAGCACAAAAGACTGCGGCTGGAAGCTGTCCACCTGGGTGTAGGGGCCGGTTCCCACCGGGTTGGCGTTCGTGTCCTTCGCCGGGTCCGCGATGGAAGCCCAGATGTGCTTGGGCAGGATGGGGAGCTGGCCGATCTCGTACAGCGCCGGGGACCACGGCTTGTTGAAGGTGAAGGTGACCTTGTTGGTGCCACTGGGGGTGACCGAATCCAGATATTCGAAGCCGCCCTTGATCTTCTTCTGCAGTTCGAAGGTATAGGCCACGTCATCGGCGACGAAGGGCTGCCCGTCGGACCACTTCACGCTATCGCGCAGGGTGAAGGTGATGGACTTGCCGTCTTTGGCAGCGTCCCAGGAGGTCCCCAGCCAGGGGACGGTATTGCCCTTGGCCGGGTTGAAGATCATGAGCGGTTCATAGATCGCCTGGTTCACCATCGGGTTCACGGTGGGCGCGAAGGGGTTGAAGTTGCGATCGAAGGTGCTCATGTCTTCTCGGGGGATGGTCAGGAGCGTATTCGGATTCGCTGCAGGTACGGATGAGGAGGAGCTGCCATTCGCGGAACATCCGGTGAGGAGCATGGCTCCCATGGCGAGGCCAACAGCGGTGATCCGCGCAGCCCTCAGAAACCTGGGGTGTGTCATGATAGTGGTCTCATTCCTGTCTTACGTGAAAGGTGGGTTGAGGCAGTTCTTCAGCGGTGATTTAGCGGTCAGACTGAAGAACGTTCAAGCAGCGGACAGCCGACCAACTGCTGGTCTGCAGGGATCGGCTGTCCTGCTGTGAGCGCAGAGAGAGTCTTCACTCCCAGAGCGCCCATTTCTTCGAACGGCAACGCAACCGTGGTCAGTTTCGGCCGGAGATAGGCCGAAATCAGTTCCTGGTTGTCGAATCCGATCACGGCGATGTCTCCGGGGATGGTCAGTCCCCGTTCCTTGATGGCGTCATAGGCGCCCATCGCCATCCGGTCATTGAGGCAGAACAGGGCCGTCGGGCGGCCTTCTCCTACCGGGTACCGGTCAAGAATCGTGCAGGCGGCGTGATAGCCGCCATCTGCCGTCGCATATCCTGCGACGAGAAGTTCCGGATCGAGTTCCAGTCCGGCTGCCCCGAGGGCTTCCTGGCAGCCGGCCAGACGTCCGATGGCGGCAGGAATATCCGGGTCGAGGTTGATGACTCCGATCCGCGTGTGGCCGGCCTGAAGGAGCCGCTCGATGGCGACGCGGCCACCGGCGCGTTCATCTGGGACGATCGAGGGGAGCTTGCCGTCCGCGTCAAAGCAGTTGATCAGGACGGTCGGTACCTCATGGGCGCTCGCAGGCACCTGTACGGCGCGGTGATAGGTGGCCGCGTAGAGCAGCCCTTCCACGCGCTGTTCCAGTAGCTTTTCGATGGCGGCATCTTCCAGACCCTGGTTGTGTCCGATGGCGTCGGCCTGGTCCGAGGGGGCGATCAGCAGGAAGCGGTGGTCCAGCCAGGCCTGATCCTGGGCGCCCTTGATGATGTCCACGGCGAAGGGGGCGGTGACGATCTCGGTGACGATGCCGTACCAGTCGCTGCGTTGCGAGGCCAAGGCCCGGGCGCCTGCATTGGGCCGGTAACCCAGAGCCTGCACAGCTTCCGCGATGCGGATCCGGGTTTCACCGGAGATGCTCGCATTCTCGCGATTGTTCAGGACGAAGGAGACCGCAGTGCGGGAGACCCCCGCGCGCTGAGCAACGTCCGTCATGGTGACCCCACGATGACCCGCTTTCGCAGCGGCAGTGCCGCGCGTGGGGGTCTTCGCCATTGAATGCTCCATTGGATCGTGTGCTGCTGGGGTCAGCGGGTGGTCGGTTCGTTATTCAGGGTTGGTGCGTGTCTGCCCATTTCGTGGCGGGCGCTGGAGGGTCGCCGCGGCTGCAGTAGTAACGCGCGTTAGTTGCATGATGTGATGTAGCTTACTCGCGTTACTTTGCGCCTGTCAATGAGCACTCGAGAGGGCTTTCCGGTGGGGCTGAGGTCCGGCATCGCGAGCTTCCAGGCCCGAGCCGTCGGCATCGCGGTTCATTCTCCACTTCTACAGGGTGTCCGGCTCAAGCACCCTGTAGAAGTGGAGAATGAACGCAGCTTGCCTCAGGGGCGCAGCAGCACCTTGATGGCGCGGCGCTCGTCCATGGCGCGGTAGGCCTCAGCCGCTTCGGCCAGAGGCAACTCCAGGTCAAAGACCTTGCCCGGCTGCAGCGAACCGTCCAGTACCTCGGGCAGCAACTCCGGAATGTAGCGATGCGCCGGGGCCATGCCTCCCGCCACATGGATATTCGAATCGAAGAGATAGCGAATCGGGAACTGCGATCCGCCCGCCGGAACCCCCACAAAGCCCAGGTAGCCTCCGGCACGCACCGAGCGCAGCGCCTGGTCCATCGACTCCGCGGTCCCCACGCACTCCAGGGCGGAATCAGCCATCCGGGGTTCGCCATCCTCGGTGAGCAGTTCGCGCACCCGCTCGATGCCGGCCTCGCCGCGTTCGGCCACGATGTCGGTCGCCCCGAACTCCAGCGCGAGCGCCTGCCGGTCCGCGTGCCGGGACATGGCAATGATCCGCCGCGCACCCAGCCGTTTGCTGGCCAGCACGGCGCAGAGGCCGACGGCGCCATCGCCCACCACGACCACCGTGGACCCCGGCCCCACCTGCGCGGAGACGGCCGCGTGGTGTCCGGTACTCATTACATCGGCCAGAGTCAGCAGGTGCGGAATCAGCTCCGGCGCCGGATCACCCGGAACCACTTGTAGCGTGCCGTCAGCGTAGGGAATGCGCACGTAGGCGCTCTGCGCTCCTTGTACCAGGTGCCCCGTGGCGTCCGGGCCGCCGAATCCGGTGAGGTGTTCGCAGGCCTGGTTCCAGCCGTTGCGGCAGTTGACGCAGGTGCCATCACCCATGGTGAACGGGCTGATCACAAAGTCGCCTGGCTTCACGGTGCTCACATCCGCACCGACCTCCTCCACGATGCCCACCAGTTCATGGCCGATGCCGTGCGGCTGGTGAGTGGGGCGGACGCCACGGTAGGGCCAGAGGTCGGAGCCGCAGACGCAGGCGGCCACGACGCGCACCACGGCGTCGGTGGGCAGGGCGATGGTCGGCAGGGGCTGCTCCTCGACGCGGATGTCGCGAGGGGCGTGAATCATAGTGGCAAGCATGGGGATCCTTCCGGAAGTGGTTCTGGTTCCACGCTACTCCCCATGCCCTCCTCACCCTCTCCAACCACCCACCCACCCGCACGGTTCGCAGGCTCACCGCGGGGCCCCCGTCCATGCCCAGAGGCCTCACACCTATTCGCGGTGAATAGTTTTTGCTGCTTTCCCCGCGATCTGGGCTCAACACTCCTAGCGTGGCGGGGGAGAAGCTTTGCACGGATTCTCGCACCAGCCCGCCAGCCCAGCGCTGCGCGCACATCTCAAGGGGAACGACTTATGAACATTCGGACCGGACCACGTCGGGGGGCCGTGGTCACCGCCGCCCTCGTCCTCGGAGTCGCACAAGCGCTCCTGGGCGGGGTGCAGGCGGCTCAGGCACAGACGCAGCCAGCGACGGCACCGGCCGTGGTCATCGACCCGGCCGCCCCACAGACCCAGTGGTTCGGGAACCCAGGTGGCGACACCTGGACCGTTCCGGCCGGGGTACACAGCCTCAGCGCCAAGGTCTTCGGCTCGCCCGGAGGCGGCGGTGGCCCCACGGTCATCCCGGGCACCAATATCGCTCTGACCAGCGATGGCGCAGGCGGAGCCGGTCGGGTGGTCCAGGCCACCATCGCTGTCACACCGGGCCAGCAGCTTGTGTTCTACGGCTCCTACCCCGGCGGCAACATGGGGAGCGGCAAAAACGATACGGGCGGCGGTGGGGCGGGATTCCGCTCCGGTGGCAGCGGTAATACCGGCTCCGGTGATGCCCATGCCGGTGCGGGCGGCGGTGGTGCGGCCGCCGTGGCGGATACCGGTGGCAACCCGCTGATCGTCGCGGCCGGTGGTGGTGGCGGTGGCGGCAACGGCTGCTTCCTGGACTACTACGGCGGTACGGGTGGTCCCGGAGATATCAACGGTGGTGGTGGATCCGGTGCCGGCAGCGGTGGTGGCGGTGGCGCCGGGAACACCGCCGGAAACGGTGGCCAGGGTGGCAATGCCTCCACCGGCAGTCTGGCTGGTGGAGGCGCCGGTGGTGGTGGCGGCTGGCCCAGCGGTGGTGGTGGCGGTGGTGGCGGCGCGGGTTGTGGTGGTGGCGGTGGTGGTGGCGGTGGTCGCAGCATGGTCGATGCCGCCCGGGTCGTTCAGACCGGCATCGGCTACACCAATGTGGCCAATGGTGGCGTGCAGTTGACCTGGAGCGTTCAGTACCCCACGGTCACCTCCGTGAGCAGTGCCCTTCCCACGGTGACCTACGGGCAGAGCACCACGGTGAATGTCACGGTCGTCAACAGTGAACTCCCCTCAACGGTGCCCACCGGTTCCGTGACGCTCAGTGGCCCCGGCGGCTCGATGGGCTCAGCCACCGTGGCGAATGGGCATGCGAGCTTCAGCAATGTGTTGCTTCCGGCCGGGAATGCGCACCTCGTCGCGAGCTTCACACCGGATACCACCTTGTTCCTGGCCTCCCAGAGCCAGACCTCGGTCCAGGTGGACAAGGCGCCCAGCGCGTTCGATGCCGTCACGGCGGACAACCCGGTCACCGGCCATCCGGTGACCATCACTGGCACGGTGATCCCGGGCCCACTGGCCGGCCCGCCCGGCATCCCGATCTTCCCGGCCGGGATCGCCCCCCACGGAGCGTCGATCGTGGCGCCGCAGGCGCCGGTGTCCCCGGCAGTTCCCGGGCCCAGTGGCACCGTGGTGCTGAGCCTGGCCGGAACGCCGGTGACCACGATGACGCTCAACCCGGACGGCAGCTTCAGCACCCAGATTCCGTGGGCGCTGGGCGTGCGGGATTTCACCCTCAGCTACGCCGGTGACGAGAGCTACCTGGCGGCAGCCCCGGTCACCCTGACGATCACCGGGGTTAAGGCCACTCCGGTGGTGACGGCTATTCCGCAGAACCTGACGCCTACCAGCTCCACACCGATTCAGGTCCAGATGGGCGTTGCGCCGCAGATCGGCCAGCCGCTCCAGCCGACCGGCACTCTGACGGTGCTGGTGGACGGCACGCCCGTCCTGGCCCCGTTCTCGGTGGATGCGCACGGGGTGGCGGTCGCCATCGTCGGTCCCTTGCCGGATGGCAATCACCAGATCACGGCGAGCTATTCCGGTGACGACTTCTTCCTCGCCGGTGTCTCCAATCCGGCGGTGGTTGCGGTTCGCACGCCGGGGGCGCCAACACCGGCGAATGTGAGTGCTACCGGGGGCAACGTGACCATCAGCGGTGGCTACGGCGGGCACTTCAGCCAGGCTCCGATGCTGGCAGCAACCGGCGTGGCCAGCGGTTTCGTGAGCTTCTCGCTCATCCTCTCCGTGGCCTTCATCGCGGCTGGCGGCTCGATGGTGCTGAGCCTGCGCAGGAGGGCCTCCCGGAAGGCCTGAACTCCTGGCAGATTTCGCCGGAAGGAGACCAGGATAAACCCTGAGATGGTGTGAAGGAATGGTGCGACGGATCCTTGTCTGTCGCACCATTCCGGGCTTAAAGTTCGGTACGGCGGGTATCGCCACTGAGCTGGGGGGCGGCTCTTGTTCTGCTGAGCGGGGAAGGCGGCCGCGTGGAGTACATCACCCACCCGGGGTTGGCGCAGGAGTTTGAGCCGGAGGCTCTGGTGCGGCGGGTTCGCGCCGCCGGTGGTGGCCTGATCAGCGTGACCGGGATCGCGGGGATCGGCAAGACCACCTGGTGCCGTCAGCTCGTGGACGTCATCGGGCGTGGACAGGTCGTGGCGGTCGCCGCGGATTCCTTCGAGTCGGACCTGCCTTATGCGCTGATCGACAAGCTCCTGCGCGCCGCGGATCCCGCGCATCGTGAGGAGGCGGAGTTCCCCGAGCCGCTCGATGCCGCCCGTAGCCTGCTGAGCGCGCTCTCTTCCGCGGGCAGCGGCCGGATTGGCACCAAGGCGGGCAGAGGCAGCCGGACCCCGCTGACCCTGGTGATCGACAACACCCAGTGGATTGATGAGAAATCGCTGATTGCGCTGCGCTATGTGCTTCCCCGGCTTGCCCCGGATGGCGCTGCGGTGGTGCTGGCCGGGCTCAGGGGCCCAGGTGCGGCGGCCATTGAGGCGATGCTGGGCGAGAATCTGCTGGCCTGGCCGTTGATGGTTCCCGTGACGCTGGAGCCGCTGGACACCGCCCAGGTACAGCGTTACGTCAGCTCGGTGCATCGCCGCGACCTCTCCGTGGGTGCTGCGCGACGCCTGCGCGAGGTCACCGGTGGCACGCCGCTGCTGCTCAGTGCCGTGCTGACCGCCTCCAGTCTGACCGATTCCGCCCACGAGCTGATCAGCCCGGCAGAGGAGCGGCTTCTGTTGGAGGCCTCGCATCGAAATCCCTTCGTTCGCCAGTTGGAGGGTCTCAGCGAGCTGAGTCGGCGCCTCGTTCAGCTGCTCTGCCTGCTGCGCGACCCGGCGGAACAGGAGGTCGTCGCCGGAATCTGCGCGGAGCTGGGGTGGCCGTTGGACCTGGAGGAGGCGCTGGGCTCCGGGCTGGTGGTGACCGAATGGGGCCAGTCGACGACGTCGAACGATCCCCTCCCGGTGGTCACCTTCCGGCCGGCGCATGATCTGGTGGCGGCTGCGGCCGTGGACAGCCTGGGGGTGGCCGAACGCAACGCGCTCTGCCGGGCGATCGCTGCTGCGTTGGAGGATCCGCACCGGTCGCTGCGCTTCCGGCTGATGATCGATGAGCCCGGCGATGAGCAGTTGGCGGAGGAGATCCGCCTCGGCGTGGATGAGGCGGTGCGACGCGGCTCCTATGAGCTGGCGCTGAGTTACGTGCGCGGCGGGATGAACCGCTTCACCGGGCAGGCCCGGGATGACTACCTGATCGAGGCGGCCGTGCTGACCGCCAATTCGCTGAATCTCTCCGATGTACTGGAGTTGCTCCCGCAGTTGCGCCACCTGCCACCCGGCGTGGTGCGGGATTTCAGCCTGCTGCAGTTGGAACAGATGACCGGGCATATCCGGCAGATCGATGCCCTGGCTGCCATCTCGGAGCAGGCGGTTCTGGAGCACCCCGATGGCGCCCTGATGGCCTCCCATATTGCCCTCTCCACGACGCTCATGGCGCTGGCAGGCACGGATCAGGGCGGGCTGCTGGACGTGGTCGCTCGGGGCCGCGAGTATCTGGCGCGATGGCAGGCAGCGGCGGCTTCTGACACTGATTTTTCGACTCCGGGTGCCGGGATTCACGATGCGCGGCTTCGGCATCTGCCCTCAGCGGATCAGGTGGAGTTGCGGCTGGCCGGCCTCTTTCTGAGCGCTATGGGTCAATGGGCCGCGCGTACCGGGGATCCTCAGGCGGGCGCGGCGGTCTGGGCGGCGCTGGGGGCACTCAATGCCAGTGTGGAGGGCGCGCCGGAATCGCCCGCGCTGATGGACGGCCTGCTCTGCCGCGGCGCGTTCCTTGCCGGTACCGGGCAGATCGAGGCCGCGGTGGCAGATCTGGAGCGTGCCGTGGCTGTGGCCCTGCGCAACCGGCCCGGCTGGACCATCGGTCACACTCGGCTCATCCTTGCCTATTGCTACTACCTACAGGGCCGTTACGAGGAGGCTTCGACGCTCATCGACACCGCGCGGCTGGTCGCCTTCGACAGCCCCGAGCTGACGGCGAGGCCGTTGACCTTCATGGTGGGTGCCGCCATCGCCGCGAGCCAGGGTGATGAGGCGGCCTGCCGTGCCGCCATGGTGACCGCAGAGCAGGTGCGGGTCACCGATTACGACACTTTCGGCTACCAGCTGGAACTCCTGGCCGAGGCAGAGCTGGCCCGGGCGGCAGGGGAGCCCGAGCGGCAGTTGAAGGCTGTGCGGGAGGATCTGTTTGAAGGACATATCCGGGCCAGCCTGAGCATCCTGACCTACCGGGTCGACGCGCTCGCGGCACTCGGACGGGCCGAGGAGGCGGACCGGGAATTGCAGGTGTGTCTCCAGGCGCAGGATGCCGGATGGTGGCCAATCTACGGTTCGCTCGACTGGTTGCGCGGCCGGGTGGAGGAAGCCTACGGGCTGAACTGGGAGGCGGCCGCCCACTATCGGGCCGCCAGCCGGATCGACAGATTCCCTCTGGCGCAGGGTCTGGCCAGCTTCGATCTGGGGCGTCTGGTGGCCGCTCAGGGCAACCATGCTGCGGGGGCCGCCTCGCTGCGGGCGGCGGCCCGGATTTTCCGTGCACTCGGAGCGCGGCCCTATCTGAGCCGGACGTTGGCGCTGCTCGATGAGCTGGAGCAACGCCCAAGCAGTGCTGGTACCTCGGCGCTGGAATCGCTGACCGGGCGCGAGCGGGAGATGGCGTTCTTTGCCGCGCGGGGGCTGACCAACCAGCAGATTGCGGCCCGGCTCTTCGTCTCGCCGGCGACGGTCAATTTCCATATCCGCAATGTGCTGGCCAAGCTGGGCCTGTCCACGCGCAGGGATCTGCGGCCGGTTTTCGAAGCCAGCGCGGACTGAACTGGCTGTCCTGTGATGCCTGGCCGTCGCCTGATGCCGAGTGGTGAGGTCTGGCCCCTAACACTGGCTGTTAGGGGCCAGACCTCACCACTCGAGGGGAGCTACCGGATGCGGGGAGCTACCGGATAAATCGCAGCGTGCGCACCTCGAAAGGCGTCAGCTGAAGCTCCACCGGCTGGTTGGGGGACTGCCGGCCATCGATCGGATCCTCCAGCAGGGTCACGGTTTGCACACCACGATGCTCAAAGTCGGCGGTCACGGTTCCGCGTGCCCGGCGACCCAGCGCCTCGTACACCCGCACCACCACGTCGCCGGAGCCGTCATCGGCCAGTTTCACGGCGGAGACCACCAGGCCCTCACCATCCACGCGGACCAGCGGCGCCACCGCGTGCGCGCCGCGGACCACGGTGTTCGGTGCACCGAGTGCGATGCCGGCCGCGGTCGCAGTCTCCGGGTCGGCGCCGATCACCAGGCCCACGGTGATGACGTGCTCGCCCTGATCGGTCTCCGGATCGGGGAAGCGCGGCGCCCGCAACAGGGATAGCCGCACCGTGGTCGTGACGCCCTCCTTTTCGGTGGCATCGCGGGAGGTGTCGTAGCCGTAGATCGAGTCGTTGACCAGCGCCACGCCAAAGCCGTCCTCGCGGATCAGCACAAAGCGGTGCATGGAGGTTTCGAACTTCGCCGCCTCCCAGCTGGTGTTCACATGCGTGACCCGGCTCTGGTAGCCGAACTGCGTCTCTGCGTCCGTGTGAGTGGCAAAGATATCCAGCGGGAAGGCGAGCTTGAGCAGCTTCTCGGTCTCCTGCCAGTCAATGGCGTTGCGCAGCAGCACGGTGCGTGAGCCCGGTGCCAGCGTGATGGTCTGTTCCAGCTGGGATTCGGAGAAGACGCGTTCGATGACGACCGTCGCCACCCCGTCCACGACCTCGGCCCGCAGCCCCGCGACGTCGGTCAGGTCCTCAACCCGGTTGCGGTAGTACTTGTCGATGTCCCAGGCGTCCCACATATTCGGGAAGTCCTGGTGCAGCTGGAACAGGTTGGCGGGGCGCCCTGCCGGGATCGCTTCGCGCCCGCTGGTGCGGTCCACTGCGGAGACGATGAGGCCTTCGGCGGAGATCAGCACCGAGACCAGTTCATTCTCCAGTCGGAAGCCGCCGTCCTCGGGGCGCAGCGTGGCCGCCTCCGGGGCTGCGGGTACCGGGCTCGCACCCAGCGGAACTGCCTCAGAAGAGGCCGCATGTCCGGAGATCGACGTCGGGGCGAAGACCAGTTCCTGATCGCCCGCACCGGCCAGGGCCGCTCGGGCCTGCTCGGCGATCCGGCGCGCACCGGCCACGATCTCGGCAAACACGGCGACGGCTTCCCGGTGCACCCAGGCGATCGAGGTGCCGGGCAGGATGTCGTGGAACTGATGCAGCAGCAACAGCTTCCAGAGCCGGTCGAGTTCTGCGGCTGGGTAGCTGAAGCCCTCCCGGACGGCGGCCGTTGCGGCCCAGAGCTCGGCTTCGATGAGCGCCTGCTCGGAATGCCGGTTGCCGGACTTGGTGCCGTGCTGGCTGGTCAGTGTGCCGCGGTGCAGCTCCAGGTACAGCTCGCCGACCCAGACGGCCGGGTAAGCCAGCTCGGCCTTCGCCTCCTCAAAGAACACATCGGGGTGTTTCCACTCGACCGTGGCGCTGCCCTCAAGGTTTGCCAGGCGCTGGGCGCGGCCGGTCATTTCCCGCGTCGTCCCGCCGCCGCCATCGCCCCATCCGACCGGGGCAATCGAGCTGGTTGCCACCCGGTTTTCCTTGAACTGGCGCGTGGCCTTGCCCAGTTCCATCCCGGAGAGCTGAGAGTTGTAGGTGTCCATCGGAGGGAAGTGCGTGAACATGCGTGAGCCGTCGATGCCCTCCCAGAGGAAGGTGTGGTGCGGGAAGGTGTTGGCCTGGTTCCAGGAGATCTTCTGGGTGAAGAACCATTCGAAACCGGCCCGGCGCATCAGCTGCGGGAGCGCCGGCGAGTAGCCGAAGCTATCCGGCAGCCAGACGCCGCGGGAGCGGATGCCGAACTCCTCGGCAAAGAAGCGCTGCCCGTAGCTGAACTGCCGCACCAGGGATTCGCCGGTGGGCATGACGGTGTCGCTTTCCACCCACATGCCGCCCAGTGGCAGGAAGCGCCCGGCCTTCACGGCATCGCGGACCCGGGCGTACACCTCGGGCCGGTGCAGCTTGAGCCATTCGTACTGCTGCGCGCTGGACATGCCGTAGAGGAAGTCCGGCTGTTCCTCGATCAGGGTGGTCATGGACGATGCCGTCCGGGCGACTTTGCGGATCGTCTCGCGGACCGGCCAGAGCCAGGCCGAATCGATGTGGGCGTGGCCGATGGCGGCGACGCGGTGTGCGCTGGCCTCCGCGGGAGCGGCCAGGACCTCGGCGAGCTGGGCGCGGGCGGCCCCGGCGGTTTCGGCGATGTGCTGCAGGTCCAGAACGTCCAGGGCGTCATCGAGCGCCTGGAGGATCCGCATCCGTCGCGGCGAGGTCTCGGGAAGCTCGGCCTGGAGTTCCAGCAGCACCTCCAGGTCGAGTGAAAGGTCAAAGACCTCCGGCTCGAAGACCACCAGATCCATCCGCCGGGTGCGGTAGAGCCGGTCCTTGGCGGCGGTGAGGATGTCACCCTCCTGGGTGGGCAGGAAGGGGTGATAGTCCAACAGGACCGGGTTGGAGGCAGCCTCCAGGAACAGGGTTACCTGCTCGCCGCCGGCGGCATCCTGTGTCACCGGAACCCACTGATTGCGCGGGTTGAGGCTTTTCACCGGGGTGCCGTCCGGCCGGTAGACCAGCGCCTCGCACTGGAAGCCGGTCATGTTCACATCGAACCCCAGGTCAATGAGCGCCTCGACCTTGCGGCCGCGCCAGCCCTCGGGGATCTGCGCCTCGACGCGGAACCAGGTGGTGCCCCAGGCCGGCCCCCAGGGGGTGCCCGGGGTGTAGGGCTCAAAGCTGAGTTCCAGGCCCTCCGCGGGCGGAATGGGCTCCCCGGGCAGCTCGTGCACACCCACGGTCAGCGGCGTCGATGCCGAGTAAATGGCGGGCATGATGCGCTCGGTGAGGACGCGTTTAGCCCGTCCGGTGGTCAGGGAGATGTCGTCGTGCACGGGTGAACCTTTCGGGTCAGGCAGTGAACAAGTCAGGCGGTAGGTAAGTGGGGCGATGAACGCTTTGGCAATAAGCAACTGCTGCACGGCCTAAGCTAAAACGTTCAAGTTGTGTCTTGATGCTTCCATTAGCGGTACGGCCCCGTCAATATCCCCGGTGCCTCAGCGGCGGGCCGGTGATGCCGCTACAGTGGTGTCTCATCGATTTGTAGCAGTTTTTCCCAGAGTATCCACAGTATTCGCGAGTTACGCCGCCGTTTCCCCACGAGTGTTCAGAGCATTTTCCAGTGAAGGACGAAGCCATGGTCCCACCGAAGCGCGCCACGATCGGTGATATTGCCCGACTGGCCGGCGTGTCCGCCGGGGCGGTGTCCTTCGCCCTTAATGGGCGCCCCGGGGTCAGCGAGGCCACCCGGGCGCGGATCCTGGCCATCGCCCAGGAGCTTCAATGGCGGCCCAATATGGCAGCCCGGACCCTGGTCGGTGCCCGCACCGGCGTGATCGGGCTGGCCGTGAACCGTCCGGCCCGTACCCTCGGCGCGGAGGCGTTCTTTGCCGATCTGATCTCCGGTATCCAGTCCGGCCTCACCCGGACCCGGACGGCCATGCATCTGCGCGTGGCAGTGAGTCTGGAGGATGAGCTGGAGATCTATCGGGAATGGCATGGCTCGCAACAGGTGGATGGGGTGATCCTGATCGACCCGCGCGATGACGATCCGCGACTTCCGCTGCTGCGGGACGTCGGGCTGCCCGCCGTGGTGATCGGCAGTCACCCAGCACCACAGGACGGCCCGACCGCTGTGTGGATTGACGACGACCATACAGCGAACACCCTGTTCGACTACCTGGTGGCTCTGGGCCACCGGCATATCGCCTATCTGGCTGGCCCGGCGGCGTTTGAGCACACTGCGCTGCGCGTTGCGGCCTTCAACCGCCTGCAGGCCTCCGGCGTACGCACCGAGACGGTCTACACCGACTATCTGCCGGCATCCGCCGTTATCGGGACCCGTCGCCTGCTCAGCTCCCGGGAGCGGCCCACCGCCATCGTCTTCGACAACGACGTGCTCGCTGTGGCGGGTCTGCGGGTGGTGCAGGAGATGCGGGTGGAGGTGCCCGGGGCGATCTCGTTGGCGTCCTTTGATGATTCGGTCATTGCCGGGCTGGTGCACCCCTCGATCACCTGTATGACCCGGGATACCTTTGAACTGGGCGAGGTGGCGGCCACCACGTTGATGGAGCAGTTGGACAGCCCTGGACCACTGCCCAGCCGCACGGGCCCGCAACCGGTGCTCACCGTGCGGGAGAGTACTTCACCGCCCCGGGGTTAACCTCGTGCATCGTGTCTGTGTGTGCAGGGTTGCAGGGTGACCGGCGGCCGCACCCTGCAACCCTGCACACTCAAACGTCCTGAGCGGGACTCACGCTGGCATCTCCTGCCGCGGGTAGGGCGCATCGCCGAGCTCCTGCTGGAGGTCCCAGAGCTTCTGGGTGAGGGTCTGGCGGATCTGCGCGTAGGCCGGGTCAAGGTGCACGCTGGTGAGCTCGTAGGGGTCCTTCTCCAGATCGAAGAGTTCCCATTCGGGCGGGTATGTCACCTGGGAGGCGTTGGGCAGGCCCAGGCCATCGGCGTAGTAATAGATGAGCTTGTAACGGTCCGTGCGGATTCCGTAATGCGCCCAGACGTGGTGCATATGGTCGTCGTGCTCGTAGAAGCGGTAGTAGTGGGCGTCGCGCACCGACTCGGTGGGCACTGCGGCATCGTCCGCTGCGCCTGCCATCAGCGGCACCAGACTGGCACCCTGCATCTGATCCGGCGCCTCGGCCCCCGCGAACTCCAGGATGGTCTGAGCAATGTCCACATTGGAGACCAGCGCGGGCAGTGCCTGGCCGGGAGCGATCCGCCGCGGGTAGCTGAGCAGCAGCGGCATCTTCAGCGACTCTTCGTACATGAAACGTTTGTCGAACCAGCCGTGCTCACCCAGGTAGAAGCCCTGGTCCGAGGCGTAGATGGTCAGGGTGTCCGCCCAGCGCCCGGAGTCCTTGAGTGCATCCACCACCCGGCCCACATTCTCGTCGACGCAGGCCACGCAGCGCAGGTAGTCCTGCATATAGCGCTGGTACTTCCAGCGGGCGCGGGCGGCATAGTCCAGTTCCGCGGGTGGGTCTTCCTTGAGGTCGATGTCGGTCAGGTAGTCGGCAATCCGCATGGTCGCGTGATGCGCGGGCGTGCCTCGTCCTTCGTAGTCGTCCAGGAAGGTGGGCGGGAACGGGATCTCCTCGGTGAAGAGGTCGGCATGGCGGGGGTGCGGCTGCCAGGGGCGGTGCGGGGCCTTGTGCCAGATCAGCACGCACCAGGGGTGGTGCTCGGTTTCTGCATCCTGCTCCGCCATCCAGGCCAGCGCGTGATCGGTGATCAGATCCGTGACATAGCCCTCGTAGCGGACCCGGCCCTGCGCCGTGATGAACTCCGGATCAAAATATTCGCCCTGATCCGGCAGCACCTCCCAATGGTCAAAGCCCGCCGGGTCAAAGGCGGGGCCGTGGCCCAGATGCCATTTGCCGAAGAGGGCGGTGCGGTAACCGGCCTTCTTCAGCTCCGTGATGAAGGTTGTGCGCTCGCGGGGCAGGTAGGTGGAGAGGGTTTTGACCCCGCTGGTGTGGCTGTAGGTGCCGGTCAGGAAGGCCGCACGGCTGGGCGTGCAGAGGGCGTTTTCCACCAGGCCGTTGTCGAAGCGCACTCCGGCCTGGGCGATGCCGTCGATCTGCGGAGTCTGATTGACCACGGAGCCGTAGCAACTGGTGGCGTTGGCCGCATGATCGTCGGTCAGGAAGAAGACGATATTCGGGCGGTGAGACATGGAGTCATCCTTTCAGCGCATCGTTGCACGGCTACTGTCTTGTACGCTAATGCGTTTTAGCTGGCGCAGACAAGGATGGTTCGCTGTGTTGCGGGCGTGTCTTCAGTGCCGGTCTTCAGGACGGCGCTGGACCTGGTAGCTGGTTTCCTGGCTCGCTCGGCGCGCTCTGGAAGCTCTTCGCGGCGCGGGCTCCGGCCAGAACCGAGGCGCCGATCGTGAGGAGAGCACCCAGAATCAGGGCGCTCGCCTCACCGGGGGCCAGGAGCTTCTCCTGGGTGCCGATGGTGGCAGCTGCCACCGGAACGCCCAACTGCGCGGCGGCCAGCATACCGAGGGGGAGCGGCTGACCGAGGAAGCGGGAGACCAGATGGGCCACGATGGCGGCAGCGCCGAGTGCCAGGCCCAGCAGGATCATGGTGGGGTGGACGCCCAGTTCGCGCAGATTCAGCGAGGCGCCCAGCCAGACGAAGAAGAGTGGACCGAGGAAGCCTTCGGTGAGGGCGAACAGCTGTCGGGCCAGGCGCCGTGGTTCACCGACGGCGGCCACGGCGAGGCCAAAGCTGAAGCCGGCCAGCATGATCGAGACGTGGCTGAGTGTGGCCAGGGCCGCGAGGGCGAACAGGATCACGAGTTGCACGCGCAATTCCAGAGCGAATTTTCGCTGCTCGGAGAGCCGGTGGACCCGGGCGCGGACGCCCATCCGGTCGAAACGTCGCAGCGCCACGAAGAGCGCTGCGGCGCAGACCGCGACGAGGAGTGCGCCCAGCGCCGCCCGGCCCGCGTTGGCAGGGTCAATTGCCAGTGGCAGCGCGACGATGGCGGCCGTGTCCGCAATGGCGACCTGCGCCATCGTGGTCAAGACCTTGGGCCCGCCGAGGTGGAGCGATTCGATGATGGGCAGCACCAGGGCGGCGGAGGAGGAGGCGATCAGGACCGCATAGAGGGGTGCGTGGCTCAGGCCGGCGATGGCGGCGATGGCCAGGCCGAGGGCTGCGGAGATGGCGGCGGTGAGGGCCACGCGGAGGGCGCCCTGGCCCAGTGCGGAGCGGATCCGCTGATCGCCCACCGGGACGTGGGATCCGGCGACGAACATGATCAGGGCGAAGCCGATGTCTGCCAGGAAGGTGAAGGTGGTGTCAGTGGAGTCGACCAGCGAGAAGCCGGTGGTACCGATCACGATGCCGGCCGCGAGTTCGCCCAGGACCACGGGCAGATGCCAGCGTGGGGGCAGGGCGAGGAGCGGGCCGAGGAGTGCGACCAGGACGACGAGGGAGAGTGCGGGGAAGCCCATGGCTGGTGATTCGGGTGGTGGTCAGTCGGTGAGTCAGTCGGTCAGGCTGACGATTTTGACCGGGATGTCTGTGTTTTCGTCCGTGATGTAGCTGGCGCAGACACGGTGGTAGCCGTCTGCGATCTGGGCGGGCCTGCCGGAGGTGAGGTCGCCACGGACCAGAATCACGGGGGAGAGGGGCTTGTTGGCAGCGATCTTATGCAGGTCCGAGGCGACGTGCGGATTGTCCTTAGGCAGGGCGACCAGGCCGGAGGAGCGGAGGATGTCCTTGGCCTTGAAGAGGCTGACCGGCGCGGTTTTCAGACGGTCGACGAGTGCCTTGATGGTGGCGTCGTCCGCGAGGAGCGCCAGGTAGCTGGCGGCCGCCGGGTAGTCATGGTCTTCGGGGTCATGCATCCAGAGAACTTTGCTCATCGGGGCTCCTCGGTTGGTTGCCTGTGGCTTCATCAGCTGGGCCTGACTCAACTCCAGGAGGGGTGATGTGTCAAGGGCGGTTTTCCGGAGGGCGGGCAAAAAAGGTGGTGTTGAGCGGACGATCTCATCAAAAATGGTGGTGGTGGCAGGTAAAGTTACTGGTCAGCAAGTGTGTTCCCCGCGTCCGCGGGGATGAGCCCTCCGACACGAGGTCGGGCAGGCTCTCTACCTTGTGTTCCCCGCGTCCGCGGGGATGAGCCCATCCTTCACATGAAAGGCAACAGCCGCAGTAGGTGTTCCCCGCGTCCGCGGGGATGAGCCTAACCGGCCCTGATGGGTGTAACAATGGCGGAAGTGTTCCCCGCGTCCGCGGGGATGAGCCCGCCGGCCCGTTCATGGACACACTGCAGGCCTCGTGTTCCCCGCGTCCGCGGGGATGAGCCCTACGCCCAACACACCACCGAAATAGCACGACTGTGTTCCCCGCGTCCGCGGGGATGAGCCCGTCGAGTGTCGACAGCCCGTTAGCCTTGTGGCGTGTTCCCCGCGTCCGCGGGGATGAGCCGAACGATCCCGCCGCCATCACCCGTCTCCGCGCGTGTTCCCCGCGTCCGCGGGGATGAGCCCTCCGTCGGAACCGAGAACTGGCCTACCCGGCCGTGTTCCCCGCGTCCGCGGGGATGAGCCCGCCTCCACCAGGTGGAAGACCAGTTGGCCAGTGTGTTCCCCGCGTCCGCGGGGATGAGCCCTGCTGGAAGCCCTGGGACCCGGCGAAGCCAGCGTGTTCCCCGCGTCCGCGGGGATGAGCCCGAAGCCTACCGGGCACGCATCAAACAAGCTGCGTGTTCCCCGCGTCCGCGGGGATGAGCCCAGAAGGCAGCACGGGGACCCGGCGACGCCAGCGTGGTCCCCGCGTCCGCGGGGATGAGCCCGAAGCCTACCGGGCACGCCTCAAACAAGCTGAGTGTTCCCCGCGTCCGCGGGGATGAGCCCCGTCGGCAACTGGGAGCGCGGGGAGACGATCCGTGTTCCCCGCGTCCGCGGGGATGAGCCCGGTGGGCAGCCCGGAGGCTCATCACCCAGACCGTGTTCCCCGCGTCCGCGGGGATGAGCCCCGATGACGCCGGCATAATTCGCTAGTAATGGGGTGTTCCCCGCGTCCGCGGGGATGAGCCCGGTTCGCAGTCCCCGCTCGCCATTTATGCGGGGTGTTCCCCGCGTCCGCGGGGATGAGCCCGTGTCTTGACCTGCGGAAACGTTGATTGTTGAGTGTTCCCCGCGTCCGCGGGGATGAGCCCGAAGCCTACCGGGAACGCAGCAAACAAGCTGTGTGTTCCCCGCGTCCGCGGGGATGAGCCCCACGTCTCCGGATCTGATACCTCCAGGACCGCGGGTTCCCCGCGTCCGCGGGGATGAGCCCGGTTCGCAGTCCCCGCTCGCCATTTATGCGGGGTGTTCCCCGCGGCCGCGGGGATGAGCCCGAAGCCTACCGGGCTCGCATCAAACAAGCTGAGTGTTCCCCGCGTCCGCGGGGATGAGCCGCAGCGGGCCGTCCTGCAAGGCTTTCCACGTCTGTGTTCCCCGCGTCCGCGGGGATGAGCCGTTCCCGTCAGCGACCTGGAGGCAGGGGAGACCGTGTTCCCCGCGTCCGCGGGGATGAGCCCACTGAAGGAGCACTAATGACCACCACCCCCGTGGTGTTCCCCGCGTCCGCGGGGATGAGCCCAACGTCTCCGGATCTGATACCTCCAGGTCCGCGTGTTCCCCGCGTCCGCGGGGATGAGCCCGGCGCATTTGCCGGACCGGGTCCGTGGCCCAGGTGTTCCCCGCGTCCGCGGGGATGAGCCGTTGATCCTGGAGTGGCCGTGGATGGTGAGTGTGTGTTCCCCGCGTCCGCGGGGATGAGCCCAGGGTGACTGGGTGCAAATCCTGGCACCGACCGTGTTCCCCGCGTCCGCGGGGATGAGCCCCGAAAGCCTGACCCGGACAACAAGAAGAGTCGGTGTTCCCCGCGTCCGCGGGGATGAGCCCCGGTGCCGGATTGCGGCCTCTTTTGCCCCGGCGTGTTCCCCGCGTCCGCGGGGATGAGCCCCATCTCGGCGTAAGCGTCACCGAGGAGGATGGGTGTTCCCCGCGTCCGCGGGGATGAGCCCTAGGCCCGCTTAGGAGCGGGTGTACGGGAACGGTGTTCCCCGCGTCCGCGGGGATGAGCCCCGGTCTGCACCGACTTTCACGATGACACCGGGGTGTTCCCCGCGTCCGCGGGGATGAGCCCCGACAACAGCAAGCCTCGCAAAAATGGAGGCAGTGTTCCCCGCGTCCGCGGGGATGAGCCCGCGTATGGCAACGCCCTCGGTGCTTTGAAGGGGTGTTCCCCGCGTCCGCGGGGATGAGCCCAGCATCCGGGCCGTCACCGTCTGCGCATCGGCGTGTTCCCCGCGTCCGCGGGGATGAGCCCACCTGGCCACCGAGCAGCTTCCGGTCGCCACCGTGTTCCCCGCGTCCGCGGGGATGAGCCCGAATAGTTCTTGCCGGAAGTCTGCTGCAGCGGGTGTTCCCCGCGTCCGCGGGGATGAGCCCTGAAACTGGGCCTGCCGGACCAACTCCTGCCCGTGTTCCCCGCGTCCGCGGGGATGAGCCCTCACGGACGTCATTTTCTGGGCACCACTCCCCGTGTTCCCCGCGTCCGCGGGGATGAGCCCAACGTCGCCACCGTCTTCCGCAAAGTCTTCGGGTGTTCCCCGCGTCCGCGGGGATGAGCCCGGGTCTGCGCCTGCTCCGCCGTCAACGTTTTAGTGTTCCCCGCGTCCGCGGGGATGAGCCCCACCGAAGAAATCCATACCTGGTTCGACCAACGTGTTCCCCGCGTCCGCGGGGATGAGCCCAAAGAATCCTCCGACTACCATTCGGCCCGGGACGTGTTCCCCGCGTCCGCGGGGATGAGCCCGATAGCCTGGACGACATCGGAGTGGAGAGGTCGTGTTCCCCGCGTCCGCGGGGATGAGCCCAGGACTGGAACGAAGTGCTCAAGAAGGCCTATGTGTTCCCCGCGTCCGCGGGGATGAGCCCTCAGTCGAACTCGACCAGTGCCATGCTCGACTGTGTTCCCCGCGTCCGCGGGGATGAGCCCTATTTTGTGGCCGACGGGACCGGCACCAACCCGTGTTCCCCGCGTCCGCGGGGATGAGCCCTGGCGGACGGCCGTCGAGCGCCAACCAGTCAGGTGTTCCCCGCGTCCGCGGGGATGAGCCCTCACCCCATGCCCTATCGAACGCCGCGTCAGCGTGTTCCCCGCGTCCGCGGGGATGAGCCCGTCATCGTGCACCATGCCGTCTGCATCAATGCGTGTTCCCCGCGTCCGCGGGGATGAGCCCACCGCTGGTGCAGATGAGAAGCGTCGTCATGCGTGTTCCCCGCGTCCGCGGGGATGAGCCCCATGGCAGCCATTACCGAAGAACTCAAACCCGGTGTTCCCCGCGTCCGCGGGGATGAGCCCTCCAGCAAGAAGTCGACCGCCGATCCGAAGACGTGTTCCCCGCGTCCGCGGGGATGAGCCCTGCTCCTCAAGTGCCGCTTTGTTTGCGGCGAGGTGTTCCCCGCGTCCGCGGGGATGAGCCCTCCTCGACGTGCCATCCGTCATCGTCGACGCCGTGTTCCCCGCGTCCGCGGGGATGAGCCCGTGCAGGTCATGGGCGGGTTTTGGCAGAACCCGTGTTCCCCGCGTCCGCGGGGATGAGCCGGATGGGCGGTCCTACGAGCGGCTGCGAGATGAGTGTTCCCCGCGTCCGCGGGGATGAGCCCGGCGAAATCAGCCTGGCCGGGTCAGTGAAAACGTGTTCCCCGCGTCCGCGGGGATGAGCCGGTAAGTGGTCATCGTCTTCTCCTGGGTCTACGGTGTTCCCCGCGTCCGCGGGGATGAGCCCAATGCCTGCGTGGTTGCCATGGTCATGCTCCTGTGTTCCCCGCGTCCGCGGGGATGAGCCGGAAGAGCAGCAGCTCCTCAACGGCACCGGTACGTGTTCCCCGCGTCCGCGGGGATGAGCCGTCGTCTTCGAGCTGGTCGCGGAAAGCGACCCAGTGTTCCCCGCGTCCGCGGGGATGAGCCCACCCTCGCAGCACTCAAAGGGTCCCGTGCTGGGTGTTCCCCGCGTCCGCGGGGATGAGCCGGAGAGCAGTGAAATCTACGGACGACTATCTGAGTGTTCCCCGCGTCCGCGGGGAGGAGCCCAACACTGCCGTCAACTGCGCGTGTTGCAAACAGTGTTCCGCGCGTCCGCGGGGATGAGCCCCCGAGCGCGTGAAGGTCACGGACCACGCCCCCGTGTTCCCCGCGTCCGCGGGGATGAGCCCACCAGCGCCGGAATCTAAGCGTCGAGGGCTCCGTGTTCCCCGCGTCCGCGGGGATGAGCCGGAGAGCAGTGAAATCTACTGACGACTATCTGAGTGTTCCCCGCGTCCGCGGGGATGAGCCCAACACTGCCGTCAACTGCGCGTGTTGCAAACAGTGTTCCCCGCGTCCGCGGGGATGAGCCCCCGAGCGCGTGAAGGTCACCGAGGACGGCCCCGTGTTCCCCGCGTCCGCGGGGATGAGCCCCACACTGCCGTCAACTGCGCGTGTTGCAAACAGTGTTCCCCGCGTCCGCGGGGATGCGCCCCCGAGCGCGTGAAGGTCACCGAGGACGGCCCCGGGTTCCCCGCGTCCGCGGGGCTGAGCCGAGTAATGGGCAGCCGTAGTATCCAACACCGACGTGTGCCCCGCGTCCGCGGGGATGAGCCCCGTCATGCCACGGAGAACGTGCTCCGCATTCGGTGTGCCCCGCGTCCGCGGGGATGAGCCGAGTAATGGGTAGCCGTAGTCTCCATCACCGCCGTGTTCCCCGCGTCCGCGGGGATGAGCCGAGTAATGGGAAGCCGTAGTATCCATCACCGACGTGTTCCCCGCGTCCGCGGGGATGAGCCCCGTCATGCCACGGATAACTTTCTCCGCTTTCGGTGTTCCCCGCGTCCGCGGGGATGAGCCCCAACTCTGGACCTACACCACCGCAGGGATACCGTGTTCCCCGCGGCCGCGGGGATGAGCCCCGTCATGCCACGGAGAACGTGCTCCGCATTCGGTGTGCCCCGCGTCCGCGGGGATGAGCCGAGTACTGGGAAGCCGTAGTATCCATCACCGACGTGTTGCCCGCGTCCGCGGGGATGAGCCCCGTCAAGCCACGGAGAACTTTCTCCGCTTTCGGTGTTCCCCGCGTCCGCGGGGATGAGCCCTGGGCACCTTGGCCGGGTTGGCCGGCGTCGAGCGTGTTCCCCGCGTCCGCGGGGATGAGCCCCAACTCTGGACCTACACCACCGCATGGATACCGTGTTCCCCGCGTCCGCGGGGATGAGCCTGACTTTCAAATCAATTGATGCATTCCAGATGGGTGTTCCCCGCGTCCGCGGGGATGAGCCCACGGCCGACGACACCGCATGGAAGGCCACCATGTGTTCCCCGCGTCCGCGGGGATGAGCCCTCCATCGCGGGTCAGGAAGGCCGGCATGCGATGTGTTCCCCGCGTCCGCGGGGATGAGCCCGCGTCTTCCGCTGATTTACCTGCCGCTGTGGTGTGTTCCCCGCGTCCGCGGGGATGAGCCCCGGTAGGAGACCGAAAATGTTTGTTATCTCACGTGTTCCCCGCGTCCGCGGGGATGAGCCCGTCGCACGTCTCGGATGGATCGTCAGCGTCTGGTGTTCCCCGCGTCCGCGGGGATGAGCCCTGCGACCTCGGCGCCCTGATTGCCACCAACCCGTGTTCCCCGCGTCCGCGGGGATGAGCCCAGTGGCCAGGTCCCCCGCCTCAATCAGGCGGTGTGTTCCCCGCGTCCGCGGGGATGAGCCCAGTGGTTCACCAACCAGGTGCATCAAAGGGAAGTGTTCCCCGCGTCCGCGGGGATGAGCCCTTGGGCAGGCCGTCGGCGTCAGCATGCGAACCGTGTTCCCCGCGTCCGCGGGGATGAGCCCAGCGAAGGCTCCGTTGACCTGGCAGTTCCCCGGTGTTCCCCGCGTCCGCGGGGATGAGCCGTTCCTTGAATTCTAGGGGATTTTTGGCGTATAGTGTTCCCCGCGTCCGCGGGGATGAGCCCCGGCCAACAGTATCGGAAAGATTAGACACCCCGTGTTCCCCGCGTCCGCGGGGATGAGCCCCGCGAAGGCTCCGTTGACCTGGCAGATCCCCGGTGTTCCCCGCGTCCGCGGGGATGAGCCGTTCCTTGAAGTCTAGGGGATTTTTGGCGTATAGTGTGCCCCGCGTCCGCGGGGATGAGCCCCGGCCAACAGCCTCGGCAAGATTAGACACCCCGTGTTCCCCGCGTCCGCGGGGATGAGCCCCCGGCAACCTGCTTTTCGCCCTCGAATACGCTGTGTTCCCCGCGTCCGCGGGGATGAGCCCACTGGGCACTTTCCTGGCGTGTTGAAATTGCCGTGTTCCCCGCGTCCGCGGGGATGAGCCCAGCCAGTACGTCAGGCCGATGGCGGCATAGACGTGTTCCCCGCGTCCGCGGGGATGAGCCCGAGGATGAAGACCACGAGCGCGATAGCGCGCGGTGTTCCCCGCGTCCGCGGGGATGAGCCCGGGCCTAGGCAGTCCCCGGGGACGCTTGGGCTGTGTTCCCCGCGTCCGCGGGGATGAGCCGCCGGTCCTACCGGTTGACGATACTCTCCCAGGGTGTTCCCCGCGTCCGCGGGGATGAGCCCGGCTGCTCTTGTCCCCGGTGTGACCACAGGTAGTGTTCCCCGCGTCCGCGGGGATGAGCCCGTGGGAAAACGCCTAGCGGCTGCGCAGGCATCGTGTTCCCCGCGTCCGCGGGGATGAGCCCCCTCGGGCGTTGTGCTGATGCGAGCGACCGTGGTGTTCCCCGCGTCCGCGGGGATGAGCCCAGGTTCCTGGAACTCAAGGAACTGGCCGTCGTGTGTTCCCCGCGTCCGCGGGGATGAGCCCTGTCGGAACCACCGGGCTACCCGAGGACGGGTGTGTTCCCCGCGTCCGCGGGGATGAGCCCAAAAATCAGGATTCCGGATGGCTCGCACTTTCGTGTTCCCCGCGTCCGCGGGGATGAGCCCGGACTGAAAGGCCAGCGACGGTTGTACCGACTGTGTTCCCCGCGTCCGCGGGGATGAGCCCCGGTCCCGTTAGAATCCACCATCCAAAAATCAGTGTTCCCCGCGTCCGCGGGGATGAGCCCCGCGAAAAACCGGGACCAGTTGGTCACCGAACGTGTTCCCCGCGTCCGCGGGGATGAGCCCGCGGCGGTCAGTACTCCTCCCACGGTGGAGGCGTGGTCCCCGCGTCCGCGGGGATGAGCCCCGCGAAAAACCGCGACCAGTAGGGCACCGAACGGGGTCCCCGCGTCCGCGGGGATGAGCCCCCCGAAGAACCGCGACCAGGGGGACACCGAACGGGTGCCCCGCGTCCGCGGGGATGAGCCCGCGGCGGTCAGTACTCCTCCCCCGGTGGAGGCGTGTTCCCCGCGTCCGCGGGGATGAGCCCACGAGGCTGGCGCCATAGATGATCCTGTCCCTGTGTTCCCCGCGTCCGCGGGGATGAGCCCATCGAACGTCCCGGCCGGGAACAGCCACTCCTGTGTTCCCCGCGTCCGCGGGGATGAGCCCGGTGCCCGCCCGGTGTCATTGCGGACCCTTTCGTGTTCCCCGCGTCCGCGGGGATGAGCCCCGTCACCGACAAACTCGACGGATCACTCGGCAGTGTTCCCCGCGTCCGCGGGGATGAGCCCTGGAACACGTGAAGCCTCTCGCGGAATCATGGGTGTTCCCCGCGTCCGCGGGGATGAGCCCGGGTAAGGGTCGAAGCCTGGCCCGGTGTTGGTGTGTTCCCCGCGTCCGCGGGGATGAGCCCAGGGCTGTGGCGAGTGCGGTTCCTCTGGTCACGTGTTCCCCGCGTCCGCGGGGATGAGCCCTTCCGGGTAGCAGACACCAAATCCCGGAAAACGTGTTCCCCGCGTCCGCGGGGATGAGCCGGTAGAGGAAATTCCATGCGGCGTCATAGTCGTGTGTTCCCCGCGTCCGCGGGGATGAGCCCCGGCCAACAGCATCGGAAAGATTAGACACCCCGTGTTCCCCGCGTCCGCGGGGATGAGCCCCAGCGGGTGAGTGCCCGGCCTACGGTGGCACGGTGTTCCCTGCGTCCGCGGGGATGAGCCGGGCATCGCCCGGGCCTCGATTGAATGTGACCTGTGTTCCCCGCGGCCGCGGGGATGAGCCCCGGCCCACAGCCGCGGAAAGATTAGACACCCCGTGTTCCCCGCGTCCGCGGGGATGAGCCCCAGCGGGTGAGTGCCCGGCCTACGGTTGCACGGTGTTCCCTGCGTCCGCGGGGATGAGCCGGTCATCGCCCGGGCCTCGATTGAATGTGACCTGTGTTCCCCGCGTCCGCGGGGATGAGCCCCGCCTCACCGAGGTCACGGACATGTCGGGTATGTGTTCCCCGCCTCCGCGGGGATGAGCCCCGCATGATTCCGCGGTTTTTCCCTCTCCAGGTGTGTTCCCCGCGTCCGCGGGGATGAGCCCGAGACGAATTCCCGTCGCGCCGCCCGATCAGTGTGTTCCCCGCGTCCGCGGGGATGAGCCCTTTGATGCATCGTCCTGGACACCAGCAAGGATGTGTTCCCCGCGTCCGCGGGGATGAGCCCTGGTGGGGTCTCGCCAGGCGGGTCAGAGCTCAGTGTTCCCCGCGTCCGCGGGGATGAGCCCAGGGCCCCTATGTAGGTCAGCCAGGCACTGATGTGTTCCCCGCGTCCGCGGGGATGAGCCCACCGGGGGTGCTCCGGCCCCGGTGTGGTTCCAGTGTTCCCCGCGTCCGCGGGGATGAGCCCTCGCCCCATGCCTTACCAGACGCCGCGTCAGCGTGTTCCCCGCGTCCGCGGGGATGAGCCCTTTCGACTACAAGTTTCCTGGCAAATACAGCTGTGTTCCCCGCGTCCGCGGGGATGAGCCCTCATGGTTTGGCGGTCCCGCAGCCGCAACCTGGTGTTCCCCGCGTCCGCGGGGATGAGCCGAAAACTCCGCCATGGGTTTCCATCTGTCGGGTGTGTTCCCCGCGTCCGCGGGGATGAGCCCATCGTCTCCTCGGCGATCAACGCAGTGTCGTCGTGTTCCCCGCGTCCGCGGGGATGAGCCCCATGCGCGCGGCGTACTTATCGGAGGCAGCGCGTGTTCCCCGCGTCCGCGGGGATGAGCCCATCGTCTCCTCGGCGATCAACGCAGTGTCGTCGTGGTCCCCGCGGCCGCGGGGATGAGCCCCGGGGGGGTCTCGCCCCCCGGGCCTGCGCCCCGTGTGCCCCGCGTCCGCGGGGATGCGCCCGGCCGTGATCGCCGCCCCCTCCGCATTCGGGCGTGTTCCCCGCGGCCGCGGGGCTGAGCCCAGCTTCGGCAGCCGCGGCGCGAGAGGCTCCAGGTGTTCCCCGCGTCCGCGGGGATGAGCCCGGCAGTACTGCGCCGCATGGCCACCAAAGCCGGTGTTCCCCGCGTCCGCGGGGATGAGCCCGACGGGCCCGCAACGGCACCAAAGACCGAGGAGTGTTCCCCGCGTCCGCGGGGATGAGCCCCCTCCGCTGGCATAGCGCTGCAGATCCGTCATGTGTTCCCCGCGTCCGCGGGGATGAGCCCGACCGTGAACGCCGACCCCACCGAATTCGGGAGTGTTCCCCGCGTCCGCGGGGATGAGCCCCGATCGTGGAGAAGGTCCGCGAAATCGAACCGGTGTTCCCCGCGTCCGCGGGGATGAGCCCGATGACGCCCTACTGGGCGTCACGATCCACAAGTGTTCCCCGCGTCCGCGGGGATGAGCCCGGCCAGTTCGACTAGCCGGGATGCTTCATCGGGTGTTCCCCGCGTCCGCGGGGATGAGCCCACGGAGGTCATCACCAGCCTGTCAGGGTGGCAGTGTTCCCCGCGTCCGCGGGGATGAGCCCACGCTGCGCGGCCGGAGCAGTTGCCGGCTCCGGTGTTCCCCGCGTCCGCGGGGATGAGCCCGATTCCCCCCTACTGGGCGTCACGATCCACAAGTGTTCCCCGCGTCCGCGGGGATGAGCCCGGCCAGTTCGACTAGCCGGGATGCTTCATCGGGTATTCCCCGCGTCCGCGGGGATGAGCCCACGGAGGTCAGCACCAGCCTGTCAGGGTGGCCTTGTGCCCCGCGTCCGCGGGGATGAGCCCACGCTGCGCGGACGGGGCAGTTGCCGGATCCGGTGTTCCCCGCGTCCGCGGGGATGAGCCCTTCCGCGCGATACTCCGGTGCGCTGGAGTCGGGTGTTCCCCGCGTCCGGGGGGATGAGCCCGCCAGCAGTAGGCGGAGCGGAGATGTGCTCTCGTGGTCCCCGCGTCCGCGGGGATGAGCCCACGCTGCGCGGCCGGAGCAGTTGCCGGATCCGGTGGTCCCCGCGTCCGCGGGGATGAGCCCACGCTGCGCGGCCGGTGCAGTAGCCGGATCCGGTGTTCCCCGCGTCCGCGGGGATGAGCCCATCCGCGCGAACCTCCGGTGCGCTGGAGGCGGGTGGTCCCCGCGTCCGGGGGGATGAGCCCGCCAGCAGTAGGCGGAGCGGAGATGTGCTCTCGTGTTCCCCGCGTCCGCGGGGATGAGCCCAACATCGGAGACGCGCCGCCAGGCCACAAGTAGTGTTCCCCGCGTCCGCGGGGATGAGCCCGCTGGGTGCCAGTGTTCCCCACATCCGGACGGCCTAGGTGAAGGAATTTGCAAGGTACGTCAAGGTGAAGGGAGGGCAGGCTAGGAGAGCCTGAGACATTCCATAGGAGGTGCTGGTTCCACTGATTGGGGGAGGAACCAGCACCTCCTATGGAAGAGGTACACAGGGTTCTGCCGGGTGGCCCGACACTTCTCCAGCGAACTCGAGATCCGCGGGTGCTCTGCATGGGTGATGAACCTAAAAGCTTATGAATCGCATGAGATATCCTTGCGACTCCTCGAATTCACAATGTGCTCCTCGCGTCTGCTGGACGACCCTCATCAATAACCAGCAGGCACGAGATTGAGCGCAAGCGTAAGGAGGAATATTGACGTCGTCGGCTTCAACTTTTGGGAGGGGATGCAGGCAAGGGGGAACGGGAAGTGTCTCCTCGAACCGCCTCAATTGGCGCTCCTATAGCACATCCGGTAGTCTTGTGGGGCGCTCAGTGGCGTGGAACTGTGCAGTCGCTCCGATGACCTTCAAAGGCCATCGGTAGTCAGGGGCTCAGGTTGCACCATCCCACAGTCAGCCGATTCCGAATCAACCCCGGTATTGCTGGACGTTGCTGCGCGCATTCCTTAACAACAACTGGAGGCAAATCATGGCAGCACATTGCCAGGTGACTGGAGCTGAGCCGGGCTTCGGGCATAGCATTTCGCACTCGCACCGTCGCAGCAAGCGTCGGTTCGACCCGAACATTCAAAAGAAGCGCTACTGGGTTCCGTCCCTGCGCCGTAACGTCACGCTCACGGTTTCCGCGCGTGGCATCAAAGTCATCGACGTGCGCGGTATTGACGCCGTCGTTGCAGACATCCTGGCTCGAGGTGTGAAGCTCTAATGGCAAAAGACAAGGACGTACGTCCGATCATTAAGCTCAAGTCCACTGCGGGCACCGGGTACACCTACGTGACCCGTAAAAACCGTCGTAACGACCCAGACCGTTTGGTTCTGAAGAAGTACGATCCCAAGATTCGCCAGCACGTCGAATTCCGAGAGGAGCGCTAAGAGATGGCTAAGAAGTCCAAGATTGCTCGCAACGAGCAGCGCAAGGTCATTGTTGAGCGCTACGCCGAGAAGCGTCTCGCTCTGAAGAAGGCTCTGGTTGACCCCAACTCGACCGATGAGGCTCGCGAAGAGGCTCGTCTGGGCCTGCAGAAGCTGCCCCGCAACGCTTCCCCGATCCGTCTGCGTAACCGCGACGCGATCGACGGGCGCCCCCGAGGCACCTTCCAGAAGTTCGGCATCTCGCGTGTTCGTTTCCGCGATATGGCACACCGTGGCGAGCTGCCCGGCGTCACCAAGTCGAGCTGGTAAATATTTCCCCAAACTTTGGGTTGAGTTTGGGTTGAGAAGGGCGGAGTCTTTGGACTCCGCCCTTCTCGTTGTGTGTGTATGCCTACTTGAAAATTGGATGCCGGTAGGCTTGAGTCGCTAGGCGGATCAGCCTGGATGAGCCATTGATCGTTGTAGTGCACGGGAAGTGGCCGAAATTTTCCCCGCGATAGCGGGGTTTTCTGAGTCAGACCGTAACTTGATAGTTGAGGTGCATGGCACATCCACGGATTTTCGGATAGTCTGAGACTGTGGCCGAGCCTGTGAGGTTCATACTTACCTATCCGGGCTCGGCCACGCCAAGACGTGCACCTCCAATGAAGGAGTTCTCCATGAGTCTGCCGGGTACCACTGACAACTTTTCCCATGAGCTCAGTGATGCAGCACGCTCGGTGTGGGCCAAGAGCTTCAGGGATCCTGAATCGGGAGAGGTGTCCTGGCTACCTCTCTACCAGCACCTTGATGATGCCGCAGGGGTGGCATCAATGCTCTGGAGCGATTGGGTCCCGCTGAATGTCAGGCGTTTGATCGTCGAGGCGCTCGGAGGCGATGAAGAGCTGGCCCAGCGGATATACACGTGGCTCGTCTCGATTCACGATGTCGGCAAAGCCAGCCCAGCCTTCGCGGTCCAATCGGAGGAGCTTGGCGGGGATATGCAGCAGGCGGGGTTCGTGATGAACCCCGCGCTCCGGGGCACCGAAGAGCGTAAGCAAGCCCGACATGAGTCCGTGGGCTATTTCGCCGTTCGCAACTGGCTGGTGCAATCGAATGGGTGCCCACCTCAACGGGCCGCCAGCGTTGCCTCAATCATCGCCGCTCACCACGGCAGGCCGCCATCTTCTCTCTTGCTCCAGCAGATTGAAGATCGTTCATGGCTGATTGGCGATGGCCTGTGGCTCAATACGCGCAACGAGTTTCTGGAGCGAGCGCGCTCTCTCCATCTCCAGGACGGCGACTTGGATCAGCTGTCGAGAGTGGACCTACCGGAGACCGCTCTCGTCCTGCTCAGTGCCCTCGTCATCGTTGCGGACTGGATTGCCAGCAATGAGCAACTCTTCAGTTATGCGGAACGCGGCGAAGCTGCGGACGCGGATACAGTGCAGCGCCTGGCTGAGGCCTGGGAGCGCCTTGACGCACTCAGCCCCTGGCAGTTGCCCGACCCGCCGATGGAAACGGACGAATTGTTCGCTGCTCGGTTCTCACTTCCTGACGGCGCGAAGCCTCGAAAACTTCAATCGGCGCTGATTGAGGCTGCTAAGGCGGCTGAAGAGCCAGAACTTTTCATTCTTGAAGCGCAGATGGGAACAGGGAAGACCGAGGCAGCGCTCGCTGCAGCGGAAATTCTCGCCGCAAAATTTGGTCTTGGCGGTATTTATCTGGGCCTGCCCACCCAGGCAACCACCAACGGCATGTTCTCCAGAGTTCTTGAATGGGCTCGCGCTCTTGAGCAGGGCCAGCCCAGCAGCGTTTTCCTCGGCCACGGAAAATCCAGCCTCAATAAGCAGTATCAAGGCATGCTTCAGGATGCCTTCGTACGCTCCATCACGGAGGAGGCAGCCGGGAACTCACCTCGGAGCAAGGACGGGGTCGACGACGAGCTGATTGCACACCGGTGGCTCACTGGGAAGCTGGGCCCCTCAGCAAACATCATGGTGGGTACCGTTGATCAAGGGCTGGTCATGGCGCTGCGCAGCAAGTACGTGATGCTTCGGCACCTTGCGCTCGCTGGGAAAGTGGTGGTCATCGACGAATGTCATGCCTATGACTCCTTCATGAATGTCTATCTGAGCCGCGTGCTGCATTGGTTAGGTGCCTACCAGGTTCCGGTAATTCTGCTTTCTGCTACTCTGCCGACGCACAAGCGCCAGGAGATGCTTATTGCTTACAACGATGGTCGTCAGCGGTCGCGAGGCATCCGGCGCTCGGTGGACCGAGGCAAGATTCAGGCAGCCGCTGGCCCTGATCTCGGCTATCCCTCGGTAGTGCGCACCGATCAGCAAGAGCAGGTGCGGGCTATTCTTCCGGAGCGTGAGGATGGCGCCGTGGAGTTGGAGATAGCTCTGGAAAGGCTGGTGCCAGGTACTGAGTCGATCAGCGACGTTCTCCTCGACCTCTTGGAGGAAGGCGGGTGCGCTGCCGTCATCCTCAACACTGTTCGCGCGGTGCAGGAGACGTCTGACCATCTCAGGGAGGTTCTACTCGCTCGCTGGCCGGACTGTGAGATTGTGACCGCCCACTCGAGGTTCCTGGCCACTGATAGGGCTTCGAAGGACACGTTGCTTCTGGACATGTTTGGCTCACCCAGGAGGTCGACCGGACGGCCACATCGGGCAGTGGTGATTGCCTCCCAGGTGATTGAGCAATCGTTGGATATCGACTTTGACGTCATGATCGCTGAGCTCGCACCGATCGATTTACTCTTCCAGCGAGCTGGCCGCCTGCACCGGCATCGACGCGGTGTTGGCGAAGCAGAACGGCCGGCGAAGCTCAGACAACCGCGGCTCTATCTGAGCGGCGTCGACTGGAACGCGTTACCGCCGGAACCTCAGAAGAGTTTCAGCAAGGTGTACCAGCCCTATGTGTCTTACCGGACTCTGGCGGTTCTCGAGGACCGGGCGTCGCTTTCGTTACCCTCTGACATCCCCGAGCTGGTTCAGCAGGTCTACGGCGATGGAGCCCTGGGTGGACCTGGCTGGGATGAAGCTCTTACCGCCTCGAAACAGAACTATCAAGCGCACATTGACGGCCAGCGTGCTCAGGCCAAGACCTTTTGCCTCAAGGAAGTCAGGCACAGTGCGGCCACCCTAATCGGCTGGATGGGGGCCGATGTCGGGTCGGTCCCCGATAATAAGGCAGGTGCGGCGGTACGAGATATTGAGGAGAGCCTTGAGGTCATTGCGTTGTTCCGGGATGAATCTGAGCAGGTGATGACTCCTCCCTGGTGGGAGGAAAACGGAGGTGTCCCGTTACCGCTGGATGCTCCGCCCAAGCCCTGGCTGGGTAGAGCGATCCTGGGATCGACACTTTCGTTGCCTGGATGGATGTGTCGCGGAGGGCGGGTCGATTCTCTTATATCTCATCTTGAGAGAGCCTTTGATTTTCCTCAATGGGCTGGATCCAGAGAGCTCAAAGGTGAGTTGGCCGTAATTTTTGATCAGACAGGTCGGGCCACCCTTGATTCTTATACCCTGTCCTACAACGCCGAGCGAGGATTAGAGGTTGGGGCAAATGACTAGAGTCACAGGGGACACCTTCAACCTCATTGATCTGCCGTGGATCCAGGTCCGTTTGGTGAACGGAGATTTGGTGCAGCTGTCGCTGACGGACGTATTTGAACGGGCGCGGGACATCAAACGGATTTCTGGGGACCTGCCGACTCAGGACTTTTCGATTCTTCGGCTACTGCTGGCAGTCACGTATCGAAGCCTCAAGGATGAATATTTTTCGACCGACGATTGGGGGCGCTACTGGGAGGAAGGTGTTCCTCTGGACAAGGTGAAGGCCCATCTGGAGCAGTACCGGGAACGTTTCGATCTGCTCCATCCGGAGACTCCCTTTTTCCAGGTCGCTGATCTGCGGACAGCTAAGGATGAGACCAAAGAGGTAGCAACGCTGCTTTTTGATGTTCCCTCCAACAACAGGCTGTTCTCCATGCGGGCTGGCGTGGGGCTGGAGAGCCTGAGCTATGCGGAGGCCGCCCGCTGGCTGGTCCACCTGCAGGCCTACGACGTCTCCGGCATCAAATCTGGCGCGGTGGGCGATCGCCGAGTCAAAGGTGGCAAAGGGTATCCGCTTGGAGTGGCGTGGGCCGGTCTGCTGGGAGGCGTCGCTCTGGAGGGAAATAACCTTCACGAAACTCTATTGCTTAATCTCGTCGAACCGAATGAGATCAACTATGACGACGATGACGATGCAGCGCCCTGGGAGCTTTCTCCGCACACAGCTGAGGAAGATTTGGCAGGGCAGCCGCCGCGGGGTACCGCAGGCCTTTATCAACGCCTGCCCAGGGGGCCGGTGGATCTGTTTACCTGGCAGAGTCGCCGGATAAGGCTGGTGGTCACAGGCGGAACGATCACCAGTTGCGTGGTCAGCAATGGCGACAAGCTCACGCCACAGAATCTCTTTGATGTTGAGCCTATGACGGCATGGCGATTCAGCGAGCCTCAGACAAAAAAGCACGGCATCGGCACTATTTACATGCCGAAGGAACATGACCCGTCGCGAAGCTTCTGGAGAGGACTATCTGCGCTGCTTCCAGGTCTGGCCGTAGGGCAAGGTGGCTCCGGCCCCGCTCCCGGGCTGGTGCCCGGGGTCATTTCATGGGTTTCACGGCTCAAAGAAGGCTATCTTCCCTCTTCCCAGCTGATATCGGTACATGCGGTAGGTGTCCTCTATGGAGCTCAGTCGTCGGTCGTCTCGGACATTGTTGATGACCGGCTCGATGTCTCCATCGCGCTGCTCCGCGAAACTAATCCTGCGCTCGCCGCGTGTGCGGTGTCTGCAGTCGAGGCAGCCGAAGGGGCAGTGCTTGCTCTGAAGAACCTTGCCGGCGATCTTGCGCAGGCAGCGGGCGGTGAAGGTGTTGGCGACCGCAAGAGAGCGGATGAAAGCGCCTTCTATGAGCTGGACCGATTGTTCAGAGATTGGGTTGTCGGTCTGAATGAAGACACCGACCCCTCTGAACGCCTCGAAGAGTGGCGAGGGCTGGTGCGTAGGCTGATGTGGAATTCTGCAGAGGAGTTGCTTAACCAGGCCAGCCCCGCCGCATGGAGAGGGCGGGTGCGGGACGGGGCCACCACCCTCAATGTTCCATTGGCCGAGCTTCGTTTCAGACGTGGACTGGACGCAGCGCTTGGGCGTTCGATCGAACCTATCAAGAAGGGAGGCGCAGCATGAGCGTCTCGATCGCGAAAGAGCAGACCACCGCTGAAAGCCCGATTGACCGTCTGAGACGGCTGGTGACAGCACGGGTGGTCCAACTACAAAGAGCCTATCGGGCCAATGAAGCGGGGGCGGTCTCCGAATTGGCCAGGATGCGACGAGGCATCGGGCGCGGGATTGGTTGGAACGCGGACCTTGTCGGACTGACTGTTGCGCCGTTTTACGACGAAATTCCAGACGGAAAGTTCATCCCCACGGAGCCGACGGATGAAGAACGGGCTGCTTATGCAGCGTTGACACTTTTTGCGGCCCACCAACAGTCTCAACGATCCGGATCCGCACATCGGGCTGGTTATTCATTCGGACGATCCGCCCGAATGCTCCGTGCTGCGAAGAAGTCCGATCAGGGTGTGGTCCGTCGATTTGAAGCGCTAGCCACCGCATCAACCTTTGAGGGCCTGGAGTACAACGCCCGGGGCCTGATCCAGCAATTTCGACAGGAACAGATTCCCCTCGACTATGGGCAGTTTGCGGTGGATCTCTATCTGCTCCAGCGTCCTGAAACGGCGAAGCTCGTACGTCGCCGTTGGGGAATTGATTTCTACCGGTTAGGTACTGGTTCCGCGTCCGAACCCGCAGAACAACCAGAACCGCACTCGCACCACGATAACCCTGACCTGAACCCTGGAAATGAGGATCACTGAGATGACTCGCACCATCATTGACATTAATGTTCTGCAGACGGTTCCGCCGAGCAACCTGAATCGTGATGACAACGGAAGCCCTAAGACCGCTGTCTACGGCGGCACTCGGCGCGCGCGAGTGTCCAGTCAGGCGTGGAAGCGTGCCACCCGACTCGGGTTCAAGACCCGCTTGAACCCTTCGGAATTGGGGGTGCGGACCAAGCGAGTCGTGGAACTGCTCGCGGAACGGATTCATGAGAAGAATTCGGGCATCGAAAAAGAAGCTGCGCTGGACCTCGCTAAAAAGACCCTTGAATCAGCCGGAGTAAAGCTCTCTCCTCCTCGGGTAGCCAAGGGGCAGACCGCGGGTCCTGACGAGTCCGGGTTCCTTCTGTTCCTCAGCTCGTTGCAGGTCGATCACCTGGCGGGGGCAGCGCTGGAGGCCGCAGCGAGTGATGACTTTGCGGCAACCCTCAAGTCGCTTGAGCTCAAGAAGAAACTCGACCTCAATCACTCGGTCGACATCGCGCTCTTTGGCCGAATGGTGGCAGATGCAACCGACCTCAACGTTGATGCTGCCTCGCAGGTCGCTCATGCCTTGAGTGTTCATGAAGTCGACAACGAGTTCGACTACTACACCGCGGTGGACGACCACAAGGCGGCTGACGATGCTGCGGATGCTGGTGCAGGGATGATCGGAACGGTCGAGTTCAACTCTTCGACGCTGTATCGATACGCCACCGTGGACGCGAATCGCCTCATGGACAATCTGGGTGATGTCGAGGCAACAAAGCGTGCCGTCGAGGCGTTTGTCGACTCTTTCGTGACCTCCATGCCCACAGGGAAACAGAACACGTTCGGTAACCGGACCTTGCCTGATGCGGTCATTGTCACGGTGCGGTCAACACAACCAGTGAATCTGGTGGGTGCCTTCGAGGAGCCCGTGAGCGCACCCCACCTGAAGAATGCAGCAGCGAAGCTTGCCAAGTACGTCGGCGATCTGTCGGAGGCCTATGGCTCACTGGTCGCACCCGATCGGGTGTGGGTGGCACGAGTGTCTGATTCCCTGCAGTCCCTGGATGCCTTGGGCCCCCGCGTGCCGCTCAGTGAACTTGTCACCCAGCTGGGATCGGTGGTCGAAGAACAGCTCAAGGCTCAGCCATGACGGTACTCACCTTTGTTCTCAAAGGGCCGTTGCAGTCCTGGGGGACCTCAAGTCGTTTTGCCCGACGGGGCACTGACCAGATGCCCAGCAAGAGCGGTGTGCTCGGGCTATTGGCCGCAGCCAGGGGTATTCGACGCACCGACCCCATCACCGAACTGCTAGAACTCACATTTGGCGTACGGACGGATCAGCCAGGACGCTTGGTGCGTGATTTTCAAACGGAAAGGACTCTGGATGGCAAGGTCTCTATGCCACTGTCTGAAAGGTATTACCTGGGCGACGCCGTGTTTTTGGCGGGGATAGAGAGTGACAACACGGAGCTTCTTCGCGGCCTTGAGTATGCCCTGAAGAACCCGGAATTTCCTTTGTATCTGGGGCGGCGATCCTGCCCTCCTGCAATGCCTTTTAGGCCCGAGATTCGTGAGGGCTCGCTCGCAGAGGTGCTAGAGGCGGAGCCTTGGCAGGCGGCAGGCTGGTACCAGCGGAACCTCCGGGCACCTTCTGTCACCCTGGAAATCACTGTAGATGTGGAACCTGGAACTCCCAGGAGCGTCGAGGTCAGAGATGTTCCGCTCAGCTTCGATCCGCAAAACCGACAGTATCTCTGGAGGAGCGTGAAGACCTATAGGGTCTCGAGGGCAAACCAGGCTTATGCGCCTGACACGAGTGACGACAGCGCAGCGCGAGACGGGCTTCTCCAGCACGACCCGATGGCTGCTTTATCCGGAGGAATCTGAATGTTCCTGACGAGATTCCAGATTAATCCCCGACGGCGTGGCTCCTACAAACTACTGTCCTCGCCGCAGGCAATGCATGCTGCTGTGTTGAGCGGTTTTGCAGAGCCGCAGGCTGAGGGTGTGGGCAGGGTCCTGTGGCGGGTTGATTCTCAAGCACATCAAGCCTTTCTCTACATTGTCAGTGGCGCGCGACCGGACCTGAGCCACCTGGTGGAACAAGCAGGTTGGCCGACCACAGAGACCTGGTTGACGCACTCCTACGACTCATTTCTCGATGGCCTGGCTGAAGGTCAACGGTGGGGTTTCAGGCTGACTGCGAATCCCACCAAAAGCCTGGCGGTTCCAGGAGGCGGGCGCGGCAAGGTGATTCCATTGTCAGCGTCCAGCGAGCAGCTTGAGTGGCTTTTGGCGCGAGCGGAGCGCTCGGGCTTTTCCATCCCGCTGGCCGACGGGCTGGACCCGGAGGAACCGCCCACCCCGGGTGACTACCGGTTTGAGATCCGAGAAGACAGTGTGCGGAAGTTTCTTCGCCAGGGCCAACAGGTCACGCTCGCCGTGTCCACGTTTGACGGGGTTCTGGACGTGGTGGACGCAGCCAGGTTGCGACGCAGTCTGATGGACGGAATTGGGCGAGCCAAAGGGTACGGATGCGGCCTGATGACGCTTGCCCCACTGTCCAGGGGCCCTGAGTGAGATGAAGATTCCCGGTGCGCCACCGCCGTCGTTGCCTGAGCTGGTGCGAGTGGAGGATCGAGTGTCCTTCATCTATCTGGAGCGCTCGGTTGTTCATCGTGAAAGCAACGCGATCACCGCGACCGACGAACGCGGAACCGTGCACATTCCTGTAGCCTCCTTAGGCACTCTGCTGCTGGGGCCAGGGACGCGGGTGAGCCATCACGCAATGATGCTGCTTGCCGAGAGCGGATCGTCCGTGGTCTGGGTCGGAGAGCAAGGCGTCCGCTACTACGCCCACGGGCGGTCATTGGCGCGAAGTTCGAGACTGCTCGAGGCTCAGGCCAAATTGGTGTCCAACCAGAACTCGCGGCTCGCTGTGGCCCGTGAAATGTATGCCATGCGGTTTCCCGACGAGAACACCTCGGGGCTCACCATGCAGCAGCTCCGCGGAAAGGAGGGAGCACGGGTACGCGCTATCTACCGAGCAGAGTCCCAGCGCACTGGTGTTCCCTGGGACAAACGCAGCTATGACGTGGAGGATTTCTCCGCGGGAGACCCCATCAACCAGGCGCTGTCCGCAGCACACACGAGTCTCTACGGCGTGGTTCACTCGGTTATCGTTGCGCTGGGCTGTTCGCCGGGCCTGGGCTTTGTTCACACTGGACACGTGAGGTCGTTCGTCTATGACATCGCCGATCTCTACAAAGCTGAGCTGACCATTCCGCTTGCCTTTGACATCGCCGCTGAACAGATGATGGATGTGGGTGGCTCGACCAGACGTGCTGTGCGGGACGCTATGTATGGTGGAGCATTTCTCAAGCGGTGCGTCGCCGACATCCAACATCTCCTCCTACCTGACGACGACGCGGAGGACGTCAGCGAAGAACTCGCCGAAGATGTGGTTCTGCTCTGGGACGGAACCAAACGCGCCGTTCCGGGTGGTACTTCTTACGGCGGCGATTGATGGTTGTCCTGGTGCTTTCCGCGTGTCCAGCCGGACTCCGTGGATATCTGACCCGGTGGCTGCTCGAACTGTCGGCGGGAGTTTTCGTGGGCAGGGTTTCCAAGCGAGTTCGGGAACTCATGTGGGAGAAAGCGGTCTCCATGGTCGGAAACGGCCGGGCCATCATGGTGTATTCAGCGCGAAATGAACAAGGGCTGGAATTCAAGGTCCACGGGCACCACTGGACACCAATCGATTTTGACGGAATCACCCTATTGCTCCGGCTCGCCGATCCCGCAGATGCCCCCACGGCAAGCTCCACCATGGGGCGGCGTACCGGGTGGAGCAACGCTGCACGCCGCCGTCGATTCGGTCAGTCATGATCTTCGCCGAGGCTTCCCGCCCCCCTCCGGAAACCTCCCGGAAATAGCCCAGAACGCCGAGAAATATGACCAAAAACGCCAAATCCCGCGGAAAACGCCGGTCTTTTGGTCACGAATCGTGACATTGCTGGTATGTTCTCAGTCAGTGGCTGGAACAACCTGTCCCAGCGCAATCCCTAGTCCAGGAGGACCTCAATGGCTAAGAACCGTAGTGAACTTGTTGCTGAAGTTGCCGCCAAGGCGGAGACCAGCCAGGTTGCCGTGAACAACGTGCTGGATGCGCTGTTCTCTGTTTTCGAGAGCTCCGTTGCCGCCGGCGAGAAGATCACCGTTCCCGGCTGGCTCGCCATCGAGCGCACCGAGCGTGCTGCTCGCACCGGCCGCAACCCCCAGACCGGCGAGACCATCCAGATCCCCGCTGGCTTCAGCGTCAAGCTGAGCGCAGGCTCCAAGCTCAAGGCTGCTGTTGCCAAGAAGGCTCCGGCCAAGAAGGCTCCTGCCAAGAAGAAGTAACCGCCAGGAAGAAGTCCGCTTCTTCAGAGCGCGTATCGGGGACGGACCATGCGGTCCGTCCCCGAGCTGTTTAACCCCGTAGCCAGTCCCACAGCAAACCTCACCCGGCACCCCTTCCCAACACCCTGATTGGTCGCCTTGCCGCCGATGCCGGAGAATGGACAAGTGCCTTCCGCTAACCGTCCTGCTCCTTCCGCCCCGGTAGCCAGTAACCCGGTGGCCAGCGGCAGGGCAGGCAAAACCAACGGCAACGGCACACAGGAAGCCCCTCAGGTCCGCAGTCCCTGGCTGATCGCCGCTGCGCTGGTCACCGTCCTTGGACTGGTCGCCACCCTGATCTTCGGCGGAGCCGCCGCCAGCCAGACACTGCTCGACCCCGGCCCCCTGGTCCGCTGGGGACTGCCGGTCGTCCTGGCCATTCACAACGTCGCCCTGGCCTGCGTCGTCGGCGCCTTGCTCTTCGCGGTGGTCATCCTGCCGCGCAACGCCCAGCGGGCCAGCACACATGACAAGAGCGGCCAGAAAACGGAACTGCACCCCGCCTTCACCCGTGCGCTGGCCCTGGCCGGCGCCGCCTCGGTCGTCTGGACCGTGGCGGCCATCGCGGTGCTGATCTTCACCTACCTGGATCAGGCCGGCGTCGCGCTCTCCACCGGCCCGGACTTCACTCAGGGCCTGGTCTTCTTCATGACCCAGCTTCCGGCCGGACAGGCCTGGCTGGTCACCACGGTGATTGCCGCCATCGTGAGTACCTTCTGCTTCGGTGTGCGCTCGCTCACCGGCCTGGGCCTGACTCTGGTGCTGACCCTGATCGGCCTGGTCCCGCAGGCGCTGATTGGGCACTCCGCCTCCTCGACGGACCATTCCGGTGGCGTGAACTCGCTGCTGCTGCACATTACCGGGGTGGCGCTGTGGGTGGGCGGCCTGGTTGCGCTGGCCGTCGTCTCCGGAACCCTGCGCAGCACCGACCCGCGCAGTAGCGATGTGACCCGCACCGTCCTGACCCGGTTCTCCTCGCTGGCGCTGTTCGCCTTCGTGCTGGTCGCCGCCTCCGGTGTAGTCAACTCCTCCATCCGGCTCACCAGCTGGGGCCTGCTCTTCGGCTCCAGCTACGGCCAGATCATCCTGGTCAAGGCCGGCGCCACGGTGTGTCTGGGCGTCATCGGCTTCGTGCACCGGCAATGGCTCATTCCCCGGCTCGGGGACGGCGCCCCCACCGGCCAGAAGCCAGCTCGAACGCCTCATACCGCACTCAAGCCTCGCCGGGTCCTCTGGCAGCTGATCGGCGTGGAAGCGGTCCTGATGGGCTTCACCAGCGGCGTCGCGGTGGGCCTGAGCCGCTCCGCGCCCCCGCAGTCCACCGAAATCCTTTCCACCGCACCGCCCGTGGAGATCCTGACCGGGTATCCGATGCCGCCGGAGCTCACCCCGATCCGCTGGCTCACTGAGTGGCGGCCGGACTGGCTCTGGCTCACGGTGATCATCGGCGGCGCGGTCGCCTACTTGCTGGGCGTGCGCAAACTGCGCCAGCGCGGCGATTCCTGGTCCTGGCTGAGCACTGTCTCCTGGCTGGTGGGCCTGCTGGCGCTCACCTACATCACCTCCGGACCGCCCGCCGTCTACGGCCTCGTCCTCTTTAGCGCACACATGGTGGACCATATGGCGCTGACCATGGTGGCGCCGCTGTTCCTGGTGATGGGGGCGCCGGTGAGTCTGGCGCTGAAGGCGCTCACCCCGCGCGGCGATGGCGACCGCGGAGACGGCAGCCGGGGCCTGCGCGAGTGGATCCTCGTGGTGGTGCACTCCCGGTTCTCCGCTGTGGTGACGAACCCCTTGTTTGCTGCGGCCAACTTTGCAGGCAGCATCATCCTTTTCTACTACACACCGCTCTTCGGCTTTGCGCTGCGCCAGCATGTGGGCCATGAGCTGATGTACCTGCACTTCACCATCACCGGCTACCTGTTCGTGCTCTCACTGATCGGCCTGGACCCGGTGCCGCGCCGCTTGCCCTACCCGCTGCGCCTGGTCCTGCTATTGGCCACGATGGCCTTCCACGCCTTCTTCGGCGTCGCCATCATGTCTTCCAATGCCTTGCTGCAGGCCTCCTACTTCGGCAATCTGGGCCGCACCTGGGGGCTGTCCGCCATCGCCGATCAGCAGATGGGTGGCGCTGTGGCCTGGGGGATCGGTGAGGTGCCCACGGTCCTGGTCGCCATCGCCGTCGCCGTGACCTGGTCGCGTTCCGATGCACGGGAGACTAAACGCACCGACCGGGCGGCGGACCGGAATAACAATGCGGATCTGGCCGCTTATAACGACATGTTTGCCCGTCTGGCCGAGCGCGATGCCGGTCAGGTGCGGGCACAGGCCACCAGAAGTATGCCGACCCACAGCAACGAGCGAACCCCGAGCGCGCCAGCCCAGGATGATCCAGCCACAGGAGAACACGAATGACGCCCACCCTGCCTACCCGGATCCCGGCACAGCCGCATGCCCGCGTTCGCGCTTCGGAACTTCTTGGCCGCGCCTGGCTCAACACGGGCGGCGTCGAGCTGGATCTCGCGGCGCTGCGCGGCAAGATCGTGTTGCTCGACTTCTGGACGTTCTGCTGCATCAACTGCCTGCATGTGCTTGACGAACTGCGGCCGCTGGAAGCCAAATACGCGGATGTGCTGGTCACCGTCGGCGTGCACTCGCCCAAATTCGAGCATGAGGCGGATCCGGTGGCCCTCGCCGCCGCCGTCGAGCGCTACGAAATCCACCACCCGGTGCTGGACGACCCGGAGCTGCTGACCTGGCAGGCCTACACGGCGCGCGCCTGGCCCACGCTGGTCGTCATCGACCCTGAAGGCTATGTGGTGGCCAACCTTTCCGGTGAGGGGCACGCCTCCGGCCTGGAATCGCTCATCCCGGAGCTGATCGCGCTGCATGAGGAGAAGGGCACCCTGCACCGCGGCGATGGACCCTACGTGGCGCCGGAGCCGCAGTCCGGGACGCTGCGCTTCCCGGGCAAGGTGCTGCCGCTCACGGACACCGGCACCTACCTGGTCTCTGACACCGGCCACCACCGCCTCGTCGAGCTGGCCGCTGACCTTCAGACCGTGGTGCGGGTTATCGGCTCCGGGGTCAAGGGCTACCTGGACGGCGGAGCCGATAACGTTCAGTTCAACGAACCGCAGGGTCTTACCCGGCTCCCCGCCGAGGTCGCCGCTCAGGTGGGCTACGACGTCGTCGTGGCCGATTCGGTCAACCACCGTCTGCGTGGGCTGTCGCTGGCAACCGGCGAGGTGGTGACGGTGGCAGGCAACGGCGTGCAGCGCCTGCTGGATGCGGACACCCACTCCGGCGTGGACGATGACGGCGCAGGCACTCTGGGCCTGCTGCCCAGCGACCTGGCGCCGGGTGATCCGCTGGATCTGGCGCTCTCCTCACCCTGGGATGTGGTCTACTCCGAGGCGCTGGGCCAGGTGGTCATTGCGATGGCTGGCGTTCACCAGCTTTTCGGCTTCGACCCGGTGGCCCGGACCGTGGGAATTCTGGCTGGCACCGGTCTGGAAGGCCTGCTGGACGGCCCCGCCGAGGAGGCCTGGTTTGCCCAGTCCTCCGGCCTGGCCGCCGATGCCGCCGGGAACATCTGGGTGGCGGACTCTGAGACCTCCGCGCTGCGGGTGGCCCGTGTGTCTGCGGCTGAAGAGGGCCCGCGCCGGATCGTCTCCGTGGAGACCGCCGTGGGGGAGGGGCTCTTCGACTTCGGCTTCCGAGACGGCGATGCCAGCCAGGCGCGGCTTCAGCATCCGCTGGGCGTCGCGGTGCTGCCCGATGGCTCCGTGGCGGTTGCGGACACCTACAACGGGGCGGTGCGCCGCTACGATCCCGCCTCCGGGACAGTCAGTACCCTGGCCCGCGATCTCGCTGAACCCTCCGATGTACTGCTGGACGGCGAGCTGCTGCTGGTTGTGGAGGCCAACCGGCACCAGGTCGTCCGGCTGCCGCTCCCCGCGGAAGCCCTTGCCGTGGATGAAGGTGCAGCGCAGAGCCAGCGCCCGGCTACCGAGGTCGCTGCCGGAGACCTGGAGCTGCAGGTGCGCTTCAGTGCGCCGAGCGGGCAGAAACTCGACTTCCGCTGGGGTGACCCGACCCAGTTGAAGGTCTCCTCCACGCCGCCTGAGCTGCTCCTGGACGGGGGCGGAACCTCCACTGGCCTCAAGCGCACCCTGGTGCTCAATCCTGAGGTGGAGGCTGGCATCGTTCATCTGAGCGCCCGCGCGGCGGCCTGTGACGGGGAAGAGGGGGCGGAGATTCCCGAGTTTGCGGCCTGCCACCTCTACCAGCAGGACTGGGGGATCCCAGTGCGTCTGACGCCGGACGGCGCCACCGAGCTGGTGCTGGATCTGCGCGGGATGAACTGACCACTCCACCTCCCAACGGTCGGGACGCGAGAGCGAGAGGCGAGGGGCCCTAGTACTGCACCTTCGGCGTCACCGTGACGGTGTCGCCAGAGATGGCCAGCGTTGCGGTGAACCCGTAAGTCTGCGTGGTGTCCACATCCCGGAAGGCTCCGGTCGCCAGCACCTGCTCCTTGTACTTCACCTCAGCCTTGAAGGACAGCGGCGCCAACACCCAGGAACCGTTGTAGGCAGAGATTGCCGGAGTCGGGTACTCGGTGATCTTCCAGACGATCGGACTCACCACCCGGTTATTGCTGGTCACGCCGATCGGGCACGCCGTGGGCAGCAGCACCGCCTGCGTGGTGCAGGAGTCAAGATACGACTTCAGTGAACTGGAGACCTGGTCCTTGAGCTTCTGGCTAGCCTCCGTGGACAGCGCCAGCAGCGGCGCCTTGGACCCTGGCGAATTGACGATGGCGGTCTGCGGCTCCGCGTGGAACAGCGCCGTGTCCAGCCCCGCCTGGTAGCGCCCGGGGTAGAACGCGGCGAAGCTGGTGACCCCGTTCGGCAGCCCCACGGTGGCTCCGTTGACCTGCGCCTGGCCGGAATTGACCGTGCTGACCTCCACCACGGGCAACGGCGCCGGGACGAAGCGCCAGCTGCGGAAGAACATCCACTGCGTGCCGGCGGGTTCCAGCAGGAAGTCGGTGACGCCGGGCTTGCCGTCCAGAACGTAACTCAGCCGCACGTTGACCCGGCCGCCATCGCGCGCTTCCGGGCTGCCCACATGCACATCGCTCAACGACGATGCTGCCGCCTTGAGAGCCGCCCCGTCGAGCAGATCCGCAGCGGCGCCAGCGGGAATCTGGGGCCGCAGCAGGCCCATCGCCTGGCCGCCGTTGCCGTCCTGCAGCGCATGCACATAGTCGCGCACGGGCTGCTCCGGACCGTAGAGATTCGTGTTGACCAGCTGAATGGTGACAATCGCGGCACCCACCGTGAGCAGCGCACCAAAAAGCCACAGCGCTGCCACCCGGACCAGAAGTGTGCCCGGGGCCGGCGATTCAGCGGACGATGACGTCTCGGTGGCCGCCTTCTGCCCCGCGTCTGAGCGCCCCGTCTCTGAGCGCTGAGTGTCGGAATGCGTCACGGCTCAGCGGCGACGACTCGTGGTGCCGAAGATGTCCCGCATGAGATTCCGGCCCAGCGAGCTGCCCATGGAACGCACCATGGAGTTCAGCCCACTGCCCAGGATCCCGCCCAGTGCGCCCACCACATCAGCGCCCAGCCCGCCCCCCTGCTGGGCAGATGGCTCGGGCATCGGGGGGATCGGCATCGGCGGTGCGGGCAACGGCTCGGGAACTGTCCCCACCGAACCACCAGTGCTCGGCGCGCTCTGCGCCTGGAGCTTTTCGAAAGCGGAGAGGGGGTCCACCTCGGTGCCGTACTTGGGCAGCAGCGCAGAGGCTCCCACGGTGGCTTTCACCTGATCGTCCGGGCTGGGCCCCATGATGGATTCGGGTGCGCGCAGCCGGGTCCAGGCCACCGGTGTCGGAGCGCCCTTCTCATTCATCACGGTGACGACGGCCTCGCCGATCCCCGCACTGGTGAGTACCTTGTCCAGCTCGTAGTCGCTCACCGGGAAGGTGGAGACCGTCGCCTTCAGGGCTTTGGCGTCATCGGGCGTGAAGGCCCGCAAGGCGTGCTGGACGCGATTGGCCAGCTGAGCCAGCACGTCCTGCGGAACGTCCTTCGGCGTCTGGGTGACGAAGAAGATGCCGACGCCCTTGGAACGGATCAGCCGCACCGTCTGGGTGATGGCGGTGAGGAACGCCTTGGAAGCACCGTTGAAGAGCAGGTGAGCCTCGTCGAGGAAGAACACCAGCTTGGGCTTGTCCAGATCGCCGACTTCCGGCAGATCACGGAACAGATCCGCCAGCAGCCACATCAGGAACGTGGAGAAGAGCAGCGGTTTGTCCTGGATACTCGGCAGCTCCAGGCAGGTCACCACTCCGCGGCCGTCCGGTGCGATGCGCAACAGCTCAGTGGTATCGAACTCCGGCATGCCGAAGAACTTGGACATGCCCTGAGCCTCCAGCGTCACCAACTCGCGCAGGATCACCCCGGCGGTGGCCTTGGAGAGCCCGCCTAGGCCCTCCAGATCCGCCTTGCCGTCCGCGGAGGTCAGGAACTGGACCACGGCGCGCAGGTCCTTCAGATCGTAGAGCTCCAGATTGTGCGTGTCCGCATAGTGGAAGACCAGCTGCAGGCTGGATTCCTGGGTCTCGTTCAGGTCCAGCACGCGGGAGAGCAGGATCGGCCCGAAGGAGGTGATGCTTGCCCGGACCGGGACTCCGTTGCCATCGCCGCCCAGGGCCAGGAACTCTACCGGGAAGGCCTTGGCGGACCATTCCTGCCCCAGGCTCTGGGTGCGTGCGGTGAGCTTATCGCTCGGAGTTCCGGGCGTCGCCAGGCCGGAGAGATCACCCTTGATATCCGCCATGAAGACCGGGACTCCGGCGGTGGAGAGCTGCTCCGCCATCATGTGCAGGGTGACCGTCTTGCCGGTACCGGTGGCACCGGCCACCAGCCCGTGCCGGTTCATCATGGCCAGCGGGAGGCGGACCTGCGCCTCGGCGTGGACCTCGCCATCGACCAAGGCTGCGCCGAGGGCGATGGCGGGGGTGTCGAAGGTGTACCCCTCGGTGATGGTGCGGACAATCTCTTCCGTGCTCTTGGATGCCATGAAGAAAGACTACTAGCGAGAGGCGTTTTACTCGGGGAGTTTTTCCATCGAATGCTGCGGTATCTGCCGAAAAGGCGCGGCGGCACATATTGCAGCAGTCGATGACGGCGATCCTAGTTAAGAAGCGCGGCGCTGATGATCATCGCCGGAACGGCCAGTGCGGTGCTGAGCAACACGGTGTCCTTGGCCATCGCCACGCCCACCTGATAGCGGGACGCCAGCACAAAGACATTCTGTGCGGTCGGCAGCCCGGCCAGAATCACCACGGCGAGCACAAGTGGGCCTTCCAGGTGGAAGACGAACATGGCCAGCAGATAGGCCAGGAGTGGCTGGGCGAGAAGTTTGATACCGGTGGCCAGGAACACCTGTGCCCGGCCTTCAGGTTCGCGCAGCGGCCGGGATCCGAACAGGGACAGGCCGAAGGCGATCAGCGCGCAGGGCACGGCTGCTCCGCCGAGGATCTGGAAGGGTTGCAGCACCGGGGCCGGGAGCTTCCAGCCGTAGTCCTGCGAGAGCAGAGCCAGCACTGAGCCGGCCACCGCCCCGATGAGCAGTGGATTGGCTAGTACGCCCAGGATCAGCTTCCCCACGGGCAGTGACCGACGACGCCGCAGCACCTCCACCAGGATCACCAGAATCGGTTGGTAGATGGCCAGCTGGAACATGACCAGCGGAGCCACCAGGGCGGCATTGCCCAGAACATAGACCGCGATCGGCAGGCCCAGATTGTTGGCATTGGCATAGGAGGCGCTCATCGCCCCCACCATGAGCTCGCTGTCCAGGGGCTTTGAGCGCAGACGGTTGATCAGCAGATAGAGCCCCGCAGCGCAGAAGGCGGCGATGGCGATGGTCCACAGCGGCGGCCCGAACACGCTACGGAAATCCGCCTGGGAGAGCGTCTCCAGCAACAGGGCAGGGGTGGCCACAAAGAAGCTGAACCGGCTGAGCACCTGCTCTGCCCCGACACCCAGTACCGTGAATCTGGCCAGCAGATAGCCGACGGCGATCACCAGCCAGACCAGGGAGAAGCCGATCAGCACGCCACCCATCGGTTACACCTGCCCCTGAAGAACCTGAAGAACCTGAAGAACCTGAAGAAGGAGCGCGGGACGGGCTGATCCTGGAACGACACGCCCCTGGGCACGGGCGACGGAGGGCGGCAAGCTCCTAGGCCCTGGCAGCCAGCGGCGGACGGAGCAGCCCTTCGGTCAAAGCTTCGGCAGGGTCGCTGCCCTGGGCCACAATGTGATTCTGGGCGTCGACGTGCACCACGGTAGGCACGAAGGCGCGGGCTTCCTCAGTGCTCATCTGACCATAGGTGATCAGGATGACCAGATCGCCGGGCTTGACCAGATGTGCGGCCGGGCCGTTGATGCCCAGTACGCCGGAGCCACGCTCGCCGGCAATGGTGTACGTCTCCAGCCGGGCGCCGTTGTTGACGTCGACAATCGCGACCAGCTCGCCGGGCAGGATGTCTGCGGCATCGAGCAGGTCGGAATCCACGGTGACTGAGCCGACATAGTGTAAATCGGCATGCGTCACCGTGGCACGGTGAATCTTGGATTTAAACATCGTTCGGTTCATGACAGGTATAAGTGTATTCCGCCCCTGGTTATTCGCTGAACCCCTGATCGCCCACAGCGCAGTGGCGCTACCCTGGCAGCTGCCCTTTGGGTGTGCTGAGCTTGCGGCCGATGATCGCCTGTTCCAGGGCATCCACCACATCGGTCCGCGCCAACGGATTCCGGATCAGGGTGAAGTCAACCTCGCCCACCCGGGGGAGGTCGAACTGGTGGGTGATAGACACCAGATCATCCGGAATGAGCGTGGAGGGCATCACGGTAACGCCGATGCCGGCCCGCACCGCGGCGATCACCCCATTGATCTCCCTGGTGTTGCAGGTGATCCGCCAGGTCCGGCCGACGCTCTCCAGGGCATCGATGGCGAGCTTGCGGCTCAGGCTGGGGCTGGGGTAGGCGATAAGCGGCACGGGCGCCTGCGAGTCCAGCCGGGTCTGCTCCAGCCCTACCCAGGAGAAGTGGTCGTGGCGGACCACTTTGCCCTCCTGCGCGGGGGCATCGGAGTCGGCATCCACGCTGCCCTGCATGGCGGACACCCATTTGATGAACACCAGGTCCAACTGCCCCGCTTTGACCCGACGGTAGAGCTGGTCGCTCTGGCTCACGGTGAGCTCCAGATTGATTTGCGGATAGAGCTGGCGGAAATCGCGGAGGATCGTGGGAAGCCGGGTGTAGGCCAGGTCGTCGGCGGTCCCGAAGCGCAACCGCCCGCGCATGGCGGCACCGGAAAAGTAGCGGCTGGCATCATCCTGCGCGGCCAGAATGCTGCGGGCAAAGCCAGCCATCGCATCGCCGTTGTCGGTCAGGCGCACCGCACGGGTGTCCCGCACCACGAGTTGTCTGCCCGCATGATCTTCCAGTTTGCGAACGTGCTGGCTGATCGTGGGCTGGCTCAGGCCCAGTCGTTCAGCGGCGCGGGTGAAATTCAGCGTTTCGGCCACCGCCAGAAAGCTGCGCAGCTGATCGTTGTCGAACACAGGCGTCCTTCTCTCTGCGGTCATCTGCGCGGGCGTTGCCCGGAGCCATTACGAATCGTCATCGCAGTTAGAGCCATCATATGTCTTCAGAATGACACCGTCACTGGATACGGTGGAGTGACACCCCGCTACCTCAAGGATTTTCGTGGCTACCCCTGTCACCGGATCACTGCCTCTGCAGCTCCCGGACCCGTCCATTACCGCACCGATCCGCGCTGTCACCCAGCGCAGCAGCCTCAAGGGAACGTTTGCTGCCCTGAGCATCCGCAATTACCGGTACTTCACCATGGCTCACTTTGTGGCCGTCATCGCGCTCTGGATGCAGCGCATTTCCCAGGACTGGATCGTCCTGCAGCTCTCCGGCTCGGTCGCAGCCGTGGGCATCACTGTGGCGTTGCAGTTTGCCCCGACTCTGCTGTTCGGCCCCTGGGGCGGACTGATGGCGGACCGCTTCTCCAAGCGCACCCTGCTGATCGTCACGCAGAGTGCCGCGGGCGTGCTCGCCGCCGTGATGGCGACCCTGACCCTCAGCGGGCACCTGCAGGTCTGGGAGGTGTACCTGGTGGCGTTCCTGCTCGGTTTTGTCACGGTGGTCGATCAGCCTGCCCGGCAGGTCTTTGTCAACGAGCTCGTCGGACCGCACCATCTGCGGAACGCGATCAGCATCAACTCCTCGATCTTCCAGCTCGGTGGCATGGTGGGGCCCGCCATCGCCGGAGTCATGCTGACGGCGGTGGGTGGCGGCTGGGCCTTCCTGACCAATGCGCTGGCCTGCCTCTTCACGGTGATCATGCTGATCGCGATGAACACCAAGGAGTTGATCCTGGCCGCACCGGCGCCGCGCTCCAAGGGAATGCTGGCGGAGGGCGCCCGTTACCTGGTCAATAAGCCCGCCATTCTGTTTTCCGCCATTATGGCCGGGTTCGTAGCGGTCTTCGCCCTGAGCCTGCCGGTCATGATGGCGGCCTTTGCGGACAACGTCTTCCAGGTCGGCGCGGGTGGCTACGGGCTGCTCAACACGCTCATTGCGGTGGGTGCGCTGGCGGGTGCTCTGGCCTCTACGCGACGCAAGGAACTGCGCCTGCGCTCGGTGGTGACCAGTGCGGGTCTCTACGGGCTGGCCCTTGTGGTGGCCTCCTTCATGCCGGCCATGTGGAGCTTTTGCCTGGTTATGGTCTTCGCCGGATTCTCCTCGCTGATGTTCCTCACCGGAGCCAATCAGCTGGTCCAGATTTCCACCAATATGCAGATCCGTGGCCGCGTGATGAGCCTCTACGTCATGGTGCTGATCGGCGGTCAGGCGCTGGGCGGGCTGCTGCTGGGCTGGCTGACCGAGCACCTGGGCCCACATCTGACCCTGCTGGTCTCCGGCGGCGTACCCGCCCTGGCCGCCATCGTGGTCAGCCTGATTCTGGCTCGTCGGGGCGAACTCACGCTCTCGGTCAACCTGCGGTTCTGGCGTGCGGCCGACGTGGTGCGCATCGTGCACCGCTGAGGTTCTGTCGGAGGCCGGGGCCCTTCTCCGGCTGCGGGAATTCCTAGGTCACTCTTCCGGTTACACCCGGCAGAACAAACATGCAAACGCATGAATAGTGAAGGGAAAGTGGCCCGATGACGCAGAATGCTTCCGTTGAGCTGGGGCTCGACACCTTTGGCGATATGACCCAGAACCTGGACGGTACGGCCAGGCCTGCCGCGCAGGTGATCCGCGATGTCGTCGCGCAGGGGGTGCTGGCGGACCAGGTGGGCGTGGACTTCCTGGGCGTGGGGGAACACCACCGGGACGATTTCGCGGTGAGTGCACCGGATATGGTGCTGGCCGCCATTGCCTCCAAGACCAGCCGTCTCCGCCTCGGCACCGCGGTCACGGTGCTCTCCAGTGACGATCCGGTCCGGGTGTTTGAGCGGTTCTCCACCCTGGACGCGCTCAGTTCCGGGCGTGCCGAGGTGATTCTGGGCCGCGGCTCGTTCACCGAGTCGTTCCCACTGTTCGGCTATGACCTGAGCCAGTACGAGAGCCTGTTCACCGAGAAACTTGACCTTTTTGCCCAGCTGCTCGAGGAGAAGCCGGTGAGCTGGTCGGGGGAGTTCCGGACACCGCTGGAAGACGTGGAGGTCTACCCCAAAACCGAGTCCGGCAGGCTCCACGCCTGGATCGGCGTCGGCGGCAGCCCTGAGTCGGTGGTGCGCTCTGTCAAGTACCAGATTCCGATGATGCTCGCGATCATCGGCGGAGACCCCGGGCGGTTCCGCCCCTATGTGGATCTCTACCACCGCGCCTCGCAGCAGTTGGGTACGCCGATCATGCCGCTCGGCGCGCACTCGCCGGGTCATATCGCGGCCACGGATGAGCTGGCCCGCGAACAGCTCTACCCCTACTTCAAAGCCACCCGGGACAGGATCGGTGCCGAGCGGGGCTGGGGCCCCACCGGGCCTAAGGAGTTTGCTCAGGAGGCGGAGTCTGGCTCGCTCTACGTCGGATCCCCTGAGACGGTGGCCACGAAGATCGCCGCAACGGTCAAGACCCTGGGCCTGGACCGTTTTGATCTCAAATACTCCAACGGCGCGATGCCGCACGGGCTGCTCAGCGAGTCGATTGAGCTGTATGGGACGCAGGTGATTCCGAGAGTCCGGGAGCTGCTGGCCTGAGGCGGCTGCTCGGTTTCCTGGTCCCGGCTGGTTGGCGTGTGGGGCGGGACCAGATAGCAGGTCCCGCCTGGAGGCTTTACACGGCGGGACCTGGTGACGAGGTTGCGGGAAGTGAGGGGTCCTGGTTGGGGGCCGGGTTATCCACATTTCTGTGTGAGGGCTGTCATTTTGCTCTGATGTGACCGTAGGGTGGACTCAGCCCAGTTGACCATCCAATGGGCTAACCCGGAAGGTAGCCCCGATGGCAGGAACGCAACGACGTACGGCAAGGCATGATGCAGCAGGCCAGCGTTCGATGACGGCCTGGTCCTCGCAGCGTGTGAGTGCCGTTGTGGTATTGATGGTGGTCCTGGGTTTGCTAGCCGGATGCTCTGGCGGATCCGAGCCCGCAACGTCATCATCGGCCTCGGCACCCGTGACTGCCTCTCCTTCGGCTTCGGCAGCATCGACCACCACCGTAGCCGCAGCACCCTACAAACCAGCAGACCTGAACGGCCCGGCGCAGAACGTGCCTAAACCAGTCAAGCCTCCGCTGGCAGACGAGTTCTCCGAAAAAGGCCTGGATGCGTTCGTCCGGTACTGGTTTGAGACCTACAACTACGCAGCCCAAACTGGTGACACCGTGCTGGGCGATATTTTGGCAGACCCGACGTGCACATCCTGCAGCCAATTGCTGGGATCTTTCAAAACCGCGTACGACAAGGGGCACTGGATCGTAGGGCAGCTGACCAGGATCGATGCCGCACAGACCTACTTCACGCCTGGCACTGACGGCGCCTACCAGGAAGTTGTCCAGTTCAATCTAGCCGCAGGAAAGTACCTAACGGGCACCGGAATCGTGGGTAAGGAGACTCCAGAAGACCCTGCAATGGCGAAGATCTTCATCGCAAGCCATGCAAATGGCAAGTGGTTGATCACCAACATCGGAGTTCCCCAATGAGGCCGCTTCGTGCAGGACTCCTATTCGTCCTGTTTTTCGCGTCGTTGATGACCAGCATCGGCGCAGCGAATGCGGCTGGCGATGACGGGACCGGCACCAACACTGGATTCACTGACAGCGGCATCGCGACCGACGGATACCGCCAAGTACCCGGAAGCACCAAATGGGCCGAGTCCAATGCGATTGTTCCTGTACCAACTCACACGTATCGCTTTGAGGTGCTGTGTCAGGCGGACGCCCAGAACAGTGGTGATCCGGGTGCGTTCTGCCAGTCACAACTGAAATCGAACTGCACCGCCGGAACCAATGGCACCTACGTCCAGTGGTTCTACGCAGCGAAGAGCATCGAGCCACCCGCCTGGAAAAAGACCGGTACCCCCACGTGTGTCTACGATCAGAAACCCCAGGACATTCTGGAGCAGATTGCAGCCCAGATTCAG
>NZ_JASSZH010000023.1 GCF_030271165.1 Psychromicrobium xiongbiense | reverse complement strand
GACGGATGATCCGACGATTGATGCCGGCTATATTGCTCCGGTTGTGGAGCAACCAAACCTTGCCGCTACAGGGGCAGTGGCCCCGTGGATTATCCTCGGTACCGCAATGCTGTTGATTCTGCTGGGCGGGATTTTGGTGCTGCTCCGACGGACCCGGCACAGCTCGTAGCGACGAGTGTGGTGCGGCCTTGGGACATCTTCAGTGGCCGCACCACACTCATGTCGTTGGCGGCAGAAGTAGGTGGCGACTCCAGGCATGTGGATCTGGAGGCTAAGGCATACCTGACTGCTGGGAAGTCCAGGCTCTAACCATTGTCTGGGTCAGGCGCAAAGCATCGGATCAGTCGTCCGCGGTGTTGTCTGAGCCTTCATCCAACAACCCCAGAGCCACCGCCCGGGCTACAGCATCGGATCGAGTGGAGACGGACAGTTTTCGGAAGATCGACGCGATCTGGGTGATCACCGTGTGTCGGGAGACGAACAACCGCTCGGCGATCTCAGGCCGCGTCAAATGAGTCTGCAGATAGGGGAGCACCCGCTGCTCAGCCACGGTCAGCGCGGTCGACGGCCCCGTCGAACCGGCGGACCGTTCGCTCTGACGTAAGGCGGCGCGGAGGGTGGCAATACGTTGATCCAGTTGCTCCCGTCCCCCGGCGGGCGGGAGCATGTCGTCGATTTCGCTGAGAAGCATCCGTACCGTGGCATTGTCGCCGATCATCAGGTGCGCCCGGGCGAGGAGAAGTCGGGTGGGGACACTGATCAATGGGACAGATCGCATGCACCGGCCTCGCTCGGTCATGGCGGCGATGAGCAACTGTTCACCGACTGCGCGGTGACCTGCGTGGAGTTCGACACAGGCCGCTGCTGCATGTGCGTAGCCACACATAACGTAGCCATCGATGCTGCCGGTCTGGATGGTCTGTAGCGCTGCGGAGACATGTTCTTCAGCCTCCCTCCAGCTCCCGGACTCGATGGCGAGCAGGGCGAACTCTGTGTGGACCATGACTACGGTGGCAGGGTTCCCCCGGGCATCGGCAGTGTGCAGTGCCAACTCAAGGAACTCTCTGGCTCGAGTTGCATCTCCGCTATGCAACAGAGTGCTGCCCAGGATCTGAAGTGCAGGGTCACGCCACGGGCTCCCGGCGGTTTCCTCAGCTGCCGCGAACTCGGCGTCCACCAGCGCGGCAGCCATGCCACTTTTCATCAAGATGGCCCGGACCATTGCCTTGGCTGAGGGTAGGTTCACGCTCAACGGGCCGTCATCACCCTCGGACTCAGCTGTTCCGCTGAGGAGGGTGGACCACTTGACGGCCTGTGCATCGGTGCCGGCCAGAAGGGCCAGCCAGGTGACCACGACGACGGCTATGGGCACCGATAGGAGGCGTGCGTCCCCGATTTCATTGATCCAACGTTCGAGCGTCGCGGCTTGGCCGGCCTCGTAGGTTCCGATGGCGGCCACAGTCACCAGGGTCGTGGCGGTGGGGAAGTCTTCGGCAGCAATCGCATGGTCGATCGCAGCGGGCAGTTGACCTCTGGTCTGGAACCACTGAGATGCGCGACTGTGTAGGGACGCGACAGATGCTGAGGCCTCGAGTCGCAATTCACGCATCAAATACTCGCGAAACAGCGGATGCAGACGGTAGGAGTTCCGGCTGCGATCGGCACTGATGAAGAGTTGTTGCGCCTCTAGATCCCGGAGCACCCGTGCTGAATCCGAACGTTCATCAACGGCGTCGCACAGATCTGGGAAAAGTATGTCCAGAATCGATGTCCGGAGCAGGAACCGACGTATTTCTACCGGGAGACCTCGTAGGCATTCCTGATAGAGGTACTCCGAGAGCACCGCCTCGTTGCTCAGCGAGGTGAAGGGTGTGCTCCGGGAGAGAATCGCGTACATGTGCAGTCCTGCTGCCCAGCCGCCGCACTGCTCCACCCAGTCGCCGAGTTCTGAGGTACTCACCTGCGCTCCACTGCTAGCGGCGATCCTTGCGGCCCCAGCGAGGTCGATGCGTAGATCGTCGGCAGTAACTGGGGTCCACGATGTCGCCAGACCACCGCGCACATAGTGGAGGGGGCGATGGCGGCTTGCCAGCACTACCTGGGAGCCTTCCGGTACTCCGGACAGGACAATATTGAGCGCGTCAATAGTGCCGAGGTCCTCGAGTAGATGCAGCTCGTCCAGGAAGAGAACGAAAGGGCTGGCGCTGCGCGAGAGAGCGCGCGCCAGGGTCGGCGCAATGCGGCTTAACATGGCACCGTCAGCGGTGGGAATGCGGCCGGAAAAAGGCGCCATGTCCGGTGCGAAGGGCGCGCAGGCGTGTGCGATCAGGTGGACCAGCGACGCAGGATCGTTGTCCGCCGAGCTTAGCGTGACCCATCCCGTGGCGCGCTCTTCGCGTTGCTGCCATTCCGCCAGGAAGGACGTCTTGCCGTAGCCTGCGGGAGCGGTCACCGTCACCAGACGGGATGCTCCGGCTTGCAGGGCTGCTACGTGTCTGGAACGCCGTACAAATTTTCTGTCGAATTCGGGCGCGGTCGTTTTGGCCTCGAAATACAGAGTCTCTATTTTATCCCCCTATTTCAGATATTGCTGTTTGCACCCCCATGCTTCACAACCACTGGATGAAGCGTAGCCTCTCAGTGATTTTTCCAACACCAAGTGAAACTTCCTGCTCTGCGGAGTTGCTACTTTCACTCAATGTGGGTGATGTGCCGAATTCCGGCGCTGTCTAGCGTGAAAACATTGGGTTCTTACCCAATCGATGCAGTCTGGCCAGCCAACAGGTGCGGCTGGGGTGCGCAGCTCCAAAAGGGGGTGGGTGGACTCGGTCCCCCAGTAGCAAATCGAGTCCACCCACTAACGAGTCTGGTGAGAGATCGCACTTGCGACTGGACTGATCAGGAGACTTCGATGACAGTTAGCTCCGGACGCCGGGACACCCCTTGGTGGCGTTGCCGCTGGGTCCCACGTCAATAGCTTTCGCGGCGGGGGGGGGGAGAGATGATCTATGCGACGGCGGGACGATGTAGTAGCGGCGGTTGCCTGTCACTAGTTTTCACTCGATTCATGTGATGCTCCATCAGATGAATCCACTTAGTTTTGACATGCCTGATGTGTGTGAGTTCAGCCTGATGCGTTAGTTCTTGCGACGCACAGTGCCCTTCGTACGCCAGCAAGATTTATGTTTAGTTCCCCATCGGAAGATTTGTTGCCTCATGAGATCACGCAGGGCCGGAACGTCTCTAGCGGCGGCGTTGCTCGCTGCCTCACTTATCGTGGGCACTCCCGCCCTTGCACAGGCTGCTCCCGGGCTCGCAACAGCACCCGTGCCAGCCCAGCTTCTCCCGGCTGCCTTTACTCCGGCGCCGGATCCGCTGCCACCCACCCTGATCACCAAACCGGACCTGCATCCCGTCTCCTTGAGCAGCAAACCAGGTGCGTTGAAGACCATCTGGTTGGTGTTCCAGGGTGGTGAGCTCAGCGGGACCAATTGGAACAGCGGACGCCATCTTCAGGATGCTGCACAGACTCCCGTTCCCTACGCAGCACCCATCGATTTCAACCCGGCCGGCAACGACTCGGTGGCGATGCGTACTGAGGTGTTTAACCGGATGGCCGAGCTGTTCTCGCCGTTCGACGTCAACGTCACCACGGTGCGACCTGCTGCCACAGCGCTCAGCAAGGACTCTCTGGTTGATCCGAGTTATGGCGGCGTGGTGCTGTACACCAACGATATGTTCTCCAGCGGTCTTCACTTCCATGACGCCGACGACGCGGACGGCCTAGCCCACACACCGAGCTTTGGCGACCCCAGCGACTACTTCGCCTGGGTGAGCACCACCCTGATGTCGGGAAACCCCAAGGAACTGGCCGACGTCGCCGCTCATGAGGTGGGACACACTCTTGGCCTCCACCACCAGGGTGTTGGCTCGCAGGCCTACTACTCGCCCTCTGGTCTCTGGGCACCGATTATGGGCAGCGGAACCGATGCGGCCATGGTGCGGTGGTCCAATGCGCAGTATCCAAACTCTCTGGGTGGGCAGGACGATCTGGCCGTGATGACGGATGCCAGCGCGGTGACCCAGACGGAAAAGTACTACCTGCCAGATGGCACGCCCGCCTCGTCGAACACCGGATTCTGTCAGGCCGGCGGCGGCGTGGCATGGATCGCCGTCGTCGGGGTTGCCTGTGATGACATCCCGGAGGCAAGCCGTCAGTACGTGGGGTACCACGACTACTTCACCGGGCGTCTCGACTATGCAGCTGACGACCACGGGAACACCCCAGCAAC
>NZ_JASSZH010000022.1 GCF_030271165.1 Psychromicrobium xiongbiense | reverse complement strand
CCGGCGGCGGCGTGGCATGGATCGCCGTCGTCGGGGTTGCCTGTGATGACATCCCGGAGGCAAGCCGTCAGTACGTGGGGTACCACGACTACTTCACCGGGCGTCTCGACTATGCAGCTGACGACCACGGGAACACCCCAGCAACAGCGACCCCCATGAACCCTACGGATGCAGCTCACGGCGTGGTGGAACGTAATGGGGACAAAGACGTCTTCGCTCTCACCCTGTCTCAGGCTGGGAGCCTGTCTCTGGATGCCAAACCGGCACTTTACGGGCCGATGCTGGATATCAAGATGACGGTGCAGGACGCGTCGGGGGCCGTGATCGGAACCTACGATCCAGCGCTCGGGCTCGTGGAGGACGATCGCTACGGGGCACAGAGATACCGTTCCCTGACCGGCAATGGTGCGGCGGCGCAGCTCAAGCTTGCGGCGGGGACTTACTACGTCACGATTGAGGGAGTGGGCTACGGCGATCTTTCGAAGGTCACTGCGACTGACACCACGATGGCGGCAGCTGCCTACGGTTCGCTCGGTCAATATTCGCTGGCTTCCACCTTTGTCGCCGACGCGATCCAGCCACCGGCGAACGCGAACGCTGACGCCGGTGCTGCCGCGAACAGTGGAACCGCCGCAAACGCGAACGGTAGCGCTGCGAGCAGTGGTTCCGGGGCGAGCAACGGTTCTGGAACGAACTCCGCTTCTGGGGCGAGCACCTCGAACGGGAGCAGTGCAGCCGCCGCAAACGGAACTGCGGGAGACTCGGCAACAGGTTCGAGCGGTGGGGCCACAATACCTGTTGCCGAGCCGACTCCGACTGTTCCTGAGGTGGCAAGTCAGGGTGAGGTGAACCAGGCGGAGGTGGATCATCTAGCGAACACCGGCAACACCCTGCCTTACGGCCTCCTGGTCGGCGGAGCTGTGCTGATTGCCCTTGGTCTCCTCATCGTGGCCGGATGGAACCGCCGGCGCGAATGGCGTAGCTGACCAGCGGCAGGAGTGACTGACTCAAGGGTGTGGGAAGTCGAGGTTGGTCCCAGGCGCGCTACTCTGCTCACAGAGGCGGGGAGCGCTCGCCGTGAGCCAAGGGACCGGACGCATGACACAGCAGACCGAGAACGCTTCAACCCACACGGCGAGCCCAGGGCAGGGCCCGCGTCCGCATCTGCGCCCCTATCTGCGGCCTAAACGTCTGCTTGCACACAGTGAGCAGACCAGGCTGCATCCTTCGGTCCTCGCGGAGGCGGAGCGCAGGGCATCCAGCCTTCAGCTTCGTATTGCGGATGCGATCACCGCCTTTGCCGGGTCCATGAATTTCGTCTATCTGCACGTGGTGCTCTTTGCCGTATGGATGCTGGTATTCGAACAGAGCCCGTGGCCCACCCTGACGCTGATCGTCTCCCTTGAAGCGATCTTCCTCTCCACCTTCGTCATGATTGGCCAGAACCGTCAGGCCGCTTTCCAACAGGTGAAGGCAGATCACGACTACTTGGCTCAGGAGCAGCTGCTGGTGGAAAACACCAATCTCACCCGGACGATTCACGAACTCACTCGCCAGATCCATGAGCGAGTTCTCGCCGATACGCCGTCGGCTGATGCGGGTCAGTCCTCCATCTGATCGAGGTCGGCGAGCATCGTCGCGGTAGGGGCCAAGAACGTCGTGCCGGTGTGGGGTGTGGAGAAGTCAAGGATCCGGTCGTGGAGTCCCACCGGATTGGCTGTGCCATCGACGAAGCCGAGTAGATCGCGGGAGTCGAAGTAGCGGAAGCCGGAGACCTCATCGACCACCGTCACCGAACTGCCCAGGGTGTTCAGCAGTAACCGTTCACATTCGAAGCACAGATCTTCCCGGTGTGAGCGAATACGGTCTTCACAAGATCATCGATGCCCGCGAGAGCATCCCGTACCGTAGCCGTGGCCCCGGCGGCATCGTTGATTACCACGAGCAGGAAATGGCTGACTTGGTGAGGAGTCCATCAACATTCTGCGAGGCCGTCAAAAGGTCCTTTCCCAGTACTGGCTAACACCTCTGTTCAGTATTGCTCATGGTGGTTATTCCAGGGCACACCCGGGGCAGATGACCTATTCTAAGATGATGCAACAACTTGAACCGACCGTCCGCAGCATTCCTCTGTCGGTTCAGATAGGGGCGCAGATGCGTGGCCTGGTGCGTCTTGGCTTGCTGGAATCCTGTCCCGGGGACGGCACCTACATGCGTTCCGCGAGTAAGCTGGAAGCCGTTCTCCGCAGGCGGGTTGCCGCGGATCTGGAGGAACGGTCCACCCTGCACACTCGCTTCCACCAGACGTTGATGGCGGAGCTGCACCGCGGACTCAAGCCTCATGTGCGCCACGATGGTCTCCAACGGCCAACTGATGAGGACTCTCTGCGTCAGGATCACGAGGCCGTTGTGGAGGCGCTCAAAAACGGGATGCCGAGGCCGGGGGCCACGCGATGAAGCTGGTATCCGGGACAATGCACCAGAACCTGGCGCCGAAGGCATAGCAGGGAAGTGCTGCCGATGATCGGGTCTGTCAGGGGGATGGGTAGCGGGCTTCGATCCATGCTCACTACTGCGGTGACTACGGCCGTGGCCGCTGTGGGGCTGGGGTCGGCAGAAGGGCTCGTTCCGCCATCGCCGGGGTGGGCCACGGAGTCTTTGACACGCTCTATGAGTCGAATAGCGTTGCTGGCCATTGCTGTCTGGCAGGGAGTGATGGTGTGGGCAACGTTCTGCTCGCTGGGAACGGACGGCCTGGTTGAGGCCGTGGCTCAGGCCCTGTTGGGACTTGTGGCGTTGACTGGCATGCGAGTGTATCTCCCGCCGTTGCTCCTGCCGCTCAGCATGACAGCTGTGGCGCTCTGGAGTTTTCTCAGGGTGGGCGATGTTGATTCAACACTGACGTTCGCCACCTGCTGGCAGCTCAATTTCTCGGCGTGCGTGACATCTTTGCTGATCCTGCGACGGTACGTTGTTCTATCAGTCATTGCTGCTGCACTGGTCATTGCAGGTGGCATCTGGGTAGGCCTACCAGAGTGGGGTAGGCAATTCCCGATCTCGATTGTTATCGCCCAGATCTCCATCGTTGTGGCGGTTCGGCTTGGCCTCCGTGCCTTGCTGCGCCAGTCTCTGGAGGCGGATCAGACGGAGAGATCTGCTCACGAGGCGTTGCATCGCTCGGAGCTCGTGACGCGTCGTGGTGTTCAGCTGGCGGAAGAGTCACGGGTGCTCCATGACACTGCCATCAACACACTCGGAGCGATTGCCAATGGGGGAGCTGGGACGGAGAACGCGCTGCGAGTGCAGGAGCAATGTGCGCGCGATGTCGTCTTGTTGCGGACCTTGCGCGAGGCGCGGGCGGCCAGTGCTCCAGTGAGGTTGAGCGACATTTTCCGCCAGCCTGGCCTGCAGATTGAGCGGAAGGGGCTCAGTAGCGATGCTGCGGACAGATTGGCGTTGCCGGACGACGTCGTCCAGGCAATAGTGGGCTGCGTTCGCGAAGCAGTGACCAACGCGACCAAGCACTCTGGCTCAGATCACATTGAGATTGAGTGCGCTGTGCGCGGTGCAAAGCTGACTGTCAGCGTGCGGGACTTCGGGATCGGCATGGGCAAGGGGATTCCTCGCGGACGTGGGGTCGACCAATCGATCCTTGCCCGGGCCAGGGACCACGGTCTTAACGCCGAAATATGGGGAACCGCCGTCCATGGAACAACTGTGCGGCTCTCTGTAGATCTTGGCACCTCAGAGCGCGCCGTCAGCACGATGGCTGGGCAGAATCCACTGGAAATTTCGGGTGCGTTGCGTCAGCGTGCGGCCACTTTTTGGGCTATCGGAGTTACTGCGGTTGCCGTGATCCTTACTCTGGGTGGAAGTGTAGATCAGGATTTTGCACTCTTCAGGATGATCGGTGTCATGGTGATCGTGTGTGTATCAGTCCACCCCGCAGCCCGTCGGTACGTTCGGACTGTTTTGCCTGGTGTTTTGCCGAGTGTGCTGATTGCTGGGACGTGCGTCGTCTGCTATTTCGCTGCGGTGGCCACAGGTTTCGGGACAGTAGGCGGAGCATATTGGCAAGCTCTGGCACCCACCGGGCCATTTGTCCTCTTGCTGGCACTGTACCCGTCACGAGCGGTGCGCGTCGTGGGGACGGTGGCCTGGGGAACATTGGTGGCGGTCATGGTGGTTTTCGTCCTGCCACTCTCGGTGACAGCTGCTCAGATCACTGCCGCTGCGGGCTGCGCTGGCCTGATGTTCTCTGGGATCTGGGTGCTGTTTCAGAGAAGAATGTCTCAGCTCAGCGAGGACGGCTCCCGCGCAGAACAACGTGCGTTTGCCCTCCGCCTGCGGACTGAGCTTGAGAGGGCAGCACAATCAGACCGCCGACGCTGGGAAGAGGCCGGGCTCGATGCGGCAACGCAACTGTTGCAGGAGCTGGCAGAGGGAAGGCGCGGTGCAGGCGACGCTGACACCCGGATGGCCTGCGCCGAAGAGGAACGATATCTGCGTCAGCTCCTGCAGATCAGCCCGACGCTTGTTCATCTGAGCCAGGCGCTGATGTCCGCCGTGGGCCTGGCGCGTGAGCGGGGCATCAACTTCACCTTGCGGCTGGGAACCACCGATGCACCCGATCAGGCCTCGGCACAAGCCGTCGCTGCTGCCATTCGGGACAATATTCAGTCCACTCCAATGCGAGAGAAACTCTCGGCATCGCTCTTCCCGGTGCATGACGGCTTGCAGCTCACGCTCGTTGGCCCGGCGCTGAACCTTCCTCTGGCGTCAACAGCGGTGGCGCGGCATGAGCAGTTGGGAACGGTGGACCTGCTGGAGCTGACCTATACGAGTTAGCGTCGCCGAGCCCGCGGCCAGCGCCGCCGTTCCAGGCCAGCTCGCCAGAGGAACAGGGCAATCACGACGGCTGATCCACCCCACCAGACCATCCACCAGGGAAGCTGAACCTGGACGTCTGCGTGTTCGCAAGGGTATTGCTCGCATCGGGAGTGGGGGTGATGCGCTCGCCGGTCACCAGGATGCGCTGGGTGTTGATCCCCAGGGGGTACAGGTGACGAGCGTGGCCAGGTCGCGACCATCCTGTGGCGCAGCGATGCCGTCTCGGAAGGATCCACACCCGTTTGTCGAAGATTCTGTACGCAAGGACTCGTCCGAACACGGTGATGATGAAGACGTCTCCCGGTGTGAGTTTGTCGAGATCGGTGAACATGAGCGCATCAGCGAGGCCTCGATGCCCCGTGATGACCGTGTGTGTGTGCTTGTTCCGCCCACTGGGAGCGAGGTTCCCTCCAGATGCCCGGCGCCTTCCGACCGGACCTGGTCGCTGGTGCCATGATAGACGGGCAAATCCACGTTGATCGATGGAATCTGGATGCGAGCCATCACACCGGAAGGGGTGACCAGAAGCGAGTTGTAGTCGGCAATCTTCCCGCTGACGGTTCGTTGCCCGGCGGGGACAGTGGCGTTGGCCGTGAGGAGACCACTGAGGCCTGATTGATGCTGGAGAGCCAGCTGGCAGCTGGCGAATACACCAGGGTCGTTACCCCCGCAAAGGCGAGCAGAGAGGTCAGAATAAGGAGAGTTCCGGGCCGCCAGCGACGCCGTCCTGCGAGCCGCCGCATGGGCCGAATGTTATCTGCCGTCATCGTCATCGTTCCTGACCCCGGCCCCTTCGTGACACACAAGTTCGTTAAAAAGTTGGTGCGGGTGGCATCCCCCCAAAATCAGCATCTACGCCACCCGCACCAACGCTTTGTGAACGACGGCTTATGCCGCGTCTACCTCCTCGCGCCTACGCCGACGAGCGGCCACCACCAGCGAACCGCCGGCGGCCAGGATCATGAGTCCGATCCCAGCCGTGGTCAGGAGCACCAGGCCGTCGCCACCCGTTAGGGGCAGCTGAGGAACGCTCTGCTGGGTGTTCGGGATCTGCGCGTACGGCGAAGTCACGCTGCCGTTGGCGCCGGTCTTGACCATCAAGGGAGTGAGGGCTGCGTTGCCTGTGGGTAGCACATAGCCTGCCGGAGCCACGAGTTCCTGCAGCAGGTAGCAGCGCTGCTGGAAGTCGTGACCAGCGACCGTCACGTTCTGGACTGAGCCGTCAGGGTTGACCTGCAGCTGAGTGTCGCCGACCCACAGGCCGGGAATCACGATGCTGCCGTTGATGTCAGAGGTGACGATGTACGGGTTGGACGTGCCGGGTGCGGTCACCTGGGTGAACCCGGTGGTTCCATTGCTTGCGACGCACGCGCCGCTCTGATCCGTGGTGCCCATCCAGGCGGTGAACTGGGCGCCGGAGAGGTTCTCGTTAGGCATACGGGCGTCGACCTTCTTCAGGGTCACGCCGCCCCAGCGGGTCTGGACCGTGTTGGTCGGCGAACCGTCCGGGGTGTTCGACTGCCCCGGGGTCAGGGTGTAGTCGTTCAGGTTGACAAATGCCTGGTTATTGATCGCGCCAATGGCGTTGGCGGTGGCCTTAAAGCCCACGACGACGTTGTGGCCGGCGACGAGCTTGGCGAGACCAGCAGCAGTGAAGGTCACGGTCAACTTCTGGCCGTTCCAGACCGGGGTGAAGTCGGTTCCGCTCGTGAAGGTCACAGTGGTGTTGGTCGCGTCGTTGACCGTGATGGTGGGCAAAGCGGTGACCGGGGTCAGCTTCGCGTCCAGCGTGTCGTTCACCATGAACTTCTGGTAGGTCTGCCCGGTGGCCAGGGCCGGGATCAACTGGGTGACCTGGTAGTCAATAACCGAGCCGAGAGCAGCACCGTTGGTGGGCTGGTTGACCATGTTCTTGACCGGCCCGATGGCCACCGTGTTCCAGGTGATGATCGGATGCTCGACCGTGATGCCCGGCTCGGTCAGGACGTTCTTGAGTGAGCCCGTCACCCCTGACTTCACTGTGACCGTGTACGTGATGGTTGCGGTCGTCGCAGGTGCCAGTGGCTTGGCCGAGTTGGAGGTCCAAGCAATGATTGAGGCACCCATCACATAGCTGAGGGTTCCGCAGGCATTTGCTGCTGGGCTGCAGCTGAGCACCGGTGGGGTGATCAGGGTCGCCTTGCTCAGCACATTCGTCAGGTCATCGGTGAGAGCGCCTGCCGTGCTGGAAACCGTCGTACTCGGATTGGTCGCCGTCACGGTATAGGTGATGGTGTCCCCGGCTTTCACTGCCGTGCCCGCCACCGGGTTCGAGGTCTTGGCGAACTGAAGCGTCGGCTGGGCCGCGTCCACCGTGACCGTCTGCGCGGCGTCATTGATGTTGCTGTGCACCGCAATCGCCGTTCCGGTGGTGTTTGTTCCCTTATAGAGTGATTCAAAGGCCACCAGTGCGTGTCCGGCAAAGCCTGAGGGCACCGTGAAGTTCACGGTCACCGTCCCGCTGGCCGAGGTCGGGGTGAATGTCGTGGAACCGGTCAACCCCGTGCTGGTACCGGTCGCCTTGTCCATCAGCAAGCCAGACAGCGTGTATTGCGTTCCTGGGACGAGGTTCTGATAGGCCACCGAATCGTTTAGTGTGCCACCGCTCCAGATCAGGGTGTGGTCGCCATCGGCCGCATCCACCAGAGTTGTTCCGATGGTCGGTTGTGGTACTGCGGCCCACGATGCGCTCGCCGAGTCGGTAGTGGTTGCGGTGCTCGGCGCTACCAGGATGAGGCTCTGTCCGTGGGAGCCCGCTGTGGGGGTGCCACCGGCCGTCTTGGGTGCCGAAATGACGAGTCCTGTCCCGCTGGCGCCCTGTGCCGAGATGGTCACGGTAACCGACCCTGCAGCGATCGATCCGCGCAGATCGAGGTAAATGACCTGGCCGTCCACTACCGCATTCGCGTTGATCGGGTTACCAGCTGCATCGACGAAGGTGTACACCGGGTTGGCGCTGACGCTTGCTGTTGGCTGGTTCGTGTGGACCACGAAGGGCCCGATCAGAGACCCTGAGGTTTGGGCGCCCGTTGGCCCGGTGATCGATGCCGTAACGGTCAGATCAGCCGGGGTCAGCCCCGTGCTGGCATTTGCCCCATTGACCAGGTACCAATACGCCGTTTGCGAATTCGTAGAACTCCAGTTCCACGCTGTGTCCCAGTTGAGGTCGGTGTACCGCCAGATGGCGTACTGGGTGGCTTCGATCGCGTCGTTCAGCGAGATGTTAGGCACACCCGCCGCTACGCCGAAGCTTGCCAGGCTCATCGCTGGGTAGCTGTGTGCGAGCACCCACAGGACCTTGCCCTGCACCGTAGGGTTGTTGGTGAAGTAGTTCGTACCGAGGAAGGTCGAGGCGCTGCCGACCGTTCCCACGACACTGCGGACAAGACCGACGTTATGTTCGATGCAGTAGGCATAGTAGTCAGGTGTTCCCTGACCGGTGCCGTTCAGGTAGATCGCTTCCGCAGATGTGCCGCCGTAGCCGACCGAGGAACCGATGTAGACGCTGCTACCCGGCACGGCAGTCACGGCTGCTGCGCCGGTCACCGCCAGTGGGGTAGCGACTGCTGCGACTGCGATGAGCAGTGCGCTGAGGAAGCGGGTGGCCCAGGTATGCCTTGCTACAGTGGCCGGACGCTTACCCCGGCCCAGGTGTCGCGCGTGGTAGAGGTGGTCCGAAGTGGCCGTGGCATATTCAGGGGCAGGACCCTGTGGTTGTGGGCGAGCCACCCGTCGAATCAGGCCAAAGCATTTCCACAAACCCACAACAGATCCCCCATATCATCTTTTGTCCATCGAAAATCGAGGTTACGGAAGGGCTCGGATGGAAGTCATGCGAATGGATGAAAAGACCCCCATGCAGGGGTCATCGCCGGGGAGAGTGTGCGGAAGCATGACGGAGCGGGTTTGGTGACTCGTCCGGATGCCGGGCTAATATGAGCCGATGCAGCTGGGGAGCTGTAGCCGGGGGGGCATGAATGAATACTGAACAAGCGGGTGGTTGGCGCGTTGCGGTGGTAGAAGATCATTTTCTTCAACGAACCCGCACCGAGGAACTTTTGACTCAAGCAGGTCGGTTCGACATCATCTTTAGTGGGACGTCTGCTCCAGATTTTGTCGCGTGGTTGCGTTCGGCACCGAAAGAGCGGTGGCCGCATCTGCTCCTGCTGGACTTGATGGTGGAGCGAGCGCCAAGCGTGGATGTGGAGCTGGTCAAGGCGTTCTTGAAGGGCGGACTTCTGATCGTGGTGATCTCTGCCTTCGCCTCCCCGCCGCTCACCCGGAGCATTATCCGTGCTGGAGTCACCGGCGTCGTCGGTAAGCGAGACGCTGAGGAAGATATTCTCGCAGCCATCTACACGGTGCTTCGCGGAGAAGAGTGGATGACTGCGGAAGTCGCTTCCCTCATCGCTGGGGATCCGGATCGGCCAGCGCTCAGCATCCAGGAGGAGCGGGCGCTTGTTCTCTATGCCTCGGGTCTTACTCTAGAGGAGGTGGCCACGGCGATGAACATTGGTCGGGAGACGGCTAAGCAATATCTTGACCGCGTTAAAAAGAAATACGGTGCTGCAGGAATTACCGTTCGGTCCAAGCTGGATTTCGGTCGCATCGCCTGGTCAGGTGGATATGTTGATCTGCATCCCCCGCAGAAATTCGTGTCTCCCGACGCCTAGCGGCACTTTCACGACAGTGAGCTGGCCTAAGAATACTTTTCGGGGGAAAGAAGACCTCCAGGTGAACAGCATGGGCGGGTAACCCGCGAAGTCCACCTGGAGGTCTTTCCCCCCAGCAAAGTGACCAGCACCTCCTGAGGAGGGCTACTGGTCACTCCAGGCTACTTTGCCGTCCCCTGGGCGGAGACGGAGCGCACGGGAAGAATTCTCTTCACCCCAAGACCGAGGGCGATCATGGCGAATGCGGCAAGTCCGAGCCAGAACACATCACCTGCGCCAGTCATGGCGAGCGTTCCTGACCCGATTCCTGCTACTGCGGGAGCTGCCATATTGTTGTACATCGTTTTCTACCACGATTTCTTTTTGTTGAGGGCTGCATCGACATACGCCTTCGCGAAAACCATTTGAAGAAATAGATCGATCACCAGTTCGTACATGAAGGCGGCTGCCAGCATGTATTTCCAACCACGTAATCACATTGTCACCGCACGTTCGATCACGAAAACACCGGTGACGGCGAGCCAGAACGGATGAATGCTGAGCCCGGCCCCCGTCCCCAGTACAATCGCCATCGCTCCGAAGTAGGCCAGCGTGATGAGCATGCCGAAAAGGGACAGCAACTGCCGCCCCCAGCAAGGGCGCGTCACGGCAGTCCAGCCATACTGGAAACAGTTCTCCAGCGCCCCTCGTTTCCATCGCAGCCGCTGAGACCACACGGAGAGTTCTTGCGCGGAAGAGGGCTGCTGTGCCGGTGACCACCAGACATTTCCCGTGGAGGCGGCGAACGTCTCGGGCGTATCTTGCGTATTCGTTGCGTTGCAGGTGCCCCACGAAGCCCCCTCCTGGACCGCCGCGAAAGACGCCGCCCACAGCGCCGGCTTTTTTGTCAGTATTTCTCACCGTCTCCAGGACTTGAGCGCCTTGCCCTCGAGCAATATCAATAGTGTTGTCACTGCAGTTGTCCGCAATGACCATAGTGCAGTGCGGCCGGATTGTCTGTTGTTGGAGTGACATGAGAGTCTGCCCGATCACGTCTTGCTCATTATGGGCGGGAATGAGGGCCAATATGAGCGGCTGCCGAATTATTGTGTTCTGAACCATTCGGAACCCTCCTGGGGCGACACCATGGTGCGTATGAAATGGTGTTTATCATGCGTGCGATCGAGTTAGTCTTCTGCATTCAGCGTGGAATGTCGCCGCGACTCTGGAAGAATCTCGTGTGATATTCAGTCCTCGGCAGCTGGTGCTGATCTTCAATAATTCCCAGAATTTGACCCCAGTATGGGGGACGCGGCGAGGAAGAAGGCCTGAATAAGCGGTAGGCCGTGGATGGCGGGCCAAGGATTTTTACGTCAATCAGGTGGGCTTCAACGCCGACCACGATGAACGGCCCAGTGCGGGCATCCGCTTCGTCCAGCTGACCCCGCCGGGTTCAGCCTGCTCCATCTGCATCGGGGAGGGGCCCAACGATGCTCCGGCTGGCACCGCGCCCAGCCTGCAAATGGAGGTCAGCGACATCGAGGTCCTGGACTGGGGGAGCTTCGTCTATTTCGCTGATCCGGACGGCAATAAATGGGCACCGCAGAACATGCCCAGCAGGCCCAACGGCTGAGCAATCCACGGTGCGTTACGCTCCCTCTCCCCACTGTGTAGCAGAAGTTGCACGGGGAAGCTAAGCTAACTCGCGTCACTGGCGGCCGGTTACACTTACGGTGTCCGGCGATGACACGTCGGTGCTCGAAAAAGGGGCACACCCCCCCGCGATGACGCGGAGGCGAGACATATACGGCCTTCCATACCCGTTCTGACTCGCTGAGGTTCACCATGCCCACTGTCGCCACCCATGTTGCACGTACCCTTGCCGCCCATCTCTGTGAAGTATTCGGCGTCATGGGTAACGGCAACGCCTATTTCCTCGACGCCCTGGAGCGGCATACCGACGCCCGGTTCACCGCGGTCCGCCACGAGCAGGGTGCCGTGGTCGCCGCCGATGCCCACTTCCGTGCCTCGGGCCGGATCGCTGCGGCCACCACCACCTACGGGGCCGGATTCACCAATACTCTGACGGCGCTCGCCGAGTCGGTACAGGCACGGATCCCGCTGATCCTTGTGGTGGGAGACGAGCCCACCTCCGGCCCGCGGCCCTGGGACGTGGACCAGATCGCACTCGCCGCGGCGGTGGGCGCGCGGACATATACCGTCGGCCGGACGGATGCGGCGGCCACCACCGTCATCGCGCTGGAACACGCCCTCAGCTACCGCCTGCCGGTGGTGCTGGCCGTTCCCTACGATGTCGCCACGGTCGATGCCGGCGAGGTCCCGGAGCTTCCGGCCCCGCAGGTCCCCGGCCCGGTGGCACCGCAGGGAGAATTCACCGCGGCAACCATCCAGGAACTCGCCAAGGCCCTGAGCACCGCACAGCGGCCCTTCCTGCTGGCCGGTCGGGGAGCCTGGCTGGCTCAGGCCGGCCCCGCGCTCGGGGCGCTGGCTGAACGGACCGGGGCGCTGACGGCATCGACCGCTCTGGGCCGGGGCCTGTTCCCGGAGACGGAGTATGACCTGGGCGTCACGGGCGGCTTCGGTGCGGAGGGCGCCATGGAGCTGATCCGCCAGGCCGATGTCGCCGTGGTGTTCGGTGCCTCCCTGAATCAGTTCACCATGCGGTTCGGGGAGCTGTTTGCGCCGGGAACCCGCATCTATCAGGTCGATGTGACTCCCACGGCGACGCATCCGCATGTGGGGCGGTTTGTCCGCGGGGACGCCGCTCTGGTGGCGGAGCAGCTGCTCGACGCATTGGGCGATGCAGAGCCTGAAGGTAGCCCGCGATGGCGCAAAGATGTCGACCTAGCGGCGGCCCGGCGCCGGGATCCCGGCCACGACCTCGCTGAGGACGGCCGGCTGGACCCGCGTTCCGCAGCGCGCCGGATCGCCGATCTGCTGCCGGATGAGCGTGTGGTGGTCACCGACGGCGGCCACTTCCTGGGCTGGGCGAACATGTACTGGCCGGTGGCCTCCCCGGAGCGAATGATGATGGTCGGCACCGCGTATCAGGCCATCGGACTCGGCTGGCCCAGTGTCGCAGGGGCGGCCATGGCTCAGCCGGAAGCCGCCATCGTGCTCAGCACCGGCGATGGCGGCGGGCTGATGGCGCTGGCCGACCTGGAGACAGCGGTGCGCACCGCGGCCGGTCGCGGCATTGCCGTGGTCTGGAATGATGCCGCCTACGGCGCTGAAATCAATCTCTATGGCCTCAAGGGGCTGGCCCGCGCGCCCATGCTGATTCCCGAGGTGGACTTTGCGACCCTTGCCTCGGCCGTCGGTGCCGAGGGCGTCACCGTGCGTACTCTGGCCGATCTTGACCGCCTGGAAAGCTGGGCGGCCGAACCGGTGACGAGCCGCAGCTTCCTGCTGCTGGATCTGCGGATCTCCGGCAGCATCATCGCCCCATATCAGGAGGAGATCATCAGGGTGAACTCCTGATACGGCACTGAGTTATCACAACGATGTGAGGAGAGCCATGCCGTTTCACCACTTTGGACATGTCTCCGGTGATCCACGGCTCCAGCCTGCAGCGGGCACCGGTCTGGACCACCCCGAAGAGCTTCCTGATCAGGAGGCGTCCTCCACCTGATCGAGGTCGGCGAGCATCGTCGCGGTAGGGGCGAAGAACGTTGTCCCGGTATGGGCTGTGGAGAAGTCAAGGATCCGGTCGTGGAGCCCCACCGGATCGCCGATGAACATTCGCTCCAGCATTCGTTCCAGGACCCAGAGCCTGCGCGTGTATCCGATGAAATAGGTGCCGTACTCACCACTGCCCGGGCGCCCGAACGGCATATTGTCCCGGAGAATGTCGTGTTCGCCCTGGTCATCGGTAATGGTGGCGAGGGTCTTGTGGGATTTCTGCCCGCTGACGGCGTCCGGGAGCTCCACGCCATCGGCTTTGGTTCGCCCGATCACCTGTTCCTGCTCTTCGGTGGGCAGCGCCTGCCAGCTCGGCAGCGGGTGCAGGTACTTCTGCACCACGACGTAGCTGCCCCCGGCGAACGCCGGATCCTCCTCACCGACCAGAGTCGATTCGGGAAGATTCGGGCCAACCGGATTGGCTGTGCCATCGACGAAGCCGAGTAGATCGCGGGAGTCGAAGTAGCGGAAGCCGGAGACTTCATCGACCACCGTCACCGAACTGCCCAGGGTGTTCAGCAGTAGCCGCTCAAATTCGAAGCACAGATCTTCCCGGTTCGAGCGAATATGGAACAACACGTCCCCGGGGGTGTTCACCGCAGTGTGCTTCTGGCCCTCGATCCGGCGGAAAGGGTGCAGTTCTGCCGGCTGTTCCCGGCCGGTCAGGGAGGTCCAGACCCGGCTTCCGATGCCGACCGTGCAGGAGAGCTGCGCGGACAGATCCCGGAATCCCACAGTTTTGACCAGGTCCTCGATGCCCGCGAGAGCATCCCGTACCGTGGCCGTGGCCCCGGCGGCATCGTTGATCACCGCGACCAGGAAAATGGCCGACTTGGTCAAGAGCCCGTCGACACTTTGAGGAGCCTCCGGGGCTCGATCACCGGAGGGGGAGGGGGACACGTTCTGAGACACCATCAAAGGTCCTTTCCTGACACTGACCGATACCTTTAGTCAGTATTCCTCATTGTCTTCCCACGCGTCGTTGCGTGCCCTCACTTTTTCCAGGGCATGCTCCGCATCTTCCCGGGTGGCGTATGGCCCGATCAGCTGCGTCCAGTCGGAGAGTGCGTCCTCCTCGACCTGGTGCGTCCGGAGGTTATACCAATACTCGGTCACTGCGGTTTCTCCTTCGAGAGTGAGGCCTGAAGGCTGTGGCTGACTGGCCGCGCCACACGGTGGGTCTTGGATGGTCCACCACGGTTGTTCCGGAGCCTAAATGTACTACATTTGGGTTGAGGGAAGGAGTAGCTTCTTCCCTGGATGGGTGGCCGATTCAGTCGCGAGGTGGACATGTTTTTGTTCGGACTTCAGGAGTGGAGGGGAGCATGAGTGAGCACGAGCTCACGCGGACCGAGATGCGCCAGCAGGTCATCGACGAGCTGAACGGGGCCGCTGAGCGGTTCGATGTCGAATGCATCCTCGATGAGGTGATGGCAGATTACGGCCCGATCGGTGTGCGGCAGATTGACCCGCGGGATTTCTGGGAAATAGTGGCCTTCTGCGACTTCAAAACCAAATTGTCCACCACCTTGGCGCTCACTCCCGCTGGCGCCTCCGTGACCTGGCAGGGAGACCTGGCGGTGGTCGAGGTGTCCGGGGCCGCTCATGCTGCGGGTGGGTGGCCACAAGCGGCCGCGCGGGTTGTCATCACGGCGCGCGGAATGACGCCGATCTTTCTGGAAGGTCGGAATATCGGCAGCTGGCATGAGCTCTGGAGAGTGATTGAAGAGGTGGAGTCGGCAGCCGGCGAAAGGTTGTGGGCGCATGCGGGATAGGCGCCTCGACTCAGGTGACGTCGACGACTACGAAGTGGCGGTGCGGGAGCTGGTCAATCTGCATGAGGCTCATCTCACCTTTCACCTCCTGGCAATACGCCTTGCCGCGCTCCGCCGGGATCAATCTGCGCTTGATGCCATGGGGTTGGCGGTGAAGGTATGCCGCGAGGCTGCCGAGCGCGGTGACCTGAAGGCCTGCCGGGAAGCGGCTGTTCGGTTTCGCGACCTGGCGGTGCAGGCCAGTGGAAATTCCGTCCTGATCCGGGGAATCGAGTCTCTTCAGGGTTCCACGATGCGTCTCCTCTTTCCCGCGCAGTGCGCTGTGGCGCTTGCGGTGGCCAATGAGCGGATCTATCAGGCTATTGCGGACCGTGACGCTGAGCGCGCCGAAGCCGTGCTGTCCGCCTTTTTGCAGGAAACCCTGGATCAGCGCCGGGAGGAGATCCTTGCGGGAGATCCGGACTGGATCACCATGAAGTCTGCTCCCGGAGGAGCGGTTTCGGATTATGAAGTTCAAATGTAGGACACTTGTTACACTAATCCTCGACCACCCCATTGGGCATACCCTCCCGTAGGTCCAATGGGGTGGTTCTGTGTGGCGGGTGGGGAGTGACATTTGGGGGCGCTCCCCACCCGCTTTTGGGGGAAGGTTGTCACAATGTCAAATGTCTTGATGTAGGACAATTGACCTGATAGTTTTCACAGGGACTATACCTGACAGATAGAGGAGCTCCCGCCGATGCGGATACCAGCGATTTTCCCCCAAGCGGCTCGAAGGCGGGGCCGGTTTCGGTCAGTGATTGGCATGTTCACCGCATTATCGATTGCGGTGGTGGGCGCTCTGACTCTCGTGGCGCCAGTACAACTCATCTCCGCCGAATCGGCGCAGGCTGCTGGCACAGCGAGCTGTAACTATGCGAAGACTGGCACTGGAACCTTTGCGGACACCCTCTGCTGGCTTGACCTGAGCAACTACAACGCGCAGGCCGCGTCCACCGGCCAGGACCTGACGATGGCGCTCCCCGGCGGGTCGACGATGACGTTCACTCTGACGGTCACGGGCGGCCCGGCGTCGGCCTACGCCTTCCCGACATGGTCCGGTGCCTACCTGGGCAATAACGGGCACTACTCCGGTGTGGCTGGTAAGCCGGCGCTCTACCAGACCTCTGATCACACCACGACGGTGGCCACGCTGAGCAACATTAAGGTCATCGGCCCCACCGGCAAGGAGATCCACGGCTACGCACTGGTCGGTGCCGATGCCGAGTCCACCGATGTCAAGGAATCCATCACCTGGACCTCGGATACGCCCATCAACTCCTTGACGGCCAATGGCACTTCCAACGGGCTGGGCAATGCCTGCGCCGGTGGCTTCACCGGAGTGGGCACGCGGAGCGTTACCTGCACCGGTGCAGGTACGGACGCCAAGACCGGCACTGCCATCCTGGCCGCCACGGCACCGACCACCTTCACCCAGACCATGGTCGGTGGAGGTCGTGAAGGTATCGCGTTCGGCGTACTTGTCTCCCAGCTGCAGATCAACAAGAAGCTGGTCAATCGTTTCACCGGGGACAATGTTCAGATCCAGGTGGGAGTCCAGGATCCCGACGGCACCCAATTCATGTCTGCCCAGACCGGCCCCACCGGAACCACCGCCACCGCAGGGCCGGAAAAGGTGGTGGTGGCTGGTGATGGCACCCCCTTCACGTTCGGTGAATCGGCTCTGTCCGGCAACCTCGATAACTATGACGCCTCCTGGTCCTGTACGCGGAACGGACAGCAGGACTCCACGCTACCCAGCGGTGAGGTGGGCACCAGCGCCACCGTCAACGTCCACGTGGGGGATGCGATCAACTGCACCGTCACCAACTCGGCCAAGCCCACCGGTATTTCACTGGTCAAAAAGGCCGGCACCCCGCAGGATGCCAACGGGGACGGCCTCACCGATGCCGGTGACACCATTGGCTATACCTTCGCGGTGACCAATACCGGGAAGACCGCTCTCAACCCAGTGACGATCAGCGACGCCAAAGCGGGATCAGTGTCCTGCCCGGCAGGAAACCTCGCTCCCGGGGACTCGGAGACCTGCACCGCTGACAAGCCCTATACCATCACCAGCTCCGATCAATCCGCGGGGAAGGTCAACAATACGGCCACAGCTACCGGGACCGTCGCCGGCACCCAGTCGACGGTCACCTCACAGCCCTCCAGCACGTCTACCCCTGTACAGGCACCCGCCCCGGGGATCTCCATGGTGAAGTCCGCTTCGCCATCGGACGCGGCAGCGTACAAGGTCGGTCAGACGATCACGTACAGCTTTGTCGTCACGGATACCGGCAATGTGCCACTGAACGGCGTGCACATCGATGAAAGTTCCTTTTCCGGAACCGGCACCATGTCCGCACTCCAGTGCCCGAGCTCGCCGCTGAACCTGGCACCGCAGCAGCAGGTCACCTGCACCACCACCTATCAGCTCACCCAGGCGGACATCGATGCCGGCAAGGTCACCAACACGGCCTCCGCCACCGGCACCCCGCCGGGTGGCGCGCCGGTGACCTCCAAGCCGTCCAGTGCGGCGGTTCCCGTGCAACCCCAGCCCGGCATCAGCCTGCTCAAGTCGGCATCGCCAGCACAGGCAGGCAAGGCTGGTGACACCGTGACCTACACCTTCCATGTCACGAACACGGGCAATGTCACCCTCAAGAACCCAACCGTGAAGGAAACAGCCTTCTCCGGTACGGGGGCGGCACCGCAGGTCAGCTGCCCGGCGGTCTCGCTGGAGCCCGGCCAGAGCGCCGACTGCAACGCGAGCTATGTGCTGACCCAGGCGGACGTCGATGCCGGCCAGGTCACCAATACCGCCACCGCCTCGGCAACACCGCCGAGCGGCACGGCCCCAACCTCTGCGCCATCGAGCGCTAAGGTCACTATCGATCCGGCCCCGGCCCTGGCGCTGAAGAAGTCTGCGGACCCCGCTACCGTGAGTACGCCAGGGGAGCAGGTGACCTATCACTTCGTGGCGAGCAATACCGGTAATGTCACGCTGCAGAATCTCTCCATCGCGGAGGGTGCGTTCAGCGGTACCGGCACGATGAGCGCCATCAGCTGCCCGGCTACCACCGTTGCGCCAGGCCAGTCGGTCGATTGCACGGCCAGTTATGCCGTCACTCAGGCGGATATCGACGCCGGAAATATCACCAACTCGGCCACGGCCTCCGCCACTCCGCCAGGATCCAGCGATCCGGTCTCCTCGCCGCGCAGTGACGCCAAGGTCACCGCGAAGCAGAACCCTGCGCTGTCGTTGAAGAAGTCGGCCGATCCTGCCACGGTGAGCACCGTGGGGCAGCAGGTGACCTATACCTTCGTCATCACCAACACCGGAAACGTGACGCTCACCGATCCCACGGTGACCGAAACCGCCTTCAGTGGCACTGGCTCCGCTCCGCAGGCTGGTTGCCCCCGCGGGGCTGTGGCTCCCGGTGATTCGGTCACCTGCTACGCCACCTACCAGGTGACACAGGCTGATATCGATGCCGGTACGGTGACCAACACTGCGACGGCCAGTGCTGATCCGCCGAACGGCGCACCCCGCCCCACCTCGGATCCCTCGAGCGCGCAGGTCAGTGCCGCTCCTGCCCCGGCTCTGTCTCTGGTCAAGTCGGCCTCCCCGGACACCATTGGTGCCGCGGGCGAGGTTGTCACCTATCACTTCCTGCTCAGCAACACCGGGAACGTGACACTCCACGACCTGACGGTGCAGGAGGGCTCGTTCAGCGGAACAGGAGCTCTTTCGCCGGTGAGCTGTGAGAAGACCACGCTGGAGGTGGGGGCTCAGGCGACCTGCACGGCAACGTACACCGTGACGCAGGCCGATGCCGATGCTGGCGCGGTGAGCAATACGGCCACGGCCAACGGCACGCCACCCGCCACAGCAGCGAATCCCTCGCCCGCACCGGTGTCCTCGGCGCCATCGGCCGCCACGGTGAAGATTCCGGCCAAGCCCGGGTTGTCCCTGGTGAAAACCGCGGACGCCACGCAGGCCAGTGAGGTGGGCCAGGTGATTCACTACCAGTTTGTGCTGCGCAACACCGGCAACGTGACGCTCACGAAGCCGGGGGTGCAGGAGGGCAGCTTCAGCGGACATGGACAGCTCAGCCCCGTGGAATGCCCGCAGACCGCGGCTCTGGAGCCGGGGCAGCAGCTGAGTTGCACAGCCAGCTACACGGTGCAGTCCGGCGATCTGACCGGTCAGCCACTGAGTAACACCGCCACGGCTCATGGCAAGGCGCCTGGTGGTCAGGACGTGAGTTCAGATCCGGCGTCGGTCAGTATCCCCAGCGAGGGATCCAGCCCGGCACTGCCGGACACTGGTCTGAACCTGGAGCTACTGGCGGGGCTGACGGGATTGGGTCTGCTCAGTCTGCTCTGCGGCATCGTGCTGGTACAGCACCGCCGTAAGAGGCGAGTCTGAGATGACTGGGGGTCGTGGCAGTGGGCCACGACCCCCAGTCGTGCCATCCCTGGTGAAACTCCAGTGTTGCGAAGAATGTCCTTCCCAGAAGGCGCTCAGCTGAGATTGAGAGCGTTTAATGTAGTACATTTAACTAGATTTGCCTTCTTCTTCGGCGTCTACTGCTTCATTCGGCTGCGTCGTGAAGGGGCTCAGGTCCCGCCACCCATCAACCTAAGGAGTTCCCATGCTTCGTCGAAGACTGCGGCAGACACTCGCTGCTGTCTTGTCCATGGCGTTAGCGCTCAGTGCGCTGATCGCCTTCCAGGTAGTCAATGCCTCAGTGAGTGAGGCAGCCACTCAGAACGGCTACGTCTTCAATGATGCGTGGCAGCTCACGAATGCTGGCTCGGCCGCTACTCAGTACACGGACAGCAGCCAGAGTTCTTACGCCACGAATTCCGCCACGAGTTCGATTCCGCTGCGGACCGGGGCCGTGAAGCTCGCCGCCCAGTTTGCACTGGATAGCAGCCAGATCGCTGGCACCAGTTCACTGACGAATGGAAGCAACCAGGGTGCGTATGGTGCTACTTCCAATACCTTCATCGGTAGCCCTACGCCTTCTCAGCTTCCTGCTCTGGGCGTGGTCACCAACGCGTCCAAATGTAATGGGCCCATGGGCTCTGCTGCGCACCAGAACTTTGACGGAATCTGCTCCCCGGTGGGAACACTGACCTTGACCTTCTCCCAGCCGGTGACTGACCCGGTGATGGATATCTCCGGGCTGGGTGGCTGGAGTTTCCAGTATGTCAACGGCTATGCCCGTGGCTCCTTCAACAACACTCACTGGACCCTGCTGACTCCCGGGGTGAGCTTCACCGCGTTGTCTGCAGGTCACACGGACCTCGCTATCACCAGCACCACTCTGGGTGCGGTCAGCAGGAATACGAGCACTCACTGCGACACTCCGGACAAGAACTATGCCGGTACCGACTACGAGTCGCCGAACGCGGAGCTAGCTGGCTGTGGCTCTGTGATCCTTAAGGGAACGTTCAGCACCCTGAAATTCCAGGTGGACACACAGGCGACGCCGTTCAGCGACTTCCCCACGGCCCAGTACAGCACGGGTAAGGCCTACTTCGGGAGCGATAACTCTGGCTATGCGGACGGCATCAACGGCTACAACATGGTGCAGACGGAGAAGGGCCTGCTGCCCGGTTCTCCGAATGATTCAACGAACTCCGACCTGCAGCGCATCTCTTTCCGTCTGCCGCAGAACGGTGTCCTCGGGGACAAAGTCTGGCAGGACACCAATGGTGACGGCATCCAGGATCCCAACGAACCCGGTGTCCAGGGTGTGACCGTCCAGTTGTTGGATGCGAACGGCAACCCGGTCAAGGACGCCAACGGCAACCCGATCACTGCGACGACCGATGCCAATGGCAACTACAAGTTCACCGATCTTCCGCTCGGCCAGTACAAGGTCAAGTTCACCAATCTGCCCGCAGGCCAGGGCTTCACCACGCCTCAGGCAGGGAGCGATCCGTCGAAGAATTCCTCGGCTGATCCCACGACCGGCGAATCCCCGGTGGTGTCGCTGACCAGTGATCAGCCGCAGGATCTGAACGTGGATGCCGGCCTGGTGCCCCAGGGCAGCATCGGCGATCGCGTCTGGTACGACGACAACGCCAATGGCATCCAGGATGGCAGCGAAGCAGGCATCCCCAATGTAACGGTGGCTTTGCTGGACAAGGACGGTAACCCGGTCAAGGATGCGAACGGCAACCCCGTGACCACCACCACCGACAGCAACGGAAATTACTCCTTCAAGAACCTGCCCCTGGGAACGTACCGGGTCAAGGTGCAGCTTCCCAGCGGTGGAAAGTTCTCCCCTGAACATCAGGGCAGCGATGCCACGGTTGATTCCGATGTCGACTCCACCGGCCTGTCTGATCCGGTGACGCTGGATGCCGCCAACCCGAACAACACCACCGTCGATGCCGGCGTGGTGTTCCGGGGTGCGCTGGGTGACCACGTCTGGCTGGACCAGAACGGCAATGGCATCCAGGACTCGGGTGAGCCGGGCATTCAGGGTGTCAAGGCGGAGCTGCTCGATGAGAACGGCAACCCGGTCAAGGACGCCAATGGCAACCCGATCACCACAACCACCGATGCCAACGGCGATTACCACTTCACTGATCTGCCGCTGGGCAAGTACAAGGTGCGCTTCAGTGGCCTGAAGGATGGTCTGACCTGGACGCAGAAGGGTGCTGGCAGCGATCCTGCCAAGGACTCGAATGTCGACCCGGCCAACGGAACCACCGATGTTGTCACGCTGACCGGTCCGAACCCGGTGGACAACACGGTTGATGCCGGCGCCATCGTCAATGGTTCGCTGGGCGATAAGGTCTGGCTGGATCAGAATGGTGACGGTATCCAGGATCCGAACGAGCCCGGGGTGTCCGGTGTGACCGTTCATCTGTTGGATGGCAATGGGAACCCGGTGAAGGATGCGAACGGTAACCCCGTGACCACCACCACGGACAGCAACGGTAACTACCTGTTCCCGAACCTGCCCGCCGGAAATTACCGGGTGAAGGTGGATATTCCCTCCGGAATGAAGGCCACCGTTCAGGGTGCTGGGAGTGATCCTTCGAAGGATTCCAACATCGATTCCAGTGGGCTCTCCGACGTCGTGACGATCGACGCGAACAACCCGAACCGTCGTGACGTTGACGCTGGTCTGGTGGTCAATGGTTCGCTGGGCGATAAGGTCTGGCTGGATCAGAACGGTGACGGTATCCAGGATCCGAACGAGCCGGGTGTTTCCGGGGTCACGGTTCACCTGCTCGATGGCAATGGGAACCCGGTGAAGGATGCGAACGGTAACCCCGTGACCACCACCACGGACAGCAACGGTAACTACCTGTTCCCGAACCTGCCCGCCGGAAATTACCGGGTGAAGGTGGATATTCCCTCCGGAATGAAGGCCACCGTTCAGGGTGCTGGGAGTGATCCTTCGAAGGATTCCAACATCGATTCCAGTGGGCTCTCCGACGTCGTGACGATCGACGCGAACAACCCGAACCGTCGTGACGTTGACGCTGGTCTGGTGGTCAATGGTTCGCTGGGCGATAAGGTCTGGCTGGATCAGAACGGTGACGGTATCCAGGATCCGAACGAGCCGGGTGTTTCCGGGGTCACGGTTCACCTGCTCGATGGCAATGGGAACCCGGTGAAGGATGCGAACGGTAACCCCGTGACCACCACGACGGACAGCAACGGTAACTACCTGTTCCCGAACCTGCCCGCAGGCACCTACAAGGTGAAGGTCGACCTCCCGGCAGGCTTCAAGGCGACCACGGAGAATGCTGGCAGTGACCCTGCCAAGGATTCCGATATCGACGCCAACGGGCTCTCCAATGCGGTGACCATTGATCAGAACACCCCCAACCGGACCGATGTTGACGCTGGCCTGGTGGTCAACGGCTCCATTGGTGACAAGGTGTGGCTGGATCAGAACGGTGACGGTGTCCAGGATCCTAACGAACCCGGCATTTCCGGAGTGACCGTCCACCTGCTCGATGGCAATGGCAACCCGGTGAAGGATGCGAACGGTAACCCCGTGACCACCACCACGGACAGCAACGGCAACTACCTGTTCCCGAACCTGCCTGCCGGCACCTACGAGGTGAAGGTTGATTACCCCGACGGATTCAAGGCGACCACGCAGAATGCTGGCAGCGACCCTGCCAAGGATTCCGATATTGATGCCACCGGTAAGACCGGCCCCATCACGGTGGACAGCAAGACGCCGGTACATACCGACGTCGATGCCGGCCTGGTGGTCAACGGTTCGATCGGTGACAAGGTCTGGCTGGATCAGAACGGTGACGGTATCCAGGATCCGAACGAGCCTGGGGTGTCCGGTGTGACGGTTCACCTGCTGGACAAGGACGGCAACCCGGTCAAGGATGCGAACGGTAACCCCGTGACCACCACCACGGACGCCAACGGTAACTACCTGTTCCCGAACCTGCCCGCAGGAGACTACCGGGTGAAGGTGGATCTGCCAGCTGGCCGGAAGTTCACCCAGCAGGCAGCTGGCAGCGATCGGGATAAGGACTCCAACGTCGATGCCAGTGGGCTCTCCGATGTGGTGTCGATTGATGCGGCCAACCCGAATCGTCGGGATGTCGATGCTGGTCTGGTGGTCAATGGTTCCATTGGTGACAAGGTGTGGCTGGATCAGAACGGTGACGGGATCCAGGATCCGAACGAGCCCGGTGTTTCCGGTGTGACGGTTCACCTGCTGGACAAGGACGGCAACCCGGTGAAGGATGCGAACGGTAACCCCGTGACGACCACGACGGACGCCAACGGTAACTACTTGTTCCCGAACCTGCCCGCTGGCACCTACAAGGTGAAGGTCGACCTGCCCGCAGACCGGAAGTTCACTCAGGAGGGTGCTGGCAACGATCCTGCCAAGGACTCTGATGTGGATGGCAACGGCGTTTCTGCCCCTGTGGTCATTGACGCTGCGAATTCGGACCGTCGGGATGTGGACGCCGGCCTGGTCATGGTGGGAACCATCGGTGACAAGGTCTGGCGCGATGACAACGGCGATGGCATCCAGGATCCGAACGAACCTGGTGTGCCTGGCGTCAGCGTGAAACTGCTCGACAAGAACGGCAACGTGGTCGCTGAGACCACCACCGATCAGAACGGAAACTACCAGTTCACCGACGTACCGTTGGGCGACTACACCGTGCAGGTTGTTCCTCCGGCTGGTGCGACGCTGAGCCCCGAAGGCCAGGGCAGTGATCCTGCCCGGGATTCGGATTTCAACGCCGCCGGGCATTCCCGGACCATCACGGTTGATGCTGACCACCTGCATCAGAACGACGTGGATGCCGGCCTGGTCTACCGCGGCTCCATCGGTGATCGGGTCTGGCTGGATCAGAACGGCAACGGCATTCAGGATCCGAACGAGCCCGGAGTGCCGGGAGTGACCATTCACCTCCTGGACAAGGACGGGAACCCGGTGAAGGACGCGAACGGCAACCCGATCACGACCACGACGGACGCGGATGGCAACTACCGGTTCACTGGACTCCCGGTGGGCGACTACCGCATCAAGGTGGACCTGCCCGCCGGCTACTCGGCGAGTCAGGTCCGGGCGGGCAGCGATCCGAACGTCGATTCGGACATTGATCCGAACGGTCTCAGTGGAGTGATCTCCCTGGTGCCCGGCGCGATGGATGTGCATCATGTTGATGCCGGACTGGTGCCGATCCCGGCTCCTGCGGCTGCAGCGCCGGCTCCGTCCGGTGATCTGCCCGATACCGGTGCCAACATCGAGTGGGGGGCACTGGCTCTGGGGCTCCTGCTGATCGTCCTGGGTGTGTTCATGGTCATCCAGCGGCGGGTGATGAAGCGCCGCTGAGTTGGTAGCCGCCAGGCGCTGACGCCTGAGGGGAGTATTCCGGTACGTCACCGGGATGCTCCCCTCAGGCATTTCGTTCATAAATGACTTACTCTTAGGGGGTGCACCAACTTGAGCCTACTGTCCGCAACATTCCTCTGTCTGTTCAGATAGGGGCACAATTGCGTGGGCGGATTGAGGATGGCAGTTGGCCGGTAGGGACCAAAGTTCCTGGTGAACATGAGCTGGTCAAGGCTTTTGGCGCGAGCAGAAATACGGTCCGCGAGGCGTTGCGGGGCCTGGTACATCTGGGACTGCTGGAATCCAGGCCGGGCGATGGTACTTACGTGCGTTCTACCAGCGAATTGGAAGCGATCCTGGGCAGACGGGCTGCCGGGAGCGAAAAATGCGTCACGGAGATTTTTGAAGTGCGGGAAGCTCTTGAGGTACAGGGCGCCAGGTTGGCTGCCGAACGTGCCACAGAGGAGCAGATCGACGAGCTGGAGAAGCTTCTGGACCTGCGACGGGATGCCCAGGACGTGGACGAGAGGCTGCACGCAGACGTGCGGTTTCACCAGGCCTTCGTGGCGGCATCGGCCAATCCTCTGATTACCGAACTTCATCGTGGTCTCAAGCCCAGCGTGTTGAATGATCGCAAGAATTATCACCGGCTGGATGATCCGATGTTCCTGGGTGAGGAGCATCGGGCCATTGTGGAGGCGCTGAAGCAGCGGGATCCTGAGGCGGCTGCGCTGGCCGTGAAGCGGCTGTCGGAAAAGGCTCATCAGGAGTCGGCCTCGCAGGCCTGAACCAGCTCCTCGGAGGATGGTCTGAGGCGTTGCGTCACGTAACAAGCAGCGATTGCCAGAATGCCAAATGTCGTACACTTGAGCCGTGTGTTCACTGCGCTTGGTAGAGGATTCCGCTGGTTCCTCGGAAGAATTTGAGAAGCGACTTAGTTTCTGGCTGGAGGCCGGGATTTGGGGCCAGGGGGAACTGCTGCCAGAGGATCAGGAGCTGGCCGAGCTGTTTGACTTCCCTGATCTGGTGGGCATCCGTCGGGTGCTGAATGGCCTGTCTGAGCGGGGCGCGCTGGTGTCGTGTTCCTTCAGTGGCCAGCTCCTGATCGGCCTGGCCGCTGCTCAGACGTCCATGGTGGCGGCATCGTCCGCGGATGAGATCCCTGCCGCGCATCGCGCGGTACTGGAGGCTCGCGATGCGCTGTTTGTTCAGGGTGCGGGTCTGGCAGCAAATCGGGCAGCCGAGAGCGAGGTGAGGGAGCTTCGGCAGGTTGTTGACGATGCCGCGGCTGGGAGAAGGCGTCTGCCGGATGGTTGGTTGTTCGCCAGGAGCGTCATCGTCGCCTCCGGAAATGCCACCCTACTGCGCGTCTATGACCAGCTGATGGCGGCCTCGGGGGAGCTCCCGGAGGCGAATCTGAGCTTTGGCGTCGATGAGGCGTGGTATCGCTTTGTCTGCCGGGAACTGGTGGCAGCGATTTCTATGGGCTGGCCGCAGGCTGCGGCCAGGATCGCAGCACGCATTTTCTGAAGCGCTGATCCTGGCTATGGAAAGGTGGCGGTGATTCGTACCAGGTCACATAGCGCGAACCACCGCCACCTCGGAGGGGTCACCGACATTCTCGGGGGGACGAGAGTTGGATGTCGTGACACCATCAATTGTAGGACATATGAACTGATTTGCCTAGCAAATATGTCGGGATGTTGAGCTCGCAACGTTCACCCAGGGTTTTGGAACGAGCCCCCGCCAGCATGGCGCATGCCAGCCGTGTTGCGAGGAAGACTTTGGGTGATGTGCCTCGAGTCGGTTCCGGTTGTCCTCTGTGGGTCCGTGGTTACAGGTGTAGTGCTGCTGTGGTCTTTGCGGCAACTGTGAGTGGGTCGGTGGCTGGGTGGCCGAGGAGTTGTTCGAGGTCGGGGCTGGTCGCTCCGAGGAAGCCGTGACGGACGCTGGAGGCGATTGAGGCGAGCATGGGTGGCTGGAATGGTAGCAGGGTGCTGTCTGCCAGCAGTCGTTCCCGGTACTCGCTGAGGTCGATGGTGTGGTGAGCGAGGCCCAGCCGCTGGGCGACATCGGCGGCGGTGAGGGCTTTCTGGCCGACCAGTTCGTAGATTTTCCCGGCGTGCGCCTCGGGTGCGCTGGCGACGATCGCGGTCGCTTCTGCCAGATCGACCCGCGCCACTGCGGCCAGTGCCCCGTCGCCGAATGCCGACTCCAGGCCGTCCGGTGTCCAGATGAGCAGTGCGCCAAAAAGCTCCGCGTAGAGCCCGTTGCGGAGAATCGTCCATGACAGGCCGCTGGCCCTGATCATCTTCTCGGTGGCCCTGTGTGCGAGTGCGAAGCCGAGATGGTCCCCGGCGCCCGTCAGGCTCGTATAAACCACGTGCTCCACACCGTCCCGGACCGCGGCATTCAGGACCGCCCGATGGCGCGAGATCACCTGGTCATCTTCGGCATAACCGGCAGAAACCAGCACCAGGGTCGAGATGTCGGTCAGGTCCAGGCTTGCGGGTTCGTCGAAATCGAGGCGCCGCTGGTCGCCGGTCGGCGTGCGACTCGCGCCAATCGCCGGGACACCTCTTTTGTTCAGCTCTGCCAGTGTCATTGAGGCCAGCTGCCCGTTCGCTCCAGTCACCATGATCATCGGTGTGCATCCTCCTACGTGGTTCTCTTCAGTAACTACACTGAGAGCATGGCAAGAGCAGCCACAGCCCACAAGAAGGCAGTTTCATGTCAGTGACGCACACCGAAGTAACCCCGTTCGTGGCCGAGCTGGACCCGTGTGGCCAGCCGGAGCATCCCGATTGCGGGATCCGCGATGTTCTGGACCGGGTGGGCGATAAGTGGTCGGTCCTGGTCATCGTTGAACTCGCCAACGGCACCCGCCGTTTTCGTAAGTTACAGCGCGCCATCGATGGCATCTCCCAGAGGATGCTGACCCTCACTGTGCGGCGGCTTGAGCGCGACGGCCTGGTACTGCGCACCGTCTATCCGACTGTTCCCGCCCAGGTCGACTACCGACTCACCGAGACTGGAGCAAGCCTCACGCATCTGGTGAAAGCACTTGCCGACTGGTCGCTGGAACACCGTAGCGGAATCGCCGATGCCAGAGAGACCTACGACGCGGAGCACCCAGACCATGAGATCCGGTGACCTAGCCCACTAAGCTGCGTGCCCCCGATCGCCGGGTCTGTGCACCAGATGCTTGGCGGGGGGAGTGGGGCGCCCGATGAAGTAGCGTCCCGGTATGCCTTCAGGAGCATTGGCTTTATCCATTGCACACAAGTTCACAACAGACAGTCACGTTGATCGCCTCCGCGGACCGTCCAGAGCCCGCTGCACGTGAGTCCTCTGGCTAGTGCAGTGTGGGTAGGGCCTTCGGAATACGTCGGATCTCAGCGTTCAGAATTCTCACCTTCAGAATGAGGGGCCGCGCTAGGTGTCCTTACCTGACCGGCTTGGGGCGCTGGGTACCTTGCGTGCGCGGTGCGCCGCGGCCTTGGTGCGGTTCTGGCAGCGGGTGGAGCAGAACTGCCGGGTGCCGTTGCGGGAACTATCGACATACACCCGGTCGCAGCGGTCGGCGGCGCAGACGCCGAGCCTGCCGATCTCATCGACGCCGAGTGCCATGGTGAGTCCGGCCGCCAGGCCGGCTACCCAGCCCGGTCCGAAAGCGTCGCTCGGGCCGTGGAAGTGCAGATGCCACGTGCCGTCCGGGTCGGGGTTCAGCCGGGGCCGGGCACTTGACTCGCGGAGCAGGGCGTTAGTGCGTCGTGCCGCCTGGGTAATGTCTCCGGCAGCCGCTGCTTCGAACACTGACCGTATGTCGGGAACAACGCCGGCGATGAGAGTTGCCGCGGCCATGCTGACAGCCGGTGGACGGTCGAAGGTGAGGGCCTCTCCGATCACTTCTCGGAGGGCAGCTCCCTTGGGTGGGGTGACCTCGAGGCCGCCGTCCATGCCGGGCGTGAGCGAGTTGACCAACCGCGCAGCAGCGGTGAGCAATCGTCCAATGTGACTGTCAAAACGCATTTGACCAGTTACTCCTGTCGCCCTACTGTTAACTTCCATGACTGATGAAAGCATAGACGACAGTTACTCCAGAGCACACCCGTTGGCCGCTTGGGTGCGCCTGAGTCGGGGCGCAAAGGCGCTGCTGATCGCCCGGATGGTCAACCGGGTCGGGGGGTTCTCGATGGCGTTTCTCGCGGTACTGCTCACCCAGGAGTTGCACGAGTCGGTCCGCGTGGCCGGAATTATCGTTGCCGCCTTCGGCCTGGCGACTATCCCGTCGCGTCTTGCCGGTGGCTGGTTGCTGGACCAGATCGGCGCGCGCCATACGATCCTGATCGGCTTGATCGGTTGTGCCGCAACACAATTGATCCTCGCTGGCGCACATTCGACCGTGTTCGCGGTCCTCGGTGCGGTCGGGCTGGGTCTGTCGTACGAGCTCATCGAGCCACCGACACAGGCGCTGATCGCGCAGGAGAGCGACGATCGCACGCGGCCCGCGTTGTTCGGGTTGCTCTTCGTGTCGATGACTGTCGCCGCAGTTGTCGCCGGCGGAGTGGCAGCAGTGGTGGCCGGCTGGGATCTGCGTGTGCTGTTCGTCATCGATGCCGCTTCGTGCCTGGCCTGCGCTGCGGTGATCCGGGGATTCCTGCCAGACGCCCACAGGAGGAAGGCGTCGCTGGCAAAACCTTGGCGGGATCGTCGTTTGATGACCATCTTCGCGCTGACCACCGTGTTCACGCTGATCTATATGATCACGGTCTTCGGCCTGCCCCTGACAGTGGTTGACCGGCACATCGGGTTGTGGGTGATCGGAGTGAACACAGCGGTGTCTGCGGTGGTCGCTGTTCTGGCCCAGCCTCTACTGCACGTGGCATGGCTCAATCGCCGAGACGGATTCGTAGCGATGACAGTGGGATTCGGCGTGCTTGCGGCGGCATTGGGCGTCCTTGCGCTGGCCAGCAATGTGGTGGCGGTCCTCGGGTTCGGAGTGCTCGGTGCCATCGCGGAAGTGTTGCTGATGAGTCATCTGTATGCGCAGGCGTCGAGGCTGGCACCACCGGGAGCCGCGGGTCGTTACCTTGCCGTTTTCGGGGTGAGCTGGGGGATCGCCACAACCCTCGCACCGCTGGTGATCGCCGCGACCTTGCGGGTTTGGGATGGTGTCCCGTTGTGGCTGGGCGCAGCAGTAATCACCGCAGCCCTCGCGGTCCTCACGCCGTATGCCGGCACCGCCTTGCGGCCGACGTCCGCCGGTGCGGTTGCTGCCCACGACTGACTGGAAACCGATCGGCCGCCGAAGAACCGTGATGAGTGAGCGAACGGGAGAACTCACGAGCGAGTCGAGATGAGCACAACGAGCAAACGGCGTCCTTGATGACGAACTGGGACGGAGTCGGCGGACCACCACAGGTGTTGATCCTGCGCCATCGCCGGGGTTATCGCTTGGAGAGCTCCTCCCGGGCTGGCTGGCCGGGCGACTCCGGCCCGTCTTGCTTCACCTGGACGGTGGGCTGGTTGTGCGATCGGTGATTGCGGGTGATCAGGTATCCCAGTACGCCGCCAAGGATGAGAGCTGCAGCGATGAGGAGCAAGCCGCCGTTGTAGTTGCCGGTGCTGTCCTTGATTGCGCCTAGGACCGGCGGCAGGCCAAGGCCTGCTATCTGGGCCACGGTGTTGATGACGGCGATAGATGCTGCAGCTGCCACGCCGACGATCTTCCACAGTGACCGCGGCGCCCAGTACACCTCGCGGGAAATGGGGGTCTGGTGCGCAGGGAACAAGATCCGGCAATCCATGGGCGCTACCGGTGTGTGTTGGGACAACGCCGTGGCCGAATCACTGTTCTCCTCGCTGAAGAACGAGTTTTACCACCACCACAGCTTCACCACCCGGCAGGACGCGAGGCGGGCGACCTTGCGGTATATCGAGGTGTTCTACAACCGTTGGCGGCCCCACAGCCACAATAACGGCCTGCCGCCAGCAACTGCGATGGCCAACTTCAAGACCAAAATCCAGCCGCAAACCGCGGCTGCCTGACCAAAACGAAACTAACCACCTGTCTCACATCCTTGACACACCTCAGTGCGCGTGTCAGCTCCCGCGGCCGGCGCCAACCTCCCCGTCGTGGTGTTCTCCCACGGCAACGGATGGAATCTCGACGGGTACGCGCCGCTCACGGCGTACTGGGCCTCCCACGGGTTCGTCGTCATCCAGCCCACCCACCTGGACTCTCGCCGGAATGGGTTCGGGTTTGATCACCCGGTCTTCCCGATGATCTGGACGGAACGGATCATGGATCTCACGCGCATCATTGACCAACTCGACACCATCGAGGCCGCAGTCCCAGGACTTGCCGGCCGCATCGACCGCAACAGGATTGCCGCCACCGGCCACTCCTGGGGTGGGCAAACTGCCCAGTCACTCCTTGGGGCACGGATCTTTGATGATGCCGGCCACGTCGGTGAGAGCATGTCCGACAGTCGGGTCACAGCGGGCATTTTGTTCGCCGCGACCGGCCTTGGCGGCGAGGACCTACATTCGTTCGCGCAGGCAAACTTCCCCTTCATGCGCCCCTCATTCCAAGAACTGACCACGCCGACCCTGGTTGTCGCCGGTGACCACGATCAGTCCAAGATGTCCAGCCGTGGACCTGACTGGTTTACCGATGCCTACACCCACAGCCCCGGTGCCACCGACCTCCTCACCTTCTACGGCGCCGAGCACGCACTCGGTGGGATTGTCGGATACGAAGTCGCCGAGACCACCGACGAAAACCCGGAACGGGTCGCGGTCATCCAGCGGATGAGCACCGCCTACCTTCGCACTGCTCTGCACGTTGACGAGAACAGCTGGCCCGCAGCCCGCAGCGCATTCAGTGACAGCGCGGATCCGATCGGCCACGCCGAAAGCAAGTGATGGGCGCAGTCAGGTTCCACGCTATGCATCCGCGGCCCGGTGGAGTTTGGCGCTTTTCGGCGGTGTTCTGTGAAGGTTTGATGGTGACTATTGAGTGCGGAGCCGTTGCGAGATGAAGAGTGCCGCCCGATCGATTGCGTCGTCGGCCTCATCGATCTGACCGACGAATGCCGGGAAAACATGCGGCACGTCGGCGACGACGTCCAGGATCACGTCGACGTTCGCATCCCGCGCCCGATTGGCGAGACGAACCGAGTCATCGAGCAGCAACTCGTTCGTGCCGACCTGCAGCAGGATGGGCGGAAACCCGGCGAGGTCGGCAAGGACGGCCGGTGCCAGGAAGGGTTGCGCCGGGTCCTGGCCGTTCAGGTAAAGGTCTCCGGTGCGAATCATTCCGGCTCCGGTGAACAGCGGATCGATGCCTTCCTTCGTCATCATCGACGTACCCGCACGCGTGTGATCCAATCCCGGCGAGAACGCGACGATTCCCGCAGGCATCGGAAGTCCGGCGTCTCGTGCCGCCAGAGTCGTGGTGATGGCGAGTCCTCCGCCAGCGGAGTCGCCTGCGAACACAACCGAGCCCGCGTCGATGCCATCGTCGAGAAGGCTACGGTAGGCGGCGAGGCAATCGTCGAGGCCCGCTGGAAACGGGTTCTCAGGAGCAAGGCGGTAGTCGAGCGAAAGCGCTCGAATGTTGGTGCGTTCCACCAGGTGCCCGGTGAGTGCCATCGCTGTTTCGGGAGAGCCCAAGGAGAAGGAGCCGCCGTGGAAGTACAGGATCGTTCCCGGGCGGGCATCTGTAGCGGGTTCGACCAGGACTGTAGGACGCCCGGCCAACGTTATGGGTGTGCGCGTCACGCTCGTCGGGATAGGAAACGTGCTCATGAAGTGCGCAAAGCCTCGCCGCATCTGCTCAACGGGGGCAGGGCCGGACGTTTGCGGTGCGCTCCGAAGTCGTTCATCAAGTGCTCGGCGCTGTTGTCTACTCATGGGAGGTCATTCGCTGCTCGATAGGTGCATGCCGCGGCATGCATTGGTAGACTCTATGCCGTGGCAACTAATGAACCAAATCCTGTGCTCAACGCCTTCTTCGACGACCTGGTGCGGTGTGAGACACGTCTGTACAACGCGGTGGGCGAGAGGCTCCGGGTCGAGCATGGCCTCGGCGCCTCGCAGTTTGAGTTCCTTCGCTACTTCCGCGATCACCCCCGGTCCCGCGTCGCTGATACCGCAACGTACTTCGCCGCGGGGGTTGGTGCGATCAGCAAAGGCGTCGACCGCCTCGAAGCCCGAGGCTGGGTCGTTCGAGACCCGAACCCCGCCGACGGTCGTTCGTCGCTGGTCAGCCTGACAAGCACCGGGGCAGAGCTCGTCGCGCGCGCGGAGAGGACCTTCTCCGGCTACATCGACGAACTGTTGTCAGCCACTTTCAGCAGCGAGCAGATCACCACCGCAGGGCGAGCTCTAGCCGTACTTCGCAGCAGTCTGGAGCATGAACGGATCGGGCTGCCCGTGGGCTGAGGAATCTTCTTCAGGCTTCGCGCTGATACCGGGGGTCGGTGCAACCCGTGGCCCATGGCGGAGGCATTCCACTAGCCTAGGGTTTTGCTCAGGGCTTCGGCCAGCATGGTGCGCACCAGCCGTGCTGCGAGCTCTGGATCATGGCGAGCAAGCGCGTCCACAACCAGCTCATGGTCGTGTTGCAGCGTTTCCTCCGGGGCGAAGGTGGTGATGCTGCTGAAGTTGAAGACGCGTTGAATATCCAGACCGAGGTACATCTCCATCAGGAGATCATTGGCTGTGGCAGCTACGATCGCCCGGTGAAATTGGATGTCGAGGCTAGTCAGCTCCGCCAGCATCCTCGCCTGGCCCCGGGCGGCAAGGATCTCTCTGATCCCAGCCAGTTGTTGGTCAGTCAGACGGTGCGCTGCCAGCCGCACGGCCTGGATCTCCAGAGCCTCCCTGGCTTCGAACGCTACGATGATCTGCTCTGGGGTGACCCGCCGTTGCAGGGCAAGGTCGAGTTCGCTGAAGGCTGCTACGAACGTCCCGCGGCCCGGGCGCGCTTCCAGAAGGCCCACATGCACCAGGTCCCGGACGGCATCCCGAATGACGCTTTTACGGACCCCGAACTCCGCTGCCAGAGTCATCTCATTGGGGATCTTTGCCCCCAGCTGCCATTCGCCGGACGCGAGTTTCTGGCGTAGCAGACCATCCACTGTGGCGGCCGTGCGTGGAGTTGGGTCTGGACTGGTCAATGCGGCATTCCTCAGAACAGGTGGAGGGGGGATGGCATCTGTGAATTTTACGCCTGGCGCCTGGCCCAGGGAGCCGTCGACTCTCTGACCGTCAGAACAGGGGAGTAGCGGACTCGTTGCAGGGCGGGGTGCCGCGAGCGGGTTGCTTCCCGCGACGTCTGAATCCGATGCATACACATCATGAGCGCCTGGTGCCCGACGTCGAATTTCGGCGGCCCAATAGCGGTCAGTGGGACATTGGCCAGGGCCGCGATCTCGTCGTCGTAGGCAACGATCGACAGATCGTCCGGGACGTTGAGACCGTACTCCTGGGCTGCATCGGCGAAGGCGACGGCATCTTCGTCATTGTGCACAATTGCCGCTGTGACTCCCTGGACTACGCAGAGTTGCACGAGATGCTGAATCGTCTCATGGCGTGCTCCGGCGTCCGGACCCGGACGGTGGACCACCCGTATCAGATCCTCCTCCACCTGTTGCCAGGTGCGCAGGACGGCCCGGCGATAGCCCTGAACCAGCGCAGCCGCCGTGGGACTGTCCTCCCGGGTGAACAGCGCAATGCGTTGATGGCCCAGTGCCGCGAGGTGGTTCACTGCGATCTCGGCGCCGCGGGCGTGATCGCTGGCCACCGCTTCCAGGCGATGAGCCACATCCAGCACCTCATCCACGGAGCGCTCCACCACCACGACCGGCACCGGGCACGCCGCCAGAAGCTTCAACGAGTCCTGACCCTCCAGCGACTCGGCGCTGGGCGTGACCAGCAAGCCATCGACCCGATTGGCAAGCAGACGTTCAATCTGGTGGCATTCGGTGCTGGAGGAGTAGCTGGAAACTGCCAGGACCAGCCGGACCCCCGCCTTATGTGCCGCTGATTCCATACCGCGGATGATGCCGGGAAAGTAGTAGTGCGCGGAGGGCACGATGACGCCGACGGTCGCGGTGGGCAGCTGCCGGCCTCCGTTCGGCCCACTGGTGGTCCGCGAGCTGTCGGTCACCCATGGACTGCTCTGTGCCCATGGACTGCTCTGTGCCCCCTGGCTGTTGTGGCTCCGCGCAATGGCACCGCCGTGAACCCGATCCAGGGCACCTCTCACGGCGAGTGCCGCCAGATCGCGGCGGATCGTCATCCCCGAGGTGCCGATTTTCTCGGCAAAGGGGGCGACCTGCAGCGAACCGTGCAGTGCAAGTTCGGCCAGGATCAGTTCCTGGCGCTCCTCGGGAAGCACTCTGGGTTCTCCTCTCGGCCAGCCGGATCGTTCGAATTTGTTCAAGTGCCGTTTGAACCAATTCATCTGAACTAAAGCGGACATAGGGTGGTGAGTCAAGCGGCGAGGGCGCCACTACGGAGCCAGCAACTCCCGGACTCCAGCCATCTGAAAGGTTCGTTGTATGCCAGGAAAACACGCGCGAGCTTTGCTTCCGCCCTGGGGCGCCGCCGACTGGGGCAGGGTCCCGGAAGCGGTCAGGGCAACGGTCCTTCGCGCGGCGGAGGATCTGCACGGCGCAGAGGCAGGGGCGCCTACGGCCTCTGACTGGATGCGGTACCGCACGCTCGGTGACCGTGTTGTCTACGAAACCAAGCTCACCCTCCTGGAGGATCGGCTGGCCACCGCAACGCTGGTGGCCTGTCTGGCGCAGGGGGAGGAGGACCGTGCGCTCTGGGTGGAGCGTGCGGCAGATGATGCCTGGTCCTTGTGCGAGCTGAGCAGCTGGTGTCTGCCCGCGCACTATGCAGCCCTGGTGGACCCGGTCGAGGGTCGTGAGCCGGAACTGCCGGACCCGCTGCACCCCGGTCTGGACCTCAGCGCTGCCTTCCTGGGTGCCCAACTTGCCTGGACCCGGCATCTCCTTCGCGGAGAGTTGCAGCAAAGGTACCCGACCCTGCATCGGAGGATCGGTCGCGAGATTGAGCAGCGCGTGCTTCGCCCGTTTCTGGAACGGGACCATTGGTGGTTCGGCTCCCAGGAGCAGCCACCCAATAACTGGGCGCCATGGATTACCGCCAATACGCTGGCCTGCGCGCTCACAACGGCGGAGCCCGCAGAACAGAGAGCTGTGGTGGATCGCGCTCTGCCCATTCTGGATAACTTCTGTGCTGGGTATGGCGAGGACGGCAGCTGCGAAGAGGGCGCCACCTACTGGTGGTGGGCAGCAGCAACGCTGTTTGAAGCGCTGGAATTCATCGGGGCAATCACCGAAGGCTCCACCGAGGCTCTCCATCGTTCGCCGGTGCCAGCCATGTCCGGATTTCCCTCCGCCATGCAGATTCATGACCGTTGGCAGGTCAACTTTGGCGACGCCTCGGCGCTCTCCGATCGGGGAGTGCGGTGGCATACCGCCTATCGCTATGCCGAAGCGGTGGGCAACCGGGACGCGGCCCAGCATGCCCGGGCCATGGCGAGGCTGACCGGGCAGAGCGATCCCTTGCGCTGGACGGTTCCGCGGCCGGTGGGGAATACCTTCCATCGGGTGGCCTCAGAGGTTCTCGATGAACGCTGGTTCAGCGCCGAGGCGCAGACTGATCCCGGGCCTGCTGAGGGGATGCCCTATCCAGCGACCATCTACCTGCCGCATACCGAGGTGCTCTGCGCCCGGGAACGGGCGGGAAGCAGCGAAGGCCTCTATCTCGCCGTGAAAGGTGGGCACAACGGCGTCAGCCATAACCACAATGACGCCGGGAACTTTCTGGTGTTCCACGATGGCAAGCCCGTGGTGATTGACGTCGGCGTCGGTACGTACCGGAAGGAAACTTTCGATGGCGCCCGGCGTTACGACATCTGGACCATGCGCAGTGGCTTCCACAATGTGCCGCTGATCGATGGCCAGGAACAAGCCGCCGGGGCAGAGTACCGAGCCACGGAGTGCGTAGCCTTTGGCCTCAGTGCATCCGACGGTGCCACGAACCTTTTGCCGGAGGAGACCGGACTTGAGCTGCATCTGGAACAGGCCTACCCCAGGATCCATGGGCTGGAATCCTGGCAGCGGCGGGTCTCCCTGGACCGGGCCCAGCGCTGCATCCGAGTACGGGACTGTTGGACCAGCGGGGTCATCCCGGCGGAGTTGATGCTCATGGTGGCCCATCGTCCGGAGCGGTTGGCCGATGGCGGCCTGAGGCTGGGCGGGACGACGCTGCGGGTCAGTCCCGGCTGGGTCTCCAGCTGGGAGCAGATCACGCTCGATGACGCCCGGCTGAGCGATGTGTGGGGCGAGGTGGTGTACCGGCTGCGGCTGGTGGCTGACCCAGAGGGCAGGCTGGAATCAGGTCCTGTGGGCAGCCTGGAATCAGGCGAGGCAAAGGGATTCTGTGAGATGACCTTCGGCGCCTGACTCGGTCTGAAGGTGACGTCAAGGTATTAAGCACTTACTGGCCGGCATCGTGGGTGAATCCCTGATTTCCAGGGGTTTTGCTCTGCTTTGTGCTCAGTAAGTGCTTAAAACCTTGACACTATCCGCCGCCAGAAGAAAGCTGACCGCAGGCACTGTTGCAATTCTGCTGCGGGGTCTAGCGTGGGGCCATGGACTGGAAACTTGAACTGGTGTTTGTCCCTGTCTCCGATGTGGACCGCGCCAAGGACTTTTACGTCAACCAGGTGGGCTTCAATGCCGACTACGATGAACGGCCCAACGAGGCCATCCGCTTTGTTCAGTTGACCCCACCGGGTTCAGCCTGCTCCATCTGCATCGGGGAGGGGCTCAACGATGCTCCGGCAGGGACAGCGCCCAGCCTGCAGATGGTGGTCAGCGACATCCAGGTGGCCTATGACCAGCTGAAGGCCAACGGTGTGGAGGTCAGCGACATCGAGGTCTTGGACTGGGGGAGCTTCGTCTATTTCGCTGATCCGGATGGTAATAAATGGGCGCTGCAGAGCATGCCCAGCAGGCCCAACGGCTGAATCAGCTCAGGACTGGCTGTCGTCATACCGGGCGCCGAGATCCCAGAGCCCGGTCACCTCGCCTGAGGTCTCTTCGGGGGCATACCCGCGTCGGAAGGTGATGCCTGGTGCCCTACCGGCCGTCACGGCCTCGCCGCCCAGCCGCGCTTTCAACGACGGTTCGCCGGGCGTGCCGGTGACTCGCAGGTGGCTGCCCTCGCGCAGGCCCAGGACGGCGACATCGTTCTCCTCGAGGAACTCGGTCAGCCGCATTTCCCGGGTCTCGCCCGCATGGGTGCTGCCCGGAACGGCATCCAGGTAGTGCGGGTTGATCTGGAACGGGACCAGTCCGAGTGCCTCGAAGCTGGGCGGCTCCACAATCGGCATGTCATTGGTGGTCCGGATGGTCGGAGCGGCGATATTCGTCCCCGCGCTCGCGCCCATGTACCTGATCCCCGACTGTGCGGCGGCTCGGATCTGGCCGAGAAGCCCGGTGCGCTGAAGCGTCGAGACCAGGCGGAAGGTGTTTCCACCACCCACGAACACAGCCTCGGCGGAGGCGACGGCAGCGGCAGGATCGGCAGAGGAATGAAGGCCGATGACGCGCACTCCCAACGATGCGAGCGCCGCCCCGACCTTGGTGGTGTAGGCCTCATGATCCTGCAGGGCGAACGGGACGAAGAGAAGCTCGTTCACACCAGCGAGGAAGTCGGCGACCTCCTCCTGGGCATGTTCCAGATAGCCGCGGCCAGCATTGGTGGAGTTGGAGAAGAGGAGCAGGTCAAGGGTGGTCATGGCTCTGTGGCTTTCGATCGGATGGGCGGGGACGGCGGATGGCGGCTGGAATCAGCGTCTCATGTCCGGTTTCCCTTCCCCTGGCGCCAGTTGCGCTGCGGGGGTGCGGTGCGGTTTGAGAGCAGATCAGAGAGTTGCTGGGCTGCGGCCAGCAGTTGGGGCAGATAGTCGCGGAGGCTTGCATTGGCCGCCCCGATTTTGCTCTCCACAATTGACAGGGAGCCCACCGGCCGGTGGCCCAGCAGCACCGGAGCGGCAATGGCGCGGGTGGTGGCATCGTATTCCCCCTCGGACTCGGCGAAACCCTCGGTGATGGTGCTGTTGTACAAATCCTCAAGTCGTTGCTCGTCGACCTCGGTCCGCTCCGAATAACGGGCAAACGGGCGCCCGTGCAGGAGATTCCGCCGCTCCGCCGGGTTCAGGAAGGCAAAGTACGAGCGTGAGGTGGCACCGGCATGGGCCGGGTAGAGATCTCCAATCAGCGGATGGGCCCGGATCGGCCCCTGAACCCCATCCACCGCGGCAATGCAGCGCACGTAAGCGCCATCGGGCACCGAAAAGGTGGTGGTCCGCGCTGTCTCCTCGGACAGTGGGGTCAGAACGGTATCCGCCAGCCGGGCCAACCCTCCCGTTCGCTCCCACAATGACGCCATCCGCCACATGGCCGGGCCCAGGCTGTACCGCCGGGTCCAGGGATCTGCACGCAGAAAGCCCTGGGCGGCGAGCGAGGCCAACAGCCGCTGCGCGGAGGATTTGGTGAGCCCCTGGGCTTCTGCCAGCTCCAGAACGCCCCAGTCTGTACGGAATTCGTTGTAGGAGAGCAGGATTCCCAAGGCTCGGTCCACGGTCTGAAGAGGGGACAAGGAGCCATGCCCTGAGGGGTTCTGTCCAACGACGGTCATGTGAAGAGCATAGGGTCTTCCGATCTCCCGATGTTTCAAGTTTGTGAAATATAGTCCCAAAATGCGAAAAGACCTCCCAAATAATGGGAATCGATTGCTTAGAGAATGCCATCACTGTGCAATGGGATGAACCTCACAGCCGGGCACCCGTTGCCCGTGCATCATTGCAAGGCAGGAACGACATGAACACCATCGCACGGCGGCTGCTGGCCATGATCCCAGCGCTCCTTGGCGTCATTGTCTGCATGTTCCTGATCACCAGGGTGCTTCCGGGGGATCCCGCGCGGACCTTCGCCGGGGAACAGGCACCACAGAGTGTGATCGACGGAATCCGCAGAAGCATGGGCCTGGATCAGCCCCTGTATATCCAGTTCTTCCGGTATGTCGGAGACCTCTTCCGCGGGGATCTGGGTTTTGCCTGGCACACAGGCCAGCGCGTCGTCGACGATCTGGCCAGCCGCTTCCCGGCGACCATCGAGCTGGGGCTCTCCGCGCTCATCGTTGCGCTGCTGATCGGCATCCCACTGGGCATCCTCAGCGCCACCCAGCGCGACCGTTGGGTGGACCATCTGAGCCGAGTGCTCTCCCTGCTGGGCGCCTCGATGCCGGTGTTCTGGGTGGGTCTGCTGGCGATCTTCCTGTTCTTCGGCCAACTGCACTGGGCGCCTGCGCCGCTGGGCCGGATCTCAGACAATCTGAATCCGCCCACCCACATCACCGGTCTCTACGTGCTGGACAGTCTGCTCAGCGGGGATATGGCCGCCCTGACCTCCTCGGTACAGCACCTGATCCTGCCCGCGCTGGTGCTGGCACTGGGGCCGACGGCGATCATCGCCCGGATGACCCGCTCCGCCATGCTCGAAGTGATCGCCCAGGACTACATCCGGACAGCCACCGCCAAAGGCCTGCCGCGGATCATCGTGATCGGCAAGCACGCACTCAAGAATGCCGCCCCGGTCACTGCGACCATCGTCGGCCTGCAGTTCGGCCAGCTGCTGGGTGGTGCGGTCATCACCGAGACCATCTTCACCTGGCCCGGCGTCGGCTCCTATGTCACCCAATCCATCCTGGCCACCGATTACGCGCCGGTTCAGGCGTTCACCCTGCTGGCCGCCATCGTCTATCTGGTGATCAATCTGCTGGTCGACATCGTCAACGGCTGGCTGGATCCGAGAGTCAAAAATGTCTGAGATCACGCTTAACGCTCCCGACGGCCCAACGTCCGACGGCGCAGCGCCCCAACCCGGCGATTCCCGCGGCCACCGACAGGGAGTGCTGCGCTTGTTGTTGCGGAACAAGCTCTCGGTGATCGGCCTCGCCTTTGTTCTGTTCTGGACCCTCGGCAGTTTCATCGTCCCGCTGATCAGCCCCTACGGTGCCGATCAGACAGCGGTGGGCCCGCTGCTGAAACCCCCGAGCGGGGAGCACTGGTTCGGCACAGACAACTATGGCCGGGACATTCTGACCCGCGTCTTCGTCGGTGGCCAGGCCTCGCTCTGGATGGGGCTGATCGCCGTCGGGATCTCGATTCTGATCGGTGTGCCGCTCGGTGGCATTGCCGGATTCTTCGGCGGCCGCACCGGCAACATCATCATGCGCGTCATGGACGTCATGCTGGCCTTCCCCTCGCTGGTGCTGGCCATGGCCATTGCAGCTTCGCTGGGCCCGGGGATGTTCAGCGCCATGATCGCCGTCGGTGTGGTCGGCATCCCCGAATTCGCCCGGATCATGTTCAGCCAGACCCAGTCACTGCGCGAGCGGGACTTCGTGGAGGCTGGCCGGTCGATTGGCCTGACCAATCTGCAGATTCTGGCCCGGCATGTGGTCCCCAACGCCATGGCGCCCATTCTGGTGCGCACCACGCTGGGCCTGGGCTACGCCATCCTGACCGCAGCCTCGCTGAGCTTTATCGGCCTGGGAGCCCAGCCGCCCACTGCGGAATGGGGCGTCATGATCTCGGATGGCCGTGGGTACATCATCAGCGGGGAATGGTGGATGACCACCTTCTCCGGTCTCGCGATCGCCACCTCGATCCTGGGCTTCAATCTGCTCGGTGACAGCCTCCGGGACGTTCTGGATCCCCGCCTTCGCCGCAGCCTCTAAACCTCAGAACCCCCAAACCTCAGAACCCCGCACTCCCTCAACAACAGCACCTCAGAACGGAGCTATCTGTGAACATCAAATATCTGGGGACGGCGGTACTGGTCAGTACCGCTCTCCTCCTGACCGGCTGTGTCAGCAGCGCCAATAATGCGAACTCGGGCGGCTCCGCAGCCGCCAAGGACCGCATGGTCGTCGCCTATTCCGATGGCGGCAACACGCTGGACCCGGCGGAGGCCAACGACGCGACCTCGGATACCTTCGTCGTCTCCGCCTACGACCAGCTGGTCACCTACGGCCGCCAGGACGTTAACGGCAAGCAGACCGCGAAGACGGACCAGATCGTTCCGATGCTGGCCAGGAGCTGGGACGAGTCGAGCGATCACACGAAGTTCACCTTCCACCTGCGCGATGACGTGAAGTTCCAGAACGGCAAGGCCCTGACCTCCGCCGATGTGGTGGCGAGCTTCGACCACATCAAGGCCTCCAAGTCGGCCAGCTTCCTGTACCAGATGGCCGGCATCGGCTCAGTGACGGCTCAGGACCCGAGCACCGTCGTGATCACCCTGACGGCAGCGAACCATCTGTTCCTGCAGATCCTGCCGATGTACTCCTTCTCGATCGTCGACATGGATCAGGCGAACAAGAACGGTGGTTCCGCCTGGTTGGGCAAGAACGTCGCAGGCTCCGGCCCGTACAAGATCGACAGCTGGGACCCGGCGACGGCGGCCTCCCTCTCCCGCAACGACGCTTACTGGGGAGACAAGCCCGCGCTGGCCAAGGTGGACATGAAGTTCATCGCCGATGCCTCCAATCGCGAGCAGCTGCTCAAGCAGGGTCAGGTGGACGTGGCGATGGACGCACCGGCCAAGGACGTCAACACGCTCAAGACGGTGGCTGGCATCAGCATCGATTCCCGGGCCAGCAACAAGATCCTCTTCTTCGCGATGAACAACCAGGTGGCGCCTTTCGACAACGAAAAGGTCCGCCAGGCGATCAACTATGCGATCCCTTACGACAAGCTGATCAACGACGTCATGCAGGGGCAGGCCAGCCCGATGAAGTCCGCGGTGGCGAGCTCCACGCCTGGCTTCACCGCAGCCGGAAACACCTATTCCTACAATCTGGACAAGGCGAAGTCCCTGCTCAAGGAGGCAGGTCTGCCGAACGGCTTCACCTTTGATTTCACCCTCGGTGGTGGCTTTGACGACTGGAAGGACGACGCAGTGCTGATCCAGGCCGAACTGGCCAAGATCGGTGTCACCATGAACATCAAGTCCATGGCCCGCCCGCAGTTCCTCGAGGCTCTGTCCGGCAAGAAGGTCCAGGCGTACATCAGCCGCTGGACCTCCTTCGTCAACGACCCCGGCTACCACCTAGGCCTGCTGATGACCTCCAAGGGCTCCAGCAACTACATGAACTACAGCAACCCCGAGGTCGACGCGCTCTGGCAGAAGGCCGCCAATGAGCCGGATCAGGCCACCCGGAACGCGCTCTATGCGCAGGCGCAGCAGATCATCACCACGCAGGCACCCTGGGCGTACCTCTACGAATACAACATCGTGCTGGCCGCGCGGTCCGAGGTTCAGGGGTACACCTCGTACCCGGACGGACTCGTTCGCTTCTTCCAGATGTCGATCAAGAAATAGCAACTCTGCCGGGCGCCG